>JBLIGQ010000082.1:0-4742 GCA_047636995.1 Flavobacteriales bacterium | reverse complement strand
GCTTTCGCGAGGGACCCGCCCGCCCCCGCCTGCCTTCCAAGCGGAGCGAAGCTATTGAAAGCATCTATTCCTTTATAGAAATCAGGACTTCAATTCAAGCAGAACTTTACAGGGGTATCGGATTATCTTGCCCGCGTAAGTAAAATGATTCTCGGAGTGAATCAAACGTCAGTAGCATCAGAATCACAGAGATCAAATACCCTTTATCAAATGCAATCGCAGAACCAGACGACTAAAAGCTGTTGTCCTTTTTTAACCGACGGAAAGCTCTTCGAATATAGGTTTGCTTGGGCTAAAGATATTTGAAAAGGAAATTACGAGGGTAAATCTGATTTAATCCGATAAATCTGATGCATGTGGTGTTCGATGTGGTTAGCCAAAAAAGCAACGGTCTGTCCCAGATCAATCCTACCAGCAAAAGGGTGCTTGAAAATCAGCTTCCCTTTGTAAGAAACATCCAAGGCTTCAGAAAATTGTTGAATCTTTTGTTGCAGTCCTCCCCAATAGGCAGCGTGCTCTGAAAGAGAGCGCTCATCTGACGGGTCAGGAAGAATAGCTGGAGCTTTCCATCTGCTATCTGACTTCAGTGCATCATTCAGTTTTTCAGCAGCTACTGTGCTTGCTTCCTCCAGAGAAGGAAGCTCACTTGCAGGCGCCTTAGTCTTCTTCATCATGTAACCCAACGTTCCCTTTTCAGAATTGATAATGTGGTCTACCACTTGAAGCGCGTTCCAAGCATTTTCAGGTTTGAACATTAGCGCTTCTTCACTCCATGTTGCAAGCTCAGCAAGCATTGCTTTGCGATTGGAGATGAGCGATTCAAGTTGACGGGTGGTTTCTGGTGTCATGGGATTTATCTAACTGGAGTGGGTATCTAATGGGCTGTTATCGTTCAAGGGCTGACAGCAGTCTGCCCCTATAGAAGGATCATTTCAAGGTGCGGAATATCGTCTTCAAGGTACATCTCTCCCACTTGTTCGAATCCTAAACTTGTATAAAAACCCAGCAAATATTCTTGGGCCGAAATACGAATGGTTTGGTCAGGGTAAACTTCAAGACATTCAGCAATACCTTGGTTCATCAGTTCCCTGCCCAATCCGCCTTTTCGGTTGGTTTCTTTCGTGACCACCCTACCAATGGAAGGCTCCTCATAGCTCCCACCTGGCGCTACAATGCGCAAATAGGCGATGGGCTGACCTTCTGCATTGTTCGTCCACACATGAATGCTATTCTTGTCTTTCCCATCTGCATCTTGATAAGGACATTCTTGCTCAATCACAAACACCTCAATGCGAAGCTGAAGTAAATCATACAATTCATCCTTCGTTAGTGCTTCATACGTTTTGATATTCCACTCCATAAATGTATTTTCAGTTGACAGAATGCAAGATTACAAATTCAACCTCAAGTTTGGTGAAAGATCGTTTGAGGAATTCTATCTTAAGTTAAATTCATTCTACAATCTACTAACTTCGAAGCAACCAATTTCGCATTTACTATGAGCGCAGTTCTTCTCTTTACCTCAGCTTTTCTGGTCTCTTGGATGTTCTGGCTCAGCTCAGGACGAAATAAAATTGTGCTGTATGTCCTCCTCTTATGGGTAGGACTGCAAAGTGCGCTTGGCATGAAGGGTTTCTATTTAGACATTACTTCCTTTCCGCCGAAACAAGCGCTCATGTTGGCACCTTCCCTATTGCTTCTGATCGGACTAATCGTTGTGCCAAAAGGAAGAGCGTTCCTAAGTGGCCTGGATCTTAAACTATTGACCCAGCTACATATCGTACGAGTCCCTGTTGAAATTATGCTTTGGATGCTTTTCATGGATCAACTCCTCCCCATCGATTTAACTTTTGAGGGAACGAATTTCGATATCATCATGGGAATCACCGCTCCATTGGTCAGCTACTATTATTTTGTCAAAAAGAAAATGAGTCCAAAACTCCTCATGCTATGGAATTTAGCATCGCTCATCTTGCTCTTGAATGTGGTGGTAAGGGCAGTTTTGTCAATAGAAAGTCCTATTCAAGCGTTTGGATTTGACCAACCTAATGAGGCGATGTTGCATTTTCCCTTCAATTTGTTACCCGCACTCATCGTTCCAATCGTGCTTTACTCCAATGTAGCCGCTCTTTTGCAACTTAGTTCGAATTCAGCACGAAACACGTCACACTAGCAGTCTGATTAATTACCTTCGCGCAATGCAAGGAACAAGTTACCTCTCAGTAGAAAACCTCTCGAAACGTTTCGGAGACCGAATGATTTTTGAAGGACTCACCTTCGGCATTATCAAGGGCCAGAAAGTGGCGCTGGTGGCGCGAAACGGGACAGGTAAAACAACCTTGTTGCGTATTCTCACGGGCGAAGACACTCCTGATAATGGTTCTGTTGTTTTTAACAACGATGTGCGCATGGCCTACCTCGCTCAAGACCATGGCTTGGATGAGAATCTTTCTATTCTTGAAAATCTTTTCGACGCAGATAACGAAATGGTACGCGCCATTAAGTTCTACGAAGAAGTTTTGATGAAAGGCGAAGACGTAGATCAAGATCTGATGCAAACCGCCATCGAACGCATGGATCAGTCTGGAGCTTGGAATTATGAAGCTGATGCGAAACAAATCCTGGGGAAGCTCAACCTGCACAACCTCGCGTTGACCGTAGCCACCATGAGCGGGGGTGAAAAACGACGTGTTGCCTTGGCGAAAGTGCTCATTAGTCAGCCAGACCTCCTGTTCCTTGATGAGCCTACCAACCACCTTGATCTTGAGATGATTGAGTGGTTAGAGGAGTATTTAGTGAAGAGTAATATGACACTCCTCATGGTCACTCACGACCGTTACTTCTTGGAAGTTATTTGTGACGAAATCATTGAGCTTGACGAAGGAGAATTGTTCCGCTACAAAGGGAATTTCTCTTACTTCTTGGAGAAGAAAGCTGAGCGCGAAGAACTAGCAATGGTGAACCGCGACAAAGCCAAAAACCTATTTAAGAAAGAATTGCAGTGGATTCGTACGCAGCCAAAAGCGCGATCTACGAAATCAAAATACCGCCAAGACGCATTTGTTGATGTTAAAAAGGCGGCCCACGTCAACTTGGAAGATGACACCATGTCTATCCAACTCAATCCGCACCGCATGGGCGGGAAGATTGTTGAGCTGCATAAGTTGAAGAAATCATTCGCGCACCGGACTTTAATTGACGGATTTGACTACCACTTTCTCCGTGGTGAAAAGATGGGTATTGTTGGGCCAAATGGCTCTGGAAAATCAACCTTCCTCAACATGCTCACCGGCACAGAACAACCTGATTCAGGTAAAATAGTTGTGGGTGACACCATTGTTTTTGGATATTACACACAATCTGGAATGAATTTCAAAGATGGCTTGAGGGTCATCGAAGTCATTCGTGAAATTGCCGATGTGATTCCGTTGAAAGGCGGACAGAAAATTACCGCAGCTCAGTTGCTTGAGCGTTTCCTATTTCCGCGCAGCATGCACTTTCAATACGTTGAAAAGCTGAGTGGTGGAGAACGAAAAAGATTGTATCTCCTCACCATTTTGATGTCGAATCCGAACTTCCTGATTCTTGATGAGCCAACCAACGACCTGGACATTTTCACCCTTTCAGTGCTGGAAGAATACTTGAAAGATTTCCCCGGCTGCTTGGTGATTGTAAGTCACGACCGTTACTTCATGGACAAGCTGGTTGATCACATCATGCTCTTCGGCGAGAAAGGAAAGCTTCGCGATATTCCTGGAAACTACTCCCACTACAGAACCCTTCGTGACAAAGAAGAAGCGGAAGCACGGAAGCTTCAAACTGCTCCACCTGTGGCTGAAAAAGCACCTGAACCTGTAGTTTCTTCGTCCCAACCAAAAAAACTGTCATTCAAAGACAAGTACGAGTTGGAACAGATCACTACGCGCATTGCTGAACTGGAAGAACGAAAGAAAAGTTTAGAGGCCGAATTGATTGACCCGACTATTGCCGTTGACCGGATGACTGAGGTCAGCAAAGAACTAGGAACGGTAATTCCTGAATTGGATGAAAAAGAAATGCGCTGGTTAGAGCTGTCTGAAATGGCTCAATAATTATTGCTGATCGAAATCAACAACAATCTTTTCTGTACGCGGATGTGACTGGCACGTCAAGATAAAGCCACGCTCAACTTCATCTGGCTCAAGGCTGTAATTCACATCCATGTCCACTTCGCCTTCAACAAGCAAAGCTCTGCACGTGCAACAAACACCACCTTTGCATGCAAACGGGAGATCAGCTCCTTTTTTCAATGCTGCATCCAACACGTTTTCACCGTCATAAGCAAGGTCGAATACCATTCTGTTTCCGTCCAAAACAATTTCAACTGATGCAGCTTTGCCCTTGTCTTCCACTTTTACTTCCTTCTTGACTGCCTCTTTCAAAGCGCCGGCTAAAGGAGAAGTAAAGAGCTCAAAATGCACTTTAGATTCTGCCACACCATCTTTGATTAATTGCCCTTTTACGGCGTGAATCATTTGTTCTGGTCCGCAGATAAAAAAAGCCTCACACTCAGTCACATCAAGGAAATTATTGCACAATCCTTCGCACTTTTCAGCGTCAATTCTGCCCGTAAACAATTCAATATCGTTCGGCTCTCTTGTGAGAATATGAAAGATGCGTAGACGGTTCATGAAACGGTCTTTCAAATCTTCTAACTCCGTTTTGAAAATGATTTCACCTGAAGTTTTGTTGCTGTAGAAAAG
>JBLIGQ010000081.1:0-4821 GCA_047636995.1 Flavobacteriales bacterium | reverse complement strand
TAGCGGTCATCGTTGAGCATGATTGGGTTCTTCGTTCCCCACTTCATGTCAGTGAAATTCTTCGTGTTGATGAAGTAAATTTCTGACTTGAATGGACTTTCAAAGCCATACTTCCAGCCCTTGAGCGTTGCCAAGATTGGAAGGTTCTCTGTGTTCAAGGTGTGCATCCCAGGTGTGAAAACATCTGCAATTTGACCTTGGTCAACGAACACCGCTATTTGCGATTCACGAACAGTCAGCTTCGCTCCGTTTTTAATCTCATTGTTGTAACGTTCAAAGCGATAGACCATGGTGTCATTGGTGGGGTCTAGCCACTCAATGATGTCAATAAATTCGCCTTTAAGTTTGTCCCAAATGTTCATGTTCGTCTAATTAGTGGGTTTTTCGAAGTTAAGGTTATCTGCGCTGGCGGTCTTTTTTTCCGTCCTTTTTCGCTTTGTTCACGATGCTTGTTAAGACCGAAAGAATCAAAGAGAAGAGTAATGCATACCAAAAAGAAGTTACTTCGAATCCGTCAACAAAATAATCTGTAAGCAAGATCATTCCCGCGTTGATGACCAAGAGAAATAGTCCGAAGGTGACAATGGTGAATGGAATGGTAAGGACGACCAAAATTGGTTTTAGCATTCCATTCAAAACCCCAATAACAAGCGCGGCAATGAGGGCCGTCAGGTTATCCTCAATTTGGATTCCGTTAGGTAATATCCATGCTGCTACAAGAACAGCAAGCATATTGACTAAGATGGTTCCGAGAAATCTCATTTATTTAAGTGTAGTTGATTCGACGTCAATTTAGAAATATATAGCCTCATCTCCTTGATCATTTGTTCAATGGTCAGGATTTTAACTTCAACGGAAGGATTGCGCCAATAATCGGCAAAGTGATATTCAACAAAAACGAAACGGTAAAAGGCCTGCAATCTGCCCTGAATTGGGACAATCAGTTAACGAAGGATAATGACATGCCCCACCTCTTTCACCACATCTACACCGTCTACTAGATCAACTTGGTAGCTTACTTTCCAGGTGTAAAAGCCATCAATAACGTAATGTGATTTTTCGGGCGCAGCCCCATTCCAACCTTCGCCCTGCAAAATACTTACAAAAACAAGCTCTCCCCAACGGTTGTAAATTTCGAACAAGTAATCTTGCACGTCACAGTCTATGGAGGGTGTGAAAAGTTCATTAAATCCGTCGAGATTTGGAGTGAAGCTATTCGGAACAAACAGCCTGCAATCGCATCGTGCTTCAATGATATCACGCTGATCTGTAATACTCGAACATGTGTTAGTGACCGTCACTGAAAGCTCGCCTGGACTAGAAATTTGAATCAGTTCACCTTCAGTGCCATCAGCCCAAATCACTTCATAATTCGGATTAACTGCCAATTGAATGTCCAGCGGAACTCCATCACAGATGATTAAATCTGACGGCCATTCGAAGGTAGGATTTTCAAGTGCTTCAATTTCAAAACCAATGCCCTCAGTGCAAAAAGAGGATGTATCTGTTGCTGTCAACTCATAGACGCCCGGTACATCGAATGTAATGCTATCAGCTACTGAGGCACCATTTAAATTCCAGACGTATGCGTCACTTGGCAAGAGCACCACTTCAGCACTGTCAGGACAAAGTGATTCTGGCGTAGAAAGATCAAAAATGGGAATCGTACCGAAACTAACGTCAACGAAATCAGAGCCTTCGCACCCGTTAGTTACTACTGTGACCGCATAATTACCCGCTTCCGTAACGGTGATTTGTTGTTCAATACTTCCTGTTGACCACTCATAAGAGTCAGCACTATTTGACGTCAAAACAACCTCATCTCCGTTGCACGCATCTATAGAACTTGGTAAATCGGGATCTGGCTGGGCATTGACAATCACTTCCGCGTCAAAAGCTTCGGAACAGTTCTCATTGGTGGTTAATACCACTTCATACGTTCCGCCTTCCGTAACTTCAATGGACTCTGAAACGGCATCATTGCTCCATTGGTACGAAGCAATATTGATGTCAGTGGCGTCAAGAACTGCCGATTCTCCTTCGCAAAACTCGGCTCCTATGAGGTTAATTGGATTGGGTAATGGATTGAAAATCAATTCTGTTGATGCTGACACCTCACATTCGCCAATAGAGGAGGTCACTGTTAGTGGTCCGGGTTCCGTTTCTGTGATGATGTTACCTTCGTCCCCATTGGACCAGATGTAGTCAACCCCATTCCCAATGGCTTCCACTTCAACTTCCTCTCCCTCGCAAGCTATAATCTGTGCGGGTAATTCAACTTCAAGCGTTACAACATCTATGACAGTCTGAAGCTCAGTAAGGTCTCCGCAAAGGTCTGTAAATGTTACCGTATACGTTATATCCTCAGTGGCCGTTGAAATGGGATCAGCAGCCGTTGGGTCATCTAAAAAGGTAGCTGGCGTCCAATTGTAGGTTCCGTCTGGGGCTCCCACTACGCCCAATTGAACCTCTTCTCCGGGACAACTTAAGTATTCAGATTGCAATCCCAGTGCGAATTCAGAAATGCATGCCGTTTGAAGGTTAGACTCCCCACCTGTGGCTCCTGTGAATCCCCACCAAACGTTTCCGTTTCCATTGAAGATTGTTTCCACGATATCTGCTGTATAGGTCAGGCGCAGTTCACAATCAAAGAACACATCTAAAGTTTGAATAGTTGGATCCCAAACAACCTTGAAGGTATGATCTTGTCCGTCCTCTACATTAGAGAAGTCAGCTGCCATGCTTACTGGACCAGCCAAGTTTAACGGACTAGCATGGTTCGAATTTCCATCCTGAAGGATAGCCATGTGATCACTCGGGAGGTCGAAAAAAGCATTGTTATTAAAGGTATCTAATTCGATCCCTAAAGAAGGAGAGAAACCTTCGAAACCAATTCCACCACCAGCATTTCCGAGGGCATTTACGCCTGCTTGCTGAAAGACGAAAACCATTCCATCAGCCCCAGCATCATCGTTTCCAAAAGAAAGAATCAATTCAATTTCAAAAGGGTCAGCTAGGTTTAACTGTTCATTGAACCAAACAGCCCCCAATTGCCAATCGATATTGCTTGTTACAACATAACAGTTGTCTTGAGAAGAGAAGGCATCACCAACGGGATTGCTGGACTGAGCGAAGATTCCGCAGCTGTAGATAAGAAAACAGAAAATGAAAATGCCCTTCATAAGTGTATCAGATACACCAAAGATACAGAAGACTCCGGATTTCACGCAAAAATCAGTGGAATGAGAAAGTAAAAGTATGAATGCTAAAGCATCTTTATCATTCAAGAAATCAGGCGCAAATGTGCAAAACGCGTTAACATCGTGCATTGAAAAAGTGCTGCATGCGCTTCCATTGTCCTAACTTTGCGGCAAATTCCACGAACATGAAATTCTTCATTGACACAGCAAACCTTGACCAAATTCGCGAAGCGCAGGATCTAGGTGTATTAGACGGTGTAACAACCAATCCTTCATTGATGGCCAAAGAAGGAATTACGGGCGACGAGAACGTAAAGAACCACTACGTAGCAATTTGCAACATTGTTGATGGCGATGTGAGTGCTGAAGTTATTTCAACTGACTTCGAAGGCATGGTTCGTGAAGGAAATGCGTTGGCGCAATTGCATGAGAACATTGTGGTGAAAATCCCGATGATCAAAGACGGCATCAAAGCGTTGCGTTACTTTTCAGACAAAGGAATTCGCACGAATTGTACGTTGGTCTTCTCTCCAGGACAAGCATTGCTAGCAGCGAAAGCTGGAGCTACTTATGTTTCTCCATTTATTGGACGTTTAGACGACATCAGTTCATCAGGTGTTGAATTGATCGAAAAGATTCGCATCATCTATGACAACTACGGATACGAAACGCAGATACTAGCAGCTTCAATTAGACACACCATGCACATTATGGATTGCGCAATGATTGGCGCTGATGTCATGACGGGCCCATTGAGCGCTATTGTAGGATTGTTAAAGCACCCATTGACTGACAGCGGATTGGCACAATTTCTTGCTGATCACGAGAAGTCTTTGAAGGCATAGGTACAGAAATAAGAAAGGGTGCTGTTTTCATGGCTCCTTCTATGTACATTAGTGGGGGCGATGCATGCATCGCCCCTTTTCACATAAATTAATTGGGTAAATTAACCATTGCCCTACCTCTAATCCTTTGATCTATGCTCGTACGCATTTACCCAGATAATCCTGATGAGCGAAAGATTCGCCAAGTCATTGAGTGTGTTCTAGATGGTGGAGTGATTATCTACCCTACTGATTCAGTTTATGCCATTGGGTGTGATTTGACGCGACAGAAATCTGTTGAACGCGTGGCGAAGATCAAAGGAATTGAAATGAAGAATGCCAATTTCTCTTTGATTTGTAGAGACCTGAGCCACCTTTCAGAGTTCTGCAAACCCATGGAAAACCCGATTTATAAGATGATGAAGCGCGCGCTTCCTGGCCCTTACACCTTCATCTTAAATGCCAATAATAACGTTCCGAAAATCTTTAAAAGCAAGAAGAAAACCATTGGTATTCGTGTTCCTGACAACGCCATTGCCTTAGCTTTGGTAAGCGCACTCGGACATCCAATGATTGCTACTTCGGTGCTTGATGATGATGAAGTATTAGAATACACCACTGACCCTGAATTGATCTATGAAAGGTACCAAGACCAAGTTGACATGGTTGTTGACGGTGGTATGGGAAACAATGAAGCTTCTACCGTTTTGGATTGCACATCAGGCGTTCCAGAGTTGATTCGTTTGGGTAGAGGGCCCATTGAGAATTTGTATTGATGATTTTCGGGTTTCCTTCTT
>JBLIGQ010000080.1:0-5050 GCA_047636995.1 Flavobacteriales bacterium | reverse complement strand
CCCTTGCGAGGCACATCTTGTGGCATCAACAATTCTCAATTTGGACTCTACCTTTATATAGGAATAAGATTAGCCCTTTCCCCAAAGCGAAGTTCGGCACAAAAACAACGTCCTTAACATCAACTTTGTAGACGTAAGGAAGTGTTTTGGCGCTGTTAAATTTTGGCGATTGAAAAAATCTAACTGAGTGATTTGAATGATGAACCGATAATTCATTTTAATTATGACCATCAAAATGGCAGATAATAATCTATCGCCCAAAATAGGAAGTAATCCACCGTAGGGTCAGCCATTCATGTCTGACTACATGTTTATGTCTGACCTCAAAGTGTCTTTATCCCGAATGTAGCCATGAAAATTTTTCGTGGTAAAGCGTCCCATGATGCCCTCATTGCCACACGTTTCACGCACCGTTATGAGAACTAAGCGAAAAACCAAAAATCCTTCCTTGCCTCCTTATTCCAATCTTTCAAATGCTGCTTGATCTCTATTTGTCCGTCTGGGGAGCTCACCACAATCATGATCTGCGGATTGTCAAGCGAAGTGATGCTTTGAAAGGAATGCATCTTCACATCGTAAATGGAAAGTCCAATCTTTCGCTCATTGTCGCAAACCCAATGGAAAGTAGATTCACGCTTCAACAAGAGCTTCGCCATGTCTTTTCCATTTCGCCCAGCGCCCCAAAGCACTAACGGACGACTTTCATCCCGATCTAATTCATAGAAATACCGCAATTTCATGTCGAAATAACGGTTGTCTTTGTACTCATCCCACGTGCGACTGATTCGATCTGACCGGTCTCTCCAATAATGAAAAATCCTTGCCATCCCCTGAATCTTGAGGTTGTTTTTGTAGAAACGAAAACACAAATCATAGTCTTCCGGATACACCTCTGGTTCAAAGCCATCAACCGCATCAAGGTCTTCCTTGTGCAAAAGCCAGCAATGCGAAGGGATCACACATTCCTTGTAAATCTCATCGTAATAGCTATTGCTGTTGGCCACCTCATTGAGCCAGCGCTCATAACGCCTAAAGCCATCGCCCACTTCGCCCTCATCTACAAAATGCTCTGTACCTCCCGCTACAACAGTTCCTTTCCCGAACTTCATCCACTCGGTTACCATCTCCTCTAGCTTGTATGAAGGCATTTTGTCATCGCTGTCCATGCGGTTCATGAGCGGACCTTCACAATGCACATAACCTTCTTTCAAAGCTGGAATGAGCTTGTTGCGCTTGCTGTGAAATACTTTGATTCGAGGATCTTTAGCAGCGTATTCTGCTAATATTTCCGGACTCTCATCTGAAGAGTGATCATTAACGGCAATCAGCTCCCAATCTTGGTAAGTTTGGTTAATAATAGAATCCAAACACGCGTGCAAATAAGGAGCGGTGTCTTTTACCGCCATGATGATACTCACTTTCATAGGTGCGCAAAGATAGAGATGTACATTTGCAATATGCAGTTGACGGTTCGAAATGCACATGCGAATAATTTGAAGGGAATTGATCTGACGATTCCGCATCACCAGTTGGTTGTGATCACGGGTGTTTCGGGTTCAGGAAAGTCTTCGCTGGCGTTCGACGTGATTGCAAATGCAGGCAAAACAGAGTTCCTGCAAAACATTCCTGCCTATGCGCGGAAATACGGGGGGAAGAAGAAGGAAGTGAAGGCTGACGCCGTAGAAGGACTGTTTCCAGTGGTCACCGTAAGCCAGCATGCGGGCAATCCGTCTTCCAAATCTACGCTGGGGACGCTTTCAGATACCTATGATTTGCTGCGCTTGCTGTTTGCCCGTTTTGGTGTTTCCAATCTGAATGAAACCAAGCTAACGCGAAGCCTCTTTTCGTTCAATACCAAAGAGGGCGCCTGCAGCCATTGCCAAGGAATTGGATTGGAAGAATACATTTCAATTGAAAAACTCATTGCTGATGAGGCGAAAAGCCTGAGAGATGGAGCGCTAATTCCAACGCAGCCGAACGGATACACCATGTATTCTCAAGTGACCGTTGATGCGTTGAATGAGGTGTGTGAAGCGCACGGATTCACTGTAGATATCCCATGGAATGAACTTACACAGCCGCAAATTGAAGTGGTGCTTTATGGAAGCGAACGCGTCAAAATCCCCTTCGGAAAACACAGTGAAACGTCAAGACTGAAGTGGACGGGCATCAAAGCGAAGCCGAGAGAAAAGGGATTCTATCGCGGCATGATTCCTATCATGTCTGAGATTCTATTGCGCGACCGAAATAAAAACATTCTGCGTTTTGTAGATGCAGCAACCTGCTCTGTCTGCTTGGGGACAAGATTATCTGCCGAGGCGTTGCAAGTGAAATGGCAAGGGGAGTCCATCGATTTTTATGCCGGATTATCTCTGATTAAGCTGCAACAAGCACTGCTCAAGATAGATTTGAGCAAGAAAGAGCGCTTGGTGATCAATGAGCTTCTAAATTTGGTGGAAGAGTTATCAGGATTAGGGCTAGGACATCATTCGCTAGCTACTGAAGCGGTTCTCTTAACGCAAGGTGAAATCCAACGCGTAAGACTGATCAATCAATTGCGCTCTGGACTCTCTAATGTCTTGTACGTATTTGACGAGCCTGGCATTGGCCTGCATCCAAAATTTCAGCATGTCCTCATCAATAAGTTTCAACAGTTGGTGGCTGAAGGCAATTCAGTAATCCTTGTTGAACACGCGCTTTCATTTATTCATAGCGCAGATTGGATCATTGAAATTGGTCCTAAAGCAGGCTCTAATGGCGGTGAAGTCTTGTTCAACGGCAGTTTTGCCTCTTTTCTTAAAAGTGAATTGACCAATTCTGCCACTCTTGACCTTTTGCTGAACCGGAACATTCCAGCTCAAGCGAAGCAAGCAGAAAGCGCCGCTTTATTGGAACCGGGTTCGCTAGCCGTTGTAACCGGATTAAACGGAAGTGGGAAGCATTCATTCGTGAATCATAAGCTTGAAGCATACAAGGGTGAGGTCAATCACATTTCACGAGGACCAATAGGGAAAACACCTCGAAGCAATCCGGCCACCTATACCGGACTGTCAGAAGTACTAAGGAATGTGTTCGCCGCTTCGTCTGAAGCCAAAGCTAGCGCATTGAAACGCACCCATTTTTCATTCAACACAAGCGGAGGAAGGTGTGAAACCTGTTTGGGTGCCGGTGTCGTTTCCTTGGGCATGAGTTATTTAGGAAACGTTGAGTTTGCCTGTGAAACGTGCAGTGGGAAACGTTTTAAAGATGAGGTTCTCAAAGTTAAATTGAACGGGAAGAGCATTGCTGATATCTATGCATTGACCGCAGATGATGCCCTTGTGTTTTTTGGAGCACAGAGCGCAATGGCCAAACATTTGCAGATGCTGAAGTCGGTTGGCTTGGGGTACCTCGTGCTCGGACAGTCTTCTTCAACGCTTTCTGGGGGCGAAGCACAACGCTTGAAACTAGCAGCACGTTTGATGGATAAGAAGTCGGGCGTCATTGTGCTGGACGAACCGACCAATGGTTTGCACGCTTCTGATTTGACTTACTTAAAAGTCACTCTCCACAAGCTCTTGGAAAAGGGTTACAGCATTGTTTGCATAGATTTCAATGCAACGCTGATGTCGTGGGCGAACAAGGTGATAGAATTGGACCTCTCGGGAGAAATACTGTTTGACGGTCTGTATTCCGATTTACTTCTTTCAGAGAAAAGTCAATTTGCACAACACATTCTGGCACAGCCGAAGAGCAACTCGTTTGAAAAGACCAGCACTCAAGCAATTGAAATAAAGGGAGTTAGAACGCACAATTTAAAATCCATTGACGTTTCTTTTCCGGTGGGAAAACTGACTTCTGTTATTGGTAGATCGGGGAGTGGAAAGACGTCTTTAGTAATGGATACCCTTCATGCCATTGCGAATGAGCGATTTGTAAATGGATTGTCAGCTTATCAAAGGCATTATGTGCCAACGGGGAATGCTTCTGATTTTGATTCGGCCAAGGGAATTAGACCGTCCATTGCAATTACACGAGAGAATACCGTCAATTCTTCTTGGGAAGTGGTGGCGAAATCTTTGGGGGTGTATGAAAAGCTGCGATTCCTATTTTCACGTTCAGCTGAGCTGGAAGGGAAAATGATTCCTGCTTCTTCGTTCAACTTTACCAGCACTGCTGGGGCTTGTCCTGAATGCGGTGGGAAGGGGGAAGTGCTGGCTGCAGACCGCTATAAATTGGCATCAGATTGGAATCTGTCAGCATCGGACGGAGCTTTTAGTCACTCAAAGACCTTGGCTTATTATGGAGCGCCAGACAGTAGGTTCTTCGCCCTATTGAAAGCCTTGGCTAAAGCCCGCAATGTAGACTTAGAGAAGCCATTGAACGATCTCTCAGCAAATGAACTTGAATTGCTGTTCGAAGGAGCCGAAGAACAGTTCAAAGTGCAATGGTCGTTTACAACGAAAACCCGAAGTGGAACAGAAGAAATAGCAGGTAATTGGAAGGGGATTTCGACGTACATCAATGAAGAATATTTAGCGCGAAAAGAGAATAAAAACATTAGCGGAATTACAGCATTGATGTCGGAATCAACTTGCAATTCATGTCTTGGTAAAAGACTGAATAAAAGCTCATTAAGTGTTCTTATTGAAAGTAAAAGTATAGCTGATGTGTTGGCGTTCAGATTGCATAAATTTGCTGAATGGATCGCAAAGAAGAGAGACCAATCTGACCTCGAAAAGGTATTCCAACAATTCAGAAAAGGCTTGCTGGAAGCCGTTGAAGTAGGGAACGATTTGAACTTGAATTACCTCTCTTTGGACCGAAAAGTAAGTACACTTTCTGGTGGAGAATACCAGCGCATAAGACTAGCGCATCAATTGGGACAGCCTTTGATTGGATTAACTTTGGTTTTAGATGAACCTTGCGCTGGTTTAGATGAAACGCATGCTAACAAGGTGATTACTTTGCTTAAGCGATTGAGAGATCGTGGGAACACCGTGATTTCAATTTCGCACAATGAAGCGCTCATTCAGGCCTCAGATTACATCATCGAATTGGGCCCTGGAGC
>JBLIGQ010000079.1:0-5108 GCA_047636995.1 Flavobacteriales bacterium | reverse complement strand
GAGACTCACTCAGTGACGGCATCTCAGAGGCTCACCATGCGGTGAGCCTCTGTTAGTATAGTGCGACACTGCTTCGCAGAGTCCTTTTGTACTACTAGTCCCGACTCAGCGAAGCAGTGTCTTATTATAATACCCCCTTCACGACTCTGCGAAGCAGTGTCACATTATACTACCACAAAGCAGAGCTATACGCCAGCAAAGTCATTGTTCCACGGGCGAAATTTGGACTTACATTCGCTCAATGGCGAATAGAACATTTACTCAGATTTATTTCCACGTCGTCTTTGGAACGAGGTTTCGAAAGGAGCTTATCCCTACGAACTTCCAACCGGAGCTCAATAAATATATCTTTGGTGTTATAAGCAAACGCGGACATAGATGTTTCATTGTCAATGGCGTTTCTGACCACATTCACTTGTTCTTGTCCTTCAATCAAAATGACCAATTGCCTGAACTTGTGAGAGAAGTCAAGCGGACCTCAAGCAATTTTATTCGAGAAAAAATACGCAACAAGAGGTTTAGATGGCAAAATGGATATGGCGCATTTTCTGTGAATCATCAAGGCATTGAACGTGTCTACAATTACATAGAAAATCAGCAGATTCGGCACAAAGAAAAAACTTACTTTCAGGAATATGACGAATTTCTTACCGAATGTGGAGTAGAGGACAAAAGAGATTATTTAATTGGTTTCGATGATTAAGCTCCGACGAGCCGAGCCCGTAGCTCCAAAAACCTCAAGACTCAAGACTCACTCCTCAAGACTCATAACTCATAACTCACTCCTCAAGACTCACTCCTCATAACTCATAACTCACTTCCCACTCCCTTTCAACACAATCAAAACAGTGTAGAAGAGGATTTTAAAGTCTACGGCGAGGGTCATGTTCTCAATATAGAGGAGGTCATACTTCAGACGTTGGATCATCTGATCTACGTTTTCGGCGTAGCCATATTTCACTTGTCCCCAAGAAGTGATGCCCGGACGAACCTTTTGAAGGTGTTTGTAGTGCGGGGCTTTTTGAACAATCTGATCGATGTAGAACTGGCGCTCAGGACGTGGACCAACCAAAGCCATTTCGCCTTTGAGAACATTGAAGAACTGCGGCAACTCATCCATTCTAGTTTTTCTAAGGATGCGACCGATTGGTGTTATGCGCGTGTCTGATGTGCTTGAGAGCTGCGGACCATGCTTTTCAGCATCTTGGAACATCGTTCTAAATTTGATGATCTTGAAAGGCTTTCCAGCAAGCCCGATTCGCTCTTGTACAAAGAAGACGGGACCTGGAGAACTCATTTTGACTAAAATCCCGATCACGAGGTAAACGGGGAGTAATATGATAACTGCAATTGCAGACCCTACAATGTCCATCAGTCTTTTGAGGGAGAACTGCCATGCAGGCATAATCTCTTTGTTGACCTGAATCAGCGGAGTACCGAAGATGCTCGTCATTTTCACAGAGCCACGCATGATATCGTGGATGTCTGGAATAATTTTAATAATTACCGGCTCACCTTCGAGGAGGTTTAAAATGCTTCCTATTTCCTTGTGGTCACTTGATTCTATAGCAAGTATCACTTCTTCAATGTTCTTTTTGTGAATCAACTCTGGCAAAGAAGAGTACTTCCCTAGGCAAGGCATGTACTTCGTCAATAAATTATCTTTGCCATTCACACGCACAAAACCAAGGAACTTGAATCCGGGTGATTTGCGCAGTCCCATCATTTCTTCATACATCGCTAATGCCCTTTCATTGCCCCCAACTATGAGCGTATTGAACCCGATCTCACCACGGTGAAAACGCTTAACAGTTCGGGTTGTTAGGATTAATCTCAATATGAAAGTAAAAATAAAATGAGAGGCAAATAAGACAAGAAGCGATTGATAATAATCTCTGTATGAATTTATTTTATCGTCTAATAGAAGTACAAAGAACAGCGCTATTACCCCCAAAATTGTAATCCACAACGTCTGGCTTAACTCCATTAAACGATGTCTTCGATACGTATAGTTATACTGCCCAGCCATGGTGTAGAGCGTGACCCAAAATACAGGTATTAGCAATAAACCATAGTAAAATTTCTCATCAAACTCCAAGGTTGCAATTCCGTACTTTTTGGATTCAAGGATTATTTTTCTGAAAATATAAAGTACAACCCAGGCTACAGAAGCACTCAGCCAATCAGCAATTAAATATTTGAGTACCTGGAGATTCCTGTTCATGGGAAGTAGACGATTTTAATGTTGTCTATGTACACATTTATCTCGCTATCGTTATCAATGTCTCTACTTGCCTCGAAAAATACTTCGTAAGAGTTTGCACTGCTTGTTTGACTGATCACATCCATCAGGTTCACATAAATTTTATTCCAGTATTGCTCCCCGTCTTCATCAACGGTTGGAGTAAGAATAATGACATAATTTTTATCTTCACTGAAGCCATCAGATGAAAACAAGCCCATGGCCATGCTATTGTCACAGCGGTAGTTCATTTCCAAATAGGCTGACCTATTGCTGGGCAAATCGAACTGCTGTTCATTGGTCGTTACACGAATCAGATTTTCTTCCTCTGTCAACTTCAAATGAACTGACCCATCTCCTTCGAATACAACTGCTGGGTCAGTGGTGCGAATGACAGAGCCTTCACTCGAATTATCAATGATAAAGGCATTGGCATTTTCGAAATCATCAACCGAGATAATATTGGCATTTTCTACATACACGTATTCAGGACGAATGGTATCACGTGACGCTGGCTGCAGATTGAGGTCTTGAATGTGAACTTGGTAAAAAGGATAAATATCTCTGGTACTAGCGATTCCGTCTCTTTTGATTCCTGCATAAATCTTTATTTCAGTCATGCCCTCAAGCAGAATAGGTACTTCAGCCGGAAGGTCATAAGAACCAATCACTTGATCGTTGGCGAAAACCCACATTTCTGTGATCTTTTCGGAATCGCTGAATTCGGTGCTATAATTTGTAGTGAAACTGAACTCATCAATGATGATGTATGACGGAAGCGTCTCAGTTGGATTAATGAGGTTGCATCCCCAGCCAAGCGAAGCAAGGAGAAAAGAGATAGATAGCCGGACAGTTGTTTTCATGGTCATTCACCGTAAAGAAGGCGCGAAATTACGATTTCCTTCCCAACACGAGAGCGTTCTGACCGTTATAACGCATGCTAAATTGGAATATTGCCACCTAATTAAAGGGAAATAATAAATTATCACTGCTGCGCGAAGAAAAGGATCAATCCGATAACGGCTAGAATTGAAATCACAAGAGAAGCAATTTTCCAGACACTATATGGCCGCTCTCCCTGCACCTCACCTGTTTGTCCGTTGATCAAGAAGCGAAAGCTTTTCCCTTTGAATTGATATGCACTCACATACATGGGGAGCAAGATGTGCTTAAAAGTAAGGTTGTGCCAATCTGTATCTACAGAATGAATTCGCTGCTGATCACCCCCTATGTCACTTCGCACCAACCTATTTACTTGCGTTTCAATGCGTTCTTTGGCGGTTCCGAAACTTTCTTCCAAACCAATGGAATAGCTTTCTACAATGAATCCACGCAGGAAATCATGATCGAAAGGAACCAGCAATGAAAGGTCCCACGGACGTAATTTCATGCTAATTAATTCAGGCACAGCGTTGTTCCCTAAGGTCAGTTCATCATCAAAGAAGTGCGACACATGGCCAGAAGCTGAATACCAATCTGTGACCGTTTTTGACCGTTGTTTGGTTTGAGTTTCACCGTTAACTTCAACAGAATAAGATTCATATTCTGTCCTATTGACTCCTCGCTGACCTGAATAATCTGATTCTGTTTGCGCATCAAAGGTCCAATATGGCATGTAAATTCCCCTAATTTTATCAGGCAAATTCTGCATGTGTTTGAGGTCATTTGGGGCGAACCACCTGCTCTTAAGCCACGTGGAATAGTGTAGAATGGCTTTTCTGTGTTCAATTTGAAATGGAATGAGCGCTTGTGGCTTTATTTGGTCAATCTTGACGGCATCTTTCGCCAGAAGGTGTCCGCCACAAAACATACATGCTTTTCCTACATTGGTTTCCTCAAACGGATTGATGGCGCCGCAGGAACCGCACTCTAACGTTTCAACCGCATCACTGCCCTTTCGCCCCGCTTCAAGGCGCAGGTATTCATCGAGGTCTTTCTCCTCAATGACCACATCTGAAGCCGAAATCTCATTTTGAGTGCCGCAGTATTGACAGTCTAACACTTCAGTTCCTGGCTTGTACTTCAGCTCAGAACCACAATTGGAACAATGGATTTTGTGCGCTCCCTCAGCTAGTTTTTCAACTTCTGCCATGGGTTTTTATGCGTTTGGTAATGGCGGAGGAACGTTCCCGAAGAGTCCAGCCACGGAAGGAATTTCTGTGGCCTTAACCCAGCCAGCCATTCCGTTCGCCCACAACAATGTATCTCCTGTGATTTCCCCCGTTGAGATCCTTTTCTGAAGTATCTGAAGATCAAATGGCCCAGCTTGTTGTCCGTTGATTCCAGCAAAGTATTGCACGCTTGTTGGAAGCGGTGGAGGCATTGCTCCTGGTGCACCTGCGTTCTGACCTTGTGGTGGTTGTTGTCCTTGCGTCTGCTGATTGAACATTCCACCAACTTGATTCGCCATGACAAAGCCCATTCCGATGCCCATTCCAGCGCCTGCGGCACCTCCCGGATTCTCAGCAGCTTTCTCCATTGCTTTAGCTGCTTTCATTTTCATCAGCTTATCAAGGTCAATGCGCTCTAGCCTGCTCAGTTCGAAAATTTCCTTCTTCACCTCTTCAGGCATCGAAACATTTTCTACCAAGAATTTAGTCAACTCAATTCCGTAATCATTGAATTCAGGTTGCAGCGCTGTGTGGGCGAATTCACTCAATTCATTCACATTTCCGGCAAAGCCTTCAACAGGAATACGGGCCTCTCCAACGGCGTCAGTAAAACGGGTCACCACAATGCTTCGGAGCTGACCATCAATCTCATCTACGGTAAAGTTGCCGTCTGTACCCACAATCTCCTTGATGAACTTCCCACCGTCATTCACTTTGATGGCATAGGTTCCGAATGCTCTAATTTCAAGCAATCC
>JBLIGQ010000078.1:0-5492 GCA_047636995.1 Flavobacteriales bacterium | reverse complement strand
CCATTGTCGAAACCGAGCCAATCAGTTGAGCTTGTCTGGCTTGTAAGGAAGTCATTGTTAAATGTGCTATTGGTATTGAAACCAACAGAGCCAGAGTAGTTGAAAGTAAACTCATTTGGGAAGTCACGTGTGATTACGTTGATGTACGCACCCGCATAATCTGCAGGAAGATCTGCATTCAAGGTTTTTACCACTACCAAGTTGTCAATCAAATTGGTTGGGAACAAGTCCATCTGAACAGAATTCCGCTTCGGATCTAATGAAGGAATCTCAGCACCATTCAAAGTGGTTTTAATGTATCGGTCACTCAATCCACGAACAAATACATAGTTTCCAACGGTAGATACACCCGGTACTTTTGAAAGTGCGCCAGCCGCATCCGTTTCTCCTGTTTTCTTAATCTGCTGGTTTGAGATGTAATCCATCATCGTTGGATCTTTCTTCTTCACGTTGTCCATGAAAACAGATTTTCTCTTGTCTTGCTTTTCAATAACCTCAGCAACATCAATTTCGAAGCTAGTAGGAAGCATATTGAAATTCGCAACTGATACTTCGCCATCAAGTACTTCAACAGTGACAGTGTTCTTGTCATAAGTAATGAAGCTACATGTAATGGTGTAAGATCCTGGCTCTAGGTTTTCAATGCTGAAGTTTCCATCAAGGTCTGCTTGCGCTCCTTTGAATGTTCCATTAATGATAACGCTTGCGCCAATCAGCTCATCACCATTTGAGCCATCTGTTACTTTGCCTCGGATAATTCCTTGAGCAAAAGCGGAAGTAAGAATAAGTGTTAACACACTAAGTAATAGTACTTTTTTCATGGTAGTTCCTCTAAAAACTGCCGCAAAATTAGAACTGTGATGTTAGCCCACTGTTAAGGGAAGGATAAGTTAAAAGCAAAAGGGTGCTCAACGAATTGAGCACCCTTAAGTTATTTGTTTAGAGGACTACTAGCGTAAAACTACGCGTGCAGCGCGGGTTACCTGTCCTTGGTTGAATTGTACCAAGTAAATACCGTTTTCGAAGTTGTTCATGTCCAATTGAACAAAACTTCCTGCAGGCAATGCCACTAACTGTTGTGTAGCAACTACTCTACCGGTGAGGTCTAAGATGTTTAACTGTCCGTTAGAAACAGCTTCAGGCAATGTTACTGTAATGTTTCCTGAGGTTGGATTTGGGAAAATGTTCAAAGCTGTATCAGCAATTACACCCTCTTCAATGTTGTTTGTACAACCAATGAATCCACGAGAATCAAGGAAAGTCCATCCAGTCAACCATGAGCAACTTGATGTAGGATCAAAAGCTCCTTTATATGTAGCGCTTGTGTACCAATCATCAGAAGAAGGTGTTACCGTTGGAAGTGTTGCACTAGGTACGGGTACTAGTCCGTTTGAACCTTCTTCAATCAATGTTTCAATCATTGGGTTTCCTACATCGTTTCCGTTTGCAGTAAAAGTAGCAACCAAAGCATCAGTTGACGCTGTTAATGCGGCAGTAGAATCAGCATCAGATGCCCATCCAGATCCCATTGATATTTTGAACAAGTCAGATGCCGTAGCGCCTAAACCGTCAGATGCTGTGTTGTAAAAGCAGTTTCCTGCGAAAGCAAGTTCACCAGCTGCCAAACGCTCATAGCTGTCTTCTCCTGAAGCTAAGTTCTCAACGTCTATTCCTTTGCCCCAGTTTACGAAAACACCATTGTGGTATTCTCCAGCAGCGTTGTCACGGAAGGTTAAAGCACGCTTTCCAGCTGCTATTCCAAGTCCAACATAAGTAACGTTATAGATTACAGGATGTGCATAAGGCTCACCATCTTCTGGGTTGGTTCCTCCGTCATGCTCACCACCACGGTCACCTTCTCCATTTGAAGAATCCTGAGCTGTGAACCAAAATTGGCCACGTCCTCTCCATCCTTCGTCATAATCAAATGAGTCATCACCACAAAAAGCAACTACAGCCCACTTTATTGATACAGTTCCTCCGAAGAATTCAATTCCATCATCAGCATTTGAAACAACTTCAACATGCTCAATAACAGTTTCAGCGCCTACACCTCCAAGGGTAAGTCCGTTGATTTCGTTACCTGCTCCAATGTCTGTTCCGCCATGGCGAATTGAAATGTATGTAATAGAACCTGAATTGTCATTGTCATTCTCACCACCATAAAGACCGCGTGCCTCTGTATCAGGAATACCTTCTACTTGTGACTCACCTGGCGTTGAGTTAAGAATAGCATCTCCAAGGACGATTAGTCCACCCCATTGACCGCGTGTGTCCCATGGTGTAGACCCATCTAAAGGATCGTTTTCAAATGTGAAAATAATTGGTGCAATATCAGTTCCGTTGGCGAAGAGTTGGCCTCCACGCGCAACAACGAGTGCTGATGCGTCAGCTCCTGTTCCAGCCATGCCTTTAACAACCGTGCCTGCTTCTATTGTTAATGCTTGTCCGCTGTTCACAAATACCAATCCGTCTAAGATGTAGTTGTTGTCAGCCGTCCATGTTGTAGTTCCTGTTCCAGAACCGTCATCTGTAATTACGATGTCAGCCGCTTGGATGTTGCTGAACGAAAGTACCGCGATGAAAAGTGTGAATGTGCGTAGAAGTGTTTTCATTTTATATTTGTTTGAATAATTTGACTCTGCAAAACTGCAACTCAATCTCTACACCGCTGTTAGCGAATCGTTATTGAAGGTTTAAGCTACTATTAACAGAATGTTTCCTCCCTTTCGATCTACTTCGCCCTTAGAATTCTTAATTTCGCTTTGATGTCAGACTTAGCAACTTTTGTAGACGTAGTCATTCCAATTGCCATTCCAAACCTGCTTACTTACCGTGTTCCGCTTGAGTTAGAGGGCGAAGTGGTGTTTGGGCAAAGAGTGATTGTGCAACTCGGGAAGGCGAAGCTCTACACGGCTATTGTGCATAAGGTACATACTGATCCTCCTAAGAACTACGAGGCAAAGTACATAGACTCTTTATTAGACGATCTACCTATTGTTACCGTTAAGCAAATGCGCTTTTGGGAATGGATGGCCAGCTATTATCTATGCACCTTGGGCGAAGTGGTAGGGATGGCTTTGCCTGCTAGTTTAAAGCTCGCTAGTGAAACCAAATTGGTTCTGAATGACTACCACGAAGATTTAGATGTGACTGTTTTGAGCGATAAAGAATTCCTTGTACTAGAAGCGCTTGAGATTCAAAAGACCTTAGAAATAAAGGATGTTGCAGAGATCTTGGGCATCAAAACGGTTCAGCCCATCATTAAGAAACTCATCGAAAAAGGATTCGTTACCACCGCTGAAGAACTCAAGGAGCGTTACAGACCCAAAACTGAGGAGCTTGTCTTTTTGCATGACCGCCTCAGATCTGAAGATGAACTGCAGCGGGCGTTTGAGGAGTTAGAACGAAAAGCACCCAAGCAAAGTGAATTGCTCATGGCTTATCTCCGTGAAGACCCTGACTATTCTCAAGGTGTGCAGAAAATAAAGCTGCAGAAGCTTGTTAATGTTGAGGCTTCTGTGACGAAAAAATTGATTGAAAAAGAGGTCTTCCGAATAGAGGCGCGTTATGTAGATCGCATTGAATCCTATGACGGACAAAGAACAGAGGAAAAGAAACTTTCTCCAGCACAAAATACTGCACTAGAGGAGATTAAAACCAATTTCGAATCGAAGGACGTCGTATTGCTTCACGGAGTAACGGGCTCAGGAAAGACAGAAGTCTTTGTTCGTTTGATCAAAGAAACCATCGCCAGGGGCGAACAGGTATTGTACCTCTTACCAGAGATAGCGCTGACTACACAGCTTATTCAACGACTGCAACGCTATTTTGGTGATCAGATAGGTGTGTACCATTCTAAGTTCAACCAGATGGAACGCGCCGAAACATGGAATAAAACACTGAACCCTGAGGCCCAAGGTTACCAAATTGTTATGGGGGCACGTTCTTCTATTTTCTTGCCGTTCAGAAAACTCGGATTGGTCATCGTTGATGAAGAACATGAGACAAGTTACAAGCAACATGATCCCGCCCCGCGCTACCACGGAAGAGATTCTGCTGTGGTTTTGGCCATGCTTCACAAAGCGAAGGTGCTTATGGGAAGCGCCACCCCAGCAGTAGAGACTTATTACAATGCAGAAGAGGGTAGGTACGGATTAGTAGAATTGAAACACCGCTTTGGTGACCTCATTATGCCTGAGATCCAATGCGCTGATGTAGCCAAGGAGATGAAGAAGCGCACCATGAAGTCGCATTTTACTTCGTTTCTCCTTGAAGCAATGGAAGACACGCTCAAACGGAACAAGCAAATTATCTTGTTTCAAAACCGCAGAGGATATGCGCCGTTGTGGCAGTGCAAGACGTGTGGTTGGGTGCCGCAATGCACCCGCTGTGATGTAAGTTTGACATACCACAAACGTGAACACCACCTCAACTGCCATTATTGTGGTTACTCTGTTCGTCCACCAGTAGTTTGCGGTGCATGCGGAAGTAACGATATCCGCTCAATTGGTTTCGGCACAGAAAAAATTGAAGAAGATTTAGCCCTGTTCTTGCCCAAAGCTAAAGTGGCGCGGATGGACCTTGATACGACGCGTTCGAAGCACGCGTACCAGAAGTTGCTTGGCGATTTCGATGCGGGTGAAATAGACATCCTCGTGGGAACACAAATGGTCACTAAAGGACTGGATTTCGAAAACGTAGAATTGGTGAGTGTGTTGAATGCAGATGCCCTCTTGAATTTCCCGGATTTTCGCGCATTTGAAAAAGCGTTTCAACTGATGACGCAGGTGGCAGGAAGGGCAGGACGAAGAAATGAACGCGGACGGGTGATCATTCAAACCTACAACCCTGATCATTGGGTGATTCAGAAGGTCATGCAATATGATTTCGCCAGCTTGTACAAACAAGAATTGACTGAGCGCTTTGCCTACCATTATCCTCCGTACTATAGATTGATTAAATTGAACCTTCGTCATAAAGGGGAGGGCTTCCTTCACAATGCAGCCAAGGATTTGGCGAAGCAATTGAGAGAACATTTTGGTGAGCGAGTGATTGGTCCCGAAGCACCTTATGTTGCTAGAATTAATAACTATTACCACCAGAATATTCTGATGAAAATTGACCGCGATTATTCACCCGCGAAGTTCAAGAAGATTGTGAAAGAGGTGATAATGCAGTTTCAGACCGACAAAGAAATGAGGAGCATTCGCATTATCCCAGATGTAGACCCAATGTAGGTTTACGCGTATTCGCGCGCACCGAAAATACTGCTTCCAACACGTATCATCGTGCTTCCTTCTTCAATGGCCAATTTGTAATCTCCACTCATGCCCATTGATAAGGTGTTGAATTCTAGGCCTTTAAAGTGATCTGCTTTCAAACGGTCAAACATGTTTTTCAATGAGGTAAATTCTTTTCGAACTTGGTTTTCATCGTCCGTAAAAGTGGCCATTCCCATGAGACCTGTAACAGAGATGTTTTCGAAAGCC
>JBLIGQ010000077.1:0-5855 GCA_047636995.1 Flavobacteriales bacterium | reverse complement strand
AGAACGTTTTCGGGACACCATGAATACAGATTGAATGTCGAATAGCCTAAATACAGACTCCAATTTAAAACCAATCTTAATTACTAGTCTTCACATTTACAGGTCAATGGGTACTGCTCAAGCGCCTCAATGAACAGCTTTGGAAGGCGAATGGCATTGGTATGGATGCCATCATTCATTTTTGAACGATTTATAGAAAAATCAAACGCTACGAAGTGAGTTGAAATGTCAGTTGATCTGCTTTTGTCTAGATCGAAAAGTAACTTAGGTGTTGCGCAACTAAAGTCAAAAGTAGAAAGATTGAACAGGCTGATGTCCCTATTTGAAGCTGTGTTAAAGTAGATCTGACCATTTTTTATGTCATATACAATGGACCAGGAGGCATCTAGGGCTACCTCTTCAAGAGTGGTAAAAGCAAATTCTAGTTGATCTTCTTTTGGAGTAGAAGCAAATTGCTCAAAGGCTTTCGCCGCAGTTGTATATCTGCACGATTTCTGCCGATTGTAGTTTTCCATAGAGGTGGCGTAAGAATCATTTTCTAACACAGGGATAGGCAAATCTGTTCCTTTATACACAATCATTTCGCCATTTAGAAATTCGATCACCGCGGCAGCAACTGTAGCATCACAAACCAAAAAAGTGGAGGTTTTGATTGATTTTTTGAATGCGGATCAATTGATCGCTTTGAAGCACGTCTTCAATACATGCAGCATTGTCAAGTTGGTACTGCACCCATTGCAATTCATTTAATGCGGTGCGTTCATCAGGAGTAGGATAGGAGGCAGGTGCCAACATAATTTCTACCACCAAACCTTTTTCATTCATTCCACCAAAAGGAAACTCCGCTCCGAATTGATTGAACGTGACAGATCCGTATTTCGAAACCCATTCTGCGCTCTGATGCGGAGGAAGCACAAGCGCACTTTTTTCTACTCCGCGTTTATTCACCACAATCACGCCATTGTCTGATACCCAATCTAGGTTTCGACCAAAAAGTAAGTTGGTTCCGTCATTGAAGACGAAAGTGGTGCAAGCGTTAGCTTGAAAAGTTACTATTCCAAGGACCGATAAAACAAGGGTCAAATGAATTCGAAAACAGCATGAAAGTTGGCGCATAGAAGTAGAATATAGTTAATAAACACTTCTTCATGAGGCTTATTGGCTGCGCTCTAGTTCCCACAAAAATTTTCGAATGCTTTTTCTCCTTCTTCAAAGCCATAACTTACGGCATTTCTCAAATCAGAACATCCTTGAATTGGTCTGTAGCTCATCAGGTAAGCTAAACCTCTGTTGTATTGCGCTTCGTAGAAGTTTCTGTCTTGATCTAATGCTCTAGAGAAAGATTCTATTGCTTCGTCAAACTGGCCGTATAAGAGTTCAATGTTCCCTTTCAAGTTCCAGTTTTCTGGGCTATTTGGTGCTAACCGAACGATGGCATTTGCTTCATCTAGTGCATTGCTGTAATCTCCAAGGTATTTCAATGTGAAGGCTTTATTGAAGCGTGCATCAATAAATGCATAGTCATAAGAAAGCGCCGAATCATAGTCCTTGATTGCACCCTGAAAGTCACCCATTTCTTTTCGAATAAGCCCTCGCATAAAATACACATTGCTCTCTTGTGTACAGATGTCTAAAGAAGTATTCAAGTCTTTTAAAGCTTCTTCAGGGTGGCCAAGGCTTCTGTGGGTTATTGCTCTGTTATAATATGCAATTCCAAATGAAGGATTTAAATCTATGGCCATGGTAAATGAACTTAGCGCTTCTTCAAGATTGTTTTGCTTTAAGTAGACCAATCCCAAAAGGTCATGGGCTTTTGGAGAGAACGGATTTAGTTCTAAGGCATGTCCAATGCTTTCAAGTCCGCTCGCATAGTCATTCAGTAAGAGGTAAATAATGGCTTGTTGCTCATAATTGGCATCTGTTTCACCAAAGGTTGAAATCAAATCTATATTGTCTTTCAGGGCATCGTCATACCTGCCCAAAGCGATGTAGTCTTCGATTCTGTAGCTAATGTAATCTTCATTGAACGGATTGATGGTGATGGCCTGGTTGATGTCGTCCAATGCCCCTTTGTAGTCATTCTTGAGCATTTTTAGTTTCGACCTTTTATCAAAAATGTACTCTGAATACGGATTCAATGAAATAGCCGTATTGAAGTCATTCATCGCTTCTTGGTACCTGCCTAAGACTTGAAACAGGAGCGCTCGTTTCATATAGGCGTCGGCAAATGAGATATCAGCTTGGATGGCATTGGTATAGGAGAATTCAGCTTCTTCAATATTGGCTAAACGCATTAGATTATCGCCTTGTTGAATGAATTGAATGGCCTGAACACGGGCTGAATGCTGCGCATTTAGTTGAAAGTTCATGAATAAAATGGCTAATAGAAAGAGAATATGTCTAAAGGTCATATAAGCTGTTTAATAAAGAACAGTTTATGTTTAAAGTTTGTTTTATATAACTTACTTATACATTCTATTGTGATGCCTAATGAATTGATGAAAACACAATGCAAAAAAAGGGTGCATCTATAAATAGGCATGCTCATGGAAATCACAAAAGCATCTTCAGAAATGTGCATTCCTTCCAGAATGAACTGTCAGATAACCGGGGGCGAGGGATAAAATAATTTGGAGAACAACAAAAGAGGTTCGAGCAACAACGTTCTACTTAGGTACCTTATCAATGTGTTTTCAGGACAAAAAAAATCCCCCTTCAGCGGCGCTGAGGGAGGATTAATCTTTTAATTAGGTAGAATTAGCTCGCTTCAGGAATGCGCGTTAACGTTTCCAATAACCATCCCCAGTATTTCTGAACAGATGATATTTGAACCTTCTCATCAGGAGAGTGCGCTCCACGAATGTTTGGACCAAAACTCACCATGTCCATTCCTGGATAGTTTGTTCCCAAGATCCCACATTCCAATCCAGCGTGACAAGCTAATACATGCGGCTCTTCTTTGAAACGCTCAATGTAAATCTCTCGCATCATTGAAACAATGTCAGATGACGGTTGCGGCTGCCATCCCGGATAGTTGCCAGAAAGAGCTGAGGTCATGCCAGCAAGGCTAAATACTGCTGACAAAGTATTTGAGAGGTCGTCTTTTTCTGTTTCAGAAGAACTTCTGGCCAAACACATTACGGTTGCCTCACCTTCTTTTACAATCACACGCGCCACGTTGTTGGATGTTTGCACCAATCCTTCAATTTCTGGGCTCAATCTGAAGATGCCATTGGGTGCGCTGTAAATTGCAGCTATTAAAGTATCCTGAAATTCTTCTTGCATCACTTTTGAAGGAGCGTCCATTTCCTCAACAATCAAAACTAAGTGAGGGTCAGTGGCAGCATGTTCTTCTTTAAAGATTGCTTCCATTTTTTTCATGTGTGCATGAAAAGCTTGATGCTGTGTTTCAGGAACAGCAATAACAGCATTTGATTCGCGTGGAATGGCGTTGCGCAATCCGCCTCCATCAATTAAAGCAACACGAAGCCCGAGGGTTTCATGGGTTTTGAACAGCAAACGATTCATCAACTTATTGGCGTTCCCAAGCCCCTTGGTAATGTCCATTCCTGAATGCCCACCAGACAACCCACGAATGATCAAACGGTGTCCTGACATCCCAGAAGCCGTTTCTTCTTCGTCATAACTTCCGCTTGCAGTAACGTCTACACCACCAGCACAACCAATGGTTAACTCGTCATCATCTTCGGTATCTAAGTTCAAGAGGATCTTTCCTTCTAGCCAACCGCCTTCTAGTCCGAGTGCTCCAGTCATACCTGTTTCTTCATCAATGGTAAACAACGCATCAATAGCAGGATGGGGAATGTCTGTTGAAGAGAGCAACGTCATAATTGAAGCTACTCCAATTCCGTTATCTGCCCCCAATGTAGTTCCATCAGCCTTAACCCAGTCATCCTCAACAAGCATTTTGATGCCTTCTTTGTCGAAATCAAAGTTGGTTGCATTGTTCTTTTGGTGCACCATGTCAAGGTGGCTTTGCATAACCAAATGCGTTCTCTTTTCCATTCCAAGCGTTGCTGGTTTGCGAATTAAGACGTTTCCTACTTTATCTGACTCAACGGTGAGGCCTAAAGACTTCCCGAAATCTTTCATAAATTGAATCACGCGCTCTTCCTTTCTAGACGGACGAGGAACAGCGTTCAAATCTGCAAAATGATTCCAAAGTGCTTTTGGCTCTAGGTTTCTTACTTCTTGACTCATAATTTCATTTTAATTGCACCCGCAAGTTACAAAACACCTTCCGGTACAACCTCAATCCAGCGACCTGATTCACGCGCATTGATGGTACCATCATACATGACTTCCACAGATGTTGCAGGAAGGTAGAATTTACCGAGGTATGCAGCATTCAACCGTACGTAAAAGGTTTTTGTTTCATTGTAACGCAAGTTGAAGTATGTAAGTACTCTGTCATCTCTTACATCTTGGTAGTCAAATTGTGAAGAGTAGTAATTTTCTGCGCCAGCTGTAAGCATTCTGTCGTTGAGTATTTCCCAACCAGAAGGGAAAACGTGCGTAAGTGCCACATCGTTCAAACCTCGCCTCCAAGTGGCATTTCGAATTGTCACTTTTGCAATAATGTCTGTTCCTTGCGCCAAGCGCGAAACATCAATTGTTTTTCCTTCTCTAGACAAATAGGCGGTCTGCATATTGATTCCCTCTTGGGCAGCGGGCAGTTTGTCTTCAATGGGCTGACCAATAGTCGTAATCTGAACAAATACAGTTCGCTCACCGGTGTTGGTGAAGGCGAATTTGTTGCCACTCAACTGATTTGGAGTAAGATCAACTTTCACAATTGAACGGTCACTCTCAACCTTCTTCTGCGGCTGTCTGTTATGACTGTAACTAAACGTGAACGATTTCCCTTTCTCCTTTTGGAGGTATTTTCCAATGGCAATGAGTGAGTAAGCAGTTTCTTGTGTACTCATCCACCTGCGCGCATTGAGGTTCTTCGCCAATTGGTCAACTAGTTCAGTGGCCTTTTTTAATTCACCATTTCGAACAAGTGCTTCAGCAATCATTGCCAAGTCACGTTGGTATGATCCGTAGTAATAATAGCCTCCTTCATGCTCGGTAGGCTTGTACTCTGCCTCTTTTACAAGTGCTTCTCCTGCTTCAGTTTGACCAATCAAATAGTAAGATGCAGCCAATCTCCATTTCGCATTTAGATTCAAATCACCTTGTTCACGCAGTCTGTTCATGGCGCCAATGTCTGGACTGCCAGCAAGTGCCATTGTATACAAGCGATAAGCTTGAAGCATGTCATAACCATAGTAACGGTCTTTAGATGCCCTCGGATTTCTCCAGTTTCTAGCAATTTCTCTTTGATAGCGAACAAGTTCCTTGATCATAGACTCAGGCACGGTATAGCCTTTCTCTTTTGCTTCAATCAGGAAATGAGCGATGTAACTTGATACATAGTCGTTCGGATTCGATTGGTTTTGCCAGTAACTGAATCCGCCGTTTGATTTTTGGAATGAACGAAGCTTGTTAATCGCCTCTTGCACATTGTAATGAATGCGTGTCTTTTGTTGCTCATTCAGCTCAACCACATCTTCAAGATACAATTGTGGAAAGGCTCTTGAGGTAGTCTGTTCAGCGCATCCATGCGGATAGCCAATGAGGTAGTTCAAGCGTTCGCCTAGGTTTATAGGGCGAAGGGTAGAAGCCTCTAGAATGATTTCATTCGTTCCTTCCATCCCAGGTAAGTCATATACTTCTTCCCATGATTCTCCTGCTTCAAGCGCTGCTGTGTAGCGCACTGTAGCTGGCGGATTTGGATTTCGAACGTCCAGTTCCATTTGATAGCTGGCCTTTTCGCCGCCTCCAGAAAC
>JBLIGQ010000076.1:0-6045 GCA_047636995.1 Flavobacteriales bacterium | reverse complement strand
TTGAATGTGAATGGTGTTTGTGGCAATGAAGTGGTGTTCTGTGGAGACCGACTTGATCCTGAGTACCAAGATTTACCCGGACAGTGGGGGATAGAGTTGACGTTTGAGTTTGAGTCAGATTTGGGAGTACAGGAAGCAACGGTAGCCCGAGGTGGCATTTGGTTGTTTGAGAACGAAGGATCAACCATTAATCATGCTATTATTAAGAATGGAAACATTGGAGTTCAAGTTGATACGTTAGCCAATCCGAATGCAGATGCATTGACCATTACCAACACGGTCATTGAGAACATGGGGATTTACGGGTTGCTTGGACAAGGCGCTAACATTTCGGGTTTCAATAACCTCTTCGCTGATTGCGGACAGTCATGTGGAGCTTTTTCTTATGGCGGGCGCTACCAATTCGAGTATTGCACCTTCGCCAATTATTGGTCTGATGGAACGCGCCAAACACCGGCCTTTTTCCTCAACAATTATTACCTAGATGCACAAAACAATTTGCAAATTCGAACCTTGAATGATTCGTGGTTTTACAATTGCATCATGTACGGTAACAACGCCACGTTGAATGAGTTTTCTGAATTCGTTGTAGACATCCAAGACGAAGACTTTCAAACCTATGAGTTTCAATTCTGTGGTGTTGATTCCGAGGCGAGTGTAGCTGATGGACCGCGGTACAACGGAATGGTGAATGGATTGAATCCACCATTTGTGAATTCAGGAGGGGGAGATTTTCACTTGGCATCAAATGCTTCGTCCTCTTGGGATGCGGACAATGTAAGCGTGTTTTCGCCCTTCCAAGACCTTGATTGTGTTCCAAGAAGTTTTCCAGGAAGAAAAGGCTGTTACGAAGGACAGTAGTGTTATGAACAATCAACCTTTCAGAGAAGAAAGCATTGATTTTCAGTAGGGCCAAATTTTTTCGGTACTTTGGTAACCTTCCGAGCTCTGTAAGCGTATCAGAGTAAGGGAAAACACTACACACCCACTCTATGAAACGTACGATTCACCCTTTACTGGCTACAACAGCGGCCTTTGCCTTGTTATTTGCAAGTTGCGGAGAGGCGCCCAAAGCATCAGACGCAGAAGACATCACAGAAGTAGTGAGTGTTGATGAAGCGAATGAAAACGCTGTTACCTCCAAACTTGTTAAACTAGATAGCGAGATTTTCTCTTTGCCCTCCCCAGTGCAAACAGCTGTGCTTCTGAGTAAAAGCGAAGTAACTTACAACGAAGAGTTGCTAAACAGTGCAGAGAAGAAAACGAACTATTTAAGTCAATCTTCCCAAGCACTGAACCTCGGTGTATATGGTGCAGACCTGGCTTACTTATCGAATTACAACAACGCACAACTTAAACTGGACTACTTCAAAGTGGTAGAGGAGTTGGCTACGGAGTTGAACATTCGAAACAACATTGATCAAAGCATCATAGATCGCTTTGCTTCTAATATTGATAACCGCGATTCTCTTTATACACTCAATGCAAACCTCTTCAAAGCTGCTGACCAATACCTGAAGCAAAACGATGAAGAAGATGTAGCAGCCTTGGTGCTGACCGGTGGATGGATTGAAGCACTTCACCTTTCTGTGGAGGCAGCAACAACGAATCTGTCTATTCGCAATAGAGTTGGTGAACAAGGAACTGCAGTTCGTAGCATTGTGAATTTGCTAAAGAAAAGTGAAGAAGCAGCTACACTTGAACTCGCATCAAAAATGGCAGCTTTGGCAGATGAGTTTGAAGGACTGAACATTTCATACACTTATGTGAAGCCTATTCCAGATGCATCGCAGCGTGTGACCTACCTCAATAGCAAGTCGAAAGTTGAACTCTCAGATGAGCAGTTGGCTAAAATAACCGCTCAAGTGAATGAGATTCGTCAGATGATCACCCAATAACATGACAACCATGACCAAACATATCTTCATCCTATTCGCTTTTGTCTCTATGGCATTTGCAACCCAAGCCCAATGTGAAATCATCGTTGATGGGTGCGAAGAACATCTGACAGAATACATTTCTGATGGTCAGTTCTACAGAGCGCTGCTTTACAATGATCAAGTAGCTGAATTCGAAACAACACTCTTTGGAGGAAATACCTATCGCATTGCTGCTTGCAGTGGCGAAGATGATGGGAATCTTATCTTCCGCCTCTACGATCAAGAACGAAATCTCTTGTTCAGCAATGCTGAATTTAGCAACGCTCCCTACTGGGATTTTGTAGTCGAAAACTCAATGAACTGTACCATCGAGGCGCAATTGGATTTGAACAAACAAGACAGCGGTTGTGCTGTGCTCTTAATTGGATTCAAACAATAAGATTTTCATTAACCCCCTTACTACCCAATAGATGAGTGCAGGTATATTACGTGCCTTAATGCAGCTCTTTGCGATCATCGCCCGAGGAGGGAGTGAAGATGATACGCGAAAGAGCGGACGCGATATTGTTGCTATCTTCTTGCGTCATCAATTGAACAAGGAGCTGGTTAACAAGTACTTGGGAACCTACGAGGAATACATTGCTGAGTTTTCTGCTCGCAGGTCTTCGTCAAAGGCAACCACAGACAAAAAGCGTGTTTCATTGAGTTCTGTAAAGGTGTTGCGTATCTGCACAAGAATCAATGAGGAGCTTGCGCAAAAAGAAAAATACTTTGTTCTAATTCGCCTCATTGAGTTCATTCAAGCATTCGAAGATACAACTGAGCAGGAGTGGGAATTTGTAGAAACCGTGGCTGACACGTTCAACGTTGATCGTGTATCATACCAAGGAATTCGTGAACTTGTTAAGAATCAAGATGGAACTTTTACAGACCTTCCACACTTCCTTTTCGTCTCAGCAAATATTGAGAAAGAAGGGGTACAAGCCAAGCAATTAAAATTAGACGGCCTTCAAGGTGCATTGGTTTTTTACCGCCTCGAAAAGGAGAACATGTTCTTCCTTAGGTACTTCGGTACAGATGATCTTCTCCTTAACGGACAGGTACTGTCAACCGGTTCAAGTTCAGTATTCAATCAAGGAGCCTCAATCCGCGGTTCGAAGATTTCTTCTATTTACTACAGTGATGTGATGCACCGCTTTTTGGATGATTCGTCGCACGCAGACATCGAGTTCAGAGCAGAAAATGTTTCGTACTATTTCAAACGAAATGACAAGCAAGCACTGCACCAGCTGAACATCTCAGAAAGCAGTGGAAGCCTCATTGGAATCATGGGAGGAAGTGGCTCGGGAAAATCTACACTTCTGAATGTGCTCAATGGAAATTTGACGCCCACGTACGGAGCTGTTACGATCAATGGAATCGACATCCACCGGCAGTCAGATGAGCTGGAAGGGGTGATTGGTTATGTAGCACAAGATGATTTGCTTATTGAAGAGCTCACGGTTTTTCAAAACCTCTTTTACAATGCCAAACTTAGTTTCGGTAACAAAGAAGATGAGGAGATTACAGGCTTAGTTATCAATACATTGATCCAACTTGGATTGTTTGAAGCGCGTGAACTCATTGTGGGTTCGCCGTTAGAAAAAACCATTTCAGGTGGACAGCGCAAGCGTTTGAACATCGCTTTGGAGCTCATTCGTGAGCCAAGCGTATTGTTCGTTGATGAGCCAACTTCAGGTCTTTCAAGTAGAGATTCTGAGAACATCATGGACCTATTGAAAGAATTGACCTTAAGAGGGAAATTGATTTTTGTTGTGATCCACCAACCTTCTTCGGACATCTTCAAAATGTTCGACAAATTATTCCTGTTAGATCAGGGCGGATATCCGATTTATTATGGAAATCCAGTAGAAAGCATTATTTACTTCAAGCGCTTGGTCAACCATGTGAACTTGACGGAAAGTGAGTGCGCTCGATGCGGAAACGTGAATCCGGAGCAGCTCTTTAACATCATTGAATCAAAGGTTGTTGACGAATACGGAGATTTGACAGATCACCGTAAAATCACTCCTCCTGAGTGGAATAACTTCTACAACGTCATCCTCGGGAATCACATTTCAACTCCTATTGAGGAGATGGAAAATCCGAAGTCGTCTTTCAAAATACCTTCTAAATTGCGTCAGTTCAAAGTATTCTGGAAGCGCGATGTGCTGAGTAAAATTGCCAACAAGCAGTACATGCTCATCAACTTTTTGGAAGCACCTGCCTTGGCATTATTACTGAGTTTCTTCGTGAAATTCTACCAGGCAGAACGAGGGCAAGAGGTAGAGTACATTTTTCGCGAAAGCGAAAATATTCCCCAGTACATCTTCATTTCGGTCATCGTTTCCCTCTTTTTAGGGCTCACGGTAAGCGCCGAAGAAATCATTCGAGATCAGAAAATTTTAAAAAGAGAAGAATTCTTGAACCTTTCGAAAGGCAGTTATTTGTTTTCGAAAATCAGTGTCATGTTCTTAATTTCAGCGGTGCAAACGCTCTCATTCGTGTTGGTAGGAAACACCGTTCTGGGCATCCAAGGAATGTGGATGCCGTTTTGGATGGTGCTCTTTAGCATCTCTTGCTTCGCGAATATCCTCGGATTGAATATCTCTGCGAGTTTCAACTCTGCCAAGGTTATTTACATCATCATTCCTATCTTAATCATTCCTCAACTTCTGTTCAGTGGAGTGATTGTGAAATTCGATAAGCTTTATCCAGCCTTTGCCTCGCAATCAAGCGTTCCATGGATTGGAAACATCATGTCGTCACGTTGGGGGTATGAAGCGCTGATGGTTTATCAGTATAAGAACAACGCTTACGATAAAGATTTTTTCGACCTAGATTCAAAGATCAGTCAGTACGCATGGAAACGTGATTTCTGGTCGAAGGAAATGCGAAACATCGTTGATGATACGCGAAAAATGCTTGTTACCAATGACCGCGAAGGAAGCGTAGAAACAAATTTGGCTATCCTTCGCAATGAATTGGAAAAGCAGTTGCTTGATGTAAAGGGATTCAAGTTCAAGCACATTGACGCGCTGAAGCTTGCAACAGTGACACCTGCTTTGTTAGACTCAACAGAGGAAGCTGTGAATAAACTGTTTGAGTATTACAAGGCGAACTATAAGCAAGTATCTCGTGCCCAGGACGGAAAACACACCCGTCTTAGCAGCACAATGGAAGGTAGAGATTCGCTGAAACTGCTCAACAACGACCACCACAATGACCGTTTGGAAGAATTCGTAACCAATCGGAATGATGTCAAACGCATTGTCACGTACAATGATGAATTGGTGCAAAAGGAAGACCTTATTTATCTACCACCAAAGCACAAAGGATTCTTTAAGTCGCACTTTTATGCGCCGACGAAGAATTTCTTCGGGATGCAGATTCCAACGTTCCAAGCCAACCTGTTGGTGATTTGGGGAATGACCTGCCTTTTGGCTCTTGTACTCTGTTTTGACGGCATCAGAAAGCTGATTAACGGAGGAGGAGAATTGGCAGGAAGGATTGGGCGTAAGGGGTCTCGAGTTCCGAATCTAGAGCCTTGAGTTTCTGAGCATCCCTAAATAGCATTGACCGTTTTCATAGCAAGCATTAAGAATGCTCAAAAGAAAGAGATAGGTTAGTCAAAAGGCATCATGCTGCTTAGGATCTTATTGTCTGAAAAGCCAGTGTCAATATGTGCTGTTTTAGGCATCGTTAGCACTTTTCTCAAAACGAGTACTTCAAACATAATACGCATTCGCAAAGTTCTTCGGTACGACTATAAAGTTGTTGTCGGGGGTGTTGGTTTGATTCAGAGCTTTGCACAGGGAAGGGGCTTGAAATAATCCTAAAGTAAGCGCGGTAAAAAGGAAAATCAACCCCAAACCAAAACAGCTGCTCCTTCTGTTGGCTGTCATTTTTAAAGAGGCGTCAGGAAAGCACATCATTCACATGGAATCAATCAATGGGTGTTAAGCAGCGGGAATAGGGGGGGGTGATGTAGGTTGAAGTCACAGCAGGGCGCTAATTGCTAAAACTATTAGTTCAGTAGCTGGGTGAAATTTTCTCTATCAACCCATGTTACGCTAATGTGTAAAGCCATTCAAGCCAGTCCAACTATTTAAGCGGTTAGGAAAAG
>JBLIGQ010000075.1:0-6257 GCA_047636995.1 Flavobacteriales bacterium | reverse complement strand
TTTCGCTTTACAATCCATGCATTCCCAACGATCTATCGTGCTGATCCAGCTCATTCTCTTGGAGCAACACTTTCTACAAGTAAGCCCATGTTCTTCACGTTCCTTTCGCAAATGCGCTATACAGGCTGCTTCATCTGGGAAGTTTTTGAAAAAGTCTTTCGCTGTCATAATCAATTGTTTACTACAAAGTTGGGAACTCACAACGAAACTGATTTACGTTCTACATTTAAACGGACATACATTTTAAGTATACAATGAATTGCTGATTATTCGACGTTCACCATTTGGGACATGGCATATTGTATATTTTGTAGTGCACACAAGTTCCTGTTTTCAGGATGGAATTTCTATCCATTCGATGAGTTAACATCACCTGATTAGGCTTGTGTTTTGAACGCATGCTTTGAAGATTTGAGCGTGTAGCTGGTTGAGGTCTGAAAATGGAAAATAGACCGATTCAAAACAGTTTTTTTGCATTCTTCTTCATTCCGCTTTCATATGCCTTCAACTTGCATTATTTTCGCGGACGTAAACTCAAGAAGAACGAAACAATGAGCATACTTGTAAATAAAGATTCTAAGGTCATCGTACAGGGATTCACTGGGAGTGAAGGTACTTTCCACGCTGGTCAAATGATTGAATACGGAACGAGCGTTGTTGGAGGTGTAACACCAGGGAAAGGCGGACAAGAGCACCTTGGAAAGCCTGTTTTTAACACAGTAGAAGATGCTGTGAAGGCTACAGGAGCTGATGTTTCAATCATCTTTGTGCCACCCGCTTTTGCTGCTGATGCCATTCTTGAAGCGGCTGATGCTGGAATCAAAGTAATCGTGACCATTACAGAAGGTATTCCTGTAAATGACATGGTGAAGGTGAAGGCCTATATAGACCAAAGAGACTGTACTTTGATTGGCCCTAACTGCCCAGGAATCATTACTGCTGGAGAAGCGAAAATTGGGATCATGCCAGGATTCATCTTTAACCCAGGTAGAGTAGGAATCGTTTCAAAATCAGGAACATTAACCTACGAAGCGGTAGATCAAATTACGAAAGCAGGATTGGGACAGTCAACAGCCATCGGTATTGGTGGAGACCCTATTATTGGCACAACAACTTTAGATGCCATTCAGCTTTTCATGGAAGATGATGACACAGATGGAATCATTATGATTGGTGAGATTGGCGGAGACCTTGAAGTGAAAGCTGCGCGTTGGATCCAAGAGCACTCTACAAAGCCAATCGTTGGATTCATTGCCGGTGAAACAGCACCTGTTGGAAGAACAATGGGACACGCTGGAGCAATTGTCTCTGGAGCTGAAGAATCAGCACAAGCGAAGAAAAAGATTATGCGTGAGTGCGGAATTCACGTGGTAGATTCGCCAGCACAGATTGGTTCGAAAATGGCTGAATTGTTGAAGTAACGCTCAACAACATAAAATTTACGGAGGAAATCCGTGGGAAGGGTAGAGGTAGGTCTACCCTTTTTTTGTGCCTTTGATTTTAGCGGGCGGTGTGGTGTTTCAGACAGACAGCCATCGGTCTGTTCCTGCAAACATATTATGCTTTTACGCGGTGCATGCCCGGCTTGTAGGGTGCACTCAGTAATTCTTCCATGCGCAAGAAATCAGCTTCATTGTTCACGAAATCCATGTCTGACGTATCTATAATCACAACGCGTAATTTCTTGTGTTGACGCATGAAGGTGAAATAACTCTTCTCAATGTTTTTCAAATAGCTATCCTTGATCTCCTGCTCATAGGCACGCCCGCGCTTTTGGATATTGCTTTGAAGCTTTTCAATGGGAAGATAGAGGTATGCGAGCAAGTCTGGCTTGGGCAAGTTTGCTTCTACAATTTTGAATAACTGCATGAATAACTCAAATTCATCAGCATCTAGGTTTGCTTTTGCGAAGATGTAGGACTTCGAAATGAAATAATCAGAGACAACCACACTTTGAAAAAGATTCCGGTTCTGTAACTCATCTTTTAATTGGGCGAAGCGTTCCGCCAAAAAAGAAAGTTCCACAGGAAAAGCATAGCGCTCTGGTGCTTTGTAAAAGTGTTCCAAAAAAGGATTTTCAGCAAATTCCTCTAGCACCAATTTGGCATCGTGCTTTTCAGCCAACTTCTGTGCTAGAGAGGTTTTACCCGCTCCAATGTTGCCTTCAATACTTATATAGCTGTAAGGGAGTCCCATTTTCTGACTTCTGTGGTGTCTTCTGAGCGCTCTAGTAGCGCATGAATTGATGCTGTTCGTCCCGGCAAAGTTAGTCCTCCCGCTATTTCGTTGAAAGGAATCAACACAAACTTTCGCATGGCTATCCCTGGATGCGGAAGAACAAGCTGTTCACTGTTCATCTCACACCCCTCATAATGTAAGATGTCTATGTCTGCTGTGCGCGAAGCGTATCCCTTTCCGGGAAATCGCTTTCTTCCCATCAACCTTTCAATAGAGTTACACTGTTTTAAAACCTCCATTGGCGAATGGTCTGTATCTACTTCTATCACCTGGTTCAGGAAGTCAGGAGCATTCTCCATTCCCCAAGCCGCAGTCTCGTAAATAGAGCTTTCTTTTAAAACTTGGCCAACCAGAAGATTGACCCACTGAATTGTGTGGGAAAGAAACAGGTCTCTTCGTCCTAAATTACCGCCAATTCCAAGGTGTACTTTTGCCATGAAGGGAACAAAGATAGTTCGAAGAAAAAGGTTTTCCGCTCGTCCATTGACATTTTCCGTTAACGTAAAGTTCGAAGCGTTCTCATTGAAGTTGGACGTATCTTTGAATTTGAAATTAATCGACTATGAAAGTATCATTCGGAAAAATATTTGGAGCCTCATTTTTAGCAAGCATCCTCGCATACATTGTACTATCATTAATTCTAATGCTCATCTTTTTTGGCATAATAGGATCATTGGCAGTAAGTGGTGAAGGAGATGAAACGAAGGTATTTGACTCTACCGTTTTGCACATTACATTTGATGATCCCATCATTGAACGTGGGAACGATAAAGAATTTGACATTGACTTCGCCACCTTTGAACCGAAGAAACGATTGGGATTGAATGATATCTTGGCAAACATAGAACGCGCCAGTACTGATGAGCGAATCGAAGGGATCTTTCTAGACCTCGCAGGAATTTCTGCTTCACCTTCAACACTGCAGGAGATTCGTGATGCACTGGTTGAATTTCAAGCTTCAGAGAAATGGATCGTAGCGTTTTCAGAAGGCTATTCACAAGCAACGTATTTCATCGCTTCTGCTGCTGATGAGGTCTACCTCTATCCTACGGGAGATTTGCAGTTCTCAGGATTGTATACTGAGCTCTCATTCTTCAAAGGAATGCTAGACAGATTAGGCGTTGATGTAACCATCGTTCGTGGGCCAGATAACAAATACAAAAGTGCTGTAGAGCCTTTTATGTATGATAAGATGTCTGCTAGTAATAGGGAACAAATGGAGGTCTTATTAGGAGAAATTTGGGGCGAAATGCTGAGTGATATCTCAGCGTCACGTTCGGTCTCTGTAGCTGAACTGAATGAAATTGCAGATAACCTAGCCATCAGAAGTGCTGATGATGCCGTTGACTATAAGTTGGTTGATGCGAAGAAATACCGCGACGAAGTGATTGCATTGCTTGAAGCGAAAGTAGGCGTTGAAGCTGATGCTGACTCAGATGATGAGACTGAAGAGAAAAAGTCTGATGTGAATAAGAAAAAATTGCGCTTCGTTCAATTAGATAAGTACGCTAAAGCGAAAGTGTCTTCTGATAAGCCTTTCGTAATGGGGGCTGATAAAGTAGCAGTGATCTATGCCGTGGGAGCCATTGAATCTGGAGAAGGAGATGATCAAACCATCGGTTCTACCCGCATTGCTAAGGCGCTTCGCGAAGCCAGAAAAGATGATAAAGTAAAAGCAGTTGTGCTGCGTGTAAACTCACCGGGTGGTAGTGCTTTGGCTAGTGATGTAATTTGGAGAGAGACGCAATTAATCAAAGAAGCCGGCAAACCGCTTGTGGTTTCAATGGGTGATTTGGCAGCCTCAGGTGGATATTATATCTCTGCTGGTGCTGATTATATCTACGCTACGCCTACTACCATTACAGGCTCAATTGGCGTCTTTGGAATGATCCCAAACGCGGAACGTATGTTCAATGAGAAATTGGGAATTACCTTTGACCGCGTTCATACAAATGAACACCCCGGGGTTTTAACAACTACCCGTGCGCTGGATGAGGTTGAATTTGAAGCGATCAACGAGCAAGTTTCAGATATTTATTATGATTTCATTGGCCTAGTGGCCGAAGGAAGAGGGATGGAAGTGAATGAGGTTGATAGCATTGCACAAGGACGTGTGTGGACCGGAGTTCATGCAAAAGAGATCGGTTTGGTAGATGGTATGGGCTCTTTGAGTGATGCGATTGATAAAGCCGCTGAACTGGCAGAATTGACTGACTACCGAGTGAAATCATTGCCGGAAATCGAAGATCCTTTCCAGAAACTTATGGAAGAATTAACGGGTCAGGTTAAAGCAGAAGTTTTTCTCCAAGAAATGGGCGTTGGTCCTGTAACACTTGAGCATTTGAATCAAGTGAAGAAGATGATTAACAGCGGAGAAACCATTCAGGCACGTATGCCTTTCTACTTGGAAATAAAGTAATCACGTATTCATTTTGAAATTGAACCCCTGATCTTGCAAAAGGTCAGGGGTTCTGCTTTCTTTGCGGCATGAATAAAAAACTAAAGGTGACTGAAATGGGGCGAATATCGCCTGAAACATATACGCAAGTGCCGAAGGTAGACTTAGTCATTGCCCTAGATAACATTCGTTCTGGTAACAATGTGGGATCGGTGTTTCGAACCTCTGATGCCTTTCGAATTCGGGAAGTTCTCCTGGGTGGTATCTCGGCGCAACCCCCGCACAGAGACATTCAAAAAACAGCGCTTGGAGCAGATAAAACCGTCAATTGGAGGTATGCCCATGAACTCATCGATTTGTTAGAAGAGTACAAATCAAAAGGGTGGAAAATTGCCGTTGTTGAGCAAATGGAGGAACGTACTTTGTTGCAAGACTGGAAAACTGATCAAGATAAATGGGTCATTGTAGTGGGCAATGAAGTTAAAGGAGTGCGAGATGATGTGTGTGCCTTGGCAGATATTTGCCTAGAAATCCCTCAATTTGGAACGAAACACTCCCTGAATGTAGCTGTTTGCACTGGAATGGTGGCGTGGGAGTTCATGCATCAAAAGGGAGTTTCACAATTATTGTAGAATGCGCTATTAATTTCTTTATTTTTGAGGGTCTTGATATCTAAAATTAACATATTCACCATCTTAGCTTTGTTACTGTCAATGACCGTTTCTGGCCAGTTCTTCGATAAGAACAATTGGAAAAAGAATCGTCATCAAATTACAGTCGGTGTTGGTGCATCCAATTTTCTGGGTGATCTGGGAGGGAAAGATGACATCGGAACAAATGATCTCCAAGATTTAGAAATCAGCCTTACCAAGCTAGCTGCCTCTGTTGGGTACAAGTATACCATGTACAAAAAGGTCTATCTCAGACTTGGATTTACTTACGGACAAGTTTCAGGAAATGATAATTTGACGGAGGAGATTTTCAGAAACAACCGCAACCTCAACTTTAGATCTAAGATTTATGAGCTAGATGCAATGGTGGAGTGGGAGATTCCAATCAACTTTAAAAAAGGACACGTGTACACCATCCGAGGTGCGAAGCCATGGAAGTTCAAGGCTTCAAGCTTCTATTTGTTTGGTGGGATTGGAGCGTTCAATTACAACCCTCAGAGCAGTGTAGACGGACAGTGGATTGATCTTCGTCCACTCAGAACAGAGGGGCAAGGTCTTCCTGAAGGTGCTGAAGAATATGGAAGGTGGGGAATCTGTATTCCCATAGGAATTGCCTATTCTAAACGTGTGGGCCACCAGTTGTCTGTTGGATTAGAGCTCTCTTATCGCTACACTTTTACTGATTACATTGATGATGTAAGTACTGAGTATTACAATCCGTCTGACATCTCATTGTATGTTGGAGGTGAGCAAGGGGACATCGCTGCTTACCTTTCGAATCCATCATTGGGACTGGCTCAAGATGGTTTGTCAAACAGAGTTACCGCAACCGGTCAGCAACGAGGAGATGCTACTGACAATGACGGTTTTATGTTCGGAATGTTCAAGGTGAATTACCTTCTTCAAGATCAGCATAAGAACAAGTTCAATCCAACTCGGAAGCGCATGCG
>JBLIGQ010000074.1:0-6279 GCA_047636995.1 Flavobacteriales bacterium | reverse complement strand
CGTGGTCAAGGAATTGTAGCACTTAACTTCAGTGTTTATGACCGATGGGGGAAAATGGTCTTTAACACCACAACCATTGAAACGGGTTGGGACGGTAATGCCCATGGACAACGCATGCCGTCAGGCGTGTATGTTTATTATTTACAAGTGAGGTTGAACACTGGTGAAGTAGAAGAATTGAACGGAAATGTAACCTTGATTCGATGAAATTGAGGAATTACATAGCAACCCTCTGTGCCTTGGCATCTTTGTCTTCCTCTGCTCAAGATTTGAGCTTATCGCAAGCTTGGAACATGCCCATGCTTGGGAACCCCGCAATGACAGGTAGCTTTGACACAGACTACCGTGCTGGGCTTTCACACCGAAGCCAATGGGCTAGTATTGGTGATGCTTTCAAAACAAGCACAGCTATGGGTGAAGCAAAATTGCTTCAAAATAAGAGCGGTTTTATGGGGGTTGGTGCATTCATTCACCAAGGCAAAGCAGGAACGTCAAAATTAGGAACCTTTGAGGCCATTGGAACAGCTTCATACAATTTGAAAGTTGGAGCAAAAGACTTCTTCAGTACCGGGCTGGCACTTGGCTATAGACAGCGCAGCATTGCAATTGACGGCTTGAAATGGGACTCACAGTTCAATGGGATTGGCCACGATCCTTCAATCAGTTCTGGTGAAAACTTCGCCAACCAGCAAAGCAGTTCAATTGATGCTGGGATAGGGTTATTTTGGAAACACAGAAAGAAACAATACTACGACATTGGTTATGCAGCGTGGCATTACTTTCAAGACCAAGGATTCCTGAGTGACACCAGTGATCCTACTCTCCTTAGACAACAATTCAATTTCAACTGGATTAAAAATTATGGCCCTGTGGAAATAGTGTATTCACTTACTGCAACAAAACAAGGAGGAGCCTTTACAGGCTTGGTTGGTCTGAGAGGGAAATACCGAGTAGGTTCAGATTCACGTTACACAACTGCTCAAACGAGTAGCGCCTTCATAGCTGGTATCTATTACAGAAACGCTGATGCCATTATCCCCATGATAGGATATGAGTTTGAACGAAAAATTCAGTGTTTTGTGAGCTACGATATTACTGTAAGTACCCTTTCTGAATCTAATTTAAGGAGAGGTGGATGGGAAATAAGTTTGGTGTGGAGCGATTTCTATTCAGACAGCAGAAGAAGGCTAAAATAGACTCAACGTGTTGCATAACGCACAATCATATAGATCACACAAGCTGTGAAAACCAAGAATGAAATCTTATTGACACCATGCATCAAGCGCAAGTTCGTGTCAGCTCCTTTTTCTCTTTTAAAGAGGTTCAATGGATTGATATAATACAATACCTTTTTGAAAAACATACAGTCTCACTTTATGTTGTAACCAATTTAATTCCTTTTTGTTCAGGTCTTACCAGCAACCACAGATATTTCTACGTTCACACCTTTTGGCAATCCCATTACTGCTACTGTTTCCCGCGCAGGAAAGTCTGACTCAAAGGCCGTTGCATAGATTTCATTCACCTCATTGAACAAAGACATATCTGATAAGAAGATACTTGACTTAATGATGTCTTCGAAACCAAATCCAGCTGCAGATAATACTTCCTTCAAGTTTTGCATCACCAACCTTGTTTCTTCTTCTAGTGAGTCCATTTGCAGCAAACCAGTCACCGGGTTCAAAGCAATTTGTCCGCTCACAAATAGCATGTTTCCAAATTGAACTGCTTGACTATAAGGACCAATTGGTTGAGGAGCCTTTTCAGTATTGATGATCTTCTTCATTGACTTACATTTGCCACAAATTTAGTGCTTTGAAAGTTCTACTTCTCGATAATTATGATTCCTTCACTTACAATTTGCAGCACTATTTGGTGCAGTTCGATGTTGAAGTTGACGTATTTCGCAACAATGAAATTGAAGTAGAAGCCATTGAAGCGTATGATGCCATTGTGCTCAGCCCTGGCCCCGGACTTCCAGATGAAGCAGGGATCTTAATGGAAGTAATCCAAAAGTATGCTGCCACCAAACCAATCCTCGGAGTGTGCCTCGGGCACCAGGCTTTGTGTCAGCATTTCGGAGGCGAATTATTGAACCTCGACACCGTTTGGCACGGAAGAGATTCTGACTGCACGCAAATTGCACCTGATGTATTATTTGAAGGCATTGCATCTCCATTTAAGGTGGGACATTACCATTCCTGGAGTGTCCGCAAAGACAACATTGGAATTGGACTGATCCAAACAGCAGAAAGTGAGCATGGTTGGGTCATGGCAATGCAACATGAATCACTCCCTATTCACGGTGTTCAATTTCACCCAGAATCAGTCATGACTCCAGATGGACTAAAGATGATTTCGAACTGGGTAGATTCGTTAAAGTAGAGTCCATACTTCCTTTAATTTAGTACCTTCCGAATCAAATTAATTTTGAACATGAACGACTTTATTAGCTACATACCTTCCGTCATATCTGGATTCGTATGGATCGGGATTCTTGTTATTTGCATTATTGCTCAATCAAAGACGCAACAAAAAGGCTGGGGAATGATGATTGGCTTTGCGGCCTCCAGAATCGCATTACTAATTGTTCAGCCGTTCATTTTCAACTACCTCTACGGTGTGATGGATCGTTCAAATAATTTTGGTTTGATTATCAACCTCATCAGCTTCTTGATCGGGCTCATTCCTTTAACCTTCCTCTTTATTGCCTTGTTTCAATTTTACAACGGTCACATGCGTGCAAAGCATGGCGAACTCTAATTTCTGATGACAGACGGATATACGATAATGATGTTCGCGCATCTTGCAACTGTGCTGCCAGCTGTTCTTTTGGGTTTGATTCAATTCATCATGAAAAAAGGCACCAAACTCCACAGAGGAATTGGTTGGGCTTACATGATTTGCATGATGATCACAGCTATTTTGACCTTGTTTATGGAAGCGCGCGTTGGAGGAACATTCTTGAATCACTTCGGTTGGATCCACCTCTTTTCTTTCCTCACCATTTGGACCGTTCCTTCGGCAATTATAGCTGCGCGAAAAGGAAACATTAAAGCGCACAAACGAAAAATGATTTTGCTCTATGTAGGCGCCATTCTCATTGCGGGTGCGTTCACCTTAATGCCAGGAAGGTATTTACACCATGTGTTTTTCAATTGATTCCCTTTCGTGATAAAATTCCCAAGGGTGTTAACGAACTTGTGCTACATACATTTCTATTATGACGAAGCCCCATTCACTCTTACCAGTTGCTGATCTTGAAAACAAGGTGCCGGCACATGCCCTCGTTAACGGACTTGATCTTGTGGTCGTGAAGTTCGACGAGCTCATTTCCGTTATGTATGGAAGATGCTTGCACAGAGGGGCGCTTATGTCAGACGGACACATCAGCGGTCACAACCTCATCTGTGGATTACATGGCTGGGATTATCGTGTTGACACGGGAGTGAGTGAATACAACAATTCAGAGGCCTTGCATAAATTTGCCTCAGAAGTAATTGATGGAATGGTTGTGGTAGACGAGGCAGAGATCAATGAATACGTCAAGGAATTCCCTCAACCGTTCAATCGCGACAGTTACTTAGGACAGTATGCTGATACTCATCCGGAAGCCACAGAACCTTACACTGGACAGATTACTGAACTAGCGAAAAACGGATTAAAGAACATTGGGCACCATGGTTTTACTGCAGCCATGGGCGTAGATAGAAATGAATTGCCAAAGTGGGAAGACATCCAATTCCTTCCAGCTCAACTTTGGAAAAAGCCATTATTAGACGAAGTTGAAGTGGCAACGAAAACCATCATTGGTCCGAATGCAAAGAAGCCATTGGTATTGGACATTCCACTTTTCGTTTCAGACATGAGTTTTGGTGCGCTTTCAAAAGAAGCAAAAGTGGCGTTATCAAAAGGAGCTGAACTTGCAGGAACAGGCATTTGTTCTGGAGAAGGCGGCATGCTTCCAGAAGAGCAAGCAAGCAACTCAAAATACTTTTATGAGCTAGCCTCAGCACGTTTCGGTTTCAGTTGGGACAAAGTAAAGAAAGCCCAAGCATTTCATTTCAAGGGCGGACAAGGTGCAAAAACAGGCACCGGAGGACACCTACCAGGGAATAAAGTAACGGCTGACATTGCGGCAGTACGAGGAATCAATGAAGGAGAAAATGCGATCAGTCCGGCCACTTTCCCAAATCTTCATTCAGCTGCTGACTTCAGAGAGATTGCAGAACAGGTTAGAAAAGAAACGGGAGGCATTCCAGTTGGATTTAAAATTGCGGCTAGTCACATTGAAAAAGACATCGACTTTGCTTTGGAAGTAGGAGTAGATTACTTAATTCTGGACGGAAGAGGCGGCGGAACAGGTGCTGCACCAACCATCCTAAGAAACAACATCAATGTTCCAACCATCCCTGCTTTGGCACGGGCAAGAAAGCATCTAGACAAATTAGATCGCAAAGACGTTACTTTGGTAATCACAGGAGGCTTGCGTGTGGCTGACGATTTCGTGAAAGCAATGATGCTCGGTGCAGATGCCATTGCTGTATCAAACTCAGCACTTCAAGCCATTGGGTGTTTAGGAATGCGCGCTTGTCACACAAATAACTGTCCTGTTGGAATTGCAACGCAAAAAGAAAGCCTCAGATCACGCATCATCATTGACCAGTCTGCTAAACAGTTGGCCAATTTTTTCAGCGCTTCAACAGACCTAATGAAGGTAGCTTCTCGTGCATGCGGACACAATGATTTCTCAAAATTCAATCATGATGACCTCATCACAAGCTCATACGACATGCACCGTTTGAGCGGAATAACTTTTTCTGGAATAGCAGATTAAACGGCCACATTGTGTTCTCGAAGCGCATCATTTAACGACGTTTTCAAATCTGTACTGGCCTTTCGCTTTCCAATGATCAGAGCACAGTTCACGTTGTATTCACCTGCTGGAAATTTCTTGGTGTAGCTGCCAGGGATGACAACGGCGCGCTCAGGAACTTCGCCCTTCATCTCAATGGGCTCAGGACCGGTAACATCAATGATTTTCGTTGACATTGTGAGGACTACGTTCGCCCCAAGAACAGCCTCTTTACGCACGCGAACACCTTCTACCACAATGCTTCTTGAACCAATAAAAGCACCGTCTTCTATGATTACAGGAGCAGCCTGCAAGGGCTCAAGTACACCTCCAATTCCTACACCACCACTCAAGTGTACATTCTTGCCAATCTGAGCGCAAGACCCAACAGTGGCCCACGTATCAACCATGGTGCCGCTATCTACAAAAGCGCCAATGTTAACGTAGCTCGGCATCATGATCACCCCTCTTGCTAAATAAGCTCCATAACGAGCAATGGCATGAGGAACAACACGAACACCCAATTCAGCATAACCCGTTTTGAGTTCCATCTTGTCATGAAATTCAAACGGTCCTACCTCAATGGTTTCCATAGATTGAATGGGGAAATAGAGCACAACGGCCTTTTTCACCCACTCATTTACTTTCCAGCCATCACCATCAGGTTCTGCAACACGCAACCGTCCTTTATCAATTTCTTCAATTGCATTTCGAATCAAATCTTGAACAGGTGTACTTTGCAACAATGATCGATCGTCCCACGCTTTATTGATGGTTTCTTGCATTACTTGATATCCCATGGTGTGAAATTTTTTCAAATATAACTGAATCCTAAAACAAGCCATAAAGAATCCAATCACTTTTCTATGCAACTTTTAGTCGTTTTTCCGCATCTTAGTAGTATACCAAATCAAACACCATGCGATACCTTCTCTCCATCCTATTCTTAGCAGTTTGCACCTTCGGTTTCAGCCAAGATGATTGCATCGACCCTTCTCTTATTGACCCAAATGCAATTTGCTCTACTGAAATCAATCCCGTTTGTGGTTGCGATGGCGTAACCTATTCCAATCCGTGTATTGCGGAGACGTCTGGTGGTGTCACAGAATTCACCTTTGGCGAATGTGGAGTTAGCATTGATTGCTTCGACCTTGTCAATATTGATTTTGGTGAGTGTGATATGGTCATGGGAGTTGCCCTAGTAGAAGGAGAATGCATTACCCTCTCTGGCTGTGGCTGGGAAGTTGGCGGCATTGACTATTCACCCTACTCTTTCCCCTCTTTTGATGAATGTAATGCCTCATGCACAGAAGAAGATTGTTTGGATTTAGCTGGAATTGATTTCGGCCTCTGCAGTATGCCGTTGGGAATTGCTTTGGTTAACGGCACTTGCGTTTCTTTAAGTGGATGTGGCTGGGAAGTTG
>JBLIGQ010000073.1:0-6415 GCA_047636995.1 Flavobacteriales bacterium | reverse complement strand
TTCTTTTCTCAGTCTGGAGGTTCTCAACTGAAACAGAATTTATGATTAGCTTAAGGTAATCTGAATTCGATCTTAGGGATTTTGAGGTCATCACTAACGAGTGGTGGCCTTTGTCTTTGTATGATTTTAGCTCCACTCCTACAATGCGTTTGACCACTGGTAACAAAGACGAAGAAAAAGTGCTTCATTTTTGTTTAATTCACTGATCAGTTGCTGGCAAAATGATGAACTACTATTTTAAACTTCAAGTCACCCGTGCTAGTCGGTTCTTTAGAGACCAAGGCATTCATCCGTGGCTGGGTGCTATTTTAGCTTGCGCCCTATTCATTTCAAGTGCGTTTTACGCCAAGTCACAATTAGAATACGCTGAGTGGTACATTGCTTTAATCGGTATTTCAGTTGTAATGAAAAGCAGCAATGAAATTCGCATTCAATTTCTAGAAGGCATCTTTCAAACCAAAAGTTTACGTCCAATCAGGTTGATTGAACAGCATCTCTTCGCCCTGCCTTTTCTCCTTTTCCTGATTGCTTCAAGTGATTGGCTTCCTGCGGCATGCCTCTATTTGGCAACTGTTTTATCAGCCTTTATGGTCGTTTCAAATAAAACCAGAAAAGGCATTCCTACTCCCTTCGCCAAAAACCCGTTTGAATACATCGTGGGATTTCGAAAAACCTGGATTGTTTTTCCTTTTGCAATGCTTGTTCTTCTATTAGGTTGGAAAGAAGAAAACGGCGGATTGGCAATTGCTTCCATCGCTATCGTTGCCCTTGTGTCTATGTCGTTTGGCTACAAACCAGAAGTGCCTGAATACATTTGGATGCATTCGAAATCGCCCAAACAGTTTCTCCTGCACAAACTAAAAAACACAGTTCTACAAGCGCAAATACTGCTTTTGCCATTCACCATTACTTCGGTTTTATTATTTCCTGATTTTGGGCTGGTAGCAACAATTGTACATTTGATGTGCACCCTGTTCCTCGTTACTTTAGTTTTGGCAAAATACGCTGCCTATCCTTATGAAATTAACGTCTCGCAGTCAATGCTGTTAGGCTTGTGTCTTTGGTTCCCCCCCTTATTCATTGCTGTACTTCCAAAGTTCTTCTTAGACGGAATCAAAAAACTAACCCCGCTGCTTCATGATTGAATGCAAACACCTTTCAAAGTCGTTCAACAAGCTTCAAGTCTTGAATGATGTCAATTTTGAACTCGCTCCAGACAAAATCACCGGAATCGTTGGGAAAAACGGTGCGGGAAAGACTACGCTCTTTAAATGCTTGACGGGTTTAGAGGAGCATGACGGTACTATTATTAGTCCGTTCAAACCCTTAAAAGACAGCATAGGCTATTTACCTACTTCGCCCTATTTCATTAGCAGGCTTACGGGAAAAGAATACCTGACTATGGTGTTAAAAGCCCGTGGAATGAATGCTGACAACGTTGCGTCAAAGAACATTTTCGATCTCCCCTTGCAATCGTATGCTTCAAACTATTCTACCGGGATGAAGAAAAAGCTTGCGCTATTGGGGGTCCTTTTGCAAAAAAATGAAGTCTTCATTTTTGACGAACCCTTCAATGGAGTTGACATTGAAGGAAACATGCTTATTTCAGGCATTCTGAATGAACTTAAAGCGCAGGGGAAATATATTTTGCTTTCTTCACATATCTTCAGTAGTCTTAAAACACTGAGCGATTCAATCTTTGTTTTGGACCAAGGAAAGTTGAGCAATTCAATTTTGCCCCCTGATTACGCTCAGCTCGAGCAAGATCTAGCGCCAAAGATTGAAGGTGCTATTTTGTCGAAACTTGAATTATAAAGCAGAGTTACCTCCAATTCGTTCAGTATACTTGCAATATATCACACTTCCTTAATGACCTCTGTACTCGTTGTTGTAATTGCTTTGCTTATTGGTATCGGATATCTGATGCTGTTGCGCAGTTATGATATTTATGAAAAAGAGCCCTTTAGCGTTATGTTGGTTGTTGGAGCGGCAGGCGGAGTGATCTCAGTAACGCTCTCACTCCTTATGTACATCTTCGTTGATGTGCAGCACACTTTTTTTGATGCGGTATTCAAAATTGGAGTCATTGAAGAGTTTGCAAAATACTTCTCGTTTTACATGCTGTTTCACTTCATCAGAAACCAAGTAGATGAAATTGTAGACGGACTTATTTACATCTCTTGCATTGCGCTAGGCTTCGCTACCATTGAAAATATTCTTTATGCTTTTGGATCAGATTCCCCCTTCCTCACATTGGCTGTTCGAGCCGTTACGTCAACCATAGGACACATGGTTTTTAGCGGCTACATAGGGTTGGCACTTTACATTCATTACCGGGTACGTCGAAATACGATCGGATTAATTTTCGCCATGATTTATGCCATTGCAGCGCATGGTATTTACGATGGTTTGCTCTTTGAGCATCAAATTTTGGCTTTTCACCTGGGGTTTGGATTGTTTATTTACATCCAATGGCTAGTTTTAAAGGCTTCGCTTAGCTTCTCCCATTTTAGGCCGAAATTCTCCCAAGACCTCTTCGAAAAGAACGGAAAGACAAAGAAATCCTTTTGCTCGAATTGTGAAATTGACATCATCAATCCCGAAATTCAATTTAACAAGCTGAAAGGAAGCACTTGCCATCAATGCGACCACCTCGTCTTTGATTTGGCTAATTGGAAAAAACTTATGCGTTATTATAGACCCATCTCACGTAGGTCCAATTTGATTCCTTCCACTAAAACGAGTTCAGATCCTGCCGGTAAGTTTGAATTGAAGATGGATGGCATTTACAATTTAAAAGACGGACATGCTAGCATTCATCCATACCATGCGCATCATTGGTTAGAATCAATCAATATGGCTGATCAAGAGCGCATTCTGAATAGGCCCGTCATTGGGTGGGTTTTGCAAAGCATCGGGTTTAAAAAAGCCAAGGGAAGAATCAGACCGAACCAAGACTAGCGAGCAACCCTGCGCTTACTTTCGAAATTCCATCGAATTCAAGAAGCCACCCTGAGCAGTTGTACCTTTGAATAACTTTCAGCCTATAAATTGTTGAAACCATGAAACATATCCTCGCCTTATCGCTCTTTGCTATTTTATTCGCCACTTGCGGACAGCCAAACGATCTTCCATCTCAAGATGTCGCTTTTAGTGAATTCATTTCAGCTTATACGGCTGGAAACATTAGCAGAACATCGAATATCACCCTTGTTTTCGATGCTTCAAAGCTGAAGCCGAACATTGAAGAAGCAGAACCAAATCTGGACTGGTTCAGCATCTCGCCTGAGATTGAAGGATCTCTTGTGTGGAAAAATGGCAACACGCTAGTCTTTTCGCCTACTGACTGGCTTTCTTCTGCCGAAGCCTACAAAGTGGAAGTAGACCTCAATGAAATGATGACGGTTCCGAGCGATCTAGCAACATTTCGTTTTGGATTTAGAACATTTGAGCAAAACGCGAATGTGCAACTAACGGGATTGGGATTGTACAACGAAGCTGAACCTGAAATTCAGTTCTTCACCGGAAGAATGGTGACAAGTGATGCGGCAAAAAGCGAAGATGTAGAAACAGCCTTTGCAGCGAAACAATCAGGCAAAAAACTGGGCGTAACATGGGTGCATGAAGACAACCGCATTCACACGTTTACGGTTGATAGCATTGCACGAGAAGTAGAAGAAGGAAACATTCAACTTAGCTGGAATGCGGCCACTTTGGGTATTGAACAAGATGGTATGTTCGAAGAGCCCGTTCGTGGTCTCAATAATTTTGAGCTTGTTCGCACCAACATTGTGCAGCAACCAGACCAGCATCTTTCATTGCTTTTCTCAGACCCCGTTGACCCAACCATTTCTCTGAATGGATTGATCCTCATAGATGATGCTGGCGATGTCCGCTTTGATATTTCAGGCAACGAGATAAAAGTCTACCCTTCGGCGCGAAAAACAGGCCAATCGAAACTGGAGATCAGCCAGAACCTAAAGAACAAGTACGGCTATCAATTGAAAGAGCCTATCAACACTACTGTCACGTTCGAAAGCGTGAAACCGGCTGTTCGCTTTGTTCAGTCAGATAAGGTAATTCTTCCCGAAGGAAATCAAAACAGCGTTGCTTTCGAAGCTGTTTCATTGGGCGCCGTTGACGTAAGAATCATTCGGATTTATGGTGATAATGTGCACCAGTTTCTTCAAGTTAATGAACTAGATCAGCAGCAAGAAATCAAACGTGTTGGCAGACTCGTTAAGAAAAAGACCATTCACCTCAACCCTGAAGGCAACATTGACCTTGGCACATGGAACCGGTTTTATCTAGACCTCTCTGATTTAGTTGAAGTAGAACAAGGTGCGATATACCGCATTGAACTTGGGTTTCGAAAAACACACTCCCTCTTCCCTTGCGAAGGCGAAGAAACCGATGATGAGCAAGACGTAAATGCAGACACTGATGATTGGGACAGTGATCTGGAAGGCGAAAACTCGTTCTGGGATTATTTTGACAATTACTACTACTCAGCATGGGATGATTACTATTATGAGTACGATTATTCTGAGCATGACAATCCATGCAGTAGCAGCTATTACAGACAAAATCGCTTTGCCAGTAGAAACGTTCTTTCTTCCAATTTAGGGATCATCACCAAACGTGGAACAGACGGAATCTGGAATGCTTGGGTTACAGACCTAACTACTACAGAGCCACTGGCCGGTATAAAAGTGAATTTAACCAATTTCCAAGGACAGGTTATTGGACAAGCGACCACAGACATTGAAGGAGCGGTGAAGATTGATGCCAATGGCAAAATCCCCTTCCTTATTGTTGCTCAACGAGAAAGTGAAAAAACCTATCTAAAATTGGCCAATGGCAATGCCCTTTCACTTTCTAGATTTGATGTGTCAGGACAAAGCACACAAAATGGGTCCAAAGGATTTATCTATGTAGAACGCGGAGTCTGGAGACCAGGAGACACACTGTTCATAGGCTTCATGCTGGAAAACAAAGTAGCAAAATTACCTTTAGGACATCCAGTTCAGTTCGAATTGATTGATGCGCGCAATCAAGTTATTGAGAAAATTACACGTCAACTAAATGACGACCAACACCTTTCATTTGCTATTCCAACAGAGGCAGACGCCGCAACAGGTAATTGGCAAGCACGCGTTCGCATTGGCTCTTCGGTTTTCAATAAGTGGTTGAAAGTAGAGACCATCAAACCAAATAGACTAAAGATCGGATTGGATTTCGGCAAAGAGCAGATCAATGCGGGAGACAAAGGCATTGTGGGTGATTTACATGTTGAATGGTTGCACGGCGCTCCTGCTAAGAACCTTCGCACTACCATTGAGATGAACTTGAAGCCCGTTCCTACCCACTTCAACAAATACACTGACTTCACTTTTGATGATCCTGCAAGGGAATTCAAATCTGATCCTCAAATCGTTTTTGATCAAGACGTAAACAGTTCCGGTGATGCCACAGTGAACATCGATTTTGGAACCATTCAGAATTCGCCCGGAAAATTGAAAGCCGTATTTGACACGCGTGCATTTGAATCTGCCGGTGACTTTAGTATTGATCAGCACAGCATTGATGTGGCGCCTTACAATTCCTTTGTTGGAATTCGCCTACCAAAGGGCGACAAGGCGCGAAACATGCTATTGACAGACACCACACATACCATTGATGTTGTTACAGTAGACGCTGATGGCAAAGCAGTTGCAAGACCAAAATTGAAGTGGTCATTGCATCAAGTACAGTGGAGATGGTGGTGGCAAGGTTCTGGTAACGACTTATCACAATACGCTGGAGACGAATCAAATAACAAGATTGATCAGGGAACCATTTCAACCAATTCAAAAGGAGAAGGCGAGTTCCAAATAAAAGTGAATTACCCAAGTTGGGGACGATACCTTCTTCGAGTGGTTGATGTTGAGAGTGGACATGCAACCGGTAAAACGGTCTACATAGATTGGCCAGGATGGGCCGGAAGAGCTCAGCGTGAAAATCCGGAAGGAGAAACAATGTTGACTTTAACAACAGATAAAACAGAATACAAAACGGGTGAAGCCTGCACCGTTTCATTCCCCGGATCAAAAGGAGCTAGAGCCCTCATCACGGTTGAGAATGGAGCACGAGTGATTAAAGCTGATTGGGTGGAAACCGAGGAAGGAACAAATACCTACCAGCTCAAACTAAATCCTGAATATGCGCCAAACGTCTTCGTGAACGTTGAATTGGTTCAGCCACACGCACAAACTGTGAATGATAATCCAATGCGTATGTACGGAGTTACACGCGTGCTTGTTGAGAATCCGGCATCAAGACTCGAACCCATTATTTCTATGCCAGATGAACTGGAGCCCGAGTCTGTCTATACGGTAAAAGTGACAGAGAAGAAGGGAAAGGAAATGTCATACAC
>JBLIGQ010000072.1:0-7420 GCA_047636995.1 Flavobacteriales bacterium | reverse complement strand
ATGTCCTTCGTGTCCGCTTCCGCAAGCATAAAGCAAAGCAGCTGCAGCGATAAATAGTAGTTTTTTCATCTTTGGGTGCAAATAATTTGGGCAAAGATAGTGTGTAGATTTTAATACGAACTGGAATTGAAACGAATATCGTTCCAAGGGTCACATTTTATTGATAGTGAACTCAGTACGTCTGTTTTTAGCGCGGCCTTCTTCCGTGTCATTGGACGCAACGGGCTTGCTTTCTCCATACCCATTTGACGTAACCCGTTTCCCTTGCACGCCCTTCGATTCCAAATAGCCTTTGATCTCAAACGAACGGTCCATTGAGAGTGCGAAATTGTCTACGTCTGTCCCTTGGTCATCTGTGTGTCCGCCAATTTCAATGTACAACGTCGGGTTTTCAATCAAATAATCAGCGAATTCATCTAAAATCAGCATGGAGCTTCGACTGATATCAGCGCTGCTTGTTTTATAGTAGATGTCTGGAATTTCAAACGACTTTGAGACTTTCGTCACTTCTGCCTTCACTTCCAACTTCACCACTGCCGGTGGTACTTTTTCCTCTTTGTCTGCAATCAGGTGAGAATTGAACGCAACCCCTTCGCCTTTGACGCTCATGATTACATCTTCGCCTTTGGCCAGGCTAACAACCGTTGCAAATATTCCATCATCTTGGTTCACTTCAATGCGCTCTGCTTTTTTGCTGTCAACGTATTTCAATTCGATGTGGGCATTGGGTGGAATTCCGCCGTTTTCATTTTCAACTTTTCCTTTAAGAATAATTACTCTCTCAGGTTTCGCTTCTTCCGGAACGGGGAATGAGAAGACATCAAATCCTTGCGAAGCTCTTCCAAGTTGCGCGTAAAAGAATCCTTCTTCGCCATCAGCGCTCACGATCATTCCGCGTTCATCATCTTTCGTATTGATTGGGGCTCCCATGTTTTTTGGTTCCAACCAAGAGCCGTCTTCTTGTTGCCGCGTGTACCAAATGTCAAATCCGCCACCGCTTGGCTTTCTGTTTGATGCAAAGTAGAGCGTATGACTGTCTGAGTGCATGTAAGGAGCACTTTCATTAAACGCGGTGTTGATTTCTGGTCCAAGTGATTTTGGTGCTGACCAAGAACCATCTGCTTGGCGCGAACTAGAAAAAAGATCAGTTCCAGGATTTCCACTCGGGTCTGGGATGCATTCTGGACGAACTGTTGCGAAGTAAAGGGTCTTACCGTCTCCTGAAAGGGAAGGTTGTGATTCCCATCCCTTTTCTGTATTTACCAAATCACTTAAGGGTTCTAATTCAGACCACTTGTAGACCTTTTCCGCCTTTATTTCGTCATAAACGAATTCGTAGTGGGCTACATAAAGATCGATGTTCTCAGAATTTACTGCAACAGGGTTTTTCTTCGCAATAAAGAGTTCTTTATTGTCAACTGAGATGCTGGCGCCGCCGTAGTTATCTCCCATGTTGAATGGGCGGGGGAGTGCTTCGCCATTGTCAAAAACGGCATTAATATTGTCTCTTCTGCTCCAGGTGAACTCTTCAATCTGCTTCGCTACTATATCACCTTTCTCTTTCTTCATGTATTTACGGGTAAAGAACATGAGCTCTCCATCTGGCGAAAGGGTAGGGAGGTAATCTTGGTCAGGAGATGAAACGCCCTCCACCCGTGTGATTTCGAATTTCCCTTCGTTCTTATTGAAATCGCGGTAAAACTCAACAAAGGGAATCGCACCTTCTGTTTCCTCGTACTTCTTGTCGTAGTCTTTGTCGAATTTACTTTCATCCTCATCTGGGAAATGAATGAACTTATCAAAAGAGGCCAATGCTTCATCATAGCGATTCTCAGCGTATTGAATGGCTCCTAAATAATACCAAATTCGGCTGTGGTATTCAGGACAACTTTCCGCTATCCGTGTGAAGAAGGACTCTGCTTCGCCAAATCCTCTGCCATCCCTTTTGGCTCTTTTAAAGGAAGATTCTCCAAGCTCTGAAAGGCATACTAAACAGTTTTCATTTTCTTCAAGTGCGTCACGGTAAAAATCTCTCCGTTCATCACTGTCGTACTTTTTCTTGTCGGTCGCTTTTTCAATCAGCTTGAGGACTTTGCCTTCAGGCTGGTAGTCACAGTCAATTTGACCGATTACCGGGACACCGAAAGCAATGCTTAGGGCAAAGAGGAGTATTGAGAGGTGTTTCATAAATGCAATCTAAACAAGAATTGAACCATTACAATTCTTCAGCGGCTGTCACTTTTGCATCAGCCTGTTTTTGGGCTGCTGCAATAAGTTTATCTGCACGTTTTTGAGCTTCTTCAATAGATTTGTCATGGGCCTTATCAGCTTCTGTTTTCAATTTTTCAGCCGCCAAACGTTTAGCCGCTTTTTCGAACGGATTTTTAGCACTGTCTTCAATTTTTTGTGCCTCTTTGTAAGCAACATCTTTTCCGTCAGCAGCAAGTTTTCGGGCATCAGCCATCAGTTTGGCAGCCTCTTTTTGCGCATCTTCCATGAGTTTGGTAACTTCTTCCTTCGCCTTGGCAACCGCCTCTGCTTTGGTGTTGTCAATTTGTTCTTTTACCACCTCTTTTACCTGTTCTTTCACTTGATCTTTGAGCTCTTCCTTTTGTTCTTTCAAAGCTTCGCCATAATTTCCAGTAATTTCTGGTTTATCAATTGTTCCTCGAATACGCAGGCTAATTGGAATGTTCGTGTCAATACTAATGTTACTGCCGAATTTAGCATTCAAATCACCCAGCAATCCTGACGCTTGATTTCCAAGATTTCCAGGCAATCTATCAGCAGGTAAGTTCATTTTAACTTTATAATCCAGTTCTTGTTGGAAGCTCATTGTTCCATCAATGGTTGCGGGAATACCATCTACCTTAACCGTAAATGGATCAACGAATACTTTGCCATCTTGAAAACGGTATGTAATGTTAATGTCTTCAATGGTTTGTTTCGCTAGGCGCTCCATTTTTAGTTCCGAAGCCAACTTGTTAAGTGGTTCGAACTTGTCTATAAAGACACTTTTGGTCTGAACCTTTCCGCCACCTGTGATGGTGTTTTCAATGGGTTCCATGTTGTCATCTAGCATACAAACCAAACTCATGTTTGTACTAAACTTTCCTTTACAGCTTTTAGCTATGGGAGCTAATTTATCAATTGTTTCAATGGTGTTTGCAGCCTGTTGAATGTCCATATTGAGTATGGCGAATGTCATGTCAACTTCGGGTTGCGTGTTTTTAGTAGAGTAGCTTCCGTTTACCTTTACAGTTCCGCCAAGCGTTTCCAAAGACAAATTGTCAATACTGGCCACGGCTTCTTTAAGACCAATTCCGCCTTTAGCGTTGGTAATGACCAAGTCTTCATAAACCATCTTCGCGAAATTCGCATTGAGTTTGAAATCAATGTTATTTGGGAGCTCTATGATTCCTCCAGTGCCAGTAGAATCAGCAGCAGTAGTCTCTTCTTCTTCGGTGCCTTCTTCTTCCGCTAGGAATTCATTCAAATCAAGGTTGTTAGAATTCACATTGAAGGTTCCTTGGAGCAGTTCGTCTTTCAAAAAGTAGCTCAAGTAGTTGTTGATTCGTCCACTTGCAGAAAGGTCTGTATTCCCTATTTCAGCCATGAACTGCGTCAACGCAATGTGACTTGGGTTAAATTTGAAATAGGCAGATCTCAAGTTCACGTCGTACGGAAGGCTATCTGAAGCGTAGTTGAGGCCAAGGATCACTAGGTCACCTTCTGCTTCAATATCTTCATAGCGTTCTTCTTCAGCTGCAGACATTCTTCCCTTCACATTGAAGTTGGCTGTAATAGAGCCGCTAAGTTCGTCGCCATTCTCTAGCGGAATGGTTTCTTTCAAATTATCTAGTACCACCTTAGCTTGCAAGGCACAATCTATGAATGGATCTGTGAAAGGATTTCGCAAATGGAGGGTGAGGTCAACTGGATTGTTTTCTAGCTCCAAATAAAAGCGATCAACATCAACCGTCATGGCATCATTGTCAGCGCCTTTGGACGCATCAACAGAAACATTAATATCAATGTTATTTACCTTCCCTGGAAGATCTGGATACTGAAAGCTTCCTTGGTCAACCTTCAGATTGGCAGCAAAACCAGGCATGGTAGTCTCATTGTATGTACCTCTAACAAATCCATCAAGATCAACGCGGCCTGTAGCTACAACACCCTCAAGGTCTTTTGTGAACTCAGCAGGGACCATTGAGAGCAACTGGACCAAATCATTTTCTTTTGTTTTGAAGGAAACGTCCATGTCTATGTCGTCTCCCGGCATTGAAATCCAACCATCAGCTTCTAGTTTCAATTGATTCAACGTAACCACATTGTCTTTGAATGTATACTTAGCATTGGCCATGTCTATGCTTAAAACTGCATCCAGTGCGAATTTGGCTCGATTGATATAATGTGAACCATCATAATTCAGGTCCATGGACTCAGCAATGGTTTTTGTGTCTAGATCAAAAAGATCTGCGGTAAAGTCGCCAGATCCTCTGTGTGTAAAGCCAGTTGTTTCGAAACGCATTGGCATCGTTGCGTCATCATAAATGATGTGTGCATTTTCAAGGTAGTAATTCTCTAACATCAGAGCGAATCCGCCTTCCTCAGTGGCTGCCTCTTCTTCCACAGAGGCCGTTTCTTCAGACGGAACGGCAATGTCATAATTGGCAGCACCTGATTCTAGCACCCGCACATCAATTAAAGCATTCACAATGCCTACTTCATTTATTTTCATTTGGGCACCGAAGAGGCTCATCAGGTCTACAGATGCCACTACGTATTCAGCATCTACCAATTTAACGCCCTCAAAGTCACCTGTTCCGGTGATTGAAAGTTGATCTATTTCAACTGAAACATTCGGGAAATTTGAGATGAGTGAAAGTGAAAGGTCTTCGAATTCCATAACCGCGGTCAGGTTTTCATTCGCCAATACTTTAACTTCTTCTTTGATTCGTCCGCTAAAAATGATCGGTAGCACAATGATGGCTACAATTAGCAACAATAACAGAATTCCGATTACTTTAAGGAACTTTTTCATAGAGTAGATTAAGCAAACAAAAATAGAGGTAGCCGGGCATTTCTGTAGTCAAATAGGAAAGTCTTTTTGACTTGTTCTCACAACTAACGTGAAAGCGTTGAGTTTGATGTGCTTTTCGCCCAGAACATTTAAAAAATTGAGGGATCTGACCTCTTTTTTGATGTAGAATTTTACTCAGCTAGATGAAAGAATACCTTGCTCTGCAGCGTAAACTCGTCTGCAATAGCATCATCCTTTAGGTCTTTAAAGAGAGAGGGACTATTGTGGGTTATTCCATATTCAACGCGGTTGATTGTGCATGAGAACGTACAAATCATTTGTTCACCAATGAACACAACCGAAACTTCGAACTGCTCTGATTTTTTATGATCTCTTATGGTCAGTTCCCCAATGGCCATGACTTTTCCTTCAATGATTTCGCACGGTTCAGTAAATTCAAATTGTGAAAATGGATAGTCCTTTACGGCAAAGAAATCTTCACTTTTAAGGTGATTTACAAGGTTTTTTTCTTCGTGTTGAATCTGGGCTACATTGAATTCTATGACGCCTGCTTGAATCCATCCATCTTTTATGATGACCTGACCTGATTTAATAGGAATAGTACCTGTTAATTGATATGAACTGAAAGCAGCTGACCCAGTCCATGAGGTTTCACACCTGATGGGAGAAGCTACATATTTTTTAATCAGTTGAGCAAGGCTGAACTGAGTTGAGAATATAAAAAGTAAAAGGGCGAAAATTGTTCTCATGTCATTGAATTTTGTCAGTTGTTTCAAGCATTCTGTAGCCACCTATCTTATGACCTTTTCCATCTAGTCCAATGAAATGCCACATGGCCCAACCTCCGAATACTTTTGATCCTGCCCTCCAATTATCATTGAAGGTAGAAGGCTGACTTTTCATCAACAATGCTTTTTTGGTTCCAAAGAACTTGTCCATATACGACACGTTCATTCCATTTGCCGTCATAGAATAGATAGGCACCAAACTCAGTGATGATTACATCCTCCTGAAGACACAGGACACTCGGGATGTGCTTCCAGTTGTAGATCGATGTGTCTTTCTTATCCTGATAAGGGTGAACAACTTCGGGGAAATGATTGACAATCAGTCTATTTTCAATTTCTTGAAGTTTTTCAGGCAACGATTTTCCTTTCGGGTTTCCGTATTGACAGAAAGCAAAAGCAGACGTAAGAATAATCAGCGAGAGTAGGAGTAATTTCAATACTACTGGTTTACATTTGGTTCTAATTCAAGTTCATTTTCAGTGGATGCAATGATGGTAGAAACAGCTCCATCTCCTGTTACGTTCACAACCGTTCTGCACATGTCAAGAATTCTGTCAACAGGGAAGATAAGGGCAATCCAAGCTGGGCTTAATCCTACAGACTCCAAAACGATGATCATCAATACAAGTCCTGCGGAAGGAACAGCTGCTGCGCCAATGGACGCCAACGTAGCGGTCAGAACAATTACCGCTTGCTGTCCCAATGTCAAGTCTACCATGTGAAATTGAGCCAAAGCAACAACTGCAACGGCTTGATACAAACTTGTTCCATCCATGTTTACCGTGGCGCCAATTGGCAACACGAAGCTGGTGGTTCGTTCACTTACACCTAGCTTTTTATTCACGCAATCCATGGTTACAGGAAGTGTTGCAACTGAAGAAGAGGTAGAGAATGCAGTAATTTGCGCATCACGCATTGCTGAGGTGAATTTTTTATAGCTAATTTTCTTCACCAGCGTAGTGACTAGCAATGGATAGAATATGAATACCATGATGCCCAATCCTAGCACCACTACTGCTGAATACCTCAACAGAAACTCAAGCAACTGAAGGAACTTCGCGGTGTCATTTCCAGCGGCTTTTACTACTTGTCCGGCCATTAGGGCGAAAACGAAAAGAGGCATCGCTTTCATGACTACCCAGACCATGCGCACGAACACTTCATTTAGTCCGTCTACTAATTTCAACACCGGCTCGCTCTTGTCTTTGGGAAGGGAAAGCAGAACAACGCCAAAAAAGATGGCAAAAAAGATGATTTGTAACATTGACATGGAGGTCAATGAAACGAAAATATTACTTGGAACCACGTCTACGAGTGCCTGTAAAGGGCCGTCATTCTTGGTTTTAGCAGCTTTGTCAAGCTTGTCTTTCAGGTCATCAGAGGCAACTTCGGTAGACATTTCGTCACGTATTTCAGCTACCAATTCCGCTTTCGCTGGATCATTTAGAAAGTCTATGTTGTCTAAGTCTTTGGCTTGTGCGCCCTCTTTCCAAATCTCATAACGGATTCGATTTGAAGTTCGCAAATCATCAGAAACGTGCACTCCAGGTTGAATTAAATTCACCAAGACCAAACCAAGAATGAC
>JBLIGQ010000071.1:0-8403 GCA_047636995.1 Flavobacteriales bacterium | reverse complement strand
ATCATGAGGTCAGCCCACGATATTTTCTGTCCGTACTTTTGCTTGATTGGCCACAAGAGCAAACGTGCCTTATCTAAGTTCACATTGTCAGGCCAGCTATTCAACGGAGCGAAACGTTGTGTTCCTGTTCCACCTCCACCTCTGCCATCAGCAATGCGATAGGTTCCAGCACTGTGCCATGCCATGCGAATAAAGAACGGACCGTAATGTCCGTAATCTGCTGGCCAGAAATCCTGAGAATCCGTCATCAAACCATAGAGGTCTTGCTTCAAAGCCTTCAAATCCAATTTCTTGAACTCCTCTGTGTAGTCAAAATCTTCTCCCAGTGGATTTGATTTCGCTGTATTTTGGCGAAGGATGTCGAGGTTCAATTGATTTGGCCACCAGTCTTTATTAGAGGTTCCTCCACCAGCACTGTTTTTTACAGCTCCACCACTAAAGGGGCATTTGCTCTCACTATTGGTGTTGTATGATGATTTGCTAGAGTGTGTGTTCTCGCTCATTGTTCTAAATTCTAGGTTTAATTCTGTTACCAAATTAGCACAAAGTTCTTAATCATCTTTATTTATATATTTTATATAGATATAGCCTGAGACTATATCTATGTAAAGAAAACATGTTGAACAGACATTTGTAATGACAGAGATCAGATCAGTTCTCCCCAGTACATTCATTTAAAACACAATAACGCATCATTAATCATTCATTATAAGTATATTTAATGATTATGACTGATATTTCATACATAGAATTGAATTCAATGGGTGATGACGCCCTCATAAAGCACATCGGGGCATTTATCAAACACCATCGCATTGCCCAAAACACCACTCAAAATGACCTTGCTTCGAAAGCAGGCATTAGCAGATCTACGCTAAGTTTGTTAGAACAAGGTGAATCTGTTAACCTCTCAACGCTCATTCAGCTATTGCGGGTATTAGATCAACTGCACGTACTCAATTCCTTTTCCACCCAAGAGCAAGTGAGTCCGCTAGCTTTAGCGAAATTGCAAAAAGAGAAGCGCCAACGTGCTAGTGGCAAGAAGAAAGATCAATCTAATGATTCCAATTGGTAACACATGGATGTAGCTGAAGTACACATCTGGGGGAAATTAGCAGGCGCCATCGCATGGGACCCTGCTCGCGGCTATGCTACATTTGAGTATGCGCCGCGCTTTAAGCAGCTTAACTGGGAATTGGCGCCGCTTAAAATGCCGGTGGCCAATACCAAGAACCTCTATGCTTTTCCTGAGCTACGCGAAAAAGAACAGGTGGAATTCGATACGTTCAAGGGATTGCCCGGACTCATTGCAGATGCGCTCCCAGATAAGTACGGAAATCAATTGATGAACATCTGGTTGGCACAACAAGGTCGTTCACAAGACAGCATGAACCCCATTGAAATGCTCTGCTTTATGGGTCGAAGAGGAATGGGCGCGTTGGAGTTTCTTCCAACAGCAATGAAGGAAAACAGTCGCACTTTCTCCATTGAGATAAACGGATTGGTAGACATCGCACAACGCATGCTGTCACAACGAGAAGACTTCGTCACAAACCTTCAGAAAGATGAAGAAAAGGCCCTTTTAGACATCCTGAAAATTGGCACATCAGCTGGGGGTGCCCGTCCGAAAGCGGTCATTGCATACAATCCGAAAACGGGCGAAGTGAAATCGGGACAAACCAACGTACCGAAAGGATTTGAGCATTGGCTCATCAAACTAGATGGTGTGAGCGATGTGCAATTGGGAGCCAGCAAAGGTTACGGTCGCGTAGAAATGGCCTACTACACTATGGCACTGGCATGCGGCATTCACATGATGCCTTCCCGGTTGCTCGAAGAAAACAACCGCGCTCATTTTATGACGAAGCGCTATGACCGTGAAGATGGAAATGTAAAACACCATGTTCAAACGTTCTGTGCACTCAAACATTTCGATTTCAACTTGGTCAATAGCTTTAGTTATGAGCAGCTCTTTCAAGCCATGCGCGAATTGAAACTTGACTATCAAGATGCAGAACAGATGTTCAGACGCATGGTGTTCAATGTGATCGCCCGAAACTGCGATGACCACACCAAGAACTTTGGTTTTCTCTTGAAACAAGGCGGTAAATGGGAATTGGCACCTGCGTATGATGTGTGCCATGCCTATCGCCCAGATAGTCAATGGGTTAGTCAACATGCCCTGAGTCTGAATGGAAAGCGAAAAGGCCATACCAAAGCAGATCTTCTTGTCATTGGAGCCTCCATCAAATGCAAAAAAGCAAGTGAGATTATTGATCACATTCAAGATACGGTCAATCAATGGGAACGGTTCGCAAATGAAGTTCAAATTGACATTGAGCTTCGCGAAGCGATTGGAAAAACCCTATTGAGAATTTCTTGAATTAATCCATTCGAAATGCCTTCTTGCATCACCCCCTGAAGGGTATTCTGTGATCTAAAACGGATGATGTTTGACGAAACGACCTCTTTCCCAATTTCTGCTCATCCACCCCAATACGTTGAAACTGTCGTGCTTCGGTTTCAACCTCACACTTTTCCAAGGTCCTTCTGGAGCAGTTGAAATCAACCAAAAAAGGAGTTTCACCAAGAAGGAAACGACCTCTATTTCATAGTTCGATGAGGCTACAATGCGTCATTGAATTGACCTTACCACTTTCTATAGCCTCACTGTTTTCAATGTGTCTGAAACAATCAACGCGAGTAGAGAGGGCGTTCCAATTGATTCGTTTTCAAAAAGCTGACTGATGATGTTTCAGGTAACTGGTAAATATCTCAATGAACTTGACGGCATCATAAGAATGGCAGGTAGACAAAAATTATAACCAAATCTTAGAGTTGTATTTAAATAAGGATCCTGCAGATATCCACAATCTCAGTGACAAAAGCGCAGGCAGTTTGAATTCAGTAGCAGATATCCCTATCACAACAGGGCTGTTTTTTACTGGAATACACCCTCATTGAGTCAATCGATGTGAAAATTACTAATTGCAATCTTGCAAGCTAGGAGAACGAGCTACCAAAAAGCCACCCAGCAAGTCATCGTTGAATGAAATTAAAAAGGGCACCCGATGAGGTGCCCTTTTTATTTCCAGAAGTGTAAATATTATCTCTCATAGTAAAATACAATGCTCGCTTTCGCCAATGTATTTCCCCAAACGTTGTAGCCCACAATTGCTGCATTCGTAGCTGCATCCAATCCTAAACTGTCTGTTTTCAAAGCGTAAATAGTAATGATGTATTGGTGTGTTCCATGTCCTTCAGGTGGACAAGGGCCTCCGTAGCCTTTAGCACCATAATCTGTTACACTTTGAATGATTCCTTCAGGAAGTAATTTCGCATCAAGATTTCCAGCATTGGCCATCAATTCATTCATGTTAGCAGGAATGTCAAAAACGAGCCAGTGCCACCATCCGCTTCCTGTTGGTGCGTCTGGATCATACATGGTAATTGCAAAACTCTTGGTTCCTTCAGGTGCGTTCGCCCATGAAAGCTGCGGAGATTGGTTTGTACCTGTGCATCCAAATCCATTGAATTCTTCTGTCACTGTTCCTTCTCCTCCAAGGTCATTGCTCATTAGTGTGAACGTTTCCTGAGCAAAAAGGGCTGTAGAACAAAGCATGCTAAGTCCAAACAATAGCTGTTTCATCTTCATTATATAGTATTATTAAGTTCGAGGCAAAATTACCACAATAGGTTAGAAAAGATCAAGTACAGTAGCTCAGAAAGTGTGGATAAAAGGTCATCTTGTAGTTTAAAACTGCTTCGGAGTGGTTCCGAAATGATTTTTAAACGCTTGAACGAAGTTGGTTAGGCTTTCATAGCCCACTAAAATATAGATATCTGACGGACGCTTTCCTTTTGATTTTAATAAAAATGCCGCGTGTTCTAATCGTTTCTCTTGAAACCATTTACTTGGACTTTGCTTGAACTGTTTTTCGAATTCACGTTTAAAAGTGGAAACGCTCATATTGGATAAAAACGCCAGTTGAGCCAGGGAGAGTTTCTTCAGCGTATTCCCTTCCACCACTCGAATCATGTTCAAAGTGTATTCTGTCAGGTTCACGGTAATAAAGTTTAGAAGGGCTTGTTTCTGTGTCTCTAGCAGGTAAAGCATGATTTCTTCAAACTTCACAGTCAGCACTTTTGAACGAAAAGTCTCTGGTTGAGCCAACAGCTCTTTTAAGCTCAGAACGAATTGACATATAAACGCATCATACACAAATGCCTTGGCAAATTCTGTAGCATCATTGTGTTGATCAACGTCTACATGCTTCTGAATGAACTGGTCTAATAGCTCATCTGAAAAGAAGAGTAACAGGCTGTTGTATCCTGTTAGCGGCGAAAGCTTTTCGGTCATTAGTAAATGCCCTGACCTCATCATAAGAAAGGCTTCGTTCCCAATGTTTACCGGATGGTTCTTAGAATACACTTCCTTTGAGCCTTCTTGGAGAAAGCTAATGGTATTCATCTGAAGTTTCACCATGCTTTTTTCATGCGAAACTTCAGTGAAGTAATTGTATACCTGTATATTACCTAAAGATATGTCTAAATCTTCTGGCAGTGTCAATACCTTCATGCCTTTTGAATTCCCTGCAATATCCGAATGATTTTTTGATTAAAGTGTGGATAAATGATCAATCAAATTAGGCCATTCCCTCCTCTTTCTTAATCTACATCAATGCACAGTAGCTGTTTCATGCTCATCTTTGCATTCAGAAACGCACAGGCTGGGTGCTACATAACCCGGCACTTTCTCAAAACATCAGGAAATAATGGAAATTGGTATAGATAGTTTTGCAGCTTCTCCTTTGGCACAAGAAGATCGTTCGCGCGCTGTTAATGAACTTATAGAGCGCATGGTAAAGGCTGATCAAGTAGGCCTTGACATATTTGGTATTGGTGAACATCACAGAGAAGACTTTCTTGATGCTGCTCCGCATATGATTCTAGCGGCGGCAGCGGCAAGGACCAAAAACATTCACTTAACGAGCGCCGTTACCGTGCTCAGTGCTGCAGATCCTGTACGTGTTTTTCAGAACTACGCGACGCTTGACCTCATTTCAGGAGGAAGAGCAGAAATGGTTGCTGGTAGAGGCTCCTTCATTGATGCCTTCCCGTTGTTCGGATACAATATGAACGATTACGACCAGCTGTTTACAGAAAAATTAAATCTACTCCTGAATATTCGTGACAATGAGGTCGTCTCTTGGTCGGGTAAATTTCGTCCTCCTTTAGAAAACCAACCCATCTTTCCTCGTCCGCACCAAAAGAAACTGCCTATTTGGTTGGGTGTTGGAGGAACGCCAGCTTCCTTTATTCGCGCAGGTGAATTGGGTCTTCCATTAATGGTTGCGGTCATTGGCGGAGAAACCCATCGTTTCCGTCCGTTAGTTGATCTTTATAGACAGGCAGGTAAATTGGCCGGATATGCTCCTGAAGATCTGCGTGTGGGGCTTCATTCATTGGGCTATGTTGCAGAAACTACAGAGGAGGCCATTGCTGATTACTATCCCGGATACAAGGAGCTATTTACAAAGGTTGGAAAAGAAAGAGGGTTTCCTCCGGTCACGAAGGCGCATTTTGACGCTCAAAGTGGGATTTCTGGTGCCATTGTAATAGGCAGTCCTGAAGAAACCGCCGCCAAAATTCTTCGGCACAGTCAGGCACTGGGAGGCATCTCGCGCTTCACGTTTCAGATGGATGTTGGAATACCGCATGAAAAGCAACTAAAATCCATTGAATTGATTGGAAAGGTTGTTCGTCCGCTGTTAAATGAGGACAACTAACGGTGCTTCTTAATCTAAATTAATGGTTTGAATAATTGAAAAAAATAGCTTTGTAAGATGAAAAACATAATCGCCTTTGGAGCTAGCAATAGCGAAACATCCATCAATAAAATGTTCGCTACACACGCAAGCAATCAACTCACAGGAGTAACTGTGAAAGTCCTTGATTTGAATCACTTCGAACTTCCGTTATACAGCCCACGACAAGAGGCAGAACATGGGATTCCTGAAAATGCGGTTCTATTTGACCAAGAATTGGTGAATGCAGATGGAATCGTGCTCTCGCTCGCGGAACACAATGGACTTCACGCATCTGTTTTCAAAAACCTATTTGATTGGATGTCGCGCATTGATCAAAAAGTTTGGAAAAACAAGCCCATGCTCCTTTTGGCAACCTCTCCAGGCGGTAGAGGAGGTCAGAACGTCTTAAGGGTAACGAAAGACCTTCTTCCTCATTATGGAGGGAACCTGATTGCAGACTTTTCGCTCCCTTCTTTTCAGAAGAATTTTCAAGAAAATGACATTGTAGATCCAGAACTCAAAGCTGGATTTGAAGCTCAGATTAAGCGCTTTCAAGAAGTTTTAACTAATCTATAACGCATCTCCATGCCGATGAAGAACTTAAATCTATTGTTTAAGATCTCAGCCATTCTTTGGATTGGTTGGGGATTGAGTGCACATTTTAGCGGGGGTGCTGACCACCTATTTCGTTCTATCTGGTGATACTGCTGCCATAAGTGGTAGAGTAGATGGAACAGACCCTAATTTAATCACAGGAACTTATCCTGACGCTCTAGCTGCCATTTTAGGACAACATGGATTCAATCTTGGTTGAATTGGACTTACTGCGTTGATCTCAGCATTTTTCGTTTGGAAAGGAAACAAAAATGCCATTTTTCTAGCGGCCATTACCGGTGGATTAGTCGATTTGGGTTATTTCTTATTCCTTGATTCAGGGGGATTCATCAATTTCATGCCGGGCACTGTAATGAACTTGGTTTCTGGAAAGGCCATTGTATTTAGCTTTTATGCTTATTTCAAAAAAGCTAAAATGGATTAATGAATGGGGCTGCTCTATGGTATTTGTAGAACAGCCTCCCATTGATCTGTCTCGGCAAAGTCTTTTATCACTCGATTGCGCTTTGCAAGCAAAGTAGTCAGGTATCTTCTCAAGAATAGATCATCTACACCAATGATCCACAATAGCCGAATTCCGTTCGATTCGAATGAAGGATCCAATTCTCCCGAGGGAAGATAACGAGCGACCACAGCTTCGCCAAGGCAGAACTAATGATAGCTGAACCGCCAACAATAATGTTTCCGGTAAGCGCGTGTATTTTTATGACCCGAATTTCATCTGACAGACCTCCATCGAAATCGGTCAATGTAATCCCACCGGATCCGAAATCGATATCCAATGCCCCATCGGTATTGAATCTAACAACAAAGGCATCTTTATCTGGGCCATTGTCGCTTGAGCCGGCTACTACAATTTCCCCATCGTTTTGAATGGCGAGGTCATAAGCAATATCTTCACTTCCAAGTTGCACATCGAGCGTTGCAATACCATTTTCGCCGAAGGCAGCATCAAGTGAACCATCTTCATTATAGCGGATCAATGTCAAATCCTTTCCTGTGATTGAACTTGTTGATATACTGAGAGCGATAAAGCAATTGCTAGTAACGTAAAGACTGATTTCATGGGCTTCTTGATTAAGAACTTGAGCTTAAAATAAGCTTTATTCGTTAATGTATTCCCCTGCTAACTTGCCAAGCAAAAAGCCAGATTGCCTTTTACGCACTAATTCAACTCTCTGATGTGTATCATTTCACTTGTGGTATAATATTTGGTATTGAGACACTGATCTAAAATGAGTTCGAACTACGAAGGAAGCTATTGAACCTTCTTTAAAGGGTGAAATGGTTTAACTAATTTGAATTACTTTTGGTGATTGACAACCGTAACCACATAAACAAACATAAAAAACACATTCATGAAAAATCTCAATCTGATTACGCTTACATCTGCTGTTGTTATTCTCCTCAGCGTTTTTGCCTTTACCAATAGCGGTAATGCTCCTATTGCTCCAATGGAATTTACGTCTTTCACAGTCATTGAGTCAATTGTTCCCAATGGTTTTGGGCGTTCACGTATCATTACTGCTCTTGAGAAACGCGATTATAAGGAGTTTACAACTGTACAATCTGATGATGACAAAACACGCAACAAATCAGATCGTGGTGACATCCGCGTAGAGAACTTTGAGGAAACGAAGTTGCTTAACTTCTACAACATCGGTGGAATTCGTTTTCAGAACATTGCAGCAAACGATGCCTTGGTAAACAGTAAGGTAAACACCATGCTCAACGAAGGTTGGCAAGTTGTTTCTATTACTGCTGGTGTTGAATCAAAAGGAGGAAAAGATGATAGTGACGGAATTTATGTTACTCGTTTCTACTTCCAACGCGCTGTTTAATTCCTTAACTATATTAGTTGAAGCCGCAAGACTTCAGCTTAAAAGCCCTTGAAAGAGGGCTTTTTTTATGCTCAATAAATACACATACAGAAGCATTGCAACTTTGCCTTTTCGCTTCAATCAATCAATCAATCAAT
>JBLIGQ010000070.1:0-9488 GCA_047636995.1 Flavobacteriales bacterium | reverse complement strand
TGCCAGCCAATTGAAATTCACTGCTAACGAATCTGTGCAGCCGTAAATGAATACATTCGTGCTATCACCTTGAGCATTACCGCTCATTATAGCGCTCAAAAAGCAAACGAGAATAAGTAGATTTTTCATATCGTTCAGTAAATTTAATTCATGCCTTCAGTTAGAAGACGCTGAACGAAGACACTGTGTGAGGCTGAAGCAAAAAAAAATAAAGATTTCTTTTCGGCCACAATCTAACACATTGTCACCTCAATGATTCGCCTTGAGCAATTGAGGCATTTTCTCTTTAAACCGATTCAGTCTAGGGACAGAAACTGCTTTTACATAAGATTGATTTGGATTCCTTCTTTCAAAATCCTGATGGTATTCTTCTGCTTTCCAAAACTTGGTCAAGAGTTCAATTTCAGTCGCAACTGGCTTATCATAAGCTCCACTTTCATTGAGCAGTTCTTTCTCTTCCATGGCTATTTGCTTTTCTTCATCATTCTGATAAAAAATAATAGACCGGTATTGCTTGCCGTAATCTGGATGCTGCCCATTGACGGTGGTAGGATCCTGAGAAGCATAAAATACTTTGACCAACGTTTTGAAATCAACTTTCTCAGGATCATAATAGACCTCTATTGCCTCTGCATGATCAGTTCTCCCACCTCCTACTTGCTCATAGGTAGGGTTCAATTGATTGCCTCCGGCATATCCTGAAATCGCTTCTTCAACGCCATAAACACTTTCATAAACAGCTTCAACGCACCAGAAACACCCAGAAGCGAAATAAGCTTTTTCCAATCCGCTCAAGTCCTTTTCAGGAAGAGGAATAACCTCTGTATTCGAAGGGGCTGATGAACACATCACTAAGGAAGTGCACATCAGTAAATAGATCAATGAAGCTTTCATATTGTGTTTTTTTTTTGCAATTAAGGTGAAGATAACACACTCCCTACTGAAAGAGTTCACATTTATATCTCAATTCGAAAAACGGATTTCCTTGATTAATTTCACATAAAAATAATAGCACGCAAACCAGTATTGATAGTAATACTATTATCTTTGCACTTATTACTTTCACTTATGGAATCAAAGCTCTCATTTTTCGCCATCCAAATTAACTCGTCTATCTTTCTCAAGAACCCTGAAACCAGTGATCTTGGGGAGAAAATACTGTCTGGTAGCGTAGAGATTATCTTTGAAATTGGATTCGAACAATTCAACTTCAAGAAGCTTGCAAAGAAAATTGGATCTACAGAAGCAAGTGTTTACCGCTACTTTGAGAACAAACACAAACTCCTACTCTACTTGACCTCCTGGTACTGGGCGTGGATGCAACACAAGCTCTCATTCACGCTAGCGAACATTGAGGACCCCACTGAGCGTCTGAAAAGAGCAATTATTTTAATTACAGAGCAAATTGAAGAAGACTCTAGTTTCTCTCACATAAATGAAATAAAACTAGACAACATTGTTATCAGCGAGTCTTCAAAAGCATACCTCATCAAGGAGGTTGATTCAGTGAATGAAAGCGGCGTATTCAGTGCCTATAAGAATCTGGTCCAGAGTATTTGTGACGAAATATACAAGATTCAGCCCGGCTACAAATATGCACACATGCTAATTTCCACGGTCATTGAAGGGGTTCACCACCAGCGCTATTTCGCAGACCATTTACCCCGTTTAACTGATATAATTGAGGGCGAAGACGCCATCACTGATTTTTACCTTCAAATGGTATTAAATGCGCTTGACTTAAACGAAGGTCGAATTAAACAAAGTTGAAAAACATGTCTGAAAAGAATACAATTACCCCAACGCAACGCTTCTGGAAACTCTTGAAACCAGACCAGAGAGACATCACCAACGTCTATGTATATTCTATCTTCAATGGCCTCGTCTCTCTCTCTCTACCTCTTGGAATTCAAGCGATTGTAAACTTAATTCAGGGCGGACAACTCAGTACGTCTTGGGTCATCCTTGTGAGCATTGTAGTCCTTGGAATTGCAGCTTCAGGAATTTTACAGATTTTCCAACTCCGCATCACAGAGAACCTTCAGCAAAAGATATTCACGAGAGCTGCCTTTGAGTTTGCTTACAGGGTTCCACGAATCAAGATGGAGCAACTGCGCACAAGACATGCTCCTGAGCTGATGAATAGATTTTTTGATACCGTATCCGTTCAAAAAGGACTTTCAAAAATTTTGATTGACTTCACAGCGGCTGCATTGCAGGTTACTTTTGGCCTTTTACTTCTTTCGTTTTACCACCCCTTCTTCATTCTTTTTAGTGCAATTCTAATTGTCTTGGTCTACTTCATCTTTAGGCTCACTGCTCGAAAAGGACTGACCACAAGCCTTGAAGAATCGAAACACAAGTACCTTATCGCTCACTGGCTAGAAGAACTAGCGCGTACGTCTGTCAGCTTCCGGTTGGCAGGAAAAACAGAGCTTCCTTTGCACAAAACAGACGCACATTTACAAAATTACCTAGCAGCAAGAGAAAGCCACTTCAAAATACTCATGCAGCAGTATGGTATGATGGTCGCCTTTAAAGTGCTTGTTGCAACAGGCCTGCTTGCTATAGGCGGGGTTCTGGTGATGGAGCAAATCATGAACATCGGTCAATTTGTTGCAGCAGAAATCATTATCCTATTGGTCATTAACTCAGTTGAGAAACTCGTTAGAAGCCTTGAAACAATTTATGATGTCCTCACCGCATTAGAAAAAATTGGTCAAGTAACTGATCTTGAACTGGAAGACCACAAAGGCATTGACTTACTATCTAAATGCACCAATAACGGCCTTGATGTTTCTTTAAACGAAGTCAACTTCGGTTACCCAGAAAACAAGAAACTGACTTTGGAAGGCATTTCCTTCAATCTTAAAACGGGCGAAAGCCTGGTAATAACAGGCTCAGGAAGTGCCGGGAAGAGTACGTTAATCAGGCTAATTGCCGGACTGCACCATGCAAGCGAAGGCTCTATTTCTTTTAACGGATTCGCCACGGGCAACATTGAGACCAACTCTCTCAGGTCTGTCATTGGCGAATGCCTTCACTCTGACGAACTGTTCAGGGGAAGCATTTTGGAAAACATTACGCTTGGAAGGCCGCAAGCATCTTTTGAAAATGTCCAATGGGCCATCAAAAGTGTAGGGCTCTCTGACTTCATTAGAGATCAAGACGAAGGATTCAACACTCAAATTGACCCTTCTGGAAAACGCCTACCTGGAAGAACCGCTCAACGTCTACTCCTAGCGCGTGCCATTGCAGACAAACCTAAATTATTGCTTCTAGAGAACCCGTTTGAATTGCTAGCCGGAGACCCTCACTTGATTGATTTTTTCACAGATAAATCTCATGGATGGACCATGATTTCCGTTTCATCTAACAATTATTTAGCGTCCAAATCTGACCGTGTAATGCTGCTGAAAGAAGGCAAAATTGTCCAAGTTGGAAGCTATCAAGAAATGAAGTCGCACCTCACTCCTAATTCAGAGAACAATGCTTAACATCTCGAACAATTCCATTCAAGACGAAATCAACGTGTCAAGTTTTAAATCGTTGTCTTTGGTCCAGGGAAGAAAATCTGGGAAAGTACTCATCAGACTGTTGTGGGCGATATTAATCTTTTTTCTGTGTTTCGTTTTCCTCCCTTGGACACAGAACATACGTTCCAGCGGAGCAGTTACTACATTAAAGCCTAGTCAACGCCCACAAACAATTCATTCTGTTATTGGCGGAAGAATAGAGGCTTGGTTTGTTCAAGAAGGTGACCTTGTAAGTCAAGGTGATACCATCATGTTCATTTCGGAAGTGAAAGACGAATACTTCGACCCAAACCTCCTGGATAGAACACAGGAACAATTGCAGTCTAAGGAAATGGCTGTAACCTCCTACATGAGCAAAGTGCAAGCGTTAGACAAGCAGATTGATGCCCTTTACCGCACAAGCCAGATAAAAGTGAAGCAAGCGAAAAACAAACTTCAACAGGCCTATTTGAAAGTCACAAGTGATAGCATTGATTACGAGGTAGCTAAAATTGATTTTAGAATTGCTGAAGATCAAATTGTTAGAATGGAGCAATTGTATGAGGAAGGATTGAAATCACTTACAGACCTTGAAGCGAGAAGAAATAAGCTTCAAGCTACCAAGGCAAAGATGATCAGCGCTGAAAATAAATACCTCACAAGTCAAAATGAAATCATCAATATTGAGGTTGAACAAAACTCAATCAGAGCTCAGTATCAAGATGACATTGCAAAAGCAGAGTCTGACAAATTCACGGCGCTCTCATCAATGTATGATGCAGAAGCCATTGTCACAAAATTGCAAAATCAGTTCATGAACTATTCTATTCGACTAGGCATGTACTACATTACTGCGCCTCAGAATGGATATATAACGAAAGCGATTCAAAGCGGAATTGGAGAAACCATTAAAGAAGGAACTCCAATTGTAAGTATTATGCCTTCTGAGTATGATTTAGCAGTTGAGATGTACATTGAACCAATTGACCTTCCGCTGCTTGAAAAAGGACAAATTGTGCGAATTCAATTTGATGGATGGCCCGCAATTATTTTCTCGGGATGGCCTACGACTAGTTACGGAACCTACGGCGGTGAAGTCTTCGCTATTGACAATTTCATCAGCCCAAATGGCAAATACAGAGTCCTTGTTTCTCCTGACCCGAATGACCACACTTGGCCTGACGCGTTGCGCGTTGGTGCAGGAACAACCAACATCTCAATGCTAAAAGATGTGCCAATTTGGTATGAATTATGGCGACAAATTAACGGATTCCCACCCGATTATTATAAGACATTACAAGGTGAAGCAAAAGCGGTAAAGAAATGATTCATTCTGTATTGACGTCGTCATGCTTGAAGCAGTTTTGGCTAGTTGCCCTATTGCTTCTTTCCTTTTTTTTGGTCGAAGGACAAAGCCCAACCAAAACTGGAGAGCAACTTTCCTATGAACGCTTTTTTGAAATCGTTCAAAAGGAACATCCTGTTTCAAAACAGGCCACCCTTCGTTTAGAAATTGGTACTGCTGAAGTTCAAAAATCGCGTGGAGCATTTGACCCAAAAATACATGGAGATGTTGGCCAGAAATATTTCGATGGACAGCAATACTACAGCCTCATTGATGGCGGACTAAAGATCCCAACTTGGTTCGGAATTGAACTTGGCGCCGGATACGATGTAAACGAAGGTGTTTTCTTAAACCCTGAGAACTCCGTTCCTAGCTTAGGGCTGTGGCATGCAGGCATTTCTATTCCTGTAGGACAAGGACTCTTCATTGACCAACGTAGGGCTGATTTAAGGAAAGCTCAGATCTACCAAGAAAGCACAACAGTGGAACAACGGGCAATGATGAATGAATTGCTCTATGAAGCAGGTGAAGCCTATTGGGAATGGTACCAAGCATATAACCTCATTGAGGTTTACCAGAGCGTCCTTCAAACTAGCACCATTCGCTTCCAGGGAGTAAAACAATCATCTGCGTTAGGTGACCGTCCTGCAATAGACACGTTAGAAGCAGGAATCCAAGTTCAAAATAGGCAGCTATTATTGGAGCAGGCGCAGTTGCTGTTTAAGAATAAGACTGCATTTCTACAGGTATTCTTGTGGGCAGGCGGACGGATTCCACTTGAGCTTGACCCCAACACCATTCCGTTTTTAGGCGCTGAAACGGAAACACGCGCACCAAGCTTGACCTTGATCTCTGAAATGGAAAGCCTGATTGCGAATCATCCAGAATTAATCATTTATGACCTGAAGATTGATCAACTAGAAATTGAGCAGCGTTGGAAACGTGAACAGCTCAAACCCGTTGCTAATCTGAAGTACAACTCGCTCGCAGAGAACAATGCTGATATTCAAGTTCCACAGCTCAACAACTATACGTGGGGCATTGAAGTACAAATGCCCCTCTTCCTTCGAAAGGAAAGAGCAGCGCTTGAAATGGCGCGCATTAAGATCAAAGACACCTCATTTAGCATGGACATGAAAAGAGCCTCTCTGATTTCCAAAGCGCAGATGGCCATGAATGATTGGAACACAAACTTATCACTGATCACGCTTTACACTCAGACCGTTCTTGACTATCAGAATCTACTTTTAGGTGAAAGACGAATGTTTAACGCCGGAGAGAGTTCCCTCTTTCTTATTAACTCCAGAGAGATGAGCTATATCTCAGCTCAAATCAAACTGATTGAACTACAAATTAAAGCTGAAATAGCGGCGCTTAAAGTTCAATATGCAGCAGGGGTTTTGTGGGAGAAGGAGTGAAATTCAAACTAAATTATTGGGCATAAAAAAACCTTCCAGTGATGGAAGGTTTTTTTGTAGCCCGTAGGGGATTTGAACCCCTGCTACCAGGATGAAAACCTGGCGTCCTAACCCCTAGACGAACGGGCCATTTAATTGGAGTGCAAATATAGTAAGCCTGCTAATATCTACAAGAAGATTTTTTATATTTATTCAATAATATCATCATCATTGCTAAATTTAAAGCCCAAACGCTTGCCAGTAGCCACTTTCAGGTGACTACTCATTGCTTCAATTTGCCCTACCGTCACCTGTTGAACGGCCTTATATGGGGGTGCATAGAGGTCAAACCCTAGTGTATATATGATTGCGGAGTGCACAATTTGCTTTAAAGTGTCTCTTGAAACGATTCCATTGACGAAATCATTGAATAAATAGCCAAGCTGCCGTTTCCCCTGAACTTTGAAGTGATTTTCTCTGTTCACAAAGAGTCTACCAATCATGTAACCAGAGTCTTGCATCCGCTGGAACTTAAATGAATCAGCCAAGAAGTTATAGATATTGATCACTCCAACGTAGCCGTTTAGCTCATTCTCCTCTAAGTAGCTCGTTTTCCAAATGCTGCTTGACTTGTCAAACTGGAAGACATTGGTATGCATATAAAAAATCAGCACATCTCCCGCAATCTTCACTTCAGCTTCGTAATCACCTTTGTCTTTGAAGTAAAACTGAACGCGTTCATCTGAATCACCGAATGCATCCTGCACTTCCTCAACCACTTCGCTCAAAACTGACTTTAACTCTGTAAAAACTTCTTTGGTACATGCATACACATCTTGTTTGACCACAGCACGCTCAGTGATCAACTTCATCATCATTGCTGTTGAATCTTTGCTCATATCAATAGGCTTTTGCAAACAATACACGCTGAATTGAAGGATTGCCTGTTAAAACACATTCCCCGTCTTCCTTCACTGAATTTAAGGGAATACAACGTATGGTAGCCTTCGTTAAATCTTTGATCTTGTTTTCTGTTTCTGCTGTACCGTCCCAGTGCGCCTCGATGAAACCTCCTTTGTTATCTAAGATCTCTTTAAATTCATCCCAAGTATCAACCTTGGTGATGTGGTTCGAACGAAAATCTTTTGCGCTGCTGAGCAGATTGTCTTGAATATCAACCATAAGTTTCTGGATGTAAGCCGAAGCTTCTTCCATTTTCACCAAGGTCTTCTCTCCAGTATCTCTTCGTGCAATTTCTACGGTTCCGTTCTCCATATCACGCGGCCCGATGGCAACACGCGCAGGAACACCTTTCAATTCATATTGTGCAAATTTCCAACCTGAACGCCTAGAATCGTCATCGTCAAATTTAACCGTCACTCCATTCGCCTTCAAATCATTGATGAATGGCTCACACTTTTCATGGATGGCTTGAAGTTGCTCCTCCCCTTTATAAATAGGCACAATAACACACTGTAACGGTGCTAATTTCGGAGGAATGACTAACCCTTTATCATCAGAGTGAGTCATTATTAAGGCGCCCATCAATCGGGTTGAAACGCCCCAAGAACTCGCCCAAACATATTCTTGACTCCCTTCTTTTGTTTGGAATTTAACATCAAATGCTTTCGCAAAGTTTTGTCCCAAAAAGTGAGAAGTACCAGCTTGTAGCGCTTTTCCGTCTTGCATTAGAGACTCAATACAGTACGTATCATCTGCCCCTGCAAATCGTTCAGATTCCGTTTTCACACCCTTAATTACCGGCATGGCCATCCACCCCTCGGCAAAATCAGCATATACATCCAGCATCGTTTTTGCCTCGTCAACTGCTTCAGTTTTTGTAGCATGAGCAGTATGCCCCTCTTGCCAGAGAAATTCAGCCGTTCGAAGGAAAAAGCGTGTTCGCATCTCCCAACGCACCACATTTGCCCATTGATTGATCAGAATTGGCAAGTCTCTATAAGACTGAACCCATCCGCGGTAGGTATTCCAAATAATGGTTTCTGAAGTAGGACGAATGATCAGCTCCTCCTCCAACTTGGCATCAGGATCAACAATTACCTCTCCTGTCTCAGGATCATTTTTCAACCTGTAATGCGTTACTACGGCGCATTCTTTCGCAAAACCTTCAACGTGAGCGGCCTCTTTACTCATATATGACTTCGGAATGAATAGCGGAAAATATGCATTCTGATGTCCTGTATCCTTGAACTTCTTGTCAAGGACTTCTTTCATGTTCTCCCAGATTGCATAACCATAAGGCTTGATCACCATACATCCCTTTACATCTGAATGCTGAGCCAAGTCTGCTTGGACAACTAATTCGTTGTACCACTTGGAGTAATCTTCTGAGCGTGCTGTTAGCTTCGCCATTCTTGGTATAATTGTTGTTAAATATTTAGTGTGCAAAGTAACAAATTATTACCTTGATAGTGCTATTAGATCGCTTGAACGGTTAAAAATTGAGGGCAACACTATGAAACGTACAATCACATATTTAACATTGGTATTCGCTGCGGCGATTGCATTCAGCTCATGCAGTTCAAGTAAATATTCTACTACGCAGCTATATGAAGATGACGACATCTATTATACTGCAGGCGATATCTATATTTCTGAGGCGGAAGCAGACCATTTTAACGACTACGTTAATGAAAGCGCTTCAAATGCGCCTCAAAATGCAAACAACGCGAATTCTGACGATTACTATAATGAAGACTATTACAACGATGACAATAGTGCAGTAGTCAATAATTATTATGGCTACAATCAAGGCTATGGATTTTACAACCCAGGTAGAGTATTCACTCCTGGCTGGAACGTTGGATTCAACTCTTGGGGTGGTGGACATCTTGGCTTCAATAGCTTCTATCCATTCGGAGGTGGCTACATCTATGGTTACAATGCGTGGGGACGTCCTATTTATGACCCTTTCTTTAACCCTTGGAATAGTTTTGGTTATGGCGGAAACTGCTTTAACCCTTACAACCCATATGGTGGTTGGAACAATGGTTGGAATAACGGATGGAACAATGGCTGGAATAACGGATGGGCTAACAATGACTCTTATGGAAATAACAACTTCCATTATACACCTAGACCTTCCCTGCAATCTAATTCTTCTGTAAACAGCAACTATACCGCTGGCACAGTATACAATCCTGCTAGTGTTGTAGTTCGAAAGCCAGTGCAAACGGCTACAAGACCAGGGTTAACCCAAGAAAGCCAAGT
>JBLIGQ010000069.1:0-10481 GCA_047636995.1 Flavobacteriales bacterium | reverse complement strand
ACCGCTTTCCCACGAATGGAATTCGTGGCTACTAAAATGGCCCATTCTCAAAACTCAAAACCCAAGACTCAAAACTCAATTCTCAATTCTCAAAACTCAAGACTTTACTTACCTTTACGCTGAAGCCCAAGCACCATGCTGAATCTCACGAACGAATACATAGAACAACTACGGGAGTTTATCCTCGCTGGAAAGGACCAAGAAATCCTAGCCGAACTGGAAGATTTACACCCGGCTGATGTGGCGGAAGTATTCGATGAGCTCAAAGGGGAAGAAACGGCTTTCATCTATAAAATTCTCAGCAAAGATTTTGCAGCTGATGTATTGGTTGAGCTTGATGTAGACGTCAGGGAGCACCTCTTGGCATCACTAACCAGTAGGGAAATTGCTACTGAAGTCATTGGTAGAATAGACTCCGATGATGCCGCAGACATGATTGCGGAACTATCGAATGAGAAAATTGAAGAGATCATCTCCCATATAGATGATCCAGAGCAAGCAAGTGACCTAATTGACCTGCTGAACTATGCTGAAGGAACCGCCGGTTCTCTCATGGCGAAAGAGCTGGTTAAAGTGAAACAAAACTGGACGGTGAATCAAGCCATTCGCGAAATGCGCAGGCAAGCTGAAGACCTTGAGAACGTATATACTATCTATGTAGTAGACGATCAAGATAAACTACTTGGAAAGCTCTCACTCAAGACGTTGTTGTTTAGTGCCTCAACCACTCGAACAAGCATCAAAGACTTATACAATCCCAAAGAGCTTGAAAAGGTACTAGCAGAAGACGATCTCGAAAAGGTGGTTTATGTCATGGAAAAGTATGACCTCGTTGCGCTGCCTGTTACCAATGAAGCGGGCCAACTTCTGGGCCGAATTACCATTGATGATGCCGTAGATGTTCTGCGTGAAGAAGCCGATAAAGATTACCAAATGGCATCAGGTATTTCTGAAGATGTGGAATCAGATGACAGTATTTTTACCCTTACACGTGCACGCTTACCTTGGTTGCTCATCGGATTGGCAGGAGGAATTACTGGCGCGTATATCATTGGTGCTTTTGACATTGAAAAAAATCCTGAGATGGTCATCTTCATCCCCCTCATCGCTGCGATGGGAGGAAATGTAGGTGTGCAATCTGCAGCCATCGTAGTGCAAGGACTTGCAAACAACAGCATTCGAGCTGACCAAGTAGCTGGTAGGTTATTTAAAGAATTAGGGGTCGGATTGTTGAATGGAATCATTTGTTCTTTGATCATTTTGCTAGCAAGTTTGGTGTTGAATTTCAGCCTCGCCATCAGCTTAACCGTGAGCATTGCATTGCTTTGTGTCATTACCTTTGCGGCCATGTTTGGCACCTTCATCCCTCTTGTGCTCAACAAATACAAAATTGACCCTGCCCTAGCAACGGGGCCCTTTATTACCACCACAAATGACATTTTCGGCCTGATCATTTACTTCGCCATCGGAAATGTAATTGTCACCCTGTTCTAACCATGCGAATCCTTTTCATTGACTCGGTGCACCCAACTCTTGAGGAGCAATTGACAGCTTCCAACTTCACATGCGAACATGATTACACTTCAAGCTATGCAGAGCTACTGAAGCGAATTGCGCTCTACGAAGGAATCGTTATTAGAAGCCGCATTCCTCTTGACAAAACTTTTCTTTCAGCCGCTCACAATTTGAAGTTCATTGCACGAAGCGGTGCCGGCCTAGAAAACATTGACTTAGTAGCAGCAAAGGAACTGAGCATTACCGTATTCAATTCGCCAGAAGGAAATAGAGACGCCGTTGGTGAGCAAGCCATTGGCATGCTGTTAATGCTCTTTAACCACCTCAAACGTTCTGATGCAGAGGTGCGAAAAGGTATTTGGCTGCGCGAAAACAATCGCGGTGAAGAGATTGCAGGAAAAACCATTGGCATCATTGGATATGGAATGATGGGGAGCGCTTTGGCAAAGAAACTCTTCGGTTTTGATTGCAACGTCATTGCCCATGACAAATACAAAACTGGATTCAGTTCTGATTGGGTCCAAGAATGCTCTTTGGAACAACTGCAGGCACAGGCAGATGTGATCAGCCTGCATCTTCCGCAAAGCGATGAAACGCATTATTATGTGAACCATGAGTTCATTGCCAATTGTGCAAAGCCTTTCGTGCTCATTAACACCGCACGTGGCAAAAATGTAGAAGTTAAAGCGCTCGTTGATGCATTGAAATCAGGTAAAGTAAGAGGCGCCTGCTTAGACGTACTGGAATTCGAAAAGCGCACCTTCGAAAGCTTGAAGCAAGAAGAACTACCTCTTGACTTTCAGTACCTTACAAAGGCAGAGAATGTAATCCTCTCTCCTCATGTTGCAGGGTGGACAAAAGAGAGTTATGTGAAATTGAGCTCCTTTCTTGCTGAGAAAATCCTAGCGAAGTATAGCCAATCGGGGCTATCTGCAACGCTTTAACAATCACGCAAGGATATACCGTCTGTACAACTTAGATTTCGCTCAAAAGTTCCCCTCCCTCAGTTACAGAATATGTGAGTATTTCAATTGGCGTTTGATTCCTTCGTCCGCTTTACTGGTGGTCGTCACCATCTAAAAGATGAGGAAGAAAAAATCAATGTCGACCATGGAGCCTCCATTGATTTCAGGGATTGAGCTTCTTTTCATCCGTACTGTTTCAGCTAGTTGACAAACGTGCCTGTTCTACTGACTCAACCAGCACTTCACTTCGCGCCTTATTAACTACCAGCATTTTGGATGAACATCAGTTCACAAGCCATAGAAAGGACTAATGTACTTGAGAAGAAAACAATCATGACAGACAGCGTTCATTTTTGTCAGCCCATTTAGGAAAACAAAAAAGGCTCCCTCACGGAAGCCTTTCTAAATAATTTTATCTGTCTAGCTTATTCTGTTCGGTCTCTTTGACCTGCAGAATACAACACTTTCAAAGCAGATGCTTGGCGAAGCTCTTGTTTGATGTCAGTTACGATACCCATTTTTGCTTCTTTGTGCACTTTCAGGGAAACCCACATTTTACTTCGCTCACGCTCATCAATTGTTTCACGTTGCTTATCAACCCATCCTTGGATGGCCTCAACACTTGCAATGGCGTCATTCAATTGAATCACAGGCTCGTTTCCGTAACGCTTATCTTGTGGGTACCCCACATTGATATAACGGATCAAGTGTTTCTTCTCAATCTTGTACAACTCAGAAGCTTCCGGACGAATTACCTTCACTTGTTCTTCTTCTGTTCTCAAAACGGTGGCTACCATAAAGAAGAATAGGAGCATGAACACGATATCAGGAAGTGAAGCCGTCGAGATGGCTCCCATTTCTCTTCTCTTTTTATTTCCAAATGCCATAAGCGTTCTTCTTTAATTAATTAGCGGCAGCCGAAGGTTCAGCTTCAGAAATACGTTGCGGATATACTAAACGAATAGCATAAATACGGTCAAGCAGTTCTTCATTCTCAGAGTTAAGCTCGTACTCATCTTCAAGTTGCTTGTACGTGTTCCCAAATTTAGCTACTGCAAGTTCGTCTCTCAACTCATTCACGGCAGCTTCCAATTCGTTTTGAACCTGGAGATAGGCATCATACGTAGTGTTGTTATCATTACGCATTGAGATAATTGCAGAACCTGGAAGCATTTTAAATTCGCCTCCAAGCAATTCAATTGATTTTAGTTTTTTTCGCCAATTATCCAAAACTTTTTGAAAATTGTCTTTTTCGGTTTCATCTTCAGCTCCAGTAACGTAGGCCGTGTACTCAGCAACTTTCTGCTTCACAAATGACTTACTGATTCGCTCTCTGACAGGTAGATCTGGGTCTTGTGGTCTATCACCATAAAGTAACCCATCTCCATTTGCAATCAAGAAATCTTTCGCCTTTTGCTTGAGCCTTCCAATCTTGAGTTCATCTCCTTCTACTAGCAAATCATCATTCGCGTTTACTAGCACAACGAATACGTTTCGCTCGCGCACTGGCGGAGGATCTATTTCGTCAGTAATAGGAGGAGGCAACTGTCTCTTGATGCCTTCGTCAGAATCAATCGTAGTCGTTACGAGCCAGAATATCAAAAGAAGGAAGGCGATATCCGCCATCGAACCTGCGTTGATTTCCGGTAATGTCCTTCTTGCCATGTTTCTATCTTATTTAAAGAAGCGACTAACCTCTGTCCATGCAATAGCTCCTAACGCAATCGCACCTAAAAGGTACGAGAGCATGATCCCACCACCACCTAACAGTGATTCTGTTGTTGTCACCCCACCATCTACTCTCCAAGCATCATTGATTGAACCATCCGCAAGAACGAACGTGCTAATCAATGCTAGAACAACGAATGCTGTAATTCCAACGAGCATCCCCATGTTCTTCTTTATGTTGGAGAAGAAGAAAATGATTCCGAAGATCACAGCTGCTGCTGCACAAAGCAGTCCAACAACAATTGTCATCCAATACACTATGTTTAGAAGGGTACCATAGTTGGCCATTCCTTCGACATACATTTCCTCAGATCCACTTTTCGCTACAATCATAATGCAGAGAACTGCACCAATAACTATGATAACGCTTCGAAGAACGCTGAGGGATATACGTAATACTGAATCCATCATAACAGTTCTTCTTAGTTGTTTTCTAATTTACGCTTGTAGAGAATGTCAACCAGTTCCATAGTTGATTCTTCCATGTCAAGCACGATGCTATCAATCTTAGACAAGATGTAGTTATAAAACACCTGTAGAATGATCGCCACGATCAAACCAGATACAGTTGTAATTAAGGCTATTTTAATACCACCCGCTACAATTGACGCGTTAATTGTATTCGCTTCAGCAATCTTATCAAATGCTGAAATCATACCTATTACAGTACCCATGAACCCAAGCATTGGTGCTAGAGCGATGAACAATGAAATCCATGAAAGACCTTTTTCAAGCTTACTCATTTCAACAGAGCCATAATCTTCGATCGCTTTCGCCATCTCATCAAAGTCTCCACTTGAACGATCAAGTCCTTGGTAGAATATACTAGCAACGGGTCCGCGTGTAGCTCTACAAACGTCCTTTGCTGCATTTACACCACCTAAGCGAAGAGCGTCTTCTATCTTCACGAGTAACTTCTCAGAATTGGTTGTGGCCATATTCAAGTATATAATACGCTCAATGGACAGTGCAAGACCGAAAATCAAACAAATCAATACAAGTGCCATGAACCCTGCTCCTCCTTCAATGAAGTAACGTTTCACTGTTTGGTGCAATCCTTTGACCTCTTTTTTCGGCTCAACATCTAGCTCACTACTTGCAACCATTTCAGCAACCTGTTCCATCTTTTTCTTAGCAGACTCGGCAGCATCAGCGGCGGCTTCGGCAGCGGCTGCAGCAGCTGAATCTACAACGACAGCGGCTTGACTAGCCAGATCTGCATCTGGCTGTTGAATGTTACCACCGGCCGGATCAGCGGTGTTTTGATTTCCTTCTTGTGCGGTTACCGTTCCGAATGTGAACATTCCTAACACGGCTACTAAAGCAAGCAGTTTTTTCATGGTGCTTAAATTGAGTTTCTTCTCTTGGTATAATCGTTATTCAAAACTAGAACGCTAATATCGCATTCTATTGCAGAAAACCACACTACAAATAGTGGCATTTTTTACAGTTCTATCAACATTCTTGGCAAATGTTGTCTTGCGGAGAGACAGGGATTCGAACCCTGGATCCCTTGCGGGAAACACGCTTTCCAGGCGTGCGCCTTAAGCCACTCGGCCATCTCTCCGTAAATCCACAAAGAGCGACTGACCTTCTACTTCGGCTTTGAAGCAGTATTCAAATGGTTTGTCTTCCTCAAGTGGGCGGCAAATTACGAAAAAATAGAAGAGAACTACAACCCCTATAATAAAGGATTTAGAAGCGCTGATTATCCCAGTGAAGAATAGGCAGTTAGCTCTCCTCGCTGGTCCTTCATAAATTCTCGTTCGATCTCTTCTTTCGCTGTATAATAACTTAATACGTGCATCAGTTTAGTCAAGGTAGCCTCAAAAGTCATGTCTGAGGCAGGCAGCACTCCCATTGTCGCGAAGCCTACGCTGCTCTCGTACCTTCCTTGCTCTACAAACCCATCATTGCACTGGGTAACATTCACCACCGTAACCCCTCGATCAATTAGGAGTTGAATTTCGTCTAAGAACCATCTGGCTGTTGGACCATTGCCTGAGCCAAAGGTCTCGATAATCAAACCCTCTATTTCAGGAGTAGAACAGATCTGATGCACTACTTCTTTTGAAATGCTAGGGAACAATTTCAATACGGCCACTTTACTGTTAAATTCAGGATACACTTTAAAGTCCCCATGGCTTGTCCATAAGCGCACCGTATTCAGATCAATGTGAATGCCTACAACGGCCAATTCAGGATAGTTCGGACTTCGAAACGCATAAAAATCTTCTGAAGAGTACTTATGTGTGCGATTCCCTCTCAGCAATTGCGAACCGAAATAAATGGCCACTTCTTGAACACAAGCCTCGCCATTCCTCTCCATACCGGCCAATTGAATGGCAGCAACAAGGTTTTCCCTACCATCTGTTCGCACCGTATCAATCGGCAACTGACTTCCTGTGAAAATAACAGGCTTCTTCAATCCGCTCAGCATGAAACTCAAAGCTGAAGCAGAAAACGCCATGGTATCTGTTCCGTGTAACACAACAAATCCGTTGTAAGCATCATAATTCGCCTTGATCAATGAAGCTATTTTCTGCCAATGGATGATCTCTATGTCTGAAGAATCAATAGGCTCATTAAAGGCTATGGCCTCAATCGTTATATCCAAGCGACCCAATTCTGGAACGTGACTTTGTAAGCTCTCAAAATCGAAAGGCTTTAGCACACCGGTCTCGGGGTCTTCTGCCATCCCAATGGTACCTCCCGTATAAATCACAAGTACTGTGCGCTTCATAACAACATTATTTGCAGTAAAGATGAGAAATTGATGCTAGAGCTTAAAAAGTCGTTTGGCATTCGCGGTGGTTTCTGCTGCCACCACTTCAATGCCCACCTCTTTCAAATCAGCCATTCGCTGAGCTACAATGCGCGTATAAGCAGACTCATTGCGCTTCCCGCGATGCGGTGTAGGCGCTAAATAAGGGCTATCTGTCTCCAGAATCACTCTGTCAACAGGTAAAAGAGGTAACACCTTGTCTAAACCAGACTTTTTGAAAGTTAAAACACCGCCCATTCCGAAGTAAAAGTCTCCATAAGCATTGATGCGCTCAATTTCCTTTTCGCCCCCAGTAAAACAATGAAACACGCCTTTCAATTTGTCATCATTAAGCTCATCTAACAAGTCAAGTGTCTCATCAAATGCATCTCGTACATGGAGTACCACCGGTAAATCAAGTTCTTTTGCCCATTCAACTTGAATCTTAAAAGCTTCTTTCTGATGTTCTAAAAACTTCTTCTCCCAATACAGGTCGATACCCATTTCTCCAACCGCCACATAACGGCCGCTTCTTAACTCTGTTCCGATTATTTCCAACGCTGCCTCAAAATTGGCTTCAACAGAGCAAGGGTGCAATCCCATCATCCCATGTACGCAACCAGGATAGGTCTCCATCATCGCTTTCACGGGCCCTATGGACTTTACATCAATATTTGGCAACAGCATTAGGCCTACATTGGCGTCAATGGCATTCTGCATAACGCTGGCTCTATCTTCATCAAATTGCTCCAGATAGAGGTGCGTGTGGGTATCAATTAATAACATGATGCAAAAGTACTGAATGCACTCGCGACGAATTGTATAATTTTGCACCTTATGTCAGATCGACCACGAATTCTTGTCATACGTTTTTCTTCTATCGGAGACATCGTGCTTACTACACCTGTCTTTCGCATGCTGAAAGAACAAATGGAACCTGCACCCGAAATTCACTTTTTGACCAAAGCGGCGTTCGGCGGCTTGCTGTCTGCGAATCCGCACATTGATCGCATTCACACCATTGACAAGGCTACGGCAGAACTCGACGAGGTATTCAAGGAAATCCATTTCGACTACATCATTGATCTCCACAAGAACATCCGTTCTGCCATGGTGAAGCGAAGCCTCAAAGCACTAGACTTCACGGTTGACAAGCGCAATTGGGACAAGTGGCTCTTAGTTCGTTTTGGAAAAGACCGTATGAACGGACTTCATATTGTTGACCGTTACCTTGAAACCGTTAAGCTATTTGGCATTGAAGATGACGGTAAAGGGCTTGATTATTTTATTCCCGAGGGCGAAACTGTTGACACAAACCAATACACTTCTAAAACGTTTGTAGCTATTGCACTTGGAGCTGCCCATGTTGGCAAACGCATGCCCGAAGAACTCATCACAGAAGCGTGCATTGCATTGCCTTTTGACATTGTTCTTTTAGGCGGAAAAGAAGACCAACCCGAAGGAGAACGAATTGCCTTGGCAGCAGGATCTCATGTCCACAATGCAGCCGGAAAGCATTCCATCCACGGCTCTGCATCTTTAGTGCAACAAGCTGAAGTAGTGATTTCTGCTGATACGGGTTTGATGCACATTGCCGCAGCCTTCTCCAAAAAGGTTATTAGTGTTTGGGGATGCACTACCCCCTCTTTAGGAATGTCGGCTTTTCGTCCTGACTCTGCAAGCATCATAATTGAGCCGAAAGGATTGGATAAACGTCCGTGCTCTAAGCTTGGCAACAAATGCAAATACGGCGAAAAGAATCGGTGCATTGCGCACGTCCAAACAGCGCAGTTGGTCTCTGCTGTTCAAACGTTATTCAACCTGTAGAACCTTTACTTTGTAAACAAGGCGCGCAATTCAGTAGCTTCCTCAGGCTTCATTCTCCCGGCTAAGATCAACGAAAGTTGTCTTCTGCGAAGCGCACTTGCATAGCGTTCCTGCTCTTCATCAGACTCAGGAATAAGCTTCGGCACCTGAATTGATGACCCAACTTGATCTACAGCAACGAAGGTGTAAATGGCTTCATTGCATTTTTTACGCTTGCCTGTGATATGATCTTCAACGAACACGTCTATGTAAACTTCCATTGCTGAGGTAAAAGCACGTGACACTTTTGACTCGATAGAAACAATGTCTCCTAGTTTAATTGGATGATCAAAAGACACATGATTAACCGCCGCTGTAACTACAACGCGCCGGCAATGACGGTGCGCTGAAATAGCTGCTGTAATGTCCATCCAACTCAATAGCTGCCCTCCCATAAGGTTGCCTAAAGTGTTGGTGTCGTTGGGAAGAACGATGCGAGCTGAGTTCGCTTTAGTCTCTGATGCTTTACGTTCGGTCTGCATAACTGAAAATTTCCGCAAAGATAGATGAAATGAATCGGTGGCTTAAGGCCATCTCTTGTTAATTTTGCATCATGATGGAATACTATTTCACCTTCAAGGCCTTGCATGTTGTTTTTATGGTAACCTGGTTTGCCGGTCTATTTTACATTGTCAGACTGTATGTTTACCATAGAGAGGCTCAAGACAAACCAGAAATCGAAAAGAACGTGCTCATTCCTCAATTCCAATTGATGGAAAAACGATTGTGGTATGCCATTGCGTGGCCATCTGCTATTCTATGCACACTGTTCGGCATCATCTTGCTCGGATTGAATACAGCGCTTCTGTCGATGCCCTACATGCAAGTTAAACTTGGCTTTGTAATCGCGCTGCTTGGCTACCAGTTCTACCTTCATTTCTTGTTCCGGAAATTCCAATTCAACACAAACCTTCCTTCTTCAATCGCTTTGCGCTTTATCAATGAGGTACCCACCGTCATTCTCATCGCGGTGGTGTTTCTCATTATTCAGAAAACGGCCCTTGGATGGGTGAGCGGATTGATTGGGATTCTTGGTGTAGCCATTGTTTTGACCATCGCCATCAAGCGGTATCAGAAATTCAGAAAAAGCTAGCCCTTCATTCAAGCTGACTTTTATTTCCTGATCTTATAATTTGCCCATTGGCTTCACTCTGGACGAAATACTCCTTGCTGTCTTCTCATTCCTATTTCCTAGCGGAAATCCTTCTTCCGACTTTCGGGACGGTACATTTGTCTCGAGAGTGGGATTGAATTTAGCGTAACCGGGGCAAAAAAATAAGCTGAAAGCTTAAGTGACATGTTGGCTTTTCCACTTGTTAGCTCTGATTTGCAACCTGAAAGGTCAGCATTACAAGCAGAGCAGTCAGCTTTCCCGCCGGACAACTTGGCTTTCCGACTGTGAAGAGGAAGAGACTGACCAGCCTTAACGTGAAGTTGCACTAAATGGCCAATTGATAAGCCTCTAGTAGATTAAGAACATCACGCACTTAACGAGCATGCCCACGAACTATTTCGTGTAAAATCAAAAAGGGGCTTCAGCATAGCTGAAGCCCCTTTTAATAGGTTATGTAGATCTAAGTCTTACTTAGTCACCACTAGCTTTTGGTAATCAGCGTGGTTCTCAGAAGACAGACGTACAGTGT
>JBLIGQ010000068.1:0-10792 GCA_047636995.1 Flavobacteriales bacterium | reverse complement strand
CAAATGACGTAATGTTACGTCTCGATCGCTCAACGTACATGAAAGTTTTTATTATTCGACGTGTTTCAGGACGAAAAACAGTCTATTTTTCTTGTTTTTGAGTGTTGTTTGTGCTGGGAAAAAACAAGATTTGGGCCAAGAAACTACCCCAACTTCCGAAGCGCATACTTCCCACTTCCTAAAAAGAAAATGCCCAAATATCCGGTTAAGAACAATGTGGCCATCTCCTTCTTCGCCCAAGGGTCTCCCCCATGAACAATGAAAATGGCAACGAGCATGGTAATCATCAATGGAATGGTGGCTTCTTTAACTCTGATGCCTAGCACTATAAGGACTGAGCATAAGATCTCAGCAAAGAGGGTGAGGATTAACGTGGCACCCGAACCAATGCCAATGGGATCTGCGAACCGCACAGATGAGAACCCGTTGGAGAACAAGTCTAACTTATTGATGCCGTGGGGAAGCATTGCCAGTCCGAATCCGAGGCGAAGTAGCAATACCGCAATGTCTGCTTTAGTAGTGTTTTTCATTACTCGGAAGTGTTCGCCTCTGGAATGAAATGGGTGATGCTTAACGTCAATTGATCAAAAAGTTGACGTTGACACAGCGCTACATCATCGCCCTTCACGACGCCGAAAATGCGGGCCATGTCCCATTTTTCTGGTTCGCTATTGGCATCCAAAATGACCGAAATAGGCTTCTTCCAAAAGAGGTCTACCTTCTTCGTTATTCCATCGTTTCCGGTGACACGAATGGTGTAGGCCGGATTGGAATTCAAGAGGCTGTCTTCCTGTGCCTCACTGAAGTATGATTTATGCGTTTCCATGTGAATCTTCTTGTACTTCAATAGGTAGTCTTTCACTTTCAAAGTGTCAAAAACAGGAATGTCTTTGTCCATGAGTTTACTGCGTAACTTGAGATCATTGCCTCCTTTATAGTCAATTTCAAATGAACGTTCTGGATGTTCATGGTGAACCACTTCTAACTGTGCAATTTCCAATGACGGATAATCAAAGATTCCCGTGTAGCGCCATTCCTCTAAATCAGTAAAGAAGCGTGTGGTTAAGAAACCTGAGAAGCCTTGCATTTGCATAATGAAAGGTTCAGAAGACCTGCCTTCTTCGGGCGTTTCCAACACCATATACGTTCCCGTATGGTCTTGTGTTGAAGTGCCAATGAAATATGTTTTCACGGGTTGATCTCCTCCTTGGTAGAAGTCTACCCGATTTCCTGTTGACATCAATCGAATCACATTCTCTTTCTGCGTGGCAGGAACAGTAGACTTCACTTGAATCAGTTTCACTGTCTTCAAGATCAAATTCACCGCATCTTCTCTGGCCTTGTAAGTCTGATTCAAATCCCAGAATCGACTGGTTTCACTGCGCTCAAGCGTAATGATATTCTGATTTGCGTCAGAAATAACAATCTTGTTTACTGCAGACGTATCTTCAATGGCGAAATTGGCCAATGGCTTTAGACTTCCTTCGTCAGATGTGTTAACATACCAAAGGATTCCAGCACCCAATGCCAAAACAATGAGGATGTAAAGTAGTCTTAGATTCTTGTTCATGCTTCTTTTCCGTATTTCCGTTTTCTCATCCACATCAGCACAACTCCCATGAGACCAATGATCACAAATGGAATGGTAACGTTCAGCAATTGAATGAGGCCTTTGTGGTCTTTTACAATTTCTTTGTCAAGCGTTCTCAAAATGATGGTTCTTGAACGAATGGCGATCAAGTCTGCATCATCAAGTAAATAGTTAATGGCATTCAGCAAAAACTCTTTATTGTCATAAACAACCCGTCCTGCATAGCGATCATACCCCAATGGCAAGGGGGTAAATCCACCTTCTGTGGCCATGAATTTATTTCGTCCGAAATCGCCATCGCCAATCACAATCATCTTGGTAGGTCTACTTTTTTCTCTGAAGGCGAAATCAGGATCATCAAGCAATTGTTTGTTGCTGATTCGTCCCACAAAGTTCGAATTGAATTCCCCTTCTAAGAGCACGGCCAGATTGTAGGGGTCATCTGTATCCTTCTCGAAGTAATCTTTTTCTAAGTTCGAAACGGCTGTTGTTACGCGAATGGGAGCCCTTCGCTCTAAAGACAAATTTGAGCTTTGAAGCAGCACGTGCTTGCGAACGTTTTCGTTTTCGCCCACAAGATCAAGTGATGACGCGAAGTCAAAATGGAGCGGATCAATGTTAGTGCAAATAGGGTGCGCAGAATCAGCAGGAATCACCACCGGAGCAAAGTACCAATTGAACATCTGCATGTTTCTTCGGTCTCCCATTGGGCCCGCGTCATAAACAATCGGTGCGCATTGGTAGTCTATAATTAAGTTCCTATTGAGGCGCACTCCATAATCAAACAACATATCATACAGCCCCATTTCATTGGTCATCGCCAGTGTTTGCTGATTGGTTTTTAAACTGTCAAGGTCTGTACGAATGGGATCGATCATCCATAAAACCCGTCCGCCATTCATGATGAACTGATCAATAATGAGCTTGTCTTTGTTCGAAAACATACTGTCTGGCTTCGCTACAATCAACAGATCATATTTATTGATGCGCTGTCCAACGCCATTAACCTTATCTGCTAAGGCATCTAGCTTCCCGTTGATTTCAACGCGCTCAACGTCGTAATTGTCTTTGAGAGTCAATTCCAAATCTGCCGTCTCAAGCGGACGAAGTTCACGGTGTCCTTCAAGAATGGCAATGGCAGGAATGGTTTTCCGCGTTAAAATGCGCAGGTTCGAAGCCAGTAAGTATTCTAGATTGTTGACGCTCGCATTGATCTTCTCAGCTGAAGGGTCAGGATTTTCTGATTGAAACAACTGAATGGGAAGCGAATTGCCTTTATAGGTCATTACTGCCGCGGGCCAGATGTTTTGAAATTGGCGAACTCCACCTTCCTCATACCCGATGCGTGAAAAGCGCAATCCTTCTTCGTACAAGGTCTGCTCTGATTCGCCAATGGTTTTCTCATCTGAATCTTCATAGATGTTGATGAACTCGTATTCAAATAGGCCATCGCTGAGATCATCAAACTCATCTAACCGTTCGCGAAAGGCTTGCTCTAGTCGTTTGAACTTCGCTGGGAAATTCCCGCTTAGGTAGCATCGGATGTAAACAATGTCATCCAACTCATCAAGCATCGCCATGGTGGAGTCTGTAACTGAATGACGTTTTTCTTCGGTCAAATCAATTTTGAAGTAGGCAAAAGTCGAAACGGCTACCAATAGAGCAAGAATAGCAATTGACAGTACGAGCTGAATCAGATCGTTTTTACGGTGTGTAGAACTGACTTTCATTACCATTTTCTGCTTTGAAGTACGGTTCGTGACAAGATGAGGAAGAAGGCTGAGATGCTGAGGAAGTAAATGACATCACGTGAATCAACCAATCCCCTTGAAAGGCTTTTGTAATGATCAAACATCCCCAGACCTATAATAAATTCATCTGCTGGACCAAACAGATCGAATGAGCCTAGCGATTCAAATCCGATGAAGATAAAGAAGCAAAGTATGCCTGAAACAAGGAATGATACAATTTGATTGGGCGTAACGCTAGAGGTAAAGATGCCAATACTTACAAAGGCGCTCCCCAGCAGCAATAGGCCTATGTAGCTACCCCAAGTTCCTCCTGTATCTATGTTCCCAACGGGCTTTCCGATTAAGTAGATGGAGATGAAATAGACCAGGGTTGGCAATAAACTAATAAGCACTAGCAGTACACCGCCAAAGTATTTCGCCAAAACAATCTGCATATCGCTGAGTGGTTTGGTGAGCAGCAATTCAATGGTTCCCGTTCGTTTTTCTTCTGAAAGTGACCGCATGGTAATGGCAGGAACGAGGAACATAAACACCCAAGGTGCAATGTAAAACAACGTATCAAGGTCTGCCATTTCAGCGTCAAGCGTGTTCCAATCTCCGGGGAAGACCCACATGAAGAGGCTCACAAGCAGAAGAAAAACAGCAATTACGATGTATCCTATCAATGAACTTAGGAATGATCGAATTTCTTTCTTTAAAAGTGCTAACATATCCTTACTGGTTCAGGCAAAAGTAGAACAAAGCAAGTAGGCTTTGAATTCTAAAAGGGAGCATTTTTTCACACTTCTAACGGCATAACATTGCGCTTCATTTCAAAATGCCACAATTTACTCAGCTTGTTCGTCTATCATTTGGCTTGACCACGCCTCTGGTTTAGCTGCAAACAGTGCTTTTGTGAGCGGCCAAACTTCTTTGAATGTAGCAGAAAAGCGATAGTTATTTAAGTCTTCTTCGCGCTCCCAATGTGAATAGGTACAAAAAACGGTGCGGTCATGTAGGTCTTGAATCAACTTTAAGTGCGTACACCCGGGTTGATTGCGGATAGCGACTTTGAACTTTTCGAATGTCTCTTTGAACTGATCAATTTGATCAGCTTTGAATGTCATTTTGACGATGCGTACGACCATGGAATAGTATCAAGATTAAATCTCCTTTGCGCAGACCAAACAATTGTGACGCCCCACCACCACTTCCCGGGGCTCCTTTATTGATGGCTATTTCTAAATGTCCGTTGGTATTAAAGAGCGCCAATCTTTCGCCTTCAGCCACATCTGAGTAATGGATTGCCAGTTTTGAGATTCTTGTTTTCCCCGTTCTTAACTGAATGGTGAAATCCCTTTCTTTTCGCACTTCGCGAAATAAAGATTGCGTAATATCGGTAATCAAATTCCCAAACCGATCAACATAAACTACATGTCCACGAATGGCATCTTCTTCCAATAGCGGACGCAATCTGTGCGCCACTTGAATGGACTCAACACGTTTCGAAATCACTTCAGGCGTCCCTCCTCTTAATAGATGGCAAGCCGCTTTCACAAGAATGTGAAGCACAGGAAAAGTCAGAATATCGCTGTCTGAAGGAAGGTTCAAATCATATACGGCATCAGGCTCACGTTCAAAGATCAATGAGAAAACGCCCGTATCTGCAGCAATGAAAAAATGTCCGTCATAAACGGCTATACGATGCGGTACTTCATCATTGAAATTGCCGTTCACGCCAATTAGATGAACAGTTCCTTTGGCAAAGTGCATGTAACATTGTCTGATATGAAAGGCTGCTTCAGAGATGTCAAATGGTGAGATGGAATGCGAGATATCCACAATGCGTGATTCAGGCAATTGCTTATATACAGCGCCCTTCACAGAGGCGATGTAGTGATCCGCCGTACCATAATCTGTTGTCAATGTTAATATCGCCATTGTTTTATCTGCTGTTACAAAGGTGCAAAATCCATGCTATTTTACGTAATTTGCAGTCATACATTTAGTGAAATTTCAGCCTAATTTTAAAACACTCGTTGTTAGTGCAGGAAAAAGACATTTCTATCCCTTTTGGGGATCCGTTGGAATTATTCGGAGCGAACAATTCCAAATTCAAATTAATTCGGTCATATTTCCCTAAGCTTAAGATAGTTGCAAGAGGCAGCGTCATTAAAGTGGTAGGATCTCTAGACGACTTAACTCACTTCGAAAAGAAGATGGAGCTCATTTTTTGGCACCTTGAAAAATACCATCGCCTCTCTGAGGATAACATCGAAAAGATGATGTCTGAGAGTGGTGAAGAGATCAAAAAACAGGCTGCTTCAGGTGATGTGCTTGTTTATGGTCCGGGAGGAATAAAGGTCACTGCGCGCACACCCAATCAACGCAAGCTTGTTGAGGCCTGCGCGAAAGACGATATGGTTTTTGCTGTAGGTCCTGCTGGCTCAGGAAAAACCTACACTGCCATTGCGCTTGCCGTTCGTGCTTTGAAAGATAAACACGTTCGGAAAATCATCCTGACACGTCCTGCAGTTGAGGCAGGAGAAAATTTGGGATTTCTTCCAGGCGACCTAAAAGAAAAGCTCGACCCCTACATGCAGCCACTGTATGACGCTCTGCTTGATATGCTTCCCTATGAAAAGGTTGCTGAACACATTGAAAAAGGTGTCATTGAAGTAGCTCCCCTCGCCTTCATGCGCGGAAGAACCCTAGACAAAGCGTTCGTCATTCTTGATGAAGCTCAAAATGCTACGGTAAGCCAGATGAAAATGTTCCTTACGCGAATGGGTAAGCAAGCAAAATTCATCATCACGGGTGATCCGTCACAGGTTGACTTGCCTCGAAAGCAACAATCTGGCTTGATGAAAGCAGTAAATCTCTTGGACGATAAAGAGGGCATTTCGATCATTCGTCTAACGAGTGAAGATGTCATTCGTCATAAGCTCGTGAAATTGGTGATTAGCGCATTTGAGAAAGACGAAGAAGAACAAAAAGCAAAGGAAGATGAAAAGAAATCTTAGTACACTCTTGATAAACCTTGCGCTTGTTTCACTTACCATTGTTGCTATTGGGTGCGGTGAGAAGAGCATTGCTGAGAAAGACGTGCGGAATCCAGAGGCGTCTAAAGTAAAAGCGGAGAGTCTTGAAGAGACCATCATCGGGAATTGGCAGATGACCGCCTTCAATATCATTGACCCAAATGTGGGCGAAATGGCATTGGACTATGCTAGAAACATTGCCCCAACAGTGAAGTATGTATTCAAAGCTGATGGAGAATACGAAGTTACTACCAAAACCATTTTGAAGCCGAAGAAAGGAATTTGGAAAAAAGGAGTAGAAAAAAATCAAATCTTTGTTCAAATAGGAAATGAGCCCAAGATGCTTATTAGCGTAGATAAACAAGAAGAAAACCATCTGTGGTGCAGAACCCAGACTCCCGGTTTAGGAAACATTACTTTTCAATTGATCCGCATAGAAGAATGAAAGCGCTGTACACGACCGAATATAATTTCCCGGGGCAAACTAAAGTCTACCACGGAAAGGTAAGAGATGTATATACGATTGGTCAAGGGCTTATCGTCATGGTGGCATCTGACCGGATTTCTGCGTTTGATGCTGTGTTAGACAAAGGGATTCCCTTCAAAGGGCAAGTGCTAAATCAATTGGCCTCAAAGTTTTTAGATTTAACTTCAGACATCGTTCCGAACTGGAAATTGGCTGCTCCAGATCCGAACGTAACAATCGGACATGCATGTGAGCCCTTTCGAGTTGAAATGGTGATTCGCGGATACTTAACCGGACATGCTTGGCGCGTTTATAAATCGGGTGAACGTGTTCTCTGTGGAATCACTATGCCCGATGGTTTAAAAGAACACGACAAATTTCCTGAGCCTATTATCACTCCTGCAACAAAGGCAGATGAAGGACATGATGAAGACATCAGCAGAGAAGAAATCATTGCCCAAGGCATCATTCCCGAGGCTATTTATGTTCAGCTGGAAGCCTATACAAGAGCTCTGTTCCAGAGAGGAACTGAAATTGCTGCTGAAAACGATTTAATTTTAGTAGATACGAAATATGAATTCGGCATGAAAGGAGATCAGGTTCTCCTTATTGACGAAATTCATACGCCTGATTCTTCACGTTATTTTTATGCTGACGGATATGAGGAAAGACAGGCAGAAGGCCGACAGCAAAAACAACTGTCCAAAGAGTTTGTACGTGAGTGGCTTATGTCACATGACTTCATGGGTAAAGAAGGCGAAATACAGCCAGAAATGACAGAAGCGTTTATCAATAAGGTTTCACTGCGCTATGTTGAATTGTATGAAAAAGTAATCGGTGTCAACTTTGAACCTGCACCCCAAGAATTCCTGAATCAACGAGTTCACGAGAATGTTGTAAGTTGGATGGAGTCAAATTTATAAGAAATGGACATTAAGAACCCAAAAGTTGGAGTGAGTCAGAGTTTGAAGCTTCTGTTTTTATGATTGCAGCTTCTGCAAATCTTGACATTGATCCAGCAGAGCGAAAAATCATCAAGCACAAAGCAGGCGACTCTTTTAAAGATATTAAGCAAGCCTTTGCTTCGCGAAATGATGCTGAGCGGATTGATGCAATGCTTCAAGCGAAAGAAGTGCACTTAACTACTCCAGAATCCCATACAAATTTGAAAATTCATGTACATGAAGTATTCATGGCTGACGATGATTATTCAATGATTGAACGCGGAATTGAAAGCATGTTGAAGCGCCTCTTGTAAATACCGCCTTCGTCCAACTTGTTTTCACAAAGTCAAATGCCGCGGGCATCTTCTTATCCTTTTGTAGTTTCTAGCAAAGCTTACCGCTGGAATCATTCGTGTATTTCAAGAAAAGGGAGCGCTCGTCTAAAATGGCACTTTTGTATGCCCCCCCCGAAATAGGCTATTCCGTGCTGATGATAATCTCTATAATTTGAGTTGCGCATACCTTAGGATTATTTCGAGCCCCTTCCCTAGGCGAAGCTCGAGATAAATTTAACCCCTCTAACAACAACTTTGTAGACGTTCAAAAGAACTTTGTAGATGAGCAGTACTAAATGCCATACATCTTGAAAGTGACTCTGAAAGGCGGGATGAATGTCCATTCTAATGTCTTTTTAGTTTGATCAATCTACGCCAATACACTTACCGTAAGGCTTATTAAAAGGGGCTTTGGTTAACAATCTAGCTGCCTTCTGACCTTGATTAATTCTTGATCTCTTCTGACTGCTGGATTTTATTTTTCAACCCCAAAAACGCGATGATCGGAAGAAACCAGATCATCTTCCCTCCGAGCCTTGGTATGGCATTTCCAAACGTGCCACTCACCCAAACATTCAGCAATAACGCAATGAGCATCAATAAGAGCGTCAGTTGAATTGTTTCACTGAGCAGTTTCCATCTAAGGAACCAAGCCAAGGATATTAGGGCGAAGCAAATTGTGGTCAACATCAAAAACCGATTGAGCCATTCCATTCCTTTCAATTGATCTTTGTATTGTCTGCTGTATTCGAAGGCCGAGACAGAATTAGGTAAGTAGGTGTGAATGCGTTGATTGAGCTCTGTTTCTTCGCCGAAGGCACCCGTCCCATCAGCCACACCAAACGTTACAGCTTGTTTGAGCGATGCTTTCAACGAACATTGAATGTGCAATGCGATGTATTTCGGATTGGTCAAGGTTTCTGAGATGATTTCTCCAAACTCTTCCCGTGATCCCTTCCAATCGCCCATTTTGTAGAACGGACTTGACTCCACCCATAAAAATTCCCAGGCCTTTTGAGGCAGCTCATCTTTGTACTTACATATTTCATAGTCCTGCGTTTCGCAAGCCTCATCTAGGTATGGCAATAGTACTCCATTCTCAAGCATGGCAGCCAAGAAGAAACCATTTTTTGATTTCGCCATGGCAGAACCCATCGTTAAAATAGACAGGCATGTTAAGCTAAATAACACTGCTAACTTTTGCCATCGAACGGCTTTGAGAGCGTTCACACTTTTAATCAGTTTCAATAGGGCGAGCAAAGCAATAAACACAATGAAGTAGCTAATGTGACCTAGGTGCGTTGAAACAGAAACGAAGAAGATTAAATAGAGCGCTGCTGTTATTTTTTTCGAACTTTTCCCAACCAACAGATTGATGAGCGCCAATGCTGCAATGGCAGAAAAGATATCTGGCGTCAACAATGAAGTATTCCACGAAAGTGTTGAGAAGAGCACCGAACAGGTCAATGCCAACGCACCAAACCACTGCCACTTATCATGATCTTTGGCTGAGTGAAACAACCTTAAACTTAACCATGAAACAAGAAAGGACTGTAAAATGACTACAAGCCATATAAACAGTCCGTTCAAAGAAAACATGCGCAATAAAATCCCGTAGGAAATGGGTCTATCGAAAGGTGTTTCCAGTTCGAATCCAGAAACCAAGAATGTAGAAGTGTCTGCGTGCATCAGAGGAAAGGCATTCCATATAGCAACAACCGATAAGGCGATGGTAGAAATAATTACGGGTAAATAACTTTTCCAAGCGCGCATTTGTTTTGTATCACACGGTTTAACGCAGAATGAGTACACTCCCGAATTTAGTAATCGGTAGCCCCTTCACACTAATTGCTTTCACTTTATAGCCGTAAATCCCGTCAGAAACATAGTATTCTCCGAAGTTATCAGAGCCGCTCCAAGCCTCACCTAATTGAGTACTTCGCCAAACAGATTCTCCCCAGCGATTGAATACTTGTATTTCGTACTCTGAAATATTCAATCCAATGGGAAGCCATACTTCGTTGATTCCGTCGCCATCAGGTGTAAATGCATTGGGAATGAAAAGCGCATAATCGCAGTCATCAAAAATCAATTCTACTTCATCTTGGGCTTCGCCACATTGATTCCATGTAATCACTTCGTAAATTCCGGTTGTGGTAATTTCACGTTCAAACTCTACCGAACCATCATTCCAAACAAGGCTATCATTGTATGTACCTGAGGCATCAAGATCAACAACATCTTTGATGCATAGGAGTTGATCTGGCCCCAAATTTACTTCGGGAAGTTGTAAGTATACCACTTCACTTTCAAGAAAAATAGCACATTGTTCATTCGCTATTGAAACTGTATAAAACCCTGACTCATCAACTGTTAAGTAATCTGAGGTGATGCTATTGTTCCAGACTCCTTCTTGGGGAATTTCATAGGTGTAGGTTTCTCCTGGGCAAAGCAAAATGTACGATTCAATTTCTGCAACAGGATATGCAATCACATCTACAAAAACAGAATCTCTTTTGGTGCACGCCTGGTCTTCCACTTCAAACCAAATCCAACCTTCTGAACTACTCTCAAAATTAAAATCGGTTTCGTTATCAGACCAAAGTCCATCAACATTCACTTCAAATTCAGCTACTTCGTCAGTGCATATAGCTACATCTGGGCCTAGAGAAAATGCGGGCAAGA
>JBLIGQ010000067.1:0-12114 GCA_047636995.1 Flavobacteriales bacterium | reverse complement strand
ACTGTTTCCAGCGTATTCCGCGGATTCAAAAAATTGAGCAATCGATCAAGTCCGCCGGGGTGAATGGTGGTTAAATACTTCGTCCCAGGATAAGTTGATTCAAAAATGGCTAAGCTTTCGTCCAATCCTTTATCGCCATAAAACAAGAGGTAATTAGGAGCTGGTCTTTTGATTGCAAGGGCTCTACAGATGAATCCTTTCTGAGTAACAATGTCTGTTTTGCCCGGTTTAATCCAATAGTGACTTGCCCAAAGGTTGGCGTAGAATTTTGGAGGCATAGAACTGCTTTCAAGATGCACGGCAATGAAGTTGGTAGCATCGCCTTGTTCGTAGAGGTACGACATGGATTCTACTCTGCTTCGTTTTCCATAGCTGAAACACAGCACCAAAAGGCCAAGGGTATTAATGACCCAAAAGCTGGTCCACAACCCTTTCAAAAGCTTCTTTCGATTCGCCCAGAAAGAGGAGCGTTCAGCCCAGGCATTCCATCCAATTACACCTAAGATGATGATGTATGGAATGATGGGGAAGATGAAGCGTTCTTGTTTGTTAGGGAAAAAACTGTGAAAGACGAGAAATGCGAAAGCAGGTAAAAATACAAGAAGATGTTTTTTCCAACCGCGAAAAAAGCCAAACAGTAAAGCCAAACTTAAAGGAGGAGTGATGAATCCGGCCAAGGTGAGCATGTACATGTACCACGGCCCATTGGGGTAGTTCTGAGAGTGGGTTTCATTGTAACCAATGTAGGCTTTGAGTTGTGTAAAGGGTTCGCCCCAAATGAACACATCTTGAATTTGTGCCAGGGCGAAGGTGAAAAGTGCTACCGCTCCTAAAAGAACAGCACTCTTGAATTTTTTCTGGAACAACAATGCCAATCCAGCACCAATCCCGAAAACACCACATTGAAAACGAAATCCGGTCGCGAGTCCAATCCCAATTCCGGCTAAGAGCGTGAATTTCATCCATTTACCTTCTTTTTCATCTATTCGAATCAAATTCCATGTAGCCCAAACGAGGGGAGGGATGCAGATAAATTCAACAAGGTTTCGCACAGAAAAATTGGGCATAATGGCGAGCACTGCAAGTAGGACTCCTACCAACTGTGCATTTTTCCGATTCGATATGCGTTCTGTAATTTTGAATCCGAAATAAACTATTAGTAAGCTGTAAAGCGCATGAATAAGCCTGATGAGGATCATTTTGATCTTTGGGTCTTCCAATCCAATGGCCTTCATTCCAGCGAACAAAACATATTGAGTTCCTACGTAAGCGAAGTTCGCGGGGTGTACACGTCGCTCTTTTTGATTCCATGGAAGCCAGTTGTCATAATCCTCGCCTTCAGCCCAGCTAGAAGCAGCCTCTACCGTGAGGAAATGGTCATCATGCATGAGGTAACCTGGGGCGAAGAAAACCGCAATTAGACGCAGTGAAAATGCCAAGATTAAAATGCTTCTGAGCGGATACGTTTTCCAAAAGGACTTGAGTACTTCCATGGACACAAAGGTGCTAATTCTTATCGTTTACTAAACGTGATCTGCTGTTGATTTGAATCGACTGGCTTCATTTTTTTCCCATTCTGAAAAGACAAAGAGGCTCCAGACAATGGAAAGGTATTTGTTTTCACCTTCTAGAAACGATTGGATGTAAGCTGAAATTGCCACCGTATTGAAAAAACGGCCATCAAATACATCGGTTTCAATGAGTGCTTTAAGTCGTTTACTGAGTGGGCCACGTAAGAGGCTTTCCAGTGGGATCTCAAATCCGTGCTTTTTCTTCTCAAACACACTTGCAGGAAGGAGATCTGCAAAGGAAGAGCGGAGGGGGAGCTTGCCTATTTTAGCGTTGTATTTTTCCTTCGGTGGAAGCGCATTTGCATAACAGATGATCCGTTGGTCTAGGAACGGGGTGCGCACTTCTAAAGCGTAGCGCATAGACATCAAATCTACTTTGTGAAGCATATCGCCAGGAAGTACCAGCGCCTGATCATTGAAAAGCACATTGTTCAGTTGACTATTCGCGGTGAGGTATGGAGCCTGATAGATAGAGCCACGTAGGATAGATTGGACGGTAGAGAGTGATGAGAAGCGGGCCCAATAATGGTAGCGTTCCTCTTCAGACAGTTTTGCAGCTTCAAGGTAGCGTTGCATTTTTCTGACCGTATTTTGCCACTTTCCCTCTCTACTTGTTTGAATATGTTTGAGAATGCTCTTCGGCAATAAGAAATTTCCAGGTTTCATTGCGAGTGCATGACCGCGGTGTTTGGTGTAGCCTCCAAATAGTTCGTCAGCACCATCGCCACTGAGAGCCACGGTTACTTTCTTTTTGGTTTGTTTTGCGAGGTACGAAACGGCAATTGAAGACGCGTCAGCGAACGGTTCATCAAGATGGGTCAAGAAACGCTCTGTGTGCTCTACTAAGTCTGCCTCAGTTAATTTAAAAGCATGGTGATCTGACCGAATGAATTCAGCAACCCGCTTGGCATCATCTGTTTCATCTAGCAGAGGTTGGTCCTTGAATCCGATGCTAAAAGTAGAAAGGGTGCTAACTTGTTTCGCCGCCAAAGCCGCAACAATGGAAGAGTCCATCCCTCCACTCAAAAAGGCACCCAAAGGCACATCTGACACCATTCTATCTTGAACAGATTCCGTCAATAAAGTGCGAAAATCATCTTCAAGCGGTGGAGCATTAAAAGTTGCCGCTAAGTCAAACCATTTTTGAGGAGCAGTATCTTTTGGGATTTCTAGGTACGTTCCTGGAGGCAATTTGTGAACGCCCTCATAAATAGAATCAGCTACAGGGCAATAAGTATATTGAAAGAAATGATTGAGGGCTTGAGCATTGATCTTGGGTCTATTGGTCAAAGCCAAGCCTTTCAATTCAGAAGCGAAGAGAAAAGTATCACCTTCCCATGCATACCATAACGGATTAATTCCGGCGTGGTCTCTTGCCAGGAGGAGGGTGTTTCTTATGGTATCAATAAATGCGATGGAGAAGCAGCCATTCAGCTTTTTCAATCCATCTGCGCCCCATTCTATGAGCACATGAAGCAAGACTTCGGTATCTCCATCTGTTAGGAAAGTATGTCCGAGTTCGCGCAGCTCAACTCTTAAAGAGCGGTAATTGTAGATTTCGCCATTGAAGACCAATAGATGGCGTTGTTCTTCATCCCACATGGGTTGAGCACAATTGGCTACAGGAGAAATAACAGACAGCCTGCAGTGGCCTACTTCGAAATGAGGTTTAGAAACAATGCGAGAATCGTCAGGTCCACGATGCCCAATGCGCTTGAGTGCTTGTTCAACAACTCTGGGGGCTGTGGAGTTCCAAGAACCAGTAAAGCCACACATGGTACTAGACTTTTTCTTTGGACTTCCCGGTTGACTTCATCGCCATCTGCAAAGCAATCATTTGAAGGCATGCTACAGCAGCTTCTGTTCCTTTATTTCCGTGTTTACCACCTGAACGATCGAGACCTTGCTGTTTAGTGTCATCAGTGAGCACACCAAAAATAACAGGGCGAAGGTATTTCAACGCTACATCTTTTACGCCTTGCGCCGCAGCTTGACAAACAAAGTCGAAGTGAGCTGTTTCTCCGCGAATGACAGAACCAAGAGTAATGACACCATGCATTTTATAATACTCAAAAAACAGGGCAGCTCCGGTAGGAAGTTCATAGGTACCGGGCACATTTACAATTTGAAGATTTTCTTCGGTTATTCCAGCTTCTTTTAGAACAGAAAGCGCCCCCAAAAGGAGGTTGTCTGTAATCTCTGCATTCCATTCAGAAACAACAATCCCGATGCGCATCGAAGACGCATCGGGAAGTGTTAAAGAATCGTATTTAGAGAGGTTCTTCTCTACAGTAGCCATTGGCTTATTTGTTTCCTAGTTTCGCAAGGTAGCGTTGCGCTTTACTGAACTCAGTTGAGCCAGGGTAGTTTTCTGTGATTTTCTCGAAATGCTTTGCAGCTTTTTCATTCTTACCAATCTCCATCAAAGCCATTCCAGCTTTTGCATGCATGATTGGAGCAGTGAAAGACTCCGCATCTGACCCCTTTGCTTTTGACACCGCTTTTTCAAACCATTTTGCGCCTTGCTCAACATCACCAAGCTCTACGTAGCAATCACCAATGTTGCCAATGGCAAGAACGCTGATTACTTCGTCTCCAAGGTCTGCCGCTTTGAAATGCTCAATTGCAACATCAAAATCACCACGGTCTCTCGCAATAACTCCAAGTTCATAATTCGCTCTTCCTGCAGCATCTGTTCCAGCGTGGTCTTCTACAATAGCAGATAAACCAGAATATATTCCATCGCCATCAATCGCTAGATCTAATGAGTCGATTTCGAAATACTGTTCTGCTTTCCAAGATTCTTTCGCGGCATTACTTTCAGCAGGTACTACTACTAGGTAACGGTAGATTGCAAATGCAAGGATCACTACAATCAATACTGAAAGAATGATTGTTAATGTTTTGCGATTGCGGTCAACAAAAAGTTCGGTTTTTGTGTATACCTCTTTTACGTCAACAATTACTTCGTCTTTATCGCTTTTCTTAGCCATGGCTTAATTCGTTTACAAGACGCAAAAATAGTCTTTTTTCACACATTGCAATGCCTTGTTCGTTAACCTCTTCTGACTACCTTTGTATCAAAGCACTTTTAACTTGATTTTACAATCCCTTTCGCTCATCAATTTCCGCAATTACGAAGAAGCTAATATGGCGTTTTCGCCGGAGGTAAATTGCCTTGTAGGCGACAATGGCTCTGGAAAGACGACTATACTCGATGCCATTTATTATTTGTCTTTTTGCAAGAGTTATTTTAACGCAATTGATTCTCAGAACATTCGGTACGATCAAGGGTTTTTTTTAATACAAGGTGCCGTTTTGAAGCAGGAGGAGACCGATAAATTGCATTGTGGGGTTAAATATGGGCAGAAAAAGCAGTTTAGAAGAAACGATAAAGAGTATAGTCGGCTTGCTGATCACATAGGGAAATACCCGTCGGTAATTCTCACTCCAAATGATGTTGACCTGATCAAAGAAGGGTCTGAAGTGCGAAGAAAATTCATGGATGGGATTATTTCACAGTTTAATAAAACCTACCTAGATAAGCTGATTGAATACAATCGTGCGCTCCTACAGCGAAACAATTTGCTTCGGTTTTTTGCTGAGAACAGAACTTTTGATGAGGAAAGTCTTGAAATTTGGGACGAAAAACTCATTGAATTGTGTACTTATCTTCATGGTGAGCGTAGGAAATTTGTTGATTCGTTCATTCCTGGTTTCAATGGGATTCATGGCGAATTGTCTAGTAGAGTAGAGTCAGTCAGTTTAGCGTACATGACTGAATTGGATGAAACGCCGATGCGCTCCCTATTAAAGGCTTCAAGGGCGAAGGACAGACAGCTGAGAAGAACCTGCGTGGGAGTTCATAAAGATGATTTAGATTTTCTCATTGATGGAAATCCAATTCGTCGCTTTGGCTCTCAAGGACAGCAGAAAACTTTCTTAATAGCGCTTCGTTTGGCGCAATTTGAATTTGTGGAAAAGGCAACAGGAGTGAAGCCGATGCTTCTATTGGATGATATTTTCGATAAAATTGACGACAAACGTGTAAGTGCTTTGATGCGTCTAGTGAGTGATCAGCGTTTTGGTCAAATATTTATTACTGATACCAGTGGAGATCGCATTCCACAATTGTTTAGGGAAATAGGAGCTGATTTGAAAGTGTTCAACGTGGACGGTGGTAAAATTGAAGTCCAACAACAACTGCAAGCAGATGGCCAGGAAAAGTAATGCACAGTCTCTAGGAGAAGTCATCACAGACATGCTCAAGATTTATCGCCTCGACGATAAAATGCGTGAAATAGATTTGGGTCAGGCATGGAAAGAGACCATGGGGCAGGCTGTAGCAAACCGCACCAAAGAGGTTCGACTTCGAAAGCGCACGCTCATTATTCGCATGGACTCTGGTGTGATGAAAGAGGAGTTCTCTTACAACAAAGGAAAAATCGCCGACATGCTCAATGAAAAATTGGGAGTCAACGCCATAGATATGGTTGAGATCTGGTAAAGGCGTTTTCCCGGGAGGTGTATGTTCGTAAGGGCGGAGTTCTTATTTCCACGAGCGGAGCTCTTATTTCCACGAGCGGAGCTCGTGGCTACTATAATAATCGAAGTAGGTTTGTTTCTTCATAGAATGACCTTTAATCAATCTGTTTTACCTAATTCTGCGCCTGATTCCTATGCACCCATACCCAAATCTCATTATATTCGGGGGAATTTTAACATCTTGCGTGTAATAGGTATAGAATTGACAACTCGATGAACAAAAAACTTCGCCTTTCCCTTTTTTCGGTGGCCCTCATTGCCTTCGTCCTCATTACCGTTGGTTGGAGAGATGAGAAAGTAGAGCCTTACCATTCTTACGAAGAGATTTTATCTCTCAGAGCAATGGTAGAGGATTTGCCTTTCGGCGAAAACGAAAACTTTTTGGCTTCTGGAAAATGCTCAGGCTGTCACGGATATGATCCAGCTTTGCAAGGAAACATTACTGAAGGCGGCTGGGATGTTAACCCTACTGATTTCTGGCGTTCATCCATTATGGCCAACTCAGCGAAGGATCCTTTTTGGCGTGCGAAAGTAACGCATGAAGTAGCTGTAAATCCAGACAATCAAATTGAATTAGAAGATAAGTGTACCGCATGTCACGCGCCGATGGGGAATTTCAATGCGCACATGTCTGGTTTCGACCATTATTCATTTGCTGAGCTATTGGCTGATGATTCTGTGGCGGTGGATGGTGTTTCTTGCTCTGGATGCCACCAGCAAAGTCCGGTAGGAATTGGAAATTCATTTTCAGGAGAATTAACGTACGTTACAGATACCATTTTCGGTCCGTTCGGTGGAGGGAAAGATGAAATGCCTATCGTTGGACAGCCAATGACAAGCTTTGTAGGTTTCGAACCACTTTATGGAGCACACATCCAAGAGTCAGAGTTGTGCGCTGGGTGCCACACATTGATTACAAGCACGGTTGATTTGGAGGGGAATGCAACAGGAAACACCTTTGTTGAGCAGGCAACCTACCATGAATGGCTGAACAGTGATTATGCCAATGATGTTTCTCCAATTCAGGAAGAATGCCAGGGATGTCATTTTCCGCGCTTAGACGAAGAAGTATTGATCAGTGCGAATTACGCTTGGCTCGAACCACGCGGACCTATTGGTTTGCACTACATGGTTGGGGCGAATACTTTTATGTTGGAGATGTTGAGAGACAATGCTGAAGCGCTTGCGGTGTCTGCAACAGCAGAGCAGTTTGATTCAACTATTGTGCGCACATTGGATATGTTGCAAAATCAATCTGTTGATTTATTGCTGGAAGAAAATGGAGTTGTGAATGACTCATTGGTCCTCACAGTGCGTTTAGAAAACAACGCTGGACATAAATTCCCATCAGGTTATCCAGCAAGAAGAGCATTCATTGAGTTTACAGTTATAGACTCTGAAGGAAATACGCTCTTTCAATCTGGGCAAATGCAAGAAGACTATGAAGTTTTCGGACAAAATGATACATACGAACCGCATTACGACGTGATTACTGACGAGCAACAGGTGCAGATTTATGAGCAAGTCTTGGGCGATGTCAATGGAAATGTAACAACGGTGCTGGAACGTGCTGATGAACATTTGAAAGACAATCGGTTGGTGCCGAAAGGATTTTCGACATCACATTCAGCCTATGACACGACTGCAATTGGTGGCTTGGCTCAATTCGACCCAAACTTCAATTTTGATGCAGATGAGGAAGGAAGCGGAACAGACGAAGTGACCTATAAAATTGCTTTAGATGGTTTATCGGGTGACTTTACAGTAAGCGCGAAACTCTTTTACCAATCTGCTCCTCCAAAATGGATGGAAGAGATGTTCAGTATTAGCACACCACAAATTGACTTGTTTAAGGCGATGTATGAAGAACAAGGAGCTGCTCCTGTGCTTATAGATGAAATGGAGATCAATGTGAATGTGACTTCAGTAGAAGAAATAGTGACCCAACAAATTCAGTTGTATCCAAACCCAACCGTAGATGGAATGGTGCGGATTCAATTCGAGAATGGATTCACCAATCCAGTGAACTATTCACTTTTCTCTTCAAACGGACAGCTCATTGAAACAGGACAGATTACACGAGATGGGATGCAATTCCAGTTGCCAGAGGCACAAGGGACCTACCTCATGGTTTTCAACGTGAACGGAACGCTATTCTCAAAACGCCTATTGAAGATGTAATGCTTTAGAGCAATTCATTGGCTAAATTGGCTAAATCACTTCGTTCACCTTTGTCAAGCGTGATGTGGCAAAACAAATCACGTCCTTTTAAACGGTCAATTACATAAGACAATCCATTCGATTGTTCGTCTAAGTAGGGGGTGTCAATTTGACGAACATCACCGGTTAGGATTACTTTACAGTTTTCTCCAGCCCTTGTAATGATGGTTTTTACTTCATGCGGAGTCAGGTTTTGTGCTTCGTCAACAATAAAAATAACGTTGGAAAGGCTTCTTCCCCTGATGTATGCTAGGGGAGAAATTTGAATTTTCCCTGACGCTTTCATTTCGTCAATTGCTTTGTGTTTCTTTTCGTTTTCGCCAAATTGATTTTTAATGAAATTGAGGTTGTCCCAGAGCGGTTGCATGTAAGGATTGACCTTCTCTTCTGCGTTTCCTGGCAAGAAACCCAGGTCTTTATTGCTCAGAGGAACGATGGGTCTGGCGAGGATGATCTGATCATATCTATTCCTTTGCTCCAATGATCCTGCCAAGGCAAGTAAGGTTTTTCCTGTTCCCGCAACCCCTGAAATGGTGACCAAAGAGATATTCGGATTCATTATAGCATGAAGTGCGAAAGCCTGTTCTGCATTCTTTGGCTTGATGCCGTATGCATAAGTTTTGTCTACCCGTTCAATTACACGACTGTCTTCATTGAAGTAGCCCAAGGCCGAAGAATCACAATTTTTAAGGATGTAGAAATGATTGTTCATTCGCTGATCTCCCAATGCAGTTATTTTGCGCGTACTTCCTGCACGGTACATTTTCTGGATGACGTCGCTATCAACGTCTTCTAGAAGTGTTTTGCCCGTGTAGAGGTGTCGCTTGTCTTTGACTTTACCCGTTTTGAAATCTTCAGCAGGTAGGTTCAGTGCTTTTGCTTTAAGACGAAGATTAATGTCTTTTGAAACCAAGGTTACTTTGCCCTTCTTTTTTTCCTGAAGTTGAATCGCGGCATTCAGAATTTTATGGTCATTTGATTTTTTGTCGAAAACACGTTCGGCATCCTGGCCTTTCATGAGGTCATCATTGATGACAATGCGAAGTCGGCCTCCAGAGCCATTGTCAAGCGGAATCCAATCTTGAAGGGTGTGTTCAGCGGCGAGTCGGTCAATGATTCGAATGCATTCTCTCGCTTCGAAATTTTTGGTATCGTTTCCAACCTTGAAGGTATCAAGTTCTTCAAGCACGGTAATAGGGATGGCAATGTCGTTGTCCTCAAAGCTGAGGATTGAATTGTGGTCATGGAGCAAGACAGAAGTGTCAATCACAAAGATCTTGCGCAGCTTATTGTCGGCCATTCTTTTCAAGAAATGTGGAAGAGCGTCCGCTTCAAGGGACGATTCCCTGTTCAAAAGCATGCAACGTTTGCATCACTGGTTATTTTAAAGATAACGTGATGGATAAGCTTTTCTTGAAAAAGGACTCAGGAGTTATTCACTTTTCAGTGGAGGATAAAAATAAAGAGGCGTTTTAACTCAGGGTTAATCTTCATCGCTTTGTTTTGCATCTTGCAAATAAACATCAATAAGCCCTTCTGGCGAATTGACTGTGATTTCTCGTTTTTTACGGTCTACTTTAACCATGTGTTCGTCACGCATTGGTAAAAGGATTTCTTTGCCATTGTGGTCAACAGCAAACAGCGAATTCGAGGGATGCTCAACAATTTGGGTGATTTCTCCAACAGGTCCAAAATTTACATCAATGAGCGAAAATCCAATCACTTCATGGTAGTAAAATTGAATGCCGCTGAGTTTGGGGAGGAGATTTATAGGCAGATAAGCCTCAACGTTGCGCATTGCTTCAGCCATTTCTGCTCCTTCAACACCTTCAAGTTCAATGATCAATTGTTTCTGTCGTGGATCTGCACGCTGAATAAAATAGGGTATGAGTTGCCCGCGCATGTCTAGAAAGATTCCGTCAAGCTCATGGTAGAGCGTTGGGTCATCTACATCCAAGAAAAGCACCATAGCTCCTTTGTAACCGTGTGGCTTGGTAATCTTACCTAAGTAGAAAAAATCTTCCTTGTTCATGGCACATGTTGAGGTTAACCAAAACGTCTTTAACTAACAAGACCGCCTGGAGGGGCGGTCTTGTATAATTTGTAGTCAATAAAAACTTATTCAGCTTTTTTGTCATCTCCTTCAGCAGCAGGCGCTTCTTCAGCAGCAGGTGCAGCTTCAGCAGCAGGCGCTTCTTCAGCAACAGGTGCTTCTTCAGCAGCAGGCGCTTCTTCAGCAACAGGTGCTTCTTCAGCAACAGGTGCTTCTTCAGCAGCAGGCGCTTCTTCAGCAACAGGTGCTTCTTCAGCAGCAGGTACTTCTTCAGCAACAGGCGCAGCTTCAGCAACAGGTGCAGCTTCAGCAACAGGCGCTTCTTCAATAACAACTTTTTCTACTACAGGAGCAGAAGCAGCAATAAGTTCAGATGCAGCAACAGCATATTCTTTTGCTCTTGCTTCTTGAATTTCTTTCTCTTTAGCTAAACGGTCAGCGCGTTCTTTCACTGATTCATTCTTAAGAGCGTCAATTTTGGCTTGAATCTTAGAATCCTTGTCAGTCATCCAAGCATCAAATCGCTTGTTTGCTTCTTCCTCAGAGAATGCACCTTTAAGTACACCTTTTGCAAGGTGCAGCTTGTAAAGAACTCCTTGATAAGAAAGAATAGAGCGAGCGGTATCAGTGGGAATAGCTCCCGTTTGAAGCCAGTACATCGCACGGTCGTTATCCAATACAATCGTTGCAGGATTGGTATTTGGATTGTAAGAACCAATTTTCTCAATGTAACGTCCGTCACGCTTAGCGCGTGCATCAGCAGATACGATGTGATAGAATGGTTTTCCTTTTTTACCGTGACGTTGAAGTCTAATCTTAGTTGGCATGATTAATTGTTTGAGGGTCCGAAACCCGGTTAATTAATTGAAAATTGAGGTGCAAAATTACTGTAATTCTTTGAGATAGATGCTATTTGGGTAAAATATTATTTAGCAGCCACGAGCGCCGCTTTTAGGGAGTGTTGATTTGGTGCCAACGCTCCTTCCCACAAGCGAAGCTCGTGGCTACTATATATGCAAACCAATGTAAAAAAAGAATGGCTGCTGCTTACCTTCGCCCTATGGAAAAACATTCCCTCATCGCAAATGAAGTAAAAGCCGTGCTTGAAGGAGAAGGTTCAGGTCATGATTGGTGGCACATTCATCGTGTAAGGAACAACGCGATGGCCATTGCAGACAATGAGGAAGCTAACCTCGAAGTGGTTGAGTTGGCCGCGCTTTTGCATGACATAGCTGATCACAAATTCCATGATGGTGATTTAGCAATTGGTCCGAACAGGGCAGAGCAGCTCCTATTAAAGCATGGATATACGAAAGAGGTGGCGCAACAAGTGAAGCAGATCATTGCCGAAGTCTCCTACAAGGGGGCTGAAGAGGAAACGCCTGTTTCTTCCATTGAAGCGGCCTGCGTCCAAGATGGGGATCGATTAGATGCCATTGGTGCTATAGGAATTGGCAGGGCTTTCGCCTTTGGCGGAAATAAAAACCGATTGATGTTCGATCCCAATCATCCGCCTAAAATGCATGCTGATTTTGAAGCATACCGAACAGATAAAGGTTCAACCATTAATCATTTCTATGAGAAATTATTGTTGTTGAAAGACCGCATGCAGACGGAGGCGGGGAAGAAGATGGCGGAAGAACGCCATAGAGTAATGGAAGATTTTTTGAAGCAGTTCTATACGGAGTGGGGGATTTAGGATTTTTTATATTCCGGCGTGTTCCC
>JBLIGQ010000066.1:0-12703 GCA_047636995.1 Flavobacteriales bacterium | reverse complement strand
TGTTCCCACGAGCTGAGCTCGTGGCTACTATATTAATCGAGGTAGGTTTTTGAACAAAAAAAGGGCGCCCATCGGACGCCCTTTTAATAAGTTTTCTTTTTAAGAATTGCTTTCTTCAGTGTCTTCTTTATCTTCTTCTTTATTTTCAAGGTCATTGCCTTTCAAGTAATTCGGAAGTTGCATTCCTGCCATGTTAAACATTTCTTGGAGTGGAGGAACAGAGCCATACAATCCTGAGATGAAGTTAGACGTGGCTGTTTTGCCATCTTTTCCACCACCATTTTCCCAAACAGTGATTTTATCAATTTTAATGTTCTTAATCGCCTCAGCCTGTGTTTTAACCAACTCAGGGAGTTTGTCAGCAATAAGCAACAATACAGCGTCTTTCGGCTGATTTCCTGCTGCTTTTACAATGCGGTCAAGTCCTTCTGCTTGTTTTGTAAGGATTTCATAGATACCCTTCGCTTCAGCTTCCTTCTTTAAAAAGATTGCATCAGCATCTCCTTTTGCAATTCTACGTGTTCTTTCAGCTTCAGCTTCAGCGTCAATTTCTACTTTACGCTTAGAAATTTCGGCAGGTACAATAATGTCTGCCCCTTGTTCTGCCTCTTTACGCTTGGCTCTTGCCTCCTCGGCTTCTGTCTCTGCAGCATAGGCTTCTTTCAAGGCGTTTGCTGATTGAACTTTCTCAGATGCAATGGCTATTTTCTCAGCCTCTGCCTCTCTTGCTCTTCTATCAGCATCTGAATTCGCAATCGAAACCTTTGCCTTATTTTCACCTTCAACAGCCATTGCGTTTGCAGCAGCTACTTGAACACGTTGGTCTTGAACAGCTTTTGCCTGTCCAATAGCTCCATCACGGTCCTTTTGTGATACCGAAATGATCGCATCATTAATTGCTTTTGCAGCAGCTTCCTTTCCAAGAGCTTGAATGTAGCCTGATTCATCATGGATATCAGTGATATTCACGTTGATCAACTTCAAACCTACTTTCTTTAGCTCAGCCTCAACACTGTGTGTAATGTGCGAAAGGAATTTGTCTCTGTCTGTATTTATTTCTTCAATGTCCATTGAAGCGACTACCAAACGCAATTGTCCAAAAATGATTTCTTGTGCTAATTCTTTCACTGCATCTGCAGAAAGACCTAATAGACGTTCTGCAGCATTTTGCATTATGCTAGGTTCAGTGGAGATACCAATGGTGAAACGTGAAGGAACATTTACACGAATGTTCTGCTTTGATAAAGCATTGATTAGGTTGACCTCAATTGAGATCGGTGTTAAATCAAGAAAGGCGTAGTCTTGGATGATAGGCCAAATGAAAGATGCACCACCGTGTACACATTTCGCTGATTCTTGGCCTCCTGTTTTTCCGTAGATGACAAGGATTTTATCTGATGGACACCTTTTGTAACGCTTAGCTAGCGCGTAGACAAAGACGACAATGATCAGTAAAGCGAAAATAACGATCATGAATGGAGAGACGCCTGACGATAAAGATTGTAGTAGAATGCTCATGTTGTTTTTATGGGTTTCAGTTTGCGAATTTTTCAACAAGTAGTAATTCGGCGCTTATGACGTCTACTACTTTGATTATGGTAGAAGTTTTCAAAACAGTTTCGGAGTCCGTAATTGCTTCTAACTCTCTCAAACTACCTTGTACTTTAATTTGAATTTTACCTATCGATGATCTTTTCTCTCCAACCGGAAGGTACACTTCGCCAATAACCCCGATGGCATTACTGATTCTGAGCGTTCCTGATTGGGAAAGTTTACTCACCCAATAAAAAAGGAGGGAAGTAATCACCATCATGATCAATCCAGCGATGGTAGAAATGACAATGGTCAATCCGTTTGATAACTGGCTCTCAAGGCATGAAATTCCTGTCCAACCGAAAATGGTGAAAAAGGCTGCCAGGTTTTTGAACGTAAAAAACTGGAATCCTACGCCACCGTCATCAGCATCGAACGCAGTACTGTCTACGTCAATATCACTGTCCATATCACCACCAATTAAAGTCATGATGAGTATAACGATCAGCAATGCGGAACCAATTAATGCGGTAATCCAGTATACTTTTCCAATGGTTGCTAAACCTTCATACAGTTCAAACATCGATTTATATTTAGGGAATGTGCTTTTCAAAGCACGGCATTTAACACCCCAAAATACGACGAGAATTGGGTTTTTCAACAAGGAAAGACTTGCTTTGTGGTAAACGGTGTATTATGCGCCCTGACAGGGTGTTACGGCGCTATTTTCGGGTTGAAGTTGAAGAGTAGGTCTGTGAAAAAGGGAAATATCAATCGAATGTTTTCTTCGATTTCGATACCAAGTGGTTGATTTCAGCTAGTTCGTCTTTTGTTAGATGTCGCCATTTTCCAACAGGCACATCTAAAGAAATATTCATGATACGAATGCGATTGAGTTTAGTCACTTTGAATCCCATGTATTCACACATTCTGCGAATTTGTCTGTTCAACCCTTGCGTCAGTACAATTCTGAAAACATTTTTATCTATTGGTTCAACTTCACATTTCCGTGTAATGGTGTCAAGAATAGGCACGCCGTTAGACATTTCCTCAATAAAATCACGTGTAATAGGTTTGTTAACGGTCACGATATACTCCTTTTCGTGGTTGTTTCTAGCACGAAGAATTTTATTCACGATGTCACCATCATTCGTCAAGAAAATTAATCCTTCACTCGGTTTATCTAATCGTCCAATAGGGAAGATCCGCGTTGGGTAACCAATAAAATCAATGATATTATCACGCTCTACAACGTTGTCTGTTGTGCAAACGATGCCAATAGGTTTATTAAAGGCGATGTAAACAGGTTCATCATCAGGCAACGTAACGTGTCTTCCGTTTACATGAACTTCGTCTCCTGGCTGGATGCGTGTACCCATTTCTGGCACAATTCCATTGATGGTGACTCTTCCTTCGCCTATTAGATCATCCGCTTTTCGCCTAGAGCAATAGCCTGCTTCACTGAGGAATTTATTAATGCGTGTACCTTGAGCGTTATCCATAAATCAAATTAGGACACAAATTTAGGTATTTTGAAAGGGGAGGAAAAGCGAAATCGAAGGTCTTATTCGCTTATTGTCGTTTAAAAGCTCCAGAACGCCAAGCTTCAATAAATTGAGCCCAAGCAATTGGGTTCAATAAAGAAATAGTTGGCATTTGCCCGGCGTAAGAAATTTGCCTGGTTTGTTGTTGCATAGCATATCTATAGTTCTCACTAGCAGACATCCCGCTTTCTTGCATGCGCTCATAAAGCAGCGCCGCTTCTAGGTTTCTCTTGGCTAATTCTTCTTTTGAATCAGCTAAGTCCAGTGCGAGAAATTCCTGACGAAATCGCTCTTTGGTTGGGTAAGGATAAATAAAGGTGGTCGAAACCATGACCGTATCTCTTCCTAATACCTGAACAATGTTGTACCGATCATTTTCGAGTGAATCAGGAATAACATAATCAGATCTCAAATAACCAATGCATGAAAAACGTATGGTATCACCAACGAATGTTGGGATAGAGAAGAAGCCATAACTATCTGTAATCGTTCCACGTTGATCACGTTCACGATAGACGGTTGTGAAAGGAACGGGGTTCAATGAATCTCCTGTAACAACAACACCACTAAATTGAACAACTTGAAGTAAACTATCAGATTGGGCAAAGGTGTTTATAGAGACAAAAAGTGTAAAAAAGAGAATAATATTCCTCATCTAGACAAATATAACTAATGACATGTTTCTATGACGAGAAATGAGGTGAAAAGATTACACGAGGGGTTGTTAAGTTTTTACAATTCCGATGCTTCTGCTGTTTTAAACTCACTGGTAAAGTGGAATTCAATTTCGGGGAAATTCCCTCTCTCCATGTCTAATAGGAACTGAGAGGGCGCTAAGAACACATCGTTGTTATCCTTGTCAGTAACGATGTCCAGTTGCTTGATTCGTTTGAACTCTTCAAGCTTTTCTTGATTGTCAGAGGTGATCCAACAGGCTTTGAAATAGTTTTTTGGCACAAACTGACATTTCGCACCGTACTCATGTTCTAGTCGGTATTGAATCACTTCAAACTGAAGTTCTCCAACCGTTCCAACAATTTTTCTTGAGCCAATTTCACGAATAAATAACTGAGCAACACCCTCATCTGTGAGCTGCTGGATTCCTTTTTCCAACTGCTTGCTTTTCATGGGGTCTTTGTTCACCAATTCCTTGAAAATCTCAGGCGAAAAACTCGGGATTCCTTGAAATTGAAGTTTTTCTCCTTCGGTGAGTGTGTCACCAATTTTGAAAGTTCCAGTATCATAAAGTCCTACAACATCTCCCGGATAGGCTCTATCAACCAAATGTTTTGACTGCGCCATAAAGGCTGCCGGATTGGCGAATTTCACCTTTTTGCTTAGTCGGACGTGATTGAAAAACTTATTCCTTTCAAATGTGCCGCTGCATACACGCAAGAAGGCGATTCGATCTCGGTGCTTGGGGTCAATGTTTGCGTGAATTTTAAAGATGAAACCGGTAAATTTTGGTTCCATGGGCTCAACTGTTCGAACATTTGTTGGGCGACCAAGTGGGAAAGGAGCCAAGCGAACAAAAGTGTCTAGCAATTCACGAACACCAAAGTTGTTCACTGCGCTTCCGAAAAAGACAGGGGCTATTTTCCCGCTCAAATATTCTTCGCGGTCAAGGTCCTCATATACCCCTTCAATGAGATCGACATCTTCGCGAAGCTGACGAGCATCTTCTCCAACGAGTTCATCAAGTTTTGGATCCGAAAGGTCCTTAATCTCAACAGTGTTCAAAGAGATTTTTGTTTTGTTCGCGTCAAATAAATTCAAGTTTTTGTCGAATAAATTGTAAACGCCTTTGAACGTATATCCTTTACTGATTGGCCATGACAATGGTCTGACGTTGATGTTCAGTTTTTCTTCTAATTCATCAAGAATGTCAAAAGGTTCCCTTCCTTCCAAGTCCATTTTATTCACGAAGATGATTACAGGAGTGTCGCGCATCCTACAAACTTCCATCAAACGCTCTGTTTGCGCCTCAACACCTTTTACACTATCAACAACTAGAATTACACTATCTACCGCGGTAAGTGTTCGGTATGTGTCCTCTGCGAAATCCTTGTGACCTGGTGTATCTAGGAGATTAATAAGTAAGCCTTTGTATTCGAATCCCATAACAGAAGTAGCCACCGAGATCCCTCTCTGGCGCTCAATTTCCATGAAGTCAGACGTGGCAGTTTTGGTGATCTTGTTGTTCTTCACCGCACCAGCAGTTTGAATGGCCCCTCCAAAGAGTAGGAACTTTTCAGTCAACGTTGTTTTACCAGCATCAGGGTGAGAAATGATGGCAAACGTTTTTCTACGGGTTATTTCTTCTTTTAACGACATGGGAACTCAATTGTGGGTACGAAATTACGATTTCCATCCGCAAGGTCATTCTAGTTCCGGAACTGATTTTCGTATCTTTTCGCCAGAGACTCTATTTCAACCTAAACGAGGATATATGACTTGGCCAAATACATTGAAATCAATTGCTTTTTTGTTTCTTTTGATCAGTTTTACTGAAACGACCGTTGCTCAAACTCCAACTGCTTTAGAAATTGACTTGGAGCTTTTCGCTTCAGGTTTAGATCAACCAGTAGGCATCTACAATGCGGGTGATGATCGTTTATTCATTGTAGAACAGGATGCAGGGAAAATCGAAATTCTCAGTGCAACAGGCAGTTCGTTGGGAACCTTCTTGAATGTGGGAAACTTGATTTCGAATGGTTCTGAAAGAGGATTGTTGGGATTGGCCTTCCATCCTGACTATCAAACGAACGGAACCTTTTTTATCAATTACACAAATGGCTCTGGAGACACCGTAGTTGCCTCTTACCAAGTCTCTGGTAATGCGAACGTTGCCGACGCAGCAAGTGGATCAATTCTATTAACAATTGACCAGCCAGCCGGGAATCACAACGGCGGACACATCGCTTTTAGTCCGATAGACGGGTACCTATATATTGGAATGGGTGATGGAGGAGATCAAGGTGATCCGAGTAACCTGGCTCAGAATCCTCAAGAAATGTTGGGGAAAATGCTTCGAATTGATGTAGATGGAGGAAGTCCTTATGGCATTCCTGCTTCCAATCCTTATGTAGGCGATGCTTCTGCGCTTGACGAAATCTGGTCAATTGGATTGAGGAATCCGTGGAAATTCAGTTTCGACCAATCAACAAGCGACCTTTGGATCGGTGATGTAGGCCAAAACAACTGGGAAGAAGTGAATTTTCAAGCGGCAGCTAATGTGGGCGGAGACAACTACGGTTGGAGATGCTATGAAGGCGATGAGAACTATAACACTGCTCAGTGCGGTCCAATTGGAGATTATGTATTGCCTGTTGCACAAGTTTCACATTCAAATCCTGATAGTTGGTGCTCTATCACGGGAGGAAATGTCTACCGCGGTTCAGAATATGAATTCATGAACGGCACTTACTTTTTTACAGATTACTGCGCGGGTGATTTTAAAGGAATCACGCAAGAAGGAGGTAGCTTTAATGAATTCGACGTTCTTCCAAATCAAGGGTTTGGCTACGTAGCATTTGGCGAAAACAACGCTGGAGATTTGTTTGTGGCCAATTTGAATGGAAACATCATGAAAATTAAAGATGCCTGTGGAACGTTCATGCCAGTCATCACTGTTTCAAATGGCCTGCTTAATACTGATTTGGGTACAACTAATTATTGGTACCAAGATGGAGAGCTGATTGTTGACGAAACAGGGAATACATTGGTTCCAACTGCCGGAGGTAGCTACTATTCTGTTGTGGAAAACAACCAAGGCTGCGCTCGCGCTTCGAATGCAATTGAATGGACAATCATTGGTGGAGTTTTAGGATGCACCTATGAATCCTCGCTTCAATATGACCCAATGGCGTCTATTGATGATGGCAGCTGCACTTTTGATAATGTTGCGACCTGCATAGGTGACCTCAATAGTGATGGATTGGTGAATACATCAGACTTGCTAGATCTTCTTGGTAATTATGGGAATATTTGTCCTTAATATAGATCACCAATAGCGGTTAGTAGTCTCTGAATCACTTTGCCATGACTGAATCGGTCTATTGCTGATCTTTGAGCAATACTCCCAAGTTCTGCCCGCATTTCGGGGTTGGTCAGTAGTTGCTCTAGGCATGCATTGAATTGCGTTTCATCATTTGGCTCGTAAAGCAAGCCCGCATGTCCGTATTCTAGTAATTCAGGTGTGCCGCTGGTATTGGTGCCAACAATAGCTAATCCGCTGACCATGGCCTCAATGGTCACCATTCCGAAGGTTTCTCCAACAGAGGTCATTGCGAAAACATCAAACAGGGCATACGCATTTTCAACGTCAGATTGAAAGGGGAGGAAATGAACAGAATGCTCCGTATTTAGGGTCTTGGTCAGTTCAATGAGCGCATCATAGTAATCTGTTCCTTCGTCTTTGGTTGGTTCGCCAACAATAACAAGATGGAGATTTGAATGGCTTTTGAAGCTTTCTGCATGACAGCGAATTAGAAAATCTTGTCCTTTCAATGGATCAATGCGACCAATGATTCCAAGAACAAGAGCATCTGTTGGAATTCCTGCTTTTTCGCGAAGCTCAGCCTGATTCTTTTTCTGTGTAAAACGATTTGTTTCCAAAGCCAAAGGAATGACTGCATTTCCCTCTTTGGGGAAACGTGTCATCTGTTGCACTTGGTCTGAAAGGAATTGAAGGGGAGAAACCCAGAGGTCAATGCGCTTGAAACGAAGCGTATGAAAAAAGTCTTTCTTTTTAACGCCCAATTGCATGGCCTGCTGGTAAACCAGTTTAAGTTCTCTTTTTGTTGCTGATTTGGCCATTCCACAGACCGACATGTCTCTTGTGTCTCTGATCCAAACGACATCAATTTGGTGCTTGTCAAATGCCTTTGCAAGCACTTTCGCCGCTTTCAGGTCGAAGTACTTCTTGTGCTTTTTGATGGGGAAGCAGTCTAAGCCTGACTTTTTAACTTCAACATGAAGAGGTGAGTTTTCTACGCACCAAAGGCTTGTTTGCTGTCCTGCTTCCTTCATCCACAAGGCAAAACGCAATACGTTCATCTCCAATCCACCCCAAGAAGTAGAACTGCAGAGAAAAGCAATTTTACGAGAAGACATTAGGGAGCTTTATTAAAAGCATGTTGAAGGAATTCAACTTCCTCTTTTTTGACCGTAGAGTAGTGAATTCCGTCCGTTTGAATGCCCTCGGCATTATCAAAAATACAGGTTACTTGATCATCAACCACTAAGCCGTACTTGCCAACTCCTCTGATTTCAATTAAGTTTTTCACCTTTCCTGACGAGGTGCCATCAAATGGAATGGTCAACATGTATTTTTCACCTTCTGTTTCAACCGTTACTGGCCTTGCTGCTGTGGTGAACTGCACTTTGTCTATGCGGTGAATTAAACACCACGTATCTTTCGGTTTTGCGGGATGGTAAAAATTCTCGTTTCGAGTCACAACATACTCCCAAAGCTCTAGAGGCAGAAGGTTTATGGTCGCCGTAGAGGTTTTAGTTAAGTAATAGAGTCCGTTCTTGAGGTTTACTTTGCCCGTGTTATAGGTGTACGATAAACTATCTAAAAATCGGGCATTGTACGTGTGAGGGCCATCAATTACATCTGCCATTTTAATGACTTTCTGCGTTTGATCGGATTCTTTTTCTGTGGAAACTTCAGCAGGCGCTTCCGTTTCACAAGCGAAAAGGCCAAGTGTTAAAATGAATAGTATTAATCGTTTCATAGTACAGCGTTACTAGGTCGAATGATTAGTTCACTAATTACTGCATTTGCCGGTGCTTCAATGGTATAAACCACTTGCTGAGCAATGAGGTCAGCCGTCATTCCTGCTTCGAAATAAGGTTTGTAATCCTTTAATAGTTCAGCATTGGAGGTTTGGTCTATAAATTCAGTGTTCACTTGTCCAGGACTAATGGTGGTCACATGAATGTCGTTTCCATGTTCGATGCGCAATGATTCTGAAATGGCGAGGACTGCATGTTTCGTGCTGCAGTAAACACCTGAATTTGCGAATACGCTGTGTGAAGCAACTGAACCCAAATTAACTATATGTCCTTTCGACTTAATCAAATGGGGAAGGGCTGAGTGCACACAATTCAAAAGTCCTTTTATATTCACATCTATCATCATGTGCCAATCATCAAGCTTCGCGTCAATCAAAGGATCAAAAACCCCCATTCCCGCATTGTTAACAAGCACGTCTACGCCACCAAATGATGATACGCAGAGTTCAATCATCGCTTGAACTTCGCTTTCGTTTCTAACGTCGCAAGAAATAGCCTTGACTTGATCTGGGAATTGGTTTACTAGTTTGTCTAATTGGGCGGTCCTTCTGGCTGCAATAACCAAATGATGTCCTTTATCAGCCAATTGTTTGGCAGTTGCAGCTCCAATTCCGCTGCTTGCTCCGGTAATAATGATTCGTTTCAAAAGATTCTTTTTTCAAATATACTGAGTCCCTGAATGAGATTCGCTGAAAAGGCTATTTGAATTGTTCGAAATAGTTAGAAATGACTTCCTCAGCGGGTTTGTTTTGAGGTGTGAAGCGATTGTCATCTGAGCCACCACGACTGCCATTCGGGAACCACTTCCATATAAAGCCCCCGGCATACCATGGTTTGTGCCAAACTCCTTCAAAAACTGCGGCGATGGCTTGTGCTTGAGAATTCAAATTAACGGCATTTCCTTCTCCTGTTTCCCAGGGTGTTTTAGCACAATAATCTGTGCTTCGGTAACCCCATTCCATGAAGATAACCTGAATCCCAAGGTCATTTGAAAACGCCTCCAATTGGTCGCAGATGGGACCCCAAGCTTTTATTAGATCTTCTTTTACAGGTGACTTGGCATCGCTCAGTGGAAAGTACGCATCTATGCCGACGTAATCCAGTTCGCCCCAAAAAGGCACTCTAGTATAGCTATCCCAATTGGCGGCATACGTGAGTTTTCCGTTGTAAACAGATCTAATCTCTTGAATCAAGCCTTTCCAGAACTCCTGACGCGTCTCTGCAAATGTGCACAGCTCTGTTCCAATGCAAAAAGCAGGTAAATCATACTTAGCGCTTAGCTCAGCATAAATCATGATGAAGCGGGTGTAGTCTTCTTCAAAACTCTTCCAATCAGCCTCCGTTTCACAGCGGTGATGCCCAGTGAAAGTGCCGCTATTGAACCAAATTTGAGGCTTTATAATGACTTTTAAATCGTTCTGTTTTGCTTGTTGGATGCATGACTCAACGCCCTCTGGACTTTCTCCCCACCATTGCCAATCTAAATTTTCGTAGGTGAGACTTCCTTGATTAGAATTTCCATAAGCGAAAGGCATCAGCGTAATTGCATTCGCATTGATGGCAGACACTTTCGAAAAAGCTTCTTCTCCAACAGGTTTCGGATTTCCTACAAAGGACAATCCGTTGAATTTAAAACGGACCTCTTCTTGACTTTGTGAAGTACAAGAAAAGAGGAGCAGACAGAGCGGTAGAATGGTGAGTATTATTTTCATCTTATCAATGAAGTAACCAGCACAATGATGGAGCTGTTTCATTTAATTCAATCTCCAAGGTACTTCGAGCAAAAACCGAGGGATTTCAATGTAAAGAAACTCTTTGGTTGATTTGTTCTCTACCATGAAGTGTCCTGACATTGAGCCAAAAGTAGATTTGAAATCACATCCAGACATGTAGGTGTGTTTCTCGTTAGGGCGAATAATGGGCAGTTCACCAACAACCCCTGCACCCTCAATTGTGCGCACTTCGCCGCTGCTATCAAAAATAACCCACCTTCTCCTGAGCAACTGGATTGTGTCTTGTGTGCTATTTTGGATTGTGACTTTATAGGCGAAAAGATGTTCACGAACTGCTGCATTTCCTAAACCTTCTTGGTAATGAGCAGAAACGTGAACTGAAATACCGTGTGTAGTGGCCGTATTCATCAAAGTTAAAAATCGATGCTTCTAAGATAGGTATCCTAGCTTTGTCTATTCCTTTTTGGTGTTAAAGAATTTAAAGTTGACTAAACTGAAATGCGACCAGAAGCATCAAAACGGATGTGCTCGCACGTGCCAGGATACAACAAATCAAGCGCTAAATTGGGTTTTGGATTGGCCTTTGGCTTCGCTAAAAGAATGACGCCGTTCAATCTTCTCAGGAAGTTTTGCGCATCGCCAGACTTAATTACACGAAAAGGAATGCTCTCTATATCTAACATCGCCTTCGGCAACCCTCTCTTAACAACAAAAGACAATTGTAAATACTCTTGATTTAAATCTAGCAAATCCCAAGCAGCATCTGGCAAGTCATCTGTGAAGTGCTCAATGCGTTCAGGACGGTCAACTAAGATTTCGAAATGCTCGTGATCAGAAACGAATTGTTCAATGTCTGTAGCAACACGCGGACTGATAATGCCACTCACTTTGCTATGATTGCTGATATTCAGGCTTTTACCTAATTTTAAATTTGCTACCGCTTCTTCAATAGACATAGACTTTGGCTTTATTTTTGTAAACATCGGTTAATGATGCAAATTTGCAACAATGATGAAAGGCTTTGACACCAAATTAATTTTAATTCTCATGCTCTTTTTGGGTAGCACTGCATTGTCTTTCGCTCAATGTGAAGAGTGTGAATACCTTGAAAACTTAGTGTTCAACGGAGATTTTCAATTGGGACCGCTGGGATATACTTCAGATTACACGCTCTCTTTCAATAACGGACCGTGGGGTTTGCTTAGCAATGAAGGGACCTATGGCGTTTCTCCAGATGCGAATTTTTTACATTCAAATTTTCAAGGATTAGATCATACCAATCCGTCTACGGGTAATTTCATGGTTGTGAATGGTTCGTCCATCCCCAATACAAACGTCTGGTGTCAAACAATTGATGTTGAGCCAGGAACTACCTATACCATTACAAGTTGGGTGCAGAATGTAGATACCAATCCGCAAAACAGTATCTACGGAAATCTTGAATTTCAAATTGATGGCGTTTCACAAGGCACACCCATTCTTGCTGACGGTGGTTGGGTTGAAATGACATTCGAGTGGGATTCAGGAACCAATGAAACAATTGAGTTGTGCATCTTGAGTTTGCAGACTGAAGTGGGCGGGAACGACTTTGGGATTGATGACATTTCTGTAACAACATGTAAGGCATACAATGTGATTCAACAAGCATCAGCAGGAGAAGACTTGACGGTTTGTAGTGGAGAGCCATTTTCAATTGGAGCACCATCACTAACCAACTTTAACTATGAATGGACTTCTGAAAGTGTAGCTGTTTCAATAGATGGGGAGCCCGCATTGCTCCTGGAAAACCTTACTGCAGTTCCGTACGAAATCACCTACGAATTGCTTGCTGATTCAGCCAATACAGGATGCTTTCAATTTGATGAAGTAACAGTCACGGTCAATCCAAATCCGATATTCGGCCTGAGTGAAGACCTTGTGATTTGTGAAGGGGAGACCACGCTTCTTGGTGCTGGGAATGGATGGGAGGAGGTGCTTTGGTCTACAGATGAAACCACCAACTCAATTGAAGTTTCCGAAGCAGGAACCTATGAAGCAACTGTCACGCTCTTCGGATGCACAGCTTCTGATGAAATTACAGTGGATATACCA
>JBLIGQ010000065.1:0-13336 GCA_047636995.1 Flavobacteriales bacterium | reverse complement strand
GGACGGAGCGGGGGCGGGCGGGTCCCACAGGGAAAATAAACGCGAGATAATTAAGAAAGCAACAAGATTAAAATTGCTGCAATTGCCAGTGCCAGTCCAATAATATTAATTTTAGAAAATTGCTCTCGAAAGGCCAGAACAGCAGCAACGGTTGATAGAACAACCACTCCCAAATTATTGATCGGAATAATCGCTGAACGATCCAACAGGTGCGCATCAAAAGTCCTTACTAGAAAGTAGATAGACCCGAAATTCACCGCTCCTAAGACCACTCCCGCAATGATGGTTGACGCAGAAAAAACAGGTAATCCTTTCGCTTTTCGAACGCCTAGAACAACTATACCAATGAAAGAAGAGGTAATGAATGGAGCTGAAGTAAACAGATATTTATTCTCTTGGAGTTGCAGAGCATTTCCGTGTGAAAAGTGACCAATTACCAAATCTATGATGCCACTTCCAACAAAGATGATGACAGGAAAGAGGGCATAGGACCATTTGAAGGTTTCATTTTTTCTTCGCGAAGCAAACAACACCCCGAAAACGGCTAAAACAACCGCTAGAATTTTATAGAACGTAACTTCATCTGCGGGGTCAGTGATCATGAACCAAGCAACCGGAATCACAAGCGACATTTTTGTAGCCACTGAAGCCGCAGACATTCCAATTTTCTGTGAAGTATATGCCATCAAGTAGAACAGACTAATGAACAACACTCCGTAGGTCAATCCGCCGATCATCCAAGGCTCCTTGATTTTTTCAGCAATAGAAAAGTCTCCACCAGACATAATGATGCCGCACAAAGCCGCAACGAAATAGTTGATCACAATGGCCGGGAAAGTGATCACCCCAATCTTAGGAAACAATCTGAACAGCAGAAAGATAACCGTAGATGAGAGTATTGATAGTAGAAGCCAAATCATGTGTTGAAATAAGTTGAAAACGTATCGTTGTTCAGCATAAATTCATCTGAAATTGGACGTTCTAGTTTGGGTGATGGCAGTCCGTTCTTTAGGTAGATATCCCCCTGGATTTTGAGTGCTTCATCCCACATATTGAGCGAAATGAACTGCTCTAAAGTTGCCCTTCCTCCTTCAACCATTAACCGCTGAATCTTTCTGACATGAAGCACCTGAAGAAGGTCTGGTATCAATTGATCGAATGAAATTGAAATCCATTCATTGGAACCTTCAGTCCTTGAATCTGTTTCAGTAAAAATAAGGGTAGGGGCCACATCATCAAAGATTCGGAGGTTTGTAGGAAGCGATGCATCTCGATCAATGACAATTCGAATTGGATTGTTGCCCTCTGTGTCACGCACTGTGAGTGAAGGATTATCTATTCGGGCAGTGTTCGCACCAACTAAAATGGCGTCGTATTTTGATCTTAGCTGATGAACTATTTTTCTAGAGCGGGGCGAAGAGATCCAGTTAGGTCCTTTTTCGTCCTCTTTGCGAAGCACATCAATAAACCCATCTTTACTTTCAGCCCATTTTAAGAGAATGTACGGACGCTTTTTCGTTACTGAAGTTAAAAAGTAACGATTCAAGTGTGCCCCTTCATCAGCCAATAGGTCTGTGGTAACTTTAATTCCTGCTGCCTTCAATTTCTCAATTCCTTTGCCGTTGACTTCAGGAAATGGATCCCTATTGGCAATGACTACATGACTGAATTTTTTTTCAATTAAGAGATCACTGCAAGGTGGAGTTTTCCCGAAGTGGGAACAGGGTTCAAGGCTTACATATAGTATAGCTCCTTCACAGTCAGCAGGAAGAACAACAGCATTTACAGCATTCACTTCTGCGTGGGGTTCACCGTAAGAACGGTGGTAACCTTCTCCAATAATTTGTCCGTTTTTCACAATCACGGCACCCACCATAGGGTTGGGAGAAACCATGGAGTCACCTGCTTTGGCAAGGTGGAAGCAGCGCCTTATGAAAGGCTCATGCTGATTTTCCTTCGGCAGCAATTAATGTGTTTTTTAGAAGTGATGCGATGGTCATAGGTCCAACGCCACCAGGAACAGGAGTGATAAAGCTGCATTTTGGAGCCACTTCGTCATAGGCAACATCTCCTTTAATAGAATAGCCTTTAGGAAGAGAAGCATCTTCAACTCTAGTGATACCAACATCAATGACAACCGCTCCTTCTTTAACCATGTCTCCTTTGAGGAATTCAGGAATACCGAGGGCCACTACAATGATATCTGCATTCTTTGTGAATTCTTCGAGGTTTTTTGTTCTGCTGTGCGCCAGAGTTACCGTGCAATTGCCCGGATTAGCATTTTTACTCAGGAGAATACTCATGGGTGAACCAACGATGTGACTTCTTCCAATTACCAACGCATGTTTCCCTTCAGTTGGCACATTGTAGCGTTCTAAGAGCTGCATAATCCCATACGGGGTTGCCGGCAGGAAAGTAGGGAGGTTCAGTACCATCTTGCCAACGCTTGCAGGATGAAAACCATCTACGTCTTTATCTTCGGCAATAGCATTTACAATGTTTTGTTCATTGATGTGTTTCGGTAAAGGCAATTGAACGATGAATCCGTCAATAGAATCATTGTTATTCAAGTCATCTACAATCTGCAGCACTTCAGCTTCAGTAACATCTGCAGGTCTTTGAACAAGTGTACTATCAAAACCACAACGCTCACAAGCTTTTACTTTGCTATTCACATAGGTTTGACTTGCGCCATCAACACCAATGAGCACAGCAGCGAGGTGCGGCTTCTTGAATCCGTTTGAAACACGTTTTATAACTTCTTCAGCAATTTCCAATTGAATGGCTTTTGAAGTAGCCTTACCATCTAGGATATTCATAGTGTCTATCGCATTTTGCCCATGCCCTTAAGTCCGCTAGCAACATTTGCCATTCGACTTTTATTGGTCATCATGCGCATCATTTTTCTAGTCTCATCGAATTGCTTCATGAGCTTATTCACCTCATTAACGTTTGTTCCGCTACCTGCCGCAATTCGTTTTCTTCTATTTCCGTCAATCAATGTTGGGTTTTTTCGCTCTTGCGGAGTCATTGAGTGAATAATGGCTTCAATGTGCTTGAATGCATCATCTTCAATTTCTACATTTTTTAACGCTTTGCCCATTCCAGGAATCATTCCTAAAAGGTCTTTAACGTTACCCATCTTCTTGATTTGATTTAGCTGGTCAAGAAAATCTTCAAAATCAAATTGATTCTTTTGGATCTTCTTTTGAAGCTTACGAGCTGATTCTTCATCGTATTGCTCTTGCGCTCTTTCAACAAGTGAAACAACATCACCCATTCCAAGAATACGGTCAGCCATACGCTTCGGATAGAAAATATCCAACGCGTCCATTTTCTCACCTGTACCTACAAACTTGATTGGTTTATTTACTACAGCCTTAATCGAGAGGGCAGCACCACCTCGGGTGTCACCGTCTAATTTCGTAAGCACAACCCCATCGAAGTTCAAGCGCTCGTTGAAAGATTTTGCCGTATTTACCGCATCCTGACCCGTCATGGCGTCAACCACAAATAACGTTTCAGTAGGCTCAATGGCTTTTTTAACGTCGGCTATTTCAGCCATCATCACTTCGTCAATCGCTAAACGACCAGCAGTATCCACAATCACAACATTGAATCCGTTGCTTTTGGCGTAAACGAGTGCTTTTTCAGCAATTTCAACTGGGTTTTTGCTTTCGCGATCACTAAAAACTTCTACACCAATGCTTTCGCCAACTACATGAAGCTGATCAATAGCCGCCGGACGGTAAACGTCACAAGCAACAAGCAATGGTTTTTTCCCTTTCTTCGTTTTAAGGTAATTGGCCAACTTCCCTGAGAATGTAGTTTTACCAGAACCTTGAAGGCCAGACATCAAGATGACCCCAGGATTCCCTTGAAAGTTAATCTCAGTTTCTTCGCCACCCATCAACTCAGTAAGCTCAGCGTGTGTAATTTTCACCAACAACTGTCCCGGCTTAACTGCAGTTAGCACTTCTTGTCCTAGTGCTTTTTCTTTGATTCGATTGCTAAAGTCTTTTGCCGTTTTGAAATTTACATCGGCGTCAAGTAGCGCACGTCGAACTTCCTTCAGGGTTTCAGCAACGTTTACCTCTGTAATTTGGCCTTGTCCTTTGAGAACTTTAAACGCCTTGTCAAACTTATCCTGTAATCCTTCAAACATCTTTTTATCGTTTCTGCGAAGACAAAAATACAATCCTTATTGTGACCTACCTAATTCGGTAAAGGAAGAGCCCATTTTCTTCTTACTGCTGTTACACGAATAGCAATTACAACCGCCATTGAGAGAAGAACTGTCCATAAACTTCCGGGGAAATAGGGCGAAATAACGGCATACAGAACGGCGCCCGCAAGGCAGGCTGTGGCATAAATTTCTTTTCTAAAAATCAATGGAATGCGATTTACAAGGACATCTCGCACTACCCCTCCAAAAACAGCAGAAACAATTCCCATCATTACTGCAACAGAGGGGGATAGACCAAAAGAAAGTGTTTTTTGCAATCCTAGAACAGTGAAGAGACCAATCCCAACCGTATCAAACAAAAACATGGTTTTGTGCCATTTGGAGATGTGCTTATGGAGAAACATTGCAACCAAAATGCCCAAACCGATAACAATTAAATAATCTCGATTGACCATCCAACCAACAGGAGTGCTCCCAATAAGCATATCGCGAATGGTTCCGCCTCCCACTGCGGTCACAAAACCAATTACCGAAGCCCCGAAAATATCCATTCTTCGCTCATTGGCAGTTACAACGCCACTCATAGCGAAGACAAAGGTACCCGTGAGGTCAATTGCGTAGAGTAATTCCTTTAATTCCATCAGAAATCAATTTCCCTAAAAGTAAAAATCACAACTCCTCCATTAAGAGAGAGTTGTGATAAATAACAACTGCATAAGCCAGATCCTGTTCATCCCGAAGAATGCTTCATCATTTATCTATTCGACCTACCCCCTGACATTGAGCGAGTAGCTCTGTAGCGTCAGTATACATGGTCTTTCAGCCCGCAAGGTTTACCTAAGCTAGTTTGGTCACCCAATCTACTGGGGGTCTCTTACACCTCCTTTTCAGCCTTACCTGTGCCCAAGGGCCATCGGCGGTTTAAATCTCTATAGCACTATCTGTCACAGCGAACTGTTCCTCCTTTTCGGGGAGTGCGGCACCCTTTGCTGTCTGGACTTTCCTCTTTAACTCTAGTTTAAAGCGATAAAGACAATTGCGGTGCAAAAGTAGCTGAAAATCCTTTGATTGCTACAATTGGTAGAAAAAGTAAAAGTTGTGATTAAGATTAATTTGATTTAGTTAATTTTGTTTTCGTAATGGCTCACAAGCCGGAAACAATAAGTAGGACTTATTAAAACAACATTATGTTATCAAATCAAAAAGAGCTTTTGCTATCAGAGAATGATGCTGCAGAAATGCGTCATCACTATGAGCAAGAGTTTATTAACCTGAACAAGAGGATAGAGCATGTGCGCTCGATTCTTGGGAAACTCGGAAGTTCATTTTCAACTGTAGAAAGTATTTCCTCTCCTGCAATTGATCCTGAAAAAATGACACCTCGTGCCCTTATGTCTTTAAAGGCAAAGGAAAATGAAGAAGAGCCTGACCAAGATCAGGACCAGGACCAGGAAGATACTGGAGGAAAGCGCAAGCGTCGAAAGAAAAGAGGACCTAAGTCAATTTGGGGTAACTTTATCTTGAGACGAATTCGACAAGCAGATCGTCCTGTAAGCTATAGTGAGATGGTTCGTGATGCAATGGTAATTCACAATATTCCCCAGTCTAAGCTTAAAAATGCAAAGGCGAGCATCTTGAATAGTGCCTTCAGATTAAGAGCAATTCACGGAAAGGTTGAAACGATTGGTTTGGAAGGGAAGAAGGAGAAATACCTGATCCTTTCAAAATGGATAGATCAAGAAGGTAATTTGGTTTCTCCATACAATGAGCGATTCGATGAGCACTTGAAGTCGAAAGGAAACTAATTCAGTTTATCTCAATAAAAAAGAGGCGTTTTCAATGAAAACGCCTCTTTTTTTTATTTTTAATATTGTTATCCTAGGAAAGGATATCTGTATTCAACGGCAGGAACAAATGTTTCTTTAATTGTTCTTGGAGAGACCCAACGCAACAAGTTAAACATGGCACCCGCTTTGTCATTTGTGCCAGATCCTCTTGCACCACCAAATGGTTGTTGTCCAACAACAGCCCCTGTTGGCTTATCATTGATGTAGAAATTTCCAGCAGCATTTTCTAAAATGCGCATTGCCGTCTCAATTGCATAACGATCTTGAGAGAAAACAGCTCCTGTAAGAGCATAATCACTCGTCTCATCTAGAATCTTAAGCGTTTCCTCGTACTCATCAGGATTGTAAACATAGATGGTCAAAACAGGGCCGAAGATTTCTTCGCACATTGTTCTGAACTTTGGATTCGATGTGAGAATTACAGTAGGCTCAATAAAGTAGCCCACAGAATCATCACAGTTTCCACCTATGATTACCTCAGCGTCTTCACGTGATTTAGCATCTTCAATGAAGCCTTTGATCTTATCAAATGAACGTCTGTCTATAACAGCATTAATGAAATTCCCGTAATCTGAAGGAGGTCCCATTTTGAAGCTTTTCAAATCCATCTCTAGATTTCCACGAACTTCATCCCACATGTTTGAAGGAATATAAGCACGTGAAGCAGCAGAACATTTTTGTCCTTGGAATTCGAATGCTCCTCTTGACAATCCTACAGAAACTTCTGTTGGATCTGCAGAGTGGTGAGCAATAACGAAGTCTTTCCCGCCTGTTTCTCCAACAATGCGTGGATATGATCTGTACTTTTCAATGTTAGAGCCAATTTCTTTCCAAAGATGACGAAATACGCCTGTTGAACCAGTGAAGGTCAATCCAGCGAAATCGCGGTGTTTGAAAATAATGTCTCCCGCATCTGGTCCGTCAACAGTAATCATATTGATCACGCCATCAGGCAATCCTGCTGCTTGGAACAATTCCATCACAACTTGTGCGCTGTATACTTGTGTCTCAGCTGGTTTCCAAATTGTAACGTTGCCCATCATCGCAGCCACTGCTGGAAGATTTGCCGCAATGGACGTGAAATTGAATGGAGTAATAGCGAATATAAATCCTTCTAGAGGACGGTATTCTAGTCTATTCCAAACCCCCGGTGAAGATTCAGGCTGTGTTTCATAAACCTCTTGCATGAAGTAGGCATTGTAACGAAAGAAATCAATCATCTCACAAGAAGCATCAATTTCTGCCTGATAAGCATTTTTTGATTGTCCGAGCATCGTTGCCGCATTCATTCGCGCTCTGAATGGTCCAGCTAACAGCTCAGCCGCCTTCAAAAAAATACTCGCTCTGTGCTCCCAAGCCATATTGGCCCAAGCTTCACGCGCTTCTAGTGCACTTTTGATCGCTGCTTCAACATGTTCTTTCCCGCCCATGTTGAAATGCCCAAGAATCTTCGCGTGTTCATGTGGCGGAGAAATTGGCCTTTTGTCATCAGTATAAACATCCTCACTACCAATGTACATTGGTATCTCAATGGGATCTTGATGATACATTTCGTGGTATACTTCTTCTAGCTCTTCGCGTTCTGGAGAACCAGGTGCATAGTCCATAACAGGTTCATTTACCGGAAATGGAACATTGAAAACTCCTTTTGACATGTGCTTAAAATTTTGTGTAAAGGTAAGCAGGCTATTTGGCACTCAGCTTGATCTTTGTAACCTTGTACTATATTTATCGTTAATAAAGGTGTGCATGTAAGACAATTCTGATGTTTTCAGTGTGTTAAAGTGCATTTGGTAATAAATGTATAACTTCCATTAAATAAGTGGAAGTCAATTATATAACTTGGTCTCTACACCCATGAAAGGTCTTTTAACGACAGCCATTATCTGGTTGTGCGTTGCGGGAAGCGTTTTCGCGCAGTCTTCAAAAGAAGAAGCACAGCTTATTGAACAGGCTTCAACCTGGTTCGAAGAGGAGCATTTTGCTCAAGCCTATCCTATCTACAGTCAACTCGTTTCCCTTCACCCTCAAAACGCAGATCTGAATTTTAGATTCGGAACGTGTGCTTTGTACGCTGGAGTTAAAAAAGAAAAAGCTGTAAAACACATTGGATTTGGAATCAAGAAAGGATGCAAAGACCCAAGAGCGCATTACTACCTCGCCAAAGCGCATCACCTTAACTACAATTTTGCATTAGCCGAAAAAGAATACAATCTCTATTTAAATCAAGTTTCTTCCAAAGAAAAAAATCCGCTTCCTGCAGCCTTAAACATTGAAATGTGTCAGCAGGGAGCGCAATTGCTTTCAAACATTAGAGATGTAGTTGTGCTGGAAAAAACCGGCGCATCCTATTCTGATTTCTACCGCTATTATGACCTTGAAGAGATTGGTGGGAAAGTGATTTCCACTCCGGAAGAATTACTGTCGAAATACGATAAAAAAGCAGATTTGGTGAGTATTATGCACTTTCCAGGAAATGCAATTACCATTTATTTTACGAGTTACGGAAAAGATAACGCGAACGGAAAAGACATTTATAAGGCAGACCTACTTCCTGGTGGTGAGTTCTCTGACCCAGAACCTTTGTCGGCCTCAATAAATACGAAGTTCGACGAAGATTTCGCATTTATGCACCCGGACGGAAAAACCTTCTATTTCGCATCGAAAGGCCACAATAGCATGGGAGGGTATGATATCTTTAAAGCCGAATTCAATAACTATACTGGAGACTTCGGCACGCCTGTGAACCTAGATTTTGCAATCAATACTCCTGATGACGACATCTTTTATGTTGTTGATTCACTAAAAAAAACGGCCTATTTCGCTTCTGGGCGAAGCAGTGCCCAAGATGAAGTGCATGTGTATAAAGTAATGGTGAAGTCTTTGCCGGTGAACCTTACTTTCATAGCAGGTACCTACATCCCAGAAGCTGATGGTGGAGCCAAGGAGGCGAATATAAAAATTGTTGATGAGTTAACAGGAATGCCCATCCTTGAAACCACCGCTTCAATTGGAGACGAAGGCTATTTGTTAGACCTTCCAAAAGGGGGAATGTATAGAATTGATGTGCAAGCGCAAGGAAGCCAAATCATTCACTCAGGTGCTTTTGATGTGCCTTTTTCGAATGAAAGCACCGCTTGGGCTCAGGAGCTGAGAATTGTAAAGGAAGATGGACAGGAAAAACTCATCATCACCAATTATTTTGAATCAGCTCTGGATGTAAGCATTGCTCAGTTATCTGCTGAAGTATTAAGAAATAAAGCCGGTCTTGCTCCAAATGCAAGCGATGAAATTCTTGAACAACTAGAGCAAGAAGATGACCTGCGTGATGACATCACAAAAGATCAACTAACTGCTATTGCAGGATTTAACGCCAATGTGACCATTGAGTCTATTCAAGATGAATTGAAGTCTTCTTCAGCTCAAGACCGAAAAATGGCCGCAAGACTTCAAGCGCATAGTGGGATGCTGTTAGAAGATTCAAAAGGAATGAATGCTACAGCAAGTGTGCAATTAATTGAGGCAGAAGAGTTAATGACTGACGTAGATAAAACAGACTACCAACGCTATGCCGAAACACTAAACGCGTACCAAGAACTTATTATGAGCGCGGTTGAAAATAAGCGAAATGCACAAAATGCGTTGGAAGCATCAAAAATGTTAAACACTGAAAGCAGAGCACTTTTAGTGAAATCAGAACAGAGCGCGAACTCAATAACGCAATTGGAAACAGCACTTTCTTCAGAGGACATGAATGCAGCCCTTGAAATCTTAGAAACGGCATATAATGACAAGAAAAGTACGGGAAGAGAATTAGCTGTTATTGAGGAAACACTCTCGATTGCTGATGAAAAGGAGCATGATGAACAATTACAGTTAAGCGCGTTGATAAACCTTAGGTCGCAAGAAGATGTTATTCAGAAGAAAATTCTTCAAACTGAAAAGGAGCTAGAGGCTACAGCGAAAAAGAGTCTGCAAAACCAACTTACGGCAGATTTGGAAGCATTGCGCTTAGAGCTGATTACTGCTGAATTTGAAATTGATCGTAAAGTGAGACAAACGAACGAACTCGGAACAGCAGAGCAAGATTTGAGAGCTCAAGTTGATCTGTTTCGAAACGCTGCCTCAACCGTTCCCGTGAGTCCAGATGAGAAGTTTGATTCAGCGTTGGCTGAAAGGTTGGCGTCAGAACTTTCAACTACAGAAAACAAAATAGCGATTCTAACAATTGATGATCCAGAAGCCTTGGCCATCTTAGCCGAAGAGAAAAGAGCAACAAGAAACGACATTCAGATCCTTCAAGGTATCAAAGCACAAGCGCTAGCCATAGACTTGGAGTTAAAGCCAGTTGTGGGATTGAGAAAATCATATTCATCGAATTTAGAAGGCATCATAAAATCCTCAATTTCTCCGTCAGAGCAAACAAGAGCATTGATCTCAACAGAGCTAGCTCAGGTTGAAAGACAGATTGAATTTATGCGTAAAATGAACGTTAATTTGCTTTCAACTGAAGAATCAGCGCAGAGAGCTAAAGAACTTCAGCTTGCGATGGTGTGGAGAGAGGAACTTCAGGATCAAGCAAAGAACATTGATAACACCTACACTTCCTTAACGGCGGACGAAAAAGAAAAACGTGCTCAAGAATTATTTCCAGACGAGTTTCAAGTGTTGAATAAAAATGCTGTTGCAGGAGAAGAGCTCCAGACCACAGACTCAAAACTTACCGCTGCCTTGCAACTCGAAGTAAACGCACAATCCCGTATCCAAGAAAATAACCAAGGCATTATTAAAAGCGATGATGCAGCTGAAGTAGCTTCCCTCACAGAAGAAAACAGAAGATTGAATTCCATCATTGATTGGAGTGAAAATCAAACCGATATGAATGAATTGAAGTTGTCTTATGAAAATGACCAACGTGAAGTCATTGATAGTAACTTATCTTTTCTCAACAAAACAGAGAACCAAGTTCGTTTGACTGAGAAGTACATCGAAATGCTTGAAAACCTTGAGGAAGGAAGAGGTCATAAAATGGCTGCAAATGAATTGCGTGAACTCAATACCAACATCATCCAGTCTCAAAACAAACTGGATAGCTACAAAAGTGACCTAGAGCTTGCCTTGTCAACCGAAGAAGAGCCTGCTGAAATTGCACTTAACATTTTTGAAGCCCCACCTGTGCTGCCATCAACCATTGTTGAACTGAACACTCTTGTGGCAGATGATGCTTCCCCAGAAGAACGCATCCAGTTCGCCAATGATGAAATTAAAAAGAGAACAGTGGCAATTGACCTCTTAGCTGACGAAGCTGAGAAAGAACGCATGCAAATGGAAATTGGCTTACTTGACCAATTCTCAGCTGAAGCTTCAAACGAAATTGAGTTGAACCTTGCTGAAACAAATACTTTGCCTAAAGAAGAGGTTGCAATTGAGTCAGTTATCAGTGGGGAGGTCTCCAGTTTAGATGAAATCGCATTAACACTTACGCCAGTTGAAATGGTAGACCTGAGGAAGGTCAGTGAGCATCCTCAAATGAAGGTGCTTGAAGAGCGTATGAATGATTATGAGGACTACGACAAAGCAACAGATAAAATCGACCTAAGCACTTCGAAGATCAATGAACTGCAGTCTGAACTTGTACTTTCAAAGAAGAAAGGACAAATGAAAAAGCTAGACAAAGCCATTGAAGACCACTATTTCTTCAAGGCAGACGCTGAAGTAAAGCGTTCAATATTGCTTTCAAAAGAAGCACAACTCGCTTTCAAAGAAAACAAGGCCCTGATTTTTGAGGCGAAAGAGAAGCGCTCAACGGAGAACGATTTAATTCGCAATCACGTTGAAGACCAAGAAGCACAAGCAAATGATTTAATGGAGCAGGCTTCGCGCATTCGTGAGCAAGCTGCACCAGAAATTGACGACATTAAACAAGCGCATGAATTCAATCAGGCAACAGCCCTTGAGTTCGAGGCATTGGCCATGCAAGACCGCGCTAAATCTATTATAGATGAAGAAGAGCGTTTGTCTCAGCTAGACGAAGAGCTACTTTCAAACCTACTTAAAGGACGCTATGAATCCGCTGTGTTACCTGTGGAACTCTCAGAGACAGCCGAAGAAACTCCAGTTGTGATCACTACTACAACGGCTGAGATTGAAGAAGAGCCTGAAGTGAAAGAAGAGACCGCCGTAGCATCTACTCCCGGACTTACTGAAGCGCAGAAGCAGCTTATTGTGGCTGAAATCACTACCATCGCAGCACCTTATGTGAGCATTGAAAACGCAGCACCTAAAACTGCTGAATTCGTCATTCGTTCGGCACGTATTCGCGAAGCAAATGCCTTAGATAACGATTGGCTTGAAGCGTATGATTTGAACGAAGAAGAAATAGCATCTGTAAGGCGAAATGCAGCATACGTGAAGTATGTATCAGCGCGCGAAGAACTGAAAGTACTAGAGGCGAAACACATTTCAATTGTTGAAGCTAGAAATGCGAAAGCAGCCAAGCTTAATGCATCTTTAAATCGCATTTCACTCATTGAACAAGCAATCATGTCAGCTGCAAACGATGCTGAAAGAGATGGATTAATAGAAGAATTAAAAACACTCTATGGTCAGGCAGAGGTCCAAAACAACGTATTGAAAGAAGAGGATAAATCCATTTCAGAACTGGCATCAGACCTGAACAATGCAGTAACAGGTCTTGAGCAATTATTTGTGATGCTTGATGTGGCAGAAATTATTGCTAAAACTAGAGCCGAAGCCAAAATTGCAGTTGTTGAGACTGCTCCAGAAGCTGTGGTTGCAACGGTTCTGCCAGAAGTGAGTCCAGAAGTTGTGGCTTTAGCACCAATTGAAACGCCAATTGAAGCGCCAACTGCAACTCCGGGAGACCTTATGCAAGGAGGGTTCATGCAATACCTCTTCGCTTATCCACGTGTTTTAACAGGTTCATTGTTTGGAATGACAGATGAGGCGATTTACTCAGTAGAGCAACCAATTCCGTTGAATCCAATAATGCCAGAAGGTGTTGTCTATAAAGTACAAGTTGGAGCGTTTAGAAATGCAATCCCGCAAGATCATTTTGGAAAATTTGCGCCATTGGCAGGAGAGGAGTTGAACAATGGAATTATCCGTTATACAGCGGGGCTATTTGTGGCCTACAATACGGCTGACGGTGCCAAAGAACAAATTCGCGATATTGGGTATCAAGACGCATTTGTAGTTGCTTTTAGAAATGGTAAGCGCATTTCTTTAGCAGAAGCGCGCGAAGCATCAGGAGAAGAAAATATGTTGGCTTCAACAGTAGAAG
>JBLIGQ010000064.1:0-13581 GCA_047636995.1 Flavobacteriales bacterium | reverse complement strand
CGCATGCTAACAAGGTGATTACTTTGCTTAAGCGATTGAGAGATCGTGGGAACACCGTGATTTCAATTTCGCACAATGAAGCGCTCATTCAGGCCTCAGATTACATCATCGAATTGGGCCCTGGAGCGGGTGAACAGGGTGGAATGGTACTTCAACAATTCAGCCAGATTGAGGAACGATCGAAGGGAGTTCACTACCCGAAATCCATTGCACCTCAAATGCCTGATTTACCATTAAAAATGGGCGAATTGGTCTTTCATCATCCAAAAAAGTACACGCTTGAATTGGAATTGGTGAAGGTTCTGCGTGGAGCACTCAATCAAATTAGTGGAAACAGCGGTGCCGGGAAGTCAACGCTGTTAGAAAAGGTGATTCTTCCCTCGCTTTCTGCAAATGCACCCATCAATTGCGTACGTTTTGAAGCCAACTTTGAGGTTGAACACATCTTCGCCGTGCAACAAAGAAATATGAAGGCGCCCCCTTTGGAAACGGTCTTTAGCTTTTCAGGCATGCTGGAGTGGGGGCAAAAGGAATTCTTAATAGAGGCCAAAGCAGCCGGACTTCCGCTGAAAAAAGCTCATTTCGATTACCGGAGCAAGGAGGGAAGATGTCCTGCTTGCGAAGGGAAGGGACGCACTATGGTTGCACTGGACATTGTTTCTGAGCAGCATTCCACGTGCGAAGTATGCCTTGGAAGCAGATACACGAATCAAATGGACTTGAAAGTGAAGGGCAAGCGCCTTGCTGAGATTATGCACATGAGTCTTACTGAAATTTCAAGCTGGCTCTCAAACGTAAACGGGTTGGCCGGGTTCTTGGACGCTATTGCACAAATTGGACTTTCACACCTGAAACTGGGTCAGTCTATTGATTCGCTGTCTTTTGGTGAATTTCAGCGCTTGCGTTTGGTGCAGATCATGCAGCAAACCAACTTAGAAAAAACATTTATTGCATTAGATGAACCCACACAGGGTTTGCATCCTTTGGACATTGAATTGGTCTTGAAAGCGATCAGTAGATTGGTTCAGAAAGGAGCCACGGTGGTTGTAATTGACCACAATCCATGCTTTGAAAACGTAGCTCAGCATGTCATACACTTACCTGACCCTGAAAGGAATTCCTATTTCGCTTCAGCTTCAATGTAAGCGCGCAAATCTTCTACTTGTTGATTGCTCATGCGGTCAGCTGTGAAGCGTGGCATGTATTGACGATGTCCAAGCTCAGCGTATGTTCCATGACGCACTATTTCGTACAATGATAGCTGGTCATTACGGGTGATGTTTCGTCTCATGTGACGGAAACTCTTCTTGCTGTAGTCAAGAATGAAAAGGGAAGGACCTCCATATTGATGGCAGGTCATGCAACTGCGATCAAAAATTTCTTTCCCTACTTCTGCGTTTCCAACAGCAGTATTGGCATATCCTTTCGCTTTACTCACGGGAACATCTACAAAATCAGCAGGAGAGTATACCATATACTTGCTTTTCAAAAGCCCAATCACTGACCTTCTGATTTCTGGATTCTCAGTTGCAATGGCTTGCTCTATTCTGTTGTATTCTTCAGAAGACAAATCAAGGTCTTTTAACTTCAACTCCAGGGTCCAATAGTAATGGTTAATGGCTTCAGCTTCCCATTCTTGAAGCTTCCGTCCGCTAGAACATTCTTGGGCGCACAGTTGCGTAGATTCATAGAGGCTCGAAGAAGCAGGCTCTACTAATGCGCCGTATTTTAAGATGTAATCATCATTGTACCAAGCTTCTCTATTCACCATTCCCCAGAAAGTGGTTGATTGTAAAAAGGGGAGGTCGTTTTTGATGGCATAATCCAACCTCGCTTCTGGCGATGTCTTGGCCGGATTCTCATCTTCTCTGACTTGATTGTGGCAATCAGTGCACACAAAAATAGTGGATATGTAATTTGAAGAACCGCCAGATGGGGCGTTTTCTGTGCGCGCTTTCATCACCATTTCCTTGCCCATCTTCGCTTTGGCAGGGTCAATTGTTTCAAGGTAGTGCGCTGGTCTGTTTTGACCCAATCGAATCAAAATTTCAGCCAATCTGCTTTCGTCATTCACTGGACGAAGTGTTGCAGATTGCATAAAGAATACACCAATAAGCAGTGCTGATATTATGAGTAAGAATGTTCTCATCATTTCCTTCCTCTGATTCTAAAGTCCCTAGTAATGTTAAAACCAAGTCCAACGCCTGCATCAGTCCACTTGTTACGCGTCTCTGTGATGAAGATCTTTTCTGTCATCCCCATAGAGTTGCTCAGACTGAACTGAAATTGATGTCCTTTTGTTTCAATGTCGATCCCAACGGAAAGGGGCATTGTGAAATCAGCATCCAACTGATCATCTGGAATGTAGTATCCTTCAACCTGCACGGCCATTTTCTTCGTCAATTGATAGCGAATTGCTCCTCCAATCGAAATCACATCGTGCGCAATGTTTTCATTTGGAACAAGGTTGCGGTGCACAACCGTAGGCATGAGTTGAATAGAAAGATCATCAGTAAACTTCCTCGCCAGTAACAATTGCCACGTATAGAAATACCTAGAAGTGGCGAAGTTTTTACGGTCAGGGTTTTCCCATTTCAACGTTTTGATGGCCATGTTTGCCAGCGCCGTTATGGAAATAGGAGATTTGTCATCTTTCTGAATCAAAAGACGGTATTTCATAAATCCGTCGTAAGTCTTTTCGAACGAAGATCTTCCAGCGCCTAGTGTTAGTCTGTCAGTGAGCCCGTAATCCAAACCCATTCGGATTGTTGATTGATCCAGTCCGAACAATTCGTATGTACCACCATTCAAGGTGCCAAAGCGGTGTGAAATCACAAACTTCATGGCTCCTTTTTGCGATGTCTCAACGGAATGTCCGTTAATGACTCTAGTGTCTTTGAACGTTTGAGCCCATCCTTCCATCTGGGCGTTTGCGCTTGCGGCGAAGCAAACGAGTAGGGCAATTAGTAGGTTTTTCATTCTGCAGCTCCGTTTGCGATCCAAGTTTCGATGATGGTCAGCTCACATTGAGATAGTCCACCACTTGGCGGCATGGCGAGGTTAATAAGCACTTCTTGTTCAAATGACCCATCATTCACCTTGGCCTGAAGTCCAGCGAATTCCATAAAATTACCAGGGGCATTTCCGCCAGAATCATGGCAACCAGATGTGGAACAGTTTTCAGCAATAATTAATTGTATGTCAGCACTGTAAGTAGGCACTTCAGGAACTTCACACGGGCCTGGGTAAAGCTCTGATTCAAGATCGTAATAGCACGAACTCAGGAGAATACTCAATGCAAAAAGGGAAAATAATTTCGTCATCTATCACTCCGTTTTCAATCCAAATTTCAAACGTACGAATAAAACAGTTTGATCAATTGTTGCCATTAAAGTTACTTCATTTTCAACTCATACAACAACTATCAATGTCCCATTGTTAGTGCTTGTTGCTATTTGTGAATAAGTAGTCAAACTTAAATCAGCATCAGGGGAGCTCACTGAATGGCTGTCTGAAAAATTGTCTTTCCATGCCGCTAATTGGTCTCTGTAAGTTGCTCATTTATTTCTGCAAATTCACCATAGCTGAACTTAGATGGCTTCTAAATTGCTGCTTGCACTATGTGCATTTCTGCTATGTATTCATTTCTGATGTATGTATCTTTGCTGTTCGAAATTTAGAACATGAGCGACACCGTTGAAAAATCAATGAACTTCATTGAACAGATCATTTCAGATGATTTGAAAAGTGGGAAACACAAGGAGATTGTTACACGTTTCCCGCCTGAGCCTAACGGTTTCTTGCACATTGGCCATGCCAAATCAATTGCATTGAACTTTGGGCTTGGTAAAGAATTCAATGGTAAAACGAACTTGCGCTTTGATGATACCAATCCGGTGAAGGAAGATACCCTTTATGTAGATTCCATCAAGCGCGACATCGAATGGCTCGGCTTCAAGTGGGACGGAGAGGCGCTCTATACTTCTGATTATTTCGAATCACTTTTTGAACTTGCTGTAAAGCTCATTGAAAAAGGTGTGGCGTATGTTGATGATCAAACGGCTGCAGAGATTGCTTCGCAGAAAGGAACACCAACGGAGCCAGGATCAAACAGTCCTTTTAGAGAACGAAGTCCAGAAGAAAATTTGGCGTTTTTCCAAGGCATGCGAAATGGCGATTTTGAAGAAGGATCAAAAGTTCTTCGGGCGAAAATTGATATGGCGCACGCTAACATGCACATGCGTGACCCGTTACTTTACAGAATAAAGTTCGCAAACCACCACAGAACGGGTAATACGTGGTGCATCTACCCGATGTACGACTTTGCACACGGACAGTCAGATTCACTTGAAGAAATTACCCACTCACTTTGTACGCTTGAGTTCGAAGTGCATAGACCGCTCTACGATTGGCTGATTGAGCAATTGGAAATTTATCCAACCAGACAGATTGAGTTCGCTAGATTGAATTTGAACTACACAGTAATGTCGAAGCGAAAGCTGTTACAATTGGTTGAAGAGAATGTAGTAGATGGCTGGGATGACCCGAGATTGCCTACTATTTCCGCCCTCAGAAGAAGAGGTTACACACCTGAGTCAGTAGTGAATTTCGCGGAACGCGTAGGAATTGCAAAACGAAATAACATCATTGACCTCGGGCTGCTTGAATTCAGCGTACGTGATCACTTGAATAAAATTGCCCCCCGTGTGATGGCGGTGCTCCATCCGTTGAAAGTGGTGGTGCTCAACTATCCTGAAGGAAATACAGAGATGTTGACTACCGAAAATAACCCTGAAGATGAAAATGCGGGAACGCGTGAATTGCCTTTCGGACGTGAGTTGTACATTGAGCAAAGTGACTTCATGGAAGATGCGCCCAAGAAGTTCTTTAGACTTGCGCCAGGTAAAACAGTGCGATTGAAGTCGGCATACATCGTTGAGTACATAAATCACGTAAAAGACGAAGCCGGAAATGTGACTGAAGTACACGTAAACTATTTCAGTGAATCAAAAAGTGGCCAAGACACCAGCGGAATTAAGGCCAAAGGAGTGTTGCATTGGGTTTCTGCTGAACATGCGTTTGACGCTGAAGTGCGTTTGTATGATCGGTTGTTCTCTGATCCTTCCCCAGACGGACATAAAGACAAGCATTTTTTGGATTTTATAAATCCAGATTCATTGGAGATTTTGACAAATTGCAAAGTTGAGCCCTCTTTGAAATCAGCGAAGAAAGGAGATCGGTTCCAATTCCAGCGGATGGGTTACTTCTGTGTTGATAGCAAATACGGAGAAGAAGGAAGGCCTGTTTTCAATCGAACAGTATCGTTAAAGGATTCATGGGCGAAGCTCAATAAGTGAACCTAATGAGCGCTCACTTGTAATTCATACTATGACACGAACACTTCACTTTTTGATCTATTTTTTCGGCATCTCGCTTATAGGAATGCTCCTAGGGTGTGAGAAAGAGATCACAGTAGACCTTCCTACTGTGGCATCGAAAATTGTTGTGGAAGGTACTATTGAACAGGGGCAACCTCCCTTGATATTTCTCACAAAAAGTCAAGGCTATTTCGAACCTACCAATCTGAACGATTTAGACAATCTGATTGTAAGGGGAGCGGAAGTTTACGTCACAAACAATGGCAATGAAGTTCAGTTGACCGAAATCTGTAGCGCAGATGTTCCAGCAGATTTACTGCCTCTGGTAATCGAATTAACCGGTTTTTCTGCTGAACAACTGGCTGCATTTAACATCTGTTTGTACACTACTTTTAATCAAAGTATTTGGGGCGAAGCGAATCAAGTTTATGGTCTTCGCATTGAATCAGACGGGGAAACACTCACTTCTCAAACAAAAATTAATACGCCCATTGCGCTTGATTCTGTCTGGTTCGGAATTCCGGGAGATGGGTCAAATGATTCTCTTGGCTTTGCATATGCAATCCTGACTGATCCTGATACGCTTGGAAATGCCTACAGATGGCAGGCGCGCAGAATAAATACGTATCCTAGCTGGAGTGATAACGCGGGTGAAATTAAGGATCCAAATTACATTGCGCCTCTAGGAAGTACTACTGATGACGCTTTTTTCAACGGACTGAGTTTTGAATTTGGCTACTTTCGCGGAGCAGCCCCGAATAGCTTTAAAGAAGACGATAGAAATGAAGAGGCTGGTTTCTATAAAGTTGGAGACACCATTGCCATTCGTGGGTCAGTGATTGACTTAGGCGCATTCAGATACATCTCTTCTTTTGAAGACCAAGCTACCAGTCAAGGAAGTCCTTTTGCTTCTCCCGCGAACATTCAAACGAACATTACTGGCGGATTAGGAGCATGGATTGGGCATGGCGCGTCTTATGACACAATAATTTGCATTCCTTAACAGTGTAAACGGTATCATTTTTGCATCTTACAAATGTAAAATCTCTAACCATGAACTACCCTTTCAAATTAGTCATCTTCGTTTGCGTAACGTTGAGCTGTGCGTTTAATTCAAATGCTCAAAACGCTGTTAATCCAAAGAGCACCATCGATCGCGTTTCTGTTTACCTCGCAGGAGCAACAGTAACAAGATCTTCGTCTGTTGACCTCAAAGCAGGTGAGAATGAAATTCAATTCACAGGCATCACCAGCAGAATTGATCCGAATAGCATTCAAGTAAATGGAGGCGAAGGTTTCTTTATCACTGGAGTAAGACAAGAGGTGAACTGGAGTTTGATGAACGAAGTGTCTCCAGAAATTACAAGTAAACGTGATAGTCTAGACGACATCCGATTTTCAGTTTCAACCAAAAAAGCCCTCCGTGAAACCTACCAGGAAGAGTTAGCGATGCTTCAAGCCAACAGACAAATTGGAGGCAAGAATGCGGTTCTTCTGGTAGAAGATTTAGAGGAAATGGCCGATTTCTTTCGCCAACGTATCAAAGAGATTCGCTATAAAATGTTGGAACTTGAACAAGAAGAAAGAGCGTTGAATGCCATTGCCAGCAGATTGCAATCTGAATTGGATTCTCGAAGAAACACAAAAAAGCAAAATACCAATCAAATCTTCGTTAAAGTAATTGCTGAGAAAGATCAAAAAGTGAACATGGAGTTTAGCTACTTCGTTTATGATGCGAGTTGGTTCCCACTGTATGATCTGCGTTCGAAAGACACGGAAAGCCCAATAGAGGTGACCTACAAGGCTAAAATTATTCAAAGTACCGGCAATGATTGGGACAACGTAGACCTTACGCTTACAACAGGTAATCCAACAATTGGGGGCAATGTCCCTAATCTTGCTCCGTGGAAATTGTACTTCGCGCAGCTGTATAATAGAAAAGATAAGGTGATGTCTAGCTACAATTCTTCTGCACCGGTGATGTATGAACAAGCAGACGAAGTAGGATTTTCGAATTCGATGCAAATTGCTAAAATGGAAGCGGGAATCGTTGAGAAACTGATGGTCACTGAATTCACCATTCCCATCAAGTATGACATCCCTTCAGACAATCAACAGTATGAAGTTGAGATGCATAAGTTCAACCTTCCTTCGAACTACCGCCATGTAACTGTGCCTAAATTATTGGAGCAGTCATTCCTAACAGCAGATGTGACTTCTTGGGAATCATACAACATGCTTCCGGGAGAGGCCATGATTTACTTCCAGGGTACGTATGTTGGACAGTCATTCATTGATCCAGTGATTACTTCAGATACGCTTCAACTTTCATTGGGAAGGGACCCCGGAGTTGTAGTAAAACGCGAAGCTGTTAAAGACATTTGCAAGACCACCACTTTTGGAGGAAAGAAGAAATCAATTCGGGGCTTTAGAACAACCGTTATGAATACGCGAAGCGTTGCAGTAACAGTATTAATCGAAGATCAAGTTCCTTTGAGTTCTGATTCTGACATCGAAGTAACGGTTGACGGCGTAGATGGGGCTATTTATGACGAAGAGACAGGAAAGGTGACTTGGGAAGTAACCATTCAGCCTGGAGCATCAATAGAGAAAATATTGAAGTATTCAGTGCGCTATCCGCGTAAGAAGCCCATTGCAAACCTTTAAAGCTGCCTCCAGCGCACTTTGAAATAATTCTGATCTGTTCGAAATTCTTCAGGAACGCTTTCTATGATTGCAGACCGAAGAATTTCGAGCAGATTTTCTTTTACAAAACTACTGTGAACCACCAATCCAATTTCCCTGGCGGGCTGCGGACTTTTGAAAAAGCCTAAAAAGGGTTTGTCAGATTCTTTCGCAGACATGGCAGGAATCAAGGTGTAGCCTAACCCTTTCTGAACCAGCGCTTTCAAAGACTCTATAGAGCCACTTTTGTAATGCAGTTGATGATCTTCTGTTGCTTTCTTTTTGCAAATTTCAAGGGTCTGGGAGCGAAAACAATGTCCTTCTTCCAAGAGCAACAAGCCCTTATCAGGCAAATGTGATGAATCATCCAAATGTTTGATGTCCTCTGGTTTTCCATATAAATAGAAAGGCTCGTAAAAGAGGGGGATTTCCCTTATGCCTGGTTCATTGATTGGGGTAGCTATAATGCCAATGTCTAGCGATCCTTCTTTTAGCCTCGAAAGTATGATTTCTGTTTGAAGCTCCTCAATGACTGGTTCCGTTTTGGGATTGTTCGTCAGAAAAGCGGGTAGGAATCCGGGTAGAAGGTAAGGAGCCATGGTTGGAATAATTCCAATGCGAAATTTACCCGAAACATCTTGGTGCTTCCCTTTTACGAAGTCGAATAACTGTTCTGATTGCTGCACAATTTCTTGAGCGCGAAGAATCACTTGAATTCCGGTAGGAGTAGGTTCCAAAGGCTGTGATGAGCGATCAAACAGGGTGACGCCCATCTCGTCTTCTAACTTCTTCAACTGCATTGTAAGTGTTGGCTGAGTTACAAGGCACTCTTTCGCCGCTTTCACAAAGTTTCTATGGTGATTGAGTGCTACGATGTAGCGAAGTTGTTGGATCGTCATATAGACTTAGTTTATGACAAAGGTAATTCTATCAATGGAGTAAGCGGGATTATGCGGTTACTCTTCCACGAGTTATAAAACCTACCTCGATCGAATGTAGGAGCCACGCGCTCAGCTCGTGGGAAACAATCGCCGCGCGTAGAAAAAAACATGCAAAGGTTAATCGAAATCCTCGCGAAAGAAATTGATCTGTCTCCGGTCAATGAGATGGACATCTTTGTAATAGAAATGCAAAATATCATGTGCTGGATACCCAAGCTGCGACATACGCATTGCGCCTTCCTGGCAAAGTCCAACACCGTGGCCAAAACCGCGACCAATAATCTGGATGCTATCTCGGTATTCATGGATGGTGAAAAACGCTGAGCGGAGCTTCCAATCAGACCGCATTTTGGTCATTTTCAAGTTGTGAAGGCTGTCTGAGAAGAAGCGGGTCTTGCTTTCAGGAAAGAATGCCATAACGGCTAAACTATCTTCGGCTGTTTCTAATGGGAAATCTTTTTCCATGTAGTTCAACCAGGATTTTTTGCTCACAGTTTTTTCCCAGTGGGAGTGGGGCATAGCCATGCAGAACGTATCTGGTCTTCCAACGAGATAGGTCAAAGGCTTTCTCCAGACGTATTCAGAGTTGAGCGTATGTCCGCCACAATTTGAATGAAAAGCAGCTGTGATGAGATCAATTTTTGAATTAACCAGCACATGGTCTTTTGTCTCGAAGGTGCCTATAAGAATATTCTCATCCCACCTAGACAAGCCATGGTAGGCCTGACAATGCACTTGGTCACAGACATTAAATCCCTTAGAGGAATGTCGATCCATGTTCGCTAAGGCATAAGTCCTGCTGATCACAGATTGAACCTTGTAATATTCAATGGAATGTCCTTTGCCTGATTCGGCTTCGGTCACTCCTGCAACGTACCTTTCTATGTTGGCTTCGTTCACAAGCACTAAAAAACCAGACTTACTTGTGATGACTAAATTGTCTGGATATAGATTCGTTTTTTCTCGTCCGGTTGAAAAGCGTGCTTTAATCCTCAAGCTACTTTCCCACTCTTTTGAAGCGATCACAACACGTTTGTAAGTCCCCAGTTTCACGCCGTTTCTTGAGATCATAACTTCCTGACCAGCAGGTGAGAAAGCATAGGTGCTGTTACTAGATACTTGAGCGAGAACAGTGTTGCCATTCTGAAGCGCATACTGGCCATTGTTGAGTGTGACCTGCGCAGAACGGATGATGGAATTATCAAAAAGTCCAATGCGAATGACTACTTCATCTTGCGCGATGAAGTGCAAAGTTAAAAGCAGCAGTATGAAGATTGAACCTCCCTTTTTCATGACGACGTTTGCTCTTTTTTAATAACTTCAAGCATAGATTGTGCCGTTCTTTTGGCTGCACCAGTGCCACCAAGTTTCTTGGTCAACGCTTCATAATCTTTCATCATTATTGATCGGCGATCACTATCATCAAGCAGCAGAGTGAGTTCATGCTCTAAACGATTGGCGTTGAAATCATGTTGAATGAGTTCGGTAACAACTTCGCGATCCATGATGAGATTGACCAAAGAAATGAATTTGATCTTTACTAACCTTTTCGCTATGTGATACGAAATGGTGCTGGCCGTGTAGCAAACAACTTGGGGCATCCCATGAATGGCAGCTTCCAGCGTCGCTGTTCCACTGGTAACGAGTCCGGCTTCAGCAGATGAGAACAAGCCATACGTTTGATTGAACACCAAATTTGACTCTTTTACACCGGGAATGTCCAGGTAGAATTCTTTGATTTGTCCGGGTGCACCAGCAATCACATAATGAAATTCAGGGTGCTTTTTGATAACTTCAAGCATGATGGGCAATGAAGTCAGTATTTCTTGTTTCCTTGATCCAGGAAGCACTGCCAGGATGCGTTTGTTCTCAAGCTTATTCTGGGATCGAAACTCAGCTTCAGCCTTCACCTTCGCATCTTGGTCAATCGCATCTAACAAAGGATGTCCAACATATTCAACATCCATCCCATGCTTTGCATAAAAGGCTTTTTCAAAAGGTAGAATAGCGAAGAGCTTAGTGATATCGCGCTTAATGCGTTTGATGCGTCCTTCTTTCCAGGCCCATATTTGGGGCGAAATATAATAGAGAACAGGAATGTTATGTTGCTTACAGAAAGTAGCAATTCGGAGGTTGAATCCGGGATAATCGATTAGAATTACCGCGTCTGGTTTGTGTGTTAAAATGTCTTCCTTACAAGCCTTAATGTTGCGAAGAATGGTTTTCAGATTGGCGATCACCTCAATGAACCCCATAAAAGCGAGGTCTCTGTAATGCTTGACCACATGTGCACCTTCAGCTTCCATAAGGTCACCACCCCAAGCACGAAATTCATGTTCAGGTTCAAGTTCGTTGAATGCTTTAATCAAATTTGCTCCGTGCAAATCACCTGATGCTTCACCAGCTATAACGTAGAATTTCATCTTAGTAAAAGTAGATGATTAGTGGCACAGATAACAGCAAAACGGCAATGATGCCTTTGCCGAGTTCGAAAAAATCATATCGAAGGCAAAGCCAGAAGAGGAAAACATCAAACAAGACGCTAATGGTGATAATCTTGTCTTTGAACAAATCTGAAGCAAGAAAAACATCTTCTACAAAAGAGCGAACTGATGAATAATTTATCTGTGACCAAATGAAGGCATACAAAAAGAATCCTATAAAAGCGCCCAGAACACCTATGGCCATTCCAATCCAGATGTTGTCTAACTTTCGCATCATAGGTTAAGGTCCCATTGATTGAGTTGACCAATTGTATGGTGGTCAGTCAGGTCAAATTGAGTGGGAACAACAGAAACGTATCCGTGATTCAATGCCCAATCATCAGTGTCTTCGCCCTTGTCTGGATTTGTAAATGAGCCTGTCATCCAGTAATAAGCTTTGCCTCCAGGGGACGTGCGTTTATCAAAGGCATCAGCCCAATAGCCAATCGCTTGTCTGCAAATTTTCACGCCTTTAATTTCCTCAGCCGGAAGTTTTGGAATGTTTACATTCAAGCATGTGCCAACAGGAATGCCTTGGTTGATGACTCTTTCGGCGATCATTTTCACGTAGGGTCTTGAAGGCCCAAAGTCAGCGTCTTCATCAAAGTCGAGCAGAGAATATCCAATGCTCGGAATACTTTCAACGGCGCCTTCTACTGCTGCTGACATGGTGCCACTGTAAATCACGTTGATTGAGCTGTTCGCCCCATGATTGATGCCTGAAACTATGAGGTCAGGCTTTCGCTCAAGAACTTCATAGATTGCTAACTTCACACAATCTACAGGGGTTCCGCTGCAACTGAAAGCCTTGACGTTCGGCACATCATAGGCCACTTCTTTCACACGAATAATGTTGTTGATGGTAACGGCGTGCCCCATTCCACTTTGCGGACTATCAGGAGCAACAATCCATACATCTCCTAATTCTGTCATCACTTCTACCAAGTTTCTGATGCCTTTGGCGAAGATGCCGTCATCATTTGTTACTAATATGAGTGGTCGTGTTTTTTTCATAGCTTTTTCTTCGTTACAAAGGTAGTTTGTGCGCCGTGAAGATTTAGTGAAGGATTCAGTCTATTTTTAACATTCGATTATGAAAGGAATAATTCTAACGTTCATTTTAGGTTTCACTTTAGCCAGTGTTGTCGGTCAGCATCCAATTCTTGCTCAATTCTCTGCCCAACAGATAGGAGGCAAGGTACGTGTTGATTTCGGCGTCATAGGAGGTGCTAGTTGTGTTGGGGTGACTATGGAACGACGTGCCAATTTAGAAGATTTTGAAGAGGTTGGCGTAATCAGTGGCATTTGCGGTGGGAGTGAATACACAGAATACTACTTCATAGAAGACAGTTCGCCCATCCCAAACACACTTAATTATTACAGACTAAGTCTCGGGCAGCAAGGGAATTCAAGTGAATTGGCCTTTGAATTTATCCCTTTTACAACAAATTTATTTACGTTTCCTAATCCAGCTGAGAACGAAATCAATTTGCGGTGGGACAATGTCTCATCTGAAAAACGCATTCTTCGCATCTACGATATGAAAGGACGTATCATCGATGGAGACTTCATTGCGAACTCCTCACGAGCAGTGCTGGATATAAGCACCATTGAAACAGGCAGTTACTTTGTTGTTCTGATGGATGAGGACGAAGCTATAGTTGGTGTTCAGAAGTTCATTAAGCTTTAGAATCAGCCCGATCTTTATCGTGTACAGGTTTCATCAACTTGTAATCAGCGATGAATGTTCCAAAAGGAATGATACTCGAAAGCAAGATCCAGAACGTTGTTGATTTTTTCCATTTATGGGCACTCGCAGCAAGAAAGGTTGCTACAATGAAAAGAAGGAATAAGAATCCATGGGATTGACCAACGATCTTATTCAATGTCCCAGAATCGAAGAAATATTTCAGCGGCATCCCAACGAATACCAAAAGAATAAAAGAGCACCCTTCAATGAATGCAATTATTCTAAGTCTTCCGATAGATGATTTTAAAAAAGAGGTCATGGTCAGATTTTGAATGCAAATTTAAGGTAAATCAGATGGACTCTGATGTAATTCTGGGCGCGTGTTCCCACGAGCGCCGTATGTT
>JBLIGQ010000063.1:0-14124 GCA_047636995.1 Flavobacteriales bacterium | reverse complement strand
GACAAGTTCTTTCGCGTCCCAACAGGCAATGTGCACAACGTCAAAGGATTTGGGCTCGGATTATTCTACGTGAAAACGGTGATTCAAGCACACCAAGGAACAGTAACTGTTTCAAGCAGTCACGGAAAAGGAAGTAACTTTAGTGTCAAATTGAACAACACAAACTGATGAATACTACCGCGCGCATTCTACTTGTAGAAGATGATTATAATCTGGGGTTTGTAATCCAAGACTTATTGCGCTTGGAAGGGTATAAAACACATCTTGCAAAAGATGGCAAAGAAGGCCTTCAGCAGTTCAACAAAGAAGATTACGACTTGTGCCTTTTTGATGTTATGTTGCCCCACAAAGATGGTTTTGCGCTTGCCGAAGATGTCAGGAAAGTGAATCAAACGGTTCCCATTGTGTTCTTGACTGCAAAAGGAATGACAGAAGACAAAGTGCGCGGATTTGAGCTTGGAGCTGATGATTACATTACGAAACCTTTTGTGAACGAAGAGTTTATTCTTCGCATCAAAGCCATTTTAAAACGAAGTGGGGTCACTTCGAATAGCAAAAAGAACAAAAACCTTTATGCCATTGGCAAGTACCAATTTGACGCTTCAAACTTTCAACTCACCGGTCCGGTAGAACCACGGAAGCTTACACGCAAAGAAGCTGATCTGCTCAAGCTCCTTTGCGAAAATAAAGACCGTGTTATTGAAAGAGAGCTCATTGCAAACCTTGTTTGGGGTGATGATAGTTACTTTGTTGGACGAAGTATGGATGTGTTCATCACTAAGCTGCGAAAATACCTCAATGGAGACAGCACGGTGGCCATCACGAATGTTCACGGTGTAGGATTTCGCTTGGAAATAGCGTCAAGTTAATCTTCTGATGGAAGCAAATCCATCAAATCTCGATCTGACACCAACCAATCATTTTCATCTAAATGAGCGATTAGCTCTTCGCTCACTTTAACAATAAAAAAGGCATCATCTCCTTGCACTTCTAAAGCTTCAAACGACTTCCCATCTGGTGTTTTCAGGACGTGGTAATCACCCTTATCAAACCCATTAGGATATTGAATTTGCATTAATTTAAGTTCGGCATCGGTAAGCCCAGAGAAATCCTTGATGTAGCGTCTCATCGCATTTGAGTTTAAGTGAATCTTCAAACCTCATCTGCACAGAACACATTGGTAATTAGAAGGTAAGCAATTATTTCACGTAAAGATCTTCCTTTCGTCGAAGAAGCACTCACCTCACCACACCTATATAAAACAGAAAAACCCCTTCACGAAAGCATCGGAAGGGGTTTTTTAAAGGCTGTAATTTTACTTACTCAAATAAAGGTTTCTTTCACTGTAAATCTTGCGAAAGAACGGATCTTTCAAGTCTTTTATAAAGCGAATTGCTTCACCTGTAGATTTCATTTCCGGACCTAATTCCTTAATTACATTTGGAAATTTACTATACGAGAATACAGGAATCTTGACTGCATATCCTTCGAGTTGCGGATTAAAATTGAAGTCTTTCACCTTCTTTTCTCCCAACATCACTTTCGTTGCGTAATTCACATACGGCTCTTTGTATGCCTTTGCAATAAAAGGAACCGTTCTAGAGGCACGTGGGTTTGCTTCAATCACGTATACCTTGTCATCTTTAATGGCGAACTGAACGTTCAATAATCCTACTGTTCTCAGTTTGATCGCGATGGTTTTCGTGTACTCTTCAATTTGCTGAAGAACAAGGTCTCCCAAATTGTATGGAGGAAGCACTGCAAATGAATCTCCAGAGTGAATTCCAGCAGGCTCAATGTGTTGCATTACTCCAATAATATAGGTGTCTTCACCATCACAAATGGCGTCTGCCTCTGCTTCAATTGCTCCATCAAGAAAATGATCAAGCAAGATCTGGTTGTCTGGCATATCACGGAGGATGTCTACCACCGTTGTCTCCAAATCTTCTTCGGTAATCACAATTTTCATGCGCTGCCCACCCAAAACATATGAAGGACGAACGAGCAATGGAAAACCAAGCTCTTTTGAAAGCTCAATGGCTTGCTCTGCTGATTCTACAACGCCAAATTCAGGATATGGTATGTTGCAATCACGCAGCAATCTTGAGAATGAACCACGATCTTCTGCCAAATCCAGCGCTTCGTAACTCGTTCCTAATACTTTAATGCCATATCTATCTAATTTCTCTGCCAGTTTCAATGCGGTTTGTCCGCCCAGCTGAACAATGACTCCTTCAGGCTTTTCATGCTGGATGATATCATAGATGTGCTCCCAAAACACCGGTTCGAAATACAGTTTATCAGCGGTATCAAAGTCAGTACTTACGGTTTCAGGATTGCAGTTGATCATGATGGTTTCATAACCACATTCTTTCGCTGCAAGCACACCGTGTACACAGGAGTAATCAAATTCAATCCCTTGTCCAATGCGGTTTGGGCCTGACCCAAGTACTACAATTTTCTTCTTGTCTGAAACTACAGACTCATTCTCATCTTCAAAGGTTGAGTAGTAATAAGGCGTCTGCGCTTCAAACTCTGCAGCACATGTATCTACCACTTTGTAGACACGCTTGATGCCTAAATCAGTTCGTTTTGTGTGCGCTTCGCTCTCGAAACAACCAAGGAGGTGTGCAATTTGTCTGTCTGCATAGCCCTTTTGTTTTGCTTCAAACAACAAGTCTTTAGGAATTGAGCTCAATGAATGCTTTTCGATTTTTCGCTCCAGCTTAATCAATTCTTCAATTTGCTTGAGGAACCAGAAATCAATCTTTGTTTTTTCTTGTATCGTCTTAAAAGGAATGCCCAATTTGATGGCATCATAGATGTGAAATAAGCGGTTCCATGATGGGTGCTCCAATGAATGAAGAAGCTTTTCTTGATCTCGTACCTCCTTGCCATCAGCTCCTAAACCATTTCTATTAATCTCAAGCGATTGACAGGCTTTTTGCAATGCCTCTTGGAACGTGCGTCCAATCCCCATCACCTCTCCTACGGACTTCATTTGAAGTCCGAGCTCTCTGTCTGCACCTTTAAATTTATCAAAGTTCCAACGTGGAATCTTCACAATCACATAGTCCAACGTTGGCTCAAACATAGCCGATGTGGTCTTGGTAATTTGGTTTTTCAGTTCATCTAAATGGTACCCAATCGCTAATTTCGCAGCGATTTTCGCAATTGGATAACCCGTTGCTTTCGATGCCAAGGCTGATGAACGAGAAACACGCGGATTAATCTCAATTGCAATGATATCTTCAGCCTCATCTGGACTCACAGCAAACTGAACATTACAACCTCCTGCAAAGTCTCCAATTGACCTCATCATGTGAATGGCCATGTCTCGCATGCGCTGGAACACGGTATCAGAAAGGGTCATTGCTGGAGCTACAGTAATGGAATCACCTGTATGGATCCCCATCGGGTCAAAATTCTCGATGGAACAGATAATGGTAACGTTGTCATTAGAATCACGCAGCAATTCCAGCTCAAATTCCTTCCACCCCATTAACGCCTTGTCAATCATCACCTCATGAATAGGAGATGCATGCAACCCGCGCGTTAAAAGCTGATCATACTCCTCTTTATCATGAACAATTGCTGCTCCCGAACCACCAAGCGTATAAGAGGGTCGAATGCACAATGGAAACCCAAATCGTTGTGCTATCTCTTTCCCCTGAAGGTAGGACTTTGCTGTTGCCTGCGGCGCCATTGGAACACCTATTTGTTCCATCAGAACTCTAAAAGCTTCACGGTTTTCAGTAACGTCAATTGCGGCAATATCTACCCCAATCATTTTCACCCCATATTCCTCCCACAAACCAATCTCATCACACTTAATAGCCAGGTTCAATGCTGTTTGCCCACCCATGGTAGGCAGCACTGCATCAATGTTGTGTTTGCTAAGGATTTTTTCAATGGATTCAGGCTCCAATGGCAGCAAATAAACATTGTCTGCTACAACCGGATCAGTCATGATGGTTGCTGGATTGGAATTGATAAGCGTGACTTCAATACCTTCTTCTCTCAGTGAGCGAGAAGCTTGACTTCCTGCATAATCAAATTCACATGCTTGTCCAATCACAATGGGTCCACTTCCAATGATTAGAACGGAACGAATACTCTTATCTCTAGGCATTTTTTTTTTAGCCGCTCGGATTTCCGGCAGTAATTGGGGCGAAACTGAAATATCTGGGTTAACGGCTGCGAAAATAGTCAATAATGCTCTTCGACTCAACCAATTTTATTCACAGTATTTCTAGTTTTGTGGATAACCGATGATATGACCGTTTCAAATACCTTTGCACTATGCCTAGAAAGCACTTTGTTCACAATGGTCTTCAAATTGAATATGCAGAATTCGGGTACGGAAAATCTATTGTCATTGCCATGCATGGTTTTGGCAGAGAAGCAGAAGACTTCCGTCAATTTGTGCCTATGCTTCGCGAAAACGAACGCATTGTAGCAATCAATCTTTTCTCCCACTCCAAAAGCAATTGGCCTGAAAATCGCCCTTTACTTGAGAGTCTATCTCCTCTTGAGCACAAACAGCTCCTCGAAGCGTTTTTAGTACACCTAAATGTAAAGTCCTTCGCACTCATGGGATACAGTTTAGGCGGTAAAGTAGCGCTCACCACTTATGAACTTATGCCTGAAAAAGTTGAGCGCCTTTTGTTGATTGCCCCTGACGGATTAAAAGTCAATCTCTTTTACGCCTTCTTAGTGAACACATCAATGGGCAGAGGATTGTACAGAGGAATCATGAAACTACCAAAGGTGCTTTTTAGAACAGCAGATTTCGCCAAGGCTACGGGTCTGATCAATGCCAAGCTCCACCGCTTTGTATATGTGCATATGGATTCACATGAAAAACGCAATCTGGTCTATGAGACCTGGCTGATCTATAGAAAACTTGTACCGAACTTAGATAAAATTGCCGCGCAGGCAAACGCATCAAATGTGCATTTAAAATTGATCTTTGGAACACATGACAGTGTCATCAAAATCAAAGATGGCGAGCGGTTTGCTTTCAAACTGAACCATAAAAAAAGCCTTTATAAACTTCCTTCCGGACATCAACTCATGAATGAAGAGACTGTGAAATTTATTGTGAATAACAACATTTGGCCTTCCTGAAGTGGCAAAGTAGTACATTTACCGAGTGAATATCTTCAAACAAATACAAGAAAGTAAGCGGGCTGGCGAGAAAAAACTAGCCTTCCTCATTGACCCAGATAAGATTGGTGAATCAGAAGTGGCCTCCCTCATGAAAAGCTTTAAGGATTTTCTGCCTGATTTTATTTTTGTGGGTGGAAGTTTAATAACTGAAGGACGCTACAACCAAACGGTTAAAGCGCTTCGCGAAGCAACAGCACTCCCGCTTATACTTTTCCCTGGAAGTCCTACCCAATTGTGTGCCGAAGTAGACGCTGTGCTTTTTCTAAGCTTGATTTCAGGAAGAAACCCCGAATTACTCATTGGAAACCATGTTGTTGCTGCTCCCCGAATCAAAGAATTGGGGATTGAATCGATTGCCACAGGCTACATGCTAATTGATGGCGGACGCCCTACAACGGCCAGCTACATCAGCAACACAGCTCCTATACCGAACAACAAACCCGAAATTGCCGCAGCAACGGCTATGGCAGGTGAAATGTTAGGCCTCAAATGCATCTATCTTGATGCAGGCAGTGGCGCAATGCAAAGTGTCCCCTCTGCCACAATCAAAGCAGTTAGAGCTGCTGTAGACCTACCCATCCTAGTTGGAGGAGGTATTCGCAGTAGGATGCAACTTGAAAGCGCTTACGAAGCAGGAGCAGATCTGGTGGTCATTGGCACCGCTCTTGAGCAAAACCCTGAACGCATTGCTGATTTTCAGATCAACGCATAAACACCCTCTTGGCGTAATTTTTGTTTGCTCTTTGTTATGAGGCCACATCTACTATTCCTATTGCTCATTTCCCTTTCTTCTTGCGCTCCATTTCCAGCAAGAAAATTTGAGGTACAACAAGATGTCCTACTCAATTATGATTGGTGGAATAACCTTGTTGAGCAGCCTGTAGTGCGCGTTCAACTATGGAACACCACGGCTGAAACCTACACCGGCTTCACCTTAGACGTTTGCGCCTGGGATGAAGCCGGTGAGGAAATCATTCGTTTTAAAACTTACAAATCTTTCAACCTATTGGGAGGCGAAAAGGGAACCTTCCGCATTCGACTCCCTGGAAGAAATGCCGCTGAAATTGAAATCTCTTTGGCAGAAACGCATCAGAATTTCAAAGTCAATCCCAACATGTAGTTTCTTCCCGCTTGTGGATAGAAAAAGTCTTCAGCAACCCGCGTATCGTCAACCAAAAAGCTGTAAGTATATCCGTTGTTCACATATTGCTCATTCAGCACATTGTTCACTACGAAATTGAGTGACAGCTCACTAAAACAGCATTCAACAATAGAGTAGGTCAAGCGAAAATCATTTACCAAGTATGCTCCAATGGCACGGTCAGAATTTGATGTGTTGTCAAGGTATTGCTCTCCAACATATTTTGTCTGCCATCCAACCTCAGCCTTTTGGTGCGCTCTGTCTAAGAATTGATAGCTCACAAGTGCCGCCGCAATCAATTCTGGTGAAAATGAGATATCACTTTCTTCAAAGAGCTCTTCCTGGTACCCAATAAAATTGAAGTCTGCATCATAAGCGATAACTTGCTCAGTGAAGTTCACAATCTTATTCTGACTATACGTTCCATTCACACCCAAGTCGAGCTTGTTGTTGAGCAACTTCCAATTGATGCCTGCCTCAACACCTCTTCTGTAACTTTGATCAACATTAGTACGAATAGGTGTTCCCACATCATTCAACTCTCCAGTGAGCACCAATTGATCTGTGTATTCCATTGAATAAAGGTTCACAGAAAGTGTGTAATTCGAACTGACTCTTCGCAATCCCAATTCGATGTTATCCATGCTTTCATGTTTTGGCTCAACCCCTTCTGGTGCATCAACATAATCTGAACGCGAAGGCTCTCTATTCCCTTTGGCATAAGACCCATAAACCTGGGTCTTCGGTGTTACCCACATGCTTGCTCCAAACTTTGGATTTACGAATTGCAATGTGTCATTCACATTCAAAGCCTGTAGATCTTCGTCTATCCCTGTTACACTGTAAGTAACGTTTCTGAACTGTAAATCTCCATATACCGCTAGCTTCTGATTGATCAGGTAGTTTGCTTTGAGGTAAGAGTTGAAGTCGGTTTTAAATCCGTTATTGAAGTAGTAAAAATCTCCATTTTGAGTATCGTTGCTGTGCTCCATCCAGATCAACTCTCCGTAATGGTCACCGTCATACTCATTGTATGCTCCACCAAGAATAACTTTCAGCTGATTTTGATTAATGCGTTTGTCATATTCAACAGAATAGGTAGCGCCATAAAAATCATTTTCCAACCAACGTCTGCGAATTACATCTGTTGACGAAATCTGTGCTACTGAATTCAATAGAAAATCTCCCGTTCCGTTGGTAATCGGATCGCCATTGGCATCATTCACAACATCATATTGAAACTCAATTTCATCCCAAGCATAATTGGTTTCAAAAGAAGTACTGATCGGATCACCGTCACTATTCAATCCATCTGAAAATTGCTGTGAAGCATCAACAATAATTGGGTTCAACCCGTAATCAGAAAAATCATCTCCATCTCGAAATTGCTCAAAATGGCCTCTTCCATAGGTATAATGTCCGGCCACATTGAATTTGAAGTTTCGATAATTCCCTCCAGCGTGCAATTGATAGTGGTCTTGCGCATAATCATCTACCTCATTTTCATAGAGGTAGAAATTATAGGTACGTCCGCTGTTCAACAAATTCTCTGTTTGTGCATCTGAGTAGCCATTGTTAGCGGCATGGCTAAGCATGCCTTCTTCGTCTCCATCAATGCGTGATTCTGGCGTTCCATACCAACTTTGATACGTGCGTTCTTTTCCGCCAAAGACAACTGCTTTCACAAAGAACATCCCCGGATTCCACTCTCCAGCTAAAAAATAGCTTTTCAAATCACTCGACGCACGATCAACATAACCGTCACTCGTGATCTGTGAAAGGCGCCCTTCCATGCTCCAAGTATCATTGACCTTTCCTGTCCCAAAAGAAACTGAGTTTCTAAAGGTATTGAAAGACCCAACGCCTGACATAATTTGCGCATAGCTCTCATTGTCTATGCTCATGTTATTCACTGAAACTGATCCGCCGAAAGCGCCCGCCCCATTCGTTGAAGTTCCTACACCACGTTGAATCTGAATCCGGTCAGCACTGGTTGCAAAATCAGGCAAATTCACCCAAAACACTCCCTGCGACTCAGGGTCATTGTAAGGAATCCCGTTAATTGTAACATTGATTCTACTTTGATCGGTTCCTCGAATACGCATTCCGGTATAACCGATTCCTGCGCCTGCATCAGAGGTCGTCACAACTGAAGGTGTAAAACGCAACATGTAAGGTAGATCTTGGCCGTTGTTCAAAGGCGCGATGTCTTCTTGCGTCACCGTGGAGTTAGAGAAGACACCATACCTAGGCGCTTCAATAGAAGTGATCTCTGCAAAAGGAAGGTTAATCAATGGTATTAAATCAAGCATTGTTCTCGAAACATCTAAAACCGGATTGTTATCAGCAGACTTAATCATCTTAAAGTTGGCCTCAACTTCTTCCCCTTCTTTAAGCTCAATGTTTCTAGTAGACTGCTCAAACCCAAGGTACGTCACCTCCAAGTTATAGTTGCCCGGCGTAACACTCAGTAATTCATAGTTGCCATCGGCATCTGTAACAGCCCCCATTCGAGTTCCGCCCAACTGCACGTTGACGCCTATCAATGGCGCTAGTGTTTCGTAATCCATAATTTTTCCTCGAATAGCTGCCCCCTGAGAAAATGCGAGAAAGCTACAGCACAAGAAAAGTGCTGTGAATAGAAAATTTTTCATCTTTTAAAATTTTTGATTGTAAAAGACTGCACAAGGGTTGGCAGTCAAATGAATCACCCGCTTCCTTCCCAGAATTACCTGGGCAGGTTCGAAGGGTATAATCTCAGCCAATCTTCAACGTTATGAATTTCGGCACCCCTGTAAAAGACGATGCAAAGGTATATAAAACTTCATAATTACTAGAGGACAAATCTTCGATTTAAAATCAAAATCAACCGTCAGGTATTCAAGACGCTAACAAATTGTTGATTATAATCTAGGCCAAGACTTTAGCGAAATGATAGAACTTCGTACCTTGGTATTAATGTTAGATTTAGCGATCCGAGCGGCCCTTGAAACCGCGCCCATCCTTCGTGAATTCCATGCGAAAGGAGTTATTGCGTATCAAAAAGAAGATGATTCTCCGGTGACTGAAGCAGATTTAGCTGCAGATGCGCTCATCAGATCAATACTAGAACCTTCAGGCATTCCTATTATTTCAGAAGAAGCTGAACCTCCGTCTATAGAAGAACGCAAAACATGGAATAAGTACTGGGTTGTGGACCCATTAGATGGGACGAAGGAATTCATAGCGGGACGAAAGGAATATACCATTAACATTGCTTTAATAGAAAACGGAACACCTACAATTGGTGTCATCTCGATTCCTGAGCTTCAATTGATGTACTTCGCGAAGCCAAATTTAAATCCGTGCAAAGCATCAGAAAAAGCTTTAAAGGCATCAACTGACTATGCGTCCTTTGAGATCAAAAGGCATAAGACAGATCGCCCATACACGGCTGTAGTAAGCAGGTCTCACCTTCATCCAAAAACCAAAGAGTACCTTCAAGTGCTGTACAAAAAGTATCCAGACCTTGATGTAATAAAAGCTGGAAGCTCATTAAAGTTCTGTAAAATAGCTGAAGGACAAGCAGATATTTATCCGCGATTTTCACCTTGTATGACATGGGATACTGCCGCTGGTGATGCGCTCATTAGAGCAATTGGAAAAGGAGTTTATCAATTAGCCAATGCCCAGCCTTTGCTTTACGGACATGACACGTATTACAACCCTGCTTTCGTAGCGAAGTAATCAGACTCTGTAAGGCCCTTCATCTTCGTTGTACATGTTTAGGTAACTTTGGTAGCGTTCAGGAGGCATCTCTGTTGCTTCGGCTGCCTTTCTCACGGCGCACCCAGGTTCTGTGAGGTGCAAACAATTATGGAACTTACAGTCTGGCAACAACCTGAAAATCTCAGGAAAATGGTGGTGCAATTCGTTTTTAGGAATATCCACTAATCCCAATCCCTTAATCCCTGGCGTATCAATGAGCCAGCCACCAAATGGCAAAGCATGCATTTCAGCAAAGGTAGTGGTGTGCCTCCCCTTTTTATGGAAATCAGAAACGGTAGATGTTTTGATTTCAGAGCCGGGAATGAGTCTATTCACCAGCGTACTCTTGCCCACACCTGAATGTCCGCCAACCATGTTGATCTTATCAGACATTGCAGCTTGAACTTCTTTTAATCCGTCTCCTTCTAAAGCTGAAAGCCGAAGCGTATCATATCCACAAAATTGATACATATTCTCCATCCATTCCATGTCATCATTCTCGCCATCATTGTAGATATCAACTTTATTGAAAACAATTGTGACTGGAATGCTATAAGCGTCTGCTGTCACAAGAAAACGATCAATAAACCCGGTTGAAGTTGGTGGACTGGCCAGGGTCACAATCAAAAATGCGCGATCAACATTGGCCGCAACAATGTGTGCCTGCTTACTTAAATTGACACTTTTTCTTATGATGTAATTGCGGCGTTCATGAATTTCATTGATCACGCCGGTGCCATCTTCTTCGACTTCAAACTCTACGCGATCACCAACAGACAAAGGGTTGGTTGTTTTAATTCCTTGCATACGGAATTTACCCTTGATTTGACAAGCGACCATTTCTTGGTCACTCCCCAATACATCGCACCACTTACCCGTTGATTTGATTACTAACCCTTCCAAATTCTCACTTTGATGCAAAGCTACGGTATCAGAGATTGAAATAGAGAAGTAATCTTTCACAAATATTGGTTGAAGAGATTCTTGCAGAAGTTGAAACCAGAAGAAATTAATCTGCAAATTTGTACCCTAAGAAACAGCTATGTCGATCGAAATCAAACAAGTCAGCAAATTCTACGGTGCACAAAAAGCACTTGACGAAGTTTCATTCTCTATTCAAGGGGGCGAAGTAGTTGGGTTTCTGGGGCCCAATGGCGCGGGAAAATCAACCATGATGAAAATCATCACCTGTTTTATTACGCCCAGCGAAGGACAAGCAATTGTTTGCGGACATGACGTGTCGCTTGACCCCATTGAAGTTCGAAAGAAAGTAGGCTATCTGCCAGAGCACAACCCATTGTACCTCGACATGTATGTCAAAGAGTTTCTTTATTTCGTAGCGGGCATTCACAAGCTTGACAATGTGAGTAAGCGCGTTGACGAAATGATTGAAAAAGTGGGATTGGGACGTGAGCAGCACAAATTAATTGGCGCCCTTTCAAAAGGATACAGACAACGCGTAGGCCTTGCTCAAGCAATGATTCATGATCCAGAAGTACTCATTCTTGACGAACCAACTTCAGGGCTAGACCCAAACCAGTTGGTTGAGATTCGAGAGTTGATCAGAAACATTGGAAAAGAAAAGACGGTTATGCTTTCAACCCACATCATGCAGGAGGTAGAAGCCATTTGCAGCAGGGTAATCATTGTGAATCAGGGCAACATTGTAGCTGACGGACCAACCTCTGAGATTCGCAATTTAGCGAGTTCAAAGCAACAGTTAATTGAAGTTGAATTTGATGGCCTTATTGAACAAGAAGAGTTGTTAAGTATTGAAGGCATCGTTGATGCAAAAAACATTGGGGATAACACATGGAGGTTACGCAGTGTTTCTGAATCAGACCCGCGTAAAACGATTAGTGCCTGGGCAGTTAAGCATGATCGTTTGGTACTTACCTTGAAACGAGAAGAGCAACGATTGGAAGATGTATTCCACTCGTTGACGAAATAAGTATGAATCCATTGTAAAACAAAAAAGGCCGTCCGAAGACAGCCTTTTTTTATATCTATAAGAATTCAATTACATCATGCCTGGCATTCCGCCTCCACCTGGCATAGCAGACATTCCGCCTTCTTCCTCGATGTCTGAAATCACACATTCTGTTGTAAGAAGCATTCCAGCAATAGAAGCTGCATTTTCCAATGCTACACGACTCACTTTCGTAGGATCAATAACTCCTGCTTCAAATAAGTTCTCATAAACATCAGTGCGGGCGTTGTAACCGAAGTCACCTTCACCTTCGCGAACTTTCTGAACAACTACTGCTCCTTCACCACCAGCATTGGCAATGATTTGACGCAATGGCTCTTCAATTGCTCTGCGCACAATTGCAATACCTGTGGTCTCATCGTAATTGTCACCTTCCAAAGTATCTAGTGCTTTTCCCGCTCTAATGTAAGCTACACCACCTCCAGGTACAATTCCTTCCTCAACGGCTGCGCGTGTTGCATGCAAAGCATCATCAACGCGGTCTTTCTTCTCTTTCATTTCAACTTCAGTAGCTGCTCCAACATAAAGCACCGCCACTCCTCCTGCTAATTTCGCAAGACGCTCTTGAAGTTTTTCTTTGTCGTAATCAGAAGTTGTAGATTCAATTTGCGCTTTTATTTGCTGAACACGAGAAGCAATTGCAATCGCATCACCTGAACCATTCACAATAATTGTATTGTCTTTATCTATGGTGATTTTTTCAGCCTGACCAAGATCCTCAATGGTAGCACCATCAAGCTTCAATCCTGTTTCTTCAGAAATCACCGTTCCTCCTGTAAGAACAGCAATATCTTCAAGCATTGCTTTTCTTCGGTCACCGAAACCTGGCGCTTTCACAGCAGCTACTTTCAGCGCTCCTCTGATCTTGTTCACTACGAGTGTGGCCAACGCTTCACCATCAACATCCTCAGCAATGATTAACAAAGGTCTTCCTGTTTGAGCGGTCTTTTCCAATACTGGAAGAAGATCTTTCATGTTAGAAACCTTTTTATCGTAAATCAAGATGTAAGGATTCTCAAGACTCACTTCCATTTTCTCTGTGTCAGTCACAAAGTATGGAGAAAGGTATCCGCGATCAAACTGCATCCCTTCCACTATTTTCACATCAGTTTCAGTTCCTTTTGCCTCTTCAACCGTAATTACGCCTTCGTTTCCAACTCTAGCCATCGCGTCAGCAATAAGCTTACCGATGGTGTTGTCATTGTTCGCAGAAATTGAACCTACTTGCTCAATCTTGCTATTGTCGTTTCCAACCTCGCGAGAGATATCACGTAGTCCTTGCACAACAGAACTTACAGCTTTATCTATACCTCTTTTCAAATCCATTGGATTCGCACCGGAAGCAACGTTTTTCAATCCTGCTGTAACAATTGCCTGAGCTAATACTGTAGCAGTAGTTGTTCCATCACCAGCAATATCAGCTGTTTTGGAAGCAACCTCCTTCACCATTTGCGCACCCATGTTTTGAACTGGGTCTTTCAATTCGATTTCCTTCGCAACAGTAACTCCGTCTTTGGTTACAATAGGAGGCCCAAATTTCTTATCGATAACAACATTTCGTCCCTTAGGTCCTAATGTCACTTTCACTGCATTTGCCAACGCATCTACACCTTCTTTCAGGGCATTCCTTGCGTCTACATTAAAATTAATGTTTTTAGCCATTGCTAATCAATTTTTAAATCAGGTTTAACTTATACAATTGCGAAAATATCTGATTCTCGCATGATCAGGTAATCGCTCCCCTCAACGTTGATTTCTGTACCGGAATACTTCCCGTATAAAACAGTGTCTCCTACAACAACGGTCATCGGTTCATCTACTTTCCCATTTCCTACAGCAATGATTTTCCCACGTTGTGGCTTCTCTTTTGCTGAGTCTGGAATAAAGATTCCGCTAGCGGTTTTTTCCTCCGCTGGCTCTGGCTCCACCAAAACACGGTCTGCCAATGGTTTTACGTTTACTGACATTTTAATAGTCGTTTTAGATTATTTGACATATAGATTATCAATCGTTTAGCTGACAGAATTCGTGCCAATGCTTAAAAACTGACAAGGCTGCATAAAATTGATTTTTT
>JBLIGQ010000062.1:0-14302 GCA_047636995.1 Flavobacteriales bacterium | reverse complement strand
GTTTTTGTCCTTGTGGAAGAAGCTCGTGGCTACTACATTCGATCGAGGTTGGTTTTTGTCCTTGTGGAAAGAGAAAACCTCTCTAAGAAACCAAACACCTCAATCTTCCGTTTATAAATAGGAAACCCTTTTACAATGAACACATTCAATTCAAATTGGCTCACTGAAGGCTGGCTGGATGAAGAGTACAAGCAATATGTGCTTTTAGCCTGGCTCAAGCAAATGCAATCGCAATTCGAACAAGTGAAGCTATACCCCGCTTTGGATGCACTTTCAAAGCATCAGAAAGAGCTAAAACAGCTATTAAATCAGTTTAAAGAGGTTGAGCGAAGCCTTCCCTCTGAGCTGATTGGTTTGAATTTTGGCGAAAAGAAGGTGATCAGAAAACAACTGGATCAAACTTCAGATTTCACCGCTTACTTGGAGCGTATGACTTCTTTCGCCCTTCCGAAAATTCAAATAAAATTGGACGAAGGATCTTCCATCCACGAATTTGTGGCTGAACAACTAAAATTGGAGCCGGTAGGCATTTTACCGCTGTATAAAAATGAAGGTTATGTACTGCTGCAAACCGAGCAATCTAAAGCGCTTAGCCTTTACAGATTTTCACTTTCAATGATTGAATTGGTTGAAAATCAAGCTCATCGACTGCAACTTCGGTTGATAGAAAAGAAAGTAAAAAGTCCTTTCCAAACGTTGGAACAGCTCAAATTGGAATTGATTAAGAAATTCAAGGAATGGCCCAATCCGGCTACCTTTGTGCTGCATTCAAAATTACAGTTTCCAGAAGTTGAGACTTTAGTTCCTATTTGTAGGCGAATGTTGGTTCAAGAGATAACGATCTCGTAGCGCGCGCTTAAAACTCATCCACCTATTTCATCCCTTCCCGTTTCACACACAAAGCACCCTAAATGAAATACCTTCTTCTCCTCGCTTCAATCGCTCTTTTTAGTTGTTCAAATACGGAACAAGAAAAACCACTAAAAGCAGCGCCCAATACTCCTTCTATTTCATCGAATGCGAAAGAAAAAATTGATCAGCAGGTCTCTTTGAATGCGAAAGAAAAAACTGCTACACCTCCACGAAGACACCGTTTACGCATGGGGAACATCCCAGGAGAAGTGCAGGGTTACTTCGATGGGGAAACGTTGAAACGCATAGAAGGTGAACTGCTCACAGAAAGCGGGAAGGAGTTTGATACCTATGTGTATAAGAACGGCGCATTGATCTGCAGCACGCACTACCAGTATTTTAACTCATTTGCAGGAAAAGAAGCTCCTTTCGCCATTGAGCAAAAACTTTACTACACCGCTGAAGCTGTTTCGCAGGTTGAAAGTCGCAGTGGAACGCCTCAAAATGAAAAACTTGATCATGTTGATTTTGTAGTGAGCAATCCAGACATGAATGCCATTCAAGGCATGTATGGCGCTAGACTAACTGCTTATTCGCGTGCGCTTGGACAAGGTCAACCTCAATAAAACGTTCCGCTTTTCGAAGTGATTCGCGGGCTTCAGGAACATAGTCTGGAAATAACTGCCAACTATGGAAAAGCTGCTCCTCTTCTTCCAATTTATAAAACACGCCCGCTTTTTTTAGCTTCTCAGCTAATTTCAAACTGTCAGGATACAGCAATTCGGTTTTTGCTACCTGAATCAATGTGGGTGGAAAGTAAGAGACATCGCCTAAAACAGGGGAAACCTCAATGTTAGAAGGGTCTTCTCCCATCAAGTACATTTCGCTGTAATGAATGAGGTCATCTTTATCGAATAGACTATCTTCTAAATTATTCAGCTTTATGCTTTCGGATTCGGGGCGAAGATCTAACCATGGCGACATCAAAATGAGAGATGCTGGTATTTGAATTCCTTCCGCAACCATTCTGTGAATCATTCCAGCTGCTAAACTTGCCCCTGCAGAGTCACCAAACAAATGAATAGGTCTGTTCGGATGTCGCTCAAGAAGTCCTTTGTAAGCGTCAATGCAGTCATTGATCGGAATGGGGTATGCGTATTCCGGCGTCAAACGGTATTCGGGAATAAATCCGGTCATACCAGTTATACGACACAAATAGGCCACGGAAGAACGGTGCGTTTTCACACTGCAAAAAGCAAATCCGCCTCCATGAATAAACATAAACATCCCTTTGTGCTTAGCACTTCTGTAAGAAATTTCACCTGTAGGGACTCCGTTTAATGCTGTCATTTTCAGGTTGGTACCCATAGGCATTGGGTTCAATAACGCCAAGGCATCTGCTGAAGCGCGAAGTTGTTCTGAAGACGGCTGAACACCCACGTTCCGCAGTTTTCGCATCAGCTTGTAATACGTGGTAACCAATGTATAGTGCACTTTACCCATGACACAAAGGTAGATGACAGCGTCAACTATTTCACCATTCCCGGGTGCAAAACAGTACTAAAAATGGGCCTTTGTATTCTGGGACTATTCAAAAACACAAGCGATTCTCTGTGTTAAAGGGAGCGGTAAACAGGATAACGATTAACGGAACCCTCATAAAACTTTGAGCGCTTGTAAAGCCAGTATAATTGCTGACTTGGTGATTCCGCAAGTTCTTTATCTTCTATTTTTGCTTTTTCAAACGCTGCTTTTAAGAGCGCATCGGTAGCGAGCATTTCTGCCGCTGAATCTTCAAATACATAATCGCTATACCACTCTTTTTGCTGCAGCACTGAATCAAAGAAGTTCCAACTGAAAAAAGAGTCTACCCCTCTTGGCTCTAGCGTTTCAACGATGTACCTATTTGAAGTTTGATTGACCATTATAATGCAATCACCTTTAAACAACTGCACCTCCTCTTTCACTTCTCTTAAGTCTGTTACAACGGTATGATGATGCCCCTCATAGAGATTTCCGGCTTTGCAATCATCTATGTAATAGACCCGCATTTCAACTATGGTATCTTGCTCTATTTGAGTCATTTTAACCTTGTTCCATTTCAATCTATCTACCACTTCATGCCAGGCTTGAGGCACCACATAGAACTCAGGTGCGGTGGCCGTTTCTGTTGGCACATACGTATCGTAATAGCGAATATCCATGGTCACTGGCTGGTTGCGATCGTACTTCAATCTATCAGCCGATGTTACTTCACTCTTTTCATAAATCGCTTTGAATCCTTTGAAAGGAATGTTCCTAAATGTGGTTGTATCTAGTTCCCAATTCAATTCAAATTCACGCTGAGCCGCAACTGCTTGATCTGCCCTCGCCTTCTGCTGTATTAACTCCGTATTGTGCTCAAACATAAACTCCAATGTGGCGCGCAGAAATTGATACGTGCTCTCTACCCGTTGCGCGAAAGGTTTTAGCATGTGCGTCTCACTTGTAAATCCGATTGTATTAAACAACGCCGCATATCCAGTGCTGTAGCGCGGTGTTTCTAGAAAGTCTTTTATGCCGTTGTCTGGAATTTTATTTAGGGCGAAAACATAAGGTGTCATACCCCATCCACGGTCGTTCATTGTTTGGAATAAAGACGGACTCATCTCTTCACGAATGTAAGCGCCTATTTCCTTCCCCGCCTTGTCTGGTTGCGTGGAAATCATTGTCATAACATATTGATAGTCTGCGCCATTACTCGTGTGCGTGTCTATCATTACTTCAGGCTTAGTGTCTTGAAACATCCGTGTGAAAGCATGGGCATTTCTGGAGTCAGCCTTTATGAAATCACGGTTCAAATCGAGGTTTCGCGCATTGCCACGAAAGCCATATTCTTCAGGTCCATTTTGATTGGCTCTGACGCAACAATTGCGATTCAGCGCACCTCCAACATTGTACATTGGAACAATGCACACAATCACAGAATCAAGTAGTTTTAAGTAGGTCGGATTTCGCGTAAGCAGGTTTCGCGCCAATTTCAAGCTCGCATCTACCCCGCAAGGTTCTCCTGGGTGGATTCCATTGTTAATGAATAGGACCGACTTTTTCGCATCAAATTCATTTGGATCTTGGTTGCCCCCTTTGTTAATAATGAAGAGGTGCAGCGGTTTCCCTGCATCAGACGTTCCATATTCGACCAAAAAGGCGTCTTGATTGCTTCGTCCAAGCAACTCATATTGTTCAATGGCCTCATCATAGGTAACAGTTACATTTCCTTTGAAGGGTGTTTCCTCCTGGGCGAATAGATTAGCTAACTGAAAGACAGAACAAGAAATGGTCAATAAAATTCGTAATTTCATAGCTGAAAATAATGTCTATTTTTTCGATTATCCATCATAAGAACCGTCCAATTATTTGCATCTGTCTATGTTGAAGTTTACACCAGAGAATCAAAAAGAGCCCAAACGAGGTAGTTTATTGCTTGCAGAGCCCTTTCTAGACGATCCTTACTTTAAACGGACGGTGATCATTTTGTGTGAGCACAACGAAGAAGGTTCTTTCGGTTTCGTTCTCAATAATTATGTGGAAGTGGAAATTGAAAACATCATTTCACACATGCCTAAGTTCGAGACCAGAGTGTCTATTGGCGGACCAGTAAAGCATTCCAACTTGTACTACATTCATACCTTAGGAGATCAACTGGAAAATAGCATACCCATTACTCCAACCTTATATACGGGGGGAGATTTCGAGCAACTAAAAGGATTAATTGAAAGGGGAGAAATCAAACAAAACCAAATTCGCTTTTTTGTTGGCTATTCTGGCTGGTCAGAAAATCAACTTCAAGAAGAACTGAATGAAAACTCTTGGTTTGTGGCTGAAGGATTTGAAGGTCTGTTGATGGAAACGGCAAATGATGATTTGTGGGCAGACATTGTCAAGTCTTTGGGGAAGGAATACGAACACCTGGCGAATTATCCTCAAGATCCTAACTTGAACTAACACCAGCGTTTTGGTACTCCAACTCAATATAATACCCTGAGTGGCTGCGCATATTAATCACTCTTCCGTTGTCAAACAGCAAGTATTGGCCTTTAATTCCTTTTAAAGTTCCTTCCAAGACATCCAGCTTATCAAGTTTGACGCTAACGGGCTTAATCGGATACTCCAACACCGGGTATTGAATCTTCGTGATCTCATCATTGTCTGAAAAAAACGCTTCGTAATCCATTGGTAAAAGCTCCAATACTTCATCTTTTCTTTCAAGAAGATCTACATCTTCATCCATTCTATTCTGAAGCATCCACCGCCAATTGGTTTTATCAGCCATGTGCGCCTTCAGCTCAACTTCAATGAGGCCAGCTAACTGTCTATAAGGCGTTTCTGCGATAATGATGGCTTCTATTGCTCCCTGATCTATCCAACGAAAGGGAATATTCGTAGGACGGGTAACCCCCACTTTCACCCCACTTGTTTTGGATAAATAGACGTAATGCGGTTGATTGTGGTGCTTTTCTTCCCATTCAGCATCACGCAGCGCAATGCCTTCATGTATGCGGCTCAATTCAGGACGAATAATACTTGGAACAGCCATGGGGGAAGACATAAAGGCGTCATAGCTCATGCCATCGCCAAATATTTTCTTAATCTTCTTTCCCGAAACAGTGCAATTGATCTGTCCATGAAAGGAAATCTTCACATCCTTGCCCACCAGTTGATTCATGTTAGTTTCTTCCCCTGGCTTCAGGTTGTCAAATAAGTTTAAATAATACTGAGCTCCTTCTTTGAGCTCAGTGCGCATTTTACGAATATTCCCAGCAACTTTCATTTTGCGAATTTAATCGGAAAAAGGACAATTATGTGACCGATATGTGACCTCTTCACCTGAAATTTGCAGGAGTATGGAAAAAACCAATGTGTATGTCAAGTCAGGTATGCCAGGCAGCATGACTTATAATGAATACTTCGACTTAATCAATCAACTGGTTGATGAAGGTAAAACAACGGGCGAAGATCAAAGCGACGGGTTTGTAAAGTATACCTTTTTGAACCGTCACAGAATGAATCGACTCAATAAGACAACAAAGCTTATTGAAAACCTACAAAAGGCAGCTGAATCTATTTCAAAGCCAACTGTATGGCTCGTGCTTTCGGAAGCATGGTGCGGAGATGCTGCTCAAAACCTTCCTGTGATCAATCACATTGCAACAATCAATTCGATGATTGAACTGAGGGTTATTCTTCGCGATGAACACCTTGGGATTATGGATGAATTGCTCACCAATAGAGGTCGTTCAATCCCCAAGCTTGTTGCATTTGACGAAAATTTAGATGTTACATTCACTTGGGGACCACGTCCTGAACCCTTGCAACAACTGGTGAATGCATACAAGGCCATGCCTGAACCAAAGAAACCCTACACTGAGTTCACTGAGGAAGTGCAAAAGTGGTATGCAAAAGACAAATCCCTTTCGCTGCAAGGCGAATTTATTGACCTTTTAAACCAAGCCTAAAGAAGAGGGATGCTGTCCAATATCTTAACTATTTCATTACCTTGGGGCTTATATCGATACTAAACCTTTGTATTATGAAAAAAACTTTACTATTTCTCGGGGCCTTCGTCCTAACGCTTAACCTATCTGCTCAGACAGTTATTTTTGAGGAGAACTTTGATGCTTTCACTGCAGGAGAGGGAATTGCCGCACAATCTGATGACTTCTTTACTTGGAACTCAGCTGACACAGGCAGTGATGCTGGTGTTTCTGATTCTTATGCTTCTAGTGGAGCTAATTCTGTTGAAGTTTCATTTGCTGGCGGATCAGACATCGTGCTCCCAATGGGGCCTTTTACTTCTGGTAAATATGACATCGAATTCAAAATGTTGATTCCACAAGGAGAAGAAGCATACTTCAATGTAATGCACTCTTGGGAGTACGAAACAACAACTGGATACGAGTGGGCATGCGATATTTACTTCGGTAATGGAAACATGACCTGGACTGTTGAAGGTGTTGACGGAGGATCATTATCTTACGCAGATGACGTTTGGATGGACATTAAAATTGTAGCGGACATGGACGCTGACGTAGGCTACATTTATTTGAATGGAGAATGGGGAACAAGCTTCCAATGGTCTTCAAACAATGCTGATGGTACAGCTGGAATGAACCAACTTCAAGCAATTGACTTCTTCGGATGGGGTCCAACTGGAAACACTGGACTTTACTACATCGATGATTTGACATTGACTGAGACTACAGGAATCACTGTTGGAATTGAGGAAAACGCAACAGCAGAATTTGTTGTTTTTCCGAACCCTTCAAATACACAAGCTTCAGTTAAAGTTGATGCTAATGCACCAGCTACAATCGTTGTTCGTTCTTTGGACGGAAGATTGATTGAAAATGTGAAATCAAACGGAGCAAATGGCGTAGTAGTCATTTCTACTGCTGATTTGACTTCAGGTGTATACTTCGTTGAAGTAACAGTTGGAGCAGACCGTATGACACAAAAACTTGTTGTTCAGCACTAAGCGAACATAACCTTATTTAAAAGCCCTTGAGTATCATACTCAAGGGCTTTTTTTATGAGAAATTTAATCTTGCTTGTATTGCTTGTTGTCGCTGTCAGTCCACAAACGCAAGTGGCTAAAAACATTGATGTTGCCCTGTCCTCTGAAATGCGTGAATTGCTCTTGAAGCGAAACCAGGACAACCAGAAAGAACTTCATGAAATTGCACGCTTGAAATCTGAGATGGACAGATTGGATTGCTCGGCGCTAGAAATGATCTAATGAATGAGAACACCAACGATATTCATGGTACTCAAAAAGGAATCACCGGCAATGGGCTTGAAGCGAAACAAAAGCGCAATGAATAAAGAAAAGCCATTGCGGAGGCGTCCTACGAAATGAAATCAGCATTACTGAATAAAGAGAAACAGAACGAAATGAAAATGCGATGTGGGACTATTTCAATCAATTAAATCTTATTACAGATTATGGGGAAGAATGATTCTTGCAGATTATCCTTTTTTTTCGTCCTTATAAAGGATAAACAAGGCGGCTAAAACCCCCGGGACCCAACCCGCTAAAGTTAAAAGAAACACCAACAGTATGGGCCCACAGCCCTTATCGAATACAGCTATGGGAGGGAAAATAATGGCAAATATGGTGCGAATTAAACTCATTTGAAAAAAGAAATAGTACGTTGAACTACCTCGCTTAATTCGTATGGAAGGTCTTCCTTACCCCAAGGATGTGTTGCTCCGAAAGTATGACTCCCATTGGGTATGAATTCAATAGATGAGAGCACGCCCCACTTGTTTAGGCGCATGGCTTCTGAAATGTGAACTGCCTCATCATTCAATCCGTGTAATATCAAAAAGGGCTTATTCAGCATCCTTGTTTTCGTTCTGATGTCAAGGTCTACCTCGTTCTCAAGAAAATCATCTAAAAACTGGATGTTGTGAGGTAACTTTTGCCCCGTGCGTGAGTTAAGCACATGAAAGACTCCTTTTTCCCTCCATTCGATCAATGCGCGCCCAAACGGAAAGCGCGTTTCAAAATCAGAAACACCTGCCCATGTAGCCAGAGATTTAATTTCGAGTGAAGCGGCGGCTAAAAGCGCGATGCCCCCGCCTCTACTATGCCCTACTAAGTGAACATTGCCTTTGCTTCGCTTTTGATCAATGGCTGAAGTATTCCTGGCCCAACTACAGGCTAGTTTAAGATCTTTAACTTCTTTCGAGTAGTTATTTTGACCGAAAGCTTCAAGGTCTGTAAAATCTTGCAACGCGTCAGTCGAAGTGCCATTGTATGAGAAGTTGAATTTCACAAAAAGAAATCCCTGCTCAGCAAAGGCGTTGGCCACAAGATCCCAAGCACCCCAGTCTTTAAATCCTTTGTATCCATGGCAAAACACAACAGTAGCTTTTGGCTGGTCTGAAGGAACCCATCGAGCATCAAGAGATATTAGGCGGCTACCTGAACCTTTAATACGATCGTGAATGATTTGTATCAAAGCAATTTGGTCTAAAAGTAGGTACAAGGTAGAAAAGGAAATTCATCCTTCCGAACGATAATACCGAAGTTATTCACAACTCAAAATTCAGTTGTTACTAAAAATACATTAGCGGATTCGAATAATAAAACTGATACCCTGCCTCAATCAATTTTTCAGAAGAAACTTCCTTGAATTCACAAGATTTCTGGTCGCCTTCAATCCCTTCCATCCCCAAGTCCTTAAAAGCCGCAGAATAGAAAACGTTGCGTGTTGGATGCTCAGGACTGCATACGTTGTAAATCCCTTTACACCCTTGTTGGATGAGATATAAAACGGCATTTACAACATCTGTTTGATGCACTAAATTCACGGGCGACTCACTGCAAGAGATTGAATTCCCATTCCGCATAAAACGGCCAGGATGTCTGCCAGGCCCAAACAAACCGCCAAAACGTGTAACCAAAACTTCAAATGCGTCTTGCGCTAAATACAAATCTTCGATGGCTTTAATGTCTATGCCTGAATGGGCCGAAGCCTGATTAACAGCATCTTCCTCTTTTACAGCACGATTCAAGTTCGGGTAAACCGAAGTAGAACTGAATAAAACTACTTTTTTAACGCCAGAAGCAATGGCATTGCGAATGATTGATTTGTGTACCAACGTTGCCCAGTCTGGTTGCCCTTCTTTCTTCGGAGGAGGCATGGTGATAATGAGCGTGGAACAATCTAGAAATGCTGACAGGCGCTCCCCTTCAAGGGTCGGACTTGCTAATACAATAAAAGGAATGGTTCCCGAAAGTGCCACTTCGCCCATTTTCCCAATGCGCGTTGTACTTCCTTTTACAACATAACCTCTTGCATTTAACTCTTTCGCTACAGGCAATCCAGTCCACCCGCAACCTAAAACACTTATCTTTTCAACTAACACTTTGTAAAATCCTTTGTTATTTTCATTCGAGCAAATAAATGTTAATCCTACTTTTGAGGAACAACTTTTGCACCCGCAAGGTAGTCATCGAAACAAAGACCAAAACTATGTCTCAAAAGCTATTGCAACTTTTTATTTTACCTGCACTCCTACTGTGCACATTATCAGGTGTTTCACAAAACAAAATTCGCGTAAAAGTGAATGGTGTGGCGAATCAAACGGTATACCTAGCCAACTACTACGGAGATCGGCTGTATTATAATGACACCACGAAAGCTGATGCAAAAGGCTATTTCGAGTTTGAAGGCAAGCCGTATGAAGAATGTGGTAAATATGCCATTGTTTGTCCGGGGCCGAAATTCTTCGATATCATCGTTGATGAAGAAGATATTTACCTTGAAACAGACACCGCAGATTTTATTGGGAACCTGACCGTTCACAAGTCTGAACAAAACGAACTCTTCTTTAACTACTTGGGGTACATTCAAGATAAACGTCAACAACGTGCGCCGTGGGACAAGGTCTTAGCTGATTCTTTGGCAACTGACAAGAAGAAAGCCATGGCAAAGGCTGAAATTCAAAGCATGAACACCTCCGTTCAAGCCTACCAATCCAAGCTCTTTGCAGAACACCCAGATGCGTTGTTCGCGAAGCTCTTGAACATGACCGTTGAAACAACTGTTCCTGATGCTCCCGAAGGTGTTGAAAATGAGCAAACTTGGAAGTACTACTATTACAGAGATCACTACTGGGACAATGTTGACTTTAAAGATCCCCGCCTACTGAGAGATCAAATTTTTCACAAGCTTCTTGATAAATACTGGACGAAGGTGATGCCTCAAATTCCAGACACGCTCTTAAAGGAAGCTTTTCTCTTGGTTGATCGTGCTGATAATTACGACATGAAAAAATACTTCACCCATTACATTACCTATGCGGCGGAGTCTTCGAAAATCATGTGCATGGATAAAATTTTTGTTGCCATGGTTGATCGGTATTACAAAACAGGGAAAGCAGACTGGCTCACAGAAGAACAATTGGTCAACATTACTGAACGTGCAGATGACATGCGCTATTCAGTGTGTGGAGAACCTGTCCCGAACATCATTCTTCCTGATACTACCCTTACGAATTGGGTTTCATTGTACGACATTGAGGCGAAGTACACCGTCATTGCCATTTGGGAATCTTCTTGCGGACATTGCAAAAAGGAAATGCCGAAGCTTCAGGCTTTATTTGATAAATGGCATCCAAAAGGATTGGAAATGTTCGCCATTGGAAACGATTTCGAAACCGAACCATGGTTGAAATTCGTTCGCGAAAAAGAAATTGGAAACTGGATCAATGTTTCTGACAATCCACAAATTAATCAAGCAGACTCAGCATCGAAGCTCATCTATTCAGGGGTAACTACACTTCAAAGTTTGAACTTCCGGAAAACGTTTGACGTCTTCTCTACCCCAAAAGTGTTCTTATTGGATGCTGATAAGCGTGTTATTGCCAAGCAATTGAGTGCAGAGCAGATTGGTGAATTGTTAGAGCGTTTGGAAAACAAAGGCGAAGCCGTTGGAACGATGCAAATCAATGAAGACGACGGTGAAGATGACAGTGAAGACGAAGAAGACCAGCAGGAACAGGGCAAAGCTTCACAGGAGAATGAGCGCAAGAAATCAAAAAGTAAGTCCAACTAGTGATTGAGGCGTACCGCACTTCCCTCACCAAAAAAGAAGCACGAAAACTGGGAATGCGTGTCAGAAAAGATGAAGGCTACCTGGTGAAAGTAATTGAGATCATTGAGATGCAGCAGTACCCCGAAAGTGCCAAAGCAGCTTGGGTTCTCCGAACAGCTAGCGATGCGCGACCCTCACTGATGGGAAAGCGAGTTGCTGAGGTTTTGTACCTGATTGAGTCTTCAAAATTCTCAGGAGCCCGACGCGATTTGATTAAATGCATCATGAATTTGGTCAAGATGAAAAGCTACTCCTTCAAAGATGAAGAAGGTTCTGTGCTTGACATGTGTTTTGAGCGATTGACAGATGCTGATTCGGCCACTGCTGAAAAATACTACACCCTTCAGATGCTCGGTAGATTTGCCAAAACCTATCCTGAAATCATCCCAGAAATCATCTCAAGCGCAGAAATGCAATTGGATCACGGCACTGATTCTTTCAAGAGAATGGCCATAAAACTGATCGCAAAGCTGGAAGAAATGCAGTTGAAGGAAAAATAAATCTTTGAAAACTCTACTATTTCTTCACTTTTGACTCCTTCTTCACCTTTTAAATGAAATTGGTTTTCTGCGTTGCAATTTAACTACTGGACGCCCACGCTGATCTTTGGGTACAAAAAAAAGCTGCTCAACGTATTGTTAAACAGCTTTTTGAAAATTTGTAGCGAGAGAGAGACTTGAACTCTCGACCTCAGAATTATGAATCCTGCGCTCTAACCAGCTGAGCTACCTCGCCATGTTTTCGGCGGCAAATATAGATATTTTTTTAAACCAATTGTAATCGTTTATACATTGAAATCGTGAAGATTTTCCATATCTTCCGATTTCGCCTAACAGCAGATAAATGGACAAAGAGAAATACCAAGTTGAATACCTAGTGAATGCCTCAAAAAGCATTCTATATACATGCTTGAGTACCCCAAGCGGACTGTCAGAATGGTTCGCCGATGATGTGAATATCAAAGATGACGTTTACTCATTCTTTTGGGATGGTGGCGAAGAAGACGCGCGCTTGTTGACTAAGAAAAGAGAGGAATTCGTTAAATTCAAGTGGCTTGAATCTGAAGAGGACCCCGCTGATAAATCATTCTTTGAGCTCCGCATTAAGATTGATGCGTTAACTGGAGATACCGCTTTACTTGTAACTGATTTTGCAGAAGCAGATGAAGTTGAAGAGTCTCAGCTTCTTTGGAAAAGTCAGATCGATAAGCTCAGACGTATCCTCGGTTCTTAAAACTTAAGATAAAAATCTTTTAAAAGTGACTTGTACGCTTCAGAATACTGATGTCGTCCAAATTCTTCGATGACCAATTTATCGGTCACAACTGTTTCCGCTTGTTTTGAAAATTCAAGGAGCACCCGGTGGACGGCTTTCGTTGGCGTTGGAAACAATGCACATGTTCGAATGAGGCACCACCCTGATTTGGTTGCAGCTTCTAGCGCTTCCGCTTCCCTCCTTGCGGGCCACACTATGGCCATGCGTGCATCAGATGTAGAACATTCAAATGCTTTTGATAGCAAATTCCCGATGCTGAGTTCTTTTTCTTGTCGCGCTTGAATCCGCGGTCCTTCGTTTGCCGAAGAACTTGCTTCCTCAAAAAAAGGCGGATTGCAAACGATGTAATCGTATCCTTCCTTTTTCCAAGTCAAAAAATTCACTTCGTGAACATTGATGCGTTTCTGGAACGGACTCCCTTCCACATTCGCCGTAGCTTGCGCGGCTGCGAGTGAATCTAACTCAAGGGCATCTAGCTGTAGATTTGGAAATCTTTGTGCGAGCATGCACGCGACCAATCCGGTCCCCGTGCCAATGTCAAGTGCTTTAACCGCTTGATCAGGTTTCGCCCAAGCACCCAGCAAGCAACCGTCAGTGCCAATTTTCATGGCACATTGATCTTGAAAAAGTTGAAAATGTTTGAACTTAAACGCTTTCACTCAGCGCCCTTTATCTTGTTCCAACGATCAAACAAGGTTTCTTGATTGGGTCTATCTGCAGGAATTTCAGTTAGCGCCTCCACTTCTTTCAATCCTTCCATGCAATCTTCTGGGAGCTGCTGGTACAGCGAAGTGCCCTTTGTTTTCCACGCAATCATTTCGTCAGAGACCTGCTTGATGATTCGCGCGGGATTCCCCACTACTAAGCTTCTTCTTGGAATGCGTTCACCGGCTTTCACAAAGCTCAAAGCGCCAATGATGCATTCTTCTTCCACCACCACATCATCCATCAGTACGGCATTCATGCCCACCATGCAGTTTTTACCGATGTGCGCTCCGTGAATAATAGCCCCGTGCCCGATGTGCGCTCCCGGCTCCAACTCAACAGTGACGCCCGGAAACATGTGAATGGTGCAGTTTTCTTGCACGTTACATCCATCGCCAATCACAATTCCGCCCCAGTCTCCCCGAATGGCCGCTCCCGGGCCGATGTAACAGTCTTTGCCTATGATGACATTTCCTGTTACCGCCGCTTGTGGGTGCACAAATGAAGATGGATGAACGACGGGGATGAACCCTTTGAATTCGTAGATCATAAATCGATTGTTAGACGCGCTCTATAATGGATGCATATCCTTGTCCCACGCCAATGCACATGGTAACCAAGGCGTAACGTTTCCCTGTGTTTTTGAGTTCAATCGCCGCGCTATTCAACATGCGGGCGCCTGTCATTCCTAGCGGATGTCCAAGTGCAATGGCTCCACCATTCGGATTCACACGTGGGTCATCATCTGCAATTCCGAGTTCACGCATGCACGCTAAACTTTGAGCTGCAAACGCTTCGTTCAGTTCAATCACGTCCATCTGGTCCAA
>JBLIGQ010000061.1:0-14320 GCA_047636995.1 Flavobacteriales bacterium | reverse complement strand
TACACATCTTAGTTTATGTTGGCTTTGTACTAATCAATATTGAAGTATTAGAAATCATAATTGATGGGATCTTTGGCACACACAGAGCCTTTGCTCAACTTGGCTTTGGAGGGCTTTACAACTTTCTTATTGGATGTTTTGAGATTCTTGCATTCCTTGTTTTAGCTGCTTGTGTGGTCTTCCTTATCCGAAGAAATGTCATTAACATAAAACGTTTCCATTCAAAGGAAATGACCAGATGGCCAAAGTCAGATGCCAACATTATTCTTGTTACCGAAGTACTTCTTATGTTCGCGTTATTGAGCATGAATGCAACTGATGGAATCCTACAAGAACGTGCTGGAGCCATGATGGCAGCAGGTGAACCCGTTTCTGAAGTCTTAACGCATTACATCGAAGCAGGAAGTTTTCCCGTGAGTTCAATGCTACGTCCTCTTTATGATGGAATGAGCATTCAAGGACTTCTGATGACAGAGCGATTTATGTGGTGGTTTCACATCATTGGAATTCTCGGCTTCTTGGTTTACGTGCCTTACTCAAAGCACTTCCATATTTTCCTTGCCTTCCCGAACACGTATTATAGCAACTTACTTCCGAAAGGAGCCATGCCAAATATGGAAGCGGTTACTAAGGAAGTGAAACTCATGTTAGACCCCGACGCTGACCCCTACGCCGCGCCTGACCCAAATGCGGCACCCGTTAAGTTTGGGGCGAAAGACGTGCAAGACCTCAATTGGAAACAGCTTTTGGATGCTTACACTTGCACTGAGTGCGGAAGGTGTACTTCTGCTTGTCCCGCCAATCAAACTGGAAAGCTTCTTTCACCGCGTAAAATCATGATGGACACCCGTGACCGACTAGATGAAGTTGGCAAAGAATTAGAAAATGGTGTGCCGAAAGAAGATGGAAAATCATTATTAGGAGATTACATCTCTGAAGAAGAACTTTGGGCCTGCACTACATGCAACGCCTGTGTTGAAGCTTGTCCGATAAACATTGATCCGCTAAGCATCATTATTGACCTAAGAAGATACCTAATCATGGAGGAAAGTAAATCTCCAGAATCCATCACTGCTATGTTCAACAATGTTGAGAACAATGGCGCACCATGGGCCTTCCCTGCCGCTGATAGAGGGAAGTGGATCGAAGAGGTCAATTCATAAATATTAACACCATGTCTGAATATATCAAAGTACCTACTATGGCTGAAATGATGGCCGCAGGTGAAGTTCCAGAAGTCTTATTTTGGGTTGGCTGCGCCGGAAGTTTCGACGACCGCGCGAAAAAAATCACAAAGGCCATTGTAAAGATTTTGCATCGCTCAGGTGTTAAATATGCGGTTCTAGGTGCAGAAGAAAGTTGCACCGGTGATCCTGCTAAAAGAGCCGGAAATGAGTTCTTATTCCAAATGCAAGCCATGCAGAATATCATGGTCTTGAATGGATACGAGATCAAACGCATTGTAACAGGATGTCCGCACTGCTTCAACATCATGAAGAACGAATATCCTGAGCTCGGCGGGAATTACGAAGTGCTCCATCATACACAGTTCATTAATGAGCTCATTAAAGATGGTAAACTACAGATCACTGACGGCAAGAGCTTTAAAGGAAAACGCATCACATTCCATGACCCTTGCTATCTAGGTCGTGCAAATGACGTTTACGAAGCACCTCGAGAAGTACTTCAGCAATTGGACGCAGAACTTGTTGAAATGCGCCGATGTAAATCAAAAGGACTCTGTTGTGGTGCTGGAGGCGCCCAAATGTTCAAAGAAGCAGAACCAGGCACAAAAGAAGTGAACATCGAACGCACTGAGGAAGCGTTAGAAACAAAACCCAATATTATCGCAACTGGCTGTCCGTTTTGCAACACCATGATGACAGATGGCATCAAGAATTTCGAAAAAGAAGAAAGCGTAGAAGTTAAAGACATCGCTGAACTTATTGCTGAGGCAGGAGACCTTATATAGTTAAGGTTTTTTCGCTATGCTCCCTTCTCAATTTGGCTATCTTTGGCCAAATCCAATTATCGATTAATGAAACTACTCGAAGGAAAGGTGGCAATCATCACCGGCGCATCCCGTGGAATAGGCAAAGGAATTGCAGAAGTATTCGCCGCCCAAGGTGCAACTGTTGCGTTTACCTATTTATCATCTGATGAAAAAGCAAGAGCCTTAGAGGCAGAACTTTCTGAAAAAGGAGGCAAAGCGAAAGGTTTTAAATCTGATGCTTCAAAGTTTGATGATGCTCAGAAACTAGTTAATGATGTAGTTGCAGAGTTCGGAACTGTTGACATTTTGATCAATAATGCTGGAATCACCAGAGACAACCTCCTTATGAGAATGTCTGAAGAGCAATGGGATGAAATCATGGACATTAACTTAAAGTCTGCTTTCAATCTTACAAAAGGAGTTCTTCGCACAATGTTGAAAGCGAGAAGCGGATCTATTGTCAACATGAGTTCAGTTGTGGGTGTAAAGGGAAATGCTGGTCAAGCAAACTACGCGGCATCAAAAGCCGGTTTGATTGGTTTCACAAAATCTGTGGCTGCAGAACTGGGGTCTAGAAATATTCGTTGCAACGCCATTGCCCCTGGATTCATTGAAACAGAAATGACAGGAGCCTTGGATGAAAAAGTTGTCCAAAGTTGGCGTGATGCTATTCCGCTGAAAAGAGGCGGGTCTACAGAAGATGTGGCTAATCTAGCGTTGTTCCTCTCTTCTGATATGAGTACTTACATCACAGGACAAGTGATCAATGTGGATGGTGGAATGTTGATGTAATTTGGATTTGGAACTAATCTTTGAACAACCCTCGTGGCTTATAGCCCTTTGTGTGGCAATAGCTGCACTCCTCGCTTTTTTTCTGTACCGAAAAGACAGACTGAACAAGCACTTAAGTTCATGGACTCGAATGGGCCTTGGTGCACTCAGGTTTATAACGCTTTTTCTGCTCTCATTGTTCCTTCTTCATCCTCTCATAAAAACCATTCAGAATGAGACCGAAGACCCCATAATAGTTATTATCACTGATAACTCTGAATCAATTGTTCTTGGGAAAGACTCCACATTTTACACCACTAAATTCAAGGAAGATCTTGAGTTGCTCACCACTAATCTTGGAGAAAACTACGACGTTCAAGGTTACTCATTTGGAGAAAGTCTAAATGAAGATTCGGAACTTACTTTTTCTGAAAAGACCACCAATCTGTCTGCAATGATAGACGGATTGTATGGCAGATATAGCAACAGAAATATTGGTGCCGTCATTATTGCTACTGACGGATTGTTCAATCAGGGAAGGAATCCACTTTACTTAGGAAACAAACTTGAGGCGCCTCTTTACACCATTGCATTAGGAGACACCCTTGCGAAGAAAGATCTACTGATCAAAGAAGTGGCGAACAACCGTCTGGCCTATCTAGGTAACAAATTTCCAATTCAAGTAATTTCTGAAGCAAAAATGGCTCAAGGAAGCCAGACCACGGTAAGTATAACTCACAAGGGGGCCGTTGTTTTTTCAGAATCATGGTCAATCTCAAGTGATTATGAACTGCATAAAAACAAAGCCATTTTAGAGGCTAAAAATGTCGGTTTACAGAAATACACCATTCGTGTTAAACAAATCGACAATGAAGTCACGTTGTCTAATAACTCCCAGGAAATTTACATTGATGTTTTGGAAAGTAGACAACGTGTGCTTGTGCTTGCTTCAGCACCACACCCAGATATCGCTGCCTTGAAAGCTTCCATCTCTTCAAATGAGAATTATGAAGTCACCAGTTCTCTCGCCAAGGACTTCGAAGGGAAAATTGAAGATTACAGTTTGGTTTTGTTCCATCAAATCCCTTCACTTACCAAACAAGGGAATACCTATTTAAACCAAGCATTGAAAGAAAGTGTTCCCTCAATGATCGTGCTTGGACAAGGAACAGATTTCAATGTTTTTAACAACCTCAAATTGGGCTACAGTTTCAAAAGCTCCAATGGAATGTCGAATGATGTGAGCGGTGTTTATGCGCAAGGCTTCCCCTATTTCCAATTAGAGGAGTCTACACAATCACTTCTAAGAGAGCTGCCTCCACTCTCTGTGCCATTTGGGGACTTCACAGTTGCGCCAGGGGTTGTTTCTCTGGTGAATCAGCGCGTAGGCAACATTAAGACAAACAAACCTCTGATTAGCTTTAATCAGTCTGGCGAAACTAAAATAGGTGTGATTAGCGGAGATGGAATCTGGAGATGGCGCATGGTTAGCTTTTTGAAAAAGAAAAGTCATTCAGATTTTGATGCCTTCTCAACACGCATGGTTCAGTACATGGCTAGTAGGAATGACAGAAGGCAATTTAAGCTAAACACGAGCCGAAACACCATGGAGAATGAGCGTATCATTTTCGAAGCTGAAGTTTACAATGCTTCTTATGAAGCCATGAACGAGCCCGAAGTTTCAGTTGTTTTAAAAGACGCTGAGGAAAATGAATACACCTACACGCTAGGCAGGACTTCTGTGGCATACCGTTTAGATGCGGGATACCTTCCCACAGGAGAATACACTTGGAGCGCCAAAGCGATTGTAGGTGGCAAAACATTATCTGACCAGGGTTCCCTTTCAATTGCCCCTGTTCAACTTGAAGGCAGCAACACCCAGGCGAATCACAGATTACTTTATCAATTGTCAGCTCTGAATGGAGGAGAAATGGTAGAGCCGTCTAAAATGATGTCACTCGTAGAGACCATTTCAAATTCAGGAGAAGCCGTAAAAATCTCTTACGAACGCACCAATCTATCTGACCTGATTAACATTAGATGGATTCTAGCCTTGATACTGGCGTTGTTATCTATCGAATGGCTGGTTAGAAAGCGAAGCGGATCATACTAATTTAACATCAAACGGTGAATTGTTAGAGTGCTACTCATAAAATTCGTCCTTCTCTTTCAATTACCTTCCATGAAAATTCTAACATGGAGTTCACATACCGACAAAATCAAAGATTAAAAAAAGGGGGAGTTCTTCTCTCGGTTATTGCCCTATGTGCCATTTTCCACACGCAAATTCTAGGAGCACTTGGAGATTTCCTGATGGTAGAAGACGAAAAGCAGCAATCAGAGGCCCTCTTTGTCTTAGGAGGCAACAGTTTTGAGCGCGGACTGGAGGCTCACCGATTGATAGAAGAAGGATGGAATCAGAAGGTTATTTGCACAGGCGGGAATGTACCCACGGTTCTAGCAGCAATAGACACAGTCATCTATGAAGCTGAAATCACAAAAGACCTGCTAACGCGAAAAGGGATTAACAAAGATGCTGTAGTTGCCTTAACAGGAAGCACGAGCACAAAGGAGGAGTCGGAAGAAATTCTTGCATATTGCAAAATTAATGCGCTAAAAAAGATTACGGTGATCTCTTCGAGGCTCCATATGCGAAGGGTACGAATGGTGTTCGAAAAAGCCTTTCAAAACCAAGGAATACAAATTATCTACAGAGGAGCTCCATCGCAAAATTACGATGAAAATAACTGGTGGAAAAGTGAGGCAGGGTTAATCATGGTAAACAACGAGTATGTAAAATACTTGTATTACCTGATTAAGTACTAACAAAAAAAGGCGCTCGAAAGCGCCTGTATATTTTGTACCGATGAAGAAAGGTTAAGCTGTGTATTTACCCGCAGCTTTAGATCTAGCGATAGCAGCGTCTATTCCAATCTTATTGATTGTACGAAGCTCAGAAGTACAAATACGCAGTATTAACCACTTGTCTTCAGATTCTACGTAAAAACGCTTGCGAATCAAGTTTGGAAAAAACTTGCGCTTAGTTCTTCGTTTAGAGTGAGAAACATTGTTTCCCACCATAACTTTCTTACCTGATAGTTGACAAACTCGTGCCATCTTGTTGTTGTTTAAAGTGTGCCTTAAAAAGGGAGTGCAAAGAAACACATTTTCATAGGAATCACAAAGCTTGACAGCGCAAAATTTCAATTCTAAGTAAGGAAAGTGCGCTTCTGGTGGTTCTCAAGATATTTCGCTCGCGGTCTGAGCTAAACTTTAATTCCTCAACCACAGTACCTTGGGGCCCTGAAACAGCCACATAAATGAGACCTACTGGCTTCGTTTGAGTTCCACCATCTGGACCTGCAATTCCTGAAGTAGCCACACTAAAGGTCGTATTTAGGCTTTTTCTTGCCCCTTCAGCCATTTCAATCACCGTTTCAGCGCTGACCGCGCCGCACTTTTGAAGGGTTTCAGCCTGCACACCAAGCAGATTAATTTTCACATCATCATTATAGGCAACGATGCTCCCAATGAAGTAAGCTGAGCTTCCTGGCCTCTTCGTTATAGAAGAAGCAATGGTTCCGCCTGTGCAACTCTCAGCAGTAGAGACGGTCATTTCTTTTTGCTCAAGAAGTTTTCCTACCACCTCTTCAATTTGATCATCACCTTCTCCAAAGATGTACTTTGCTGCAAGGTGTTTAAACTCTTCTGCTTTGCGCTGCACCTTTTCCTGAATGGCCTTTTTATCTTCTCCAATAGAGGTCAAACGCAACTTCACTATTCCTGGTGAGGGCAAGTATGCAAGACTTATTCCTTCTGCTCCAAGACTATTCTCCCAATCTTCTACCAATGCTGCCAGCATACTTTCTCCAATTCCTGATGTTTGGATGGTGTAATGCTCAATGTGCGGACGTTTAAATCTCTTTTGAATTAACTCCAACAAGTGATCTTCCATGATGCATTGCATCTCATATGGCACCCCCGGCATAGAAACATAAACTGTTCCTTCTTTTTCAAACCACATTCCTTGAGCTGTTCCTTTCGCATTCGGAACAACTGTGGCATTTGCAGGCATCTCTGCTTGCTTTTTATTGACTTCTAAAGCAGGAAGACCTCTTGATGCGAAATAAGCCTCAATGCGCTCTCTGACATCGTGATGCATTACTAAGTGCGTGTCAAAGTATTTGCAAAGAGTTTGTTTTGTTATATCGTCTTTCGTTGGTCCAAGTCCGCCAGTGATTAACACTAAATCAGAGCGTTCACTTGCATCTCTTAGTGCACTGAGAATGTGATCTACATCATCTGAAACAGACGTAATTTGAAAAACTGAAACGCCAATCGCATTCAACTTTTTGGCCATCCATGCTGAATTAGTATCAACAGTTTGGCCTATTAGGAGTTCATCTCCAATGGTGATAATTTCTGACTGCATAGGTGTATTTGAAATACGATGTAAAGTAAGTGAATCCCCACGGGATGAACTAACTTGCAGTAAAACGAAATCGCATGAAAAACAGATTCATTCTAACAATTTGCGCAGTCATTATTACACTGGTATCATGCACAGAACTTCAGCATCTTAGTGAGACAATTCTTACCGAATCTTCAGTTCCAGAAGGCCTCAGTAATGAAGATGTCATTGCCGGTTTGAAACAAGCCTTGGAAATTGGTGCCGAACAAGCAGCATCTCTTTCTTCAAAAGCAGATGGGTTCTATAAGAATGATTTGATTAAAATTCCTTTTCCAGAGGATGCCATTAAAGTTAAAGAGACAGCTGAGCAATATGGCTTAGGAGGACAAGTAGAAAAATTCGAAATGACCTTGAATAGAGCTGCAGAAGAAGCAGCGAAACAAGCTGCACCGATTTTCGTGAATGCCATCAAGGGAATGTCCGTTGCAGATGGATTTGCCATTTTGAAAGGCGGAAATGAAGCAGCTACCACTTACCTGAAAGAAAAAACGACTGCACAATTACGTGCTCAGTTCGGTCCGAAAGTAGCAACAGCGATTGAAACGGTTGAACTTACTAAGTTTTGGGCGCCTTTGATTTCAAAATACAACACCGTTACTCTGTTTTCTGGCGGAGACCAGATTAATCCTGACCTACAAGATTACATTACTCAAAAAGCCATTGACGGTCTCTTTGTGCACGTTGCTCAAGAAGAGCTAAAAATAAGAGAGAACCCACAGGCAAGAGTGACTGATCTTCTGCAAAAAGTATTTGGATCTGTCGAATAAAACACCTTACTCTGACCTTTAAAAGACCTCTTCAGAGGCCTTTATCTTTTAGCTTAACTTAGCTAGAATGGTTAATTTACCTTGGACTTTATCACCAATTTTAACATTCACTTTTGCGTCTAGAGGCAAGAAAATATCTACCCTACTTCCGAACTTAATGAAGCCACATTCTTCACCTTGTGAAACCTGCTGGCCACTCTTCACATAGTAACGAATTCTTCGTGCAACTGCTCCTGCAATCTGTCTAAAAAGAATTTCATGCTTCTTCCCTTTGATCACAATTGTGGTGCGCTCATTATCAGTGGAACTTTTTGGATGCCATGCAACAAGGAACAGTCCCGCATGGTATTTCGCTAATTTCACTTCTCCTTCAATTGGAGTCCACTGAGCGTGCACATTCAGGGGTGACATGAATACTGATATTTGAATTCGTTTGTCTTTAAAGTATTCTGTCTCTTCTACCTCTTCAATAACCACTACTTTTCCATCTGAAGGGCAAATCACATTGTTTTCGCCAATTTGAGCTTCTCTTCGTGGAATTCGAAAAAACTGAGCAAACAGCACAAACACACCAATTGCCAATACCAAAGCGATAGAAAAAAAGACTCCACTCCCAAACCACGCATACAGCGCAGACATGAGGGCTATGAGTATTAATGCTAAGGAAATAAGGATCACACGTCCTTCACGATGTAAATACATAATTCTTAATTTGAGAGTAGCAAATATGCGAGTATCACCGGAACTGCCAACAAAATCCCATCAAATCGATCAAGAATTCCTCCATGACCAGGCAGAATGGCACCAGAATCCTTCACTCCACAAGAGCGTTTCAACATGCTTTCCACCAAATCTCCAGCATTTGAAAAAACAGCTATGATTAATGCTATGACGATCCAACGACTTTCCGTTAATTCTCCTGTAATGACGGGCATAAAATAAGCCATAACAAGTGCTAATATGACACCTCCTATGAAACCTTCAATGGTTTTACCGGGAGAAATTTTTGGAGCGAGTTTGTGTCTGCCAAATGATTTCCCTGACAAATAAGCGCCCGTATCATTGGTCCACAGCAATAAGAAAAAGCCTAGAACCGTCCATCCTGTATACGTTCCACTGACGGTACCTATGTACGGCAAAAGCGCGAAAGGTAATCCAACCCAAATGGTCCCGAAAACAGCCAATGCAATGCGACTAAATCCATCTGCTTTATCACGGAAGAGTTCTACTAAGACCTGAATGAACAGCACTGGAATAGCTCCCAAAAGAATAATTTCTTCAGCCAATTCAGCGCTCACAAGGAAAAACAAAACTTGTACAACGGAAACACTCAAAAAGGTCATGAATTTAGAGGGAGTGGCCTTCTTTCCTTTGTCTAGGATATTTAAGTATTCAGATGCTCCTATTAACGCTGCGAGAAAAAACAGCGCTGAAGAAGCTACAACACCTTGAAGAACAGCCAGCGATAGAACCAACACAAATACACTGCCCGTTATGAGCCTTTGCCAAAAATTATTCATGCTCAAATTTAGCTAAAATACGACGTGCCCTGATGACATATTCACCGGGCACGCGTAATTCTATATCACCAATAAGGTAAAAACTATCTTGTTTATTAAGGATTATGGAAGGAATTTCTTCAGCATTTAGCAGTTCTTTTGCCAGAACTACCTTGGGCATAAAGTTGTGCGAGAATACCTGTTCCCATCCCTCCATAATACTATTTCTGATATCCTTCCTTCGAACTTTCTGTGTCTGATGGAAGATTTGGCTTTGGTAAGCTAGGAGCAACACTAGGAACAGGTGTAGCGCTTATATTTTGGATTGACTCAACGTCCTTCCCAAATGGTCTTTCACCCATAATCTCAACTAAATCTTCTTTGAAGATCACTTCTTTCTCAAGTAGCTTCCGGGCAAGTTTATTCAACTTTTCTTTGTTATTCATCAAAAGTTCTTTTGCTTTCGCGTAAGCTCTTTCAATAATCTTACTTGCCTCTTCATCAATAATTCTTGCTGTCTCTTCACTATACGGCTTGGTGAAAGTAGAGTCTCCGGAGCTATCATAATAGCTTCTGTTGCCAATTCTATCATTCAATCCGTAGACAGAAACCATGGCATAAGCCTGCTTCGTTACCTTTTCCAAATCACTCAATGCCCCGGTACTAATTTTCCCGAACGTCACGAACTCAGCGGCTCTTCCGCCCAATGCAGCGCACATCTCATCGAATATTTGCTCTGTGGTGGTAATTTGCCTTTCTTCAGGCAAGTACCATGCAGCGCCAAGGCTTTGGCCACGCGGAACAATTGTCACCTTCACCAATGGAGAGGCGTGCTCTAATAACCAACTAACGGCAGCATGACCTGCTTCATGGAAAGCAATTGTCTCTTTTTCTTTTGGCGAAATAATTTTATTCTTTTTCTCAAGCCCACCAATAATTCGGTCAACCGCATCTAAGAAATCTTCTTTCGTTACTAGTTTTTGATTCTTTCGAGCAGCTATCAAAGCAGCCTCATTGCATATATTGGCGATGTCTGCACCTGAAAACCCTGGTGTTTGACGTGCAAGAAAATCGACATCAATTTTAGTATCCACTTTAATTGGGCGAAGGTGAACATCAAAGATTTCTTTTCGCTCATTCAAATCGGGCATATCAACATAGATCTGGCGGTCGAATCGACCTGCACGCATGAGCGCTTTGTCTAGTATATCAGCCCTGTTTGTTGCTGCCAAGATGATTACACCCGAGTTTGTTCCAAACCCATCCATCTCAGTTAAGAGTTGATTGAGTGTATTCTCTCGTTCGTCATTCGAACCCATATTGGCATTCTTGCCTCTGGCTCTACCGATGGCATCAATTTCATCAATAAAAATAATGGCCGGTGACTTTTCTTTCGCTTGTTTAAAAAGGTCTCTTACACGGGAAGCACCAACACCAACGAACATTTCGACGAAGTCAGAACCTGAAAGCGAGAAGAAGGGAACTTGAGCTTCTCCGGCTACAGCTTTTGCGAGTAATGTTTTACCTGTTCCTGGAGGACCAACCAAAAGTGCTCCTTTCGGAATTTTCGCTCCTAATTCAGTGTATTTAGTCGGTTTTTTAAGAAAGTCAACTATTTCCTTCAGCTCTTCTTTTGCGCCTTCCAAACCGGCTACATCGTTGAAGTTAATGTTCGTTCCTTTTCCTTTTTCAAAAAGCTGCGCTTTCGATTTACCAATGTTAAATATTTGTCCACCGCCGCCGCCGCCGCCGCCAAGTCTTTTCATTAGAATGACCCAAACAAAAATGAGTATTCCAAGAAAGATCAACCAGGTAAAAAGTTGCTGTCCAAATTCATTTGGAGGCTCGTAGCGAAATTCGATGTTGTGTTTCTCTCGAAGTTCTGCAATTTGATTGATATAAATTTCACCGTAAGGGATACTCACGCGAAAATCAGCCCCTCCAAATCTGTTCCCACTGAACATCTGATCATCTCCGCTTTCTTTTTGCAGACTATCAATGGCGCTGGGTTTCAAGAAGAGTGCAAGTTGATCACCTGACTGCACCATTCTTTCAATGGCACTATCCTCTGCATACCGCAAAAATTTATCGTAGGAAATTTCTTTTCCTGCTGACTGGCTGTTAAACATGAGCATTGCCAAGAGCAACGCTCCAATGATTCCGTAGACCCAGTAAAAATTCATCGCTTTCTTCGGCGACTTTTTATCTCCAGAATTCTTTCCTTCTTCTTGTGACATACCTTTTTTAAGTAATCAGACCTTGTATTCGTATTCTTTTACTTCTGCGTCTGCCCATAAATCCTCGAGGCCGTAAAATGATCTCGCATCTTTATAAAAAACGTGGATTACAATGTCAGAAAAATCTAACAATAGCCACTCCGCATTTTGGACTCCTTCTTTGTGCCAAGGCTTGTCGTTTAAAACTTCTAGTGCGTCAGCCTCTACCCTCCGTGCTATTGCCTGAACTTGGGTATGAGAATTCGCGTGACAAATAACAAAATAATCAGCAACTGCGTGCGTAATATTTTGTAGACCTAGACTTTTAATATCTTCGCCTTTAACCTCCTGAATTGCATTTACTACAACCTCCAAAAGGTGCTCTGTGTTCTTCACTTGCTTTTTATTCATTAAAATTCCCACTTGATTGGGTACAAAAGTAATACTTTTAACTTTTAGAAATCTTATTGAAAAGCCCATCTATTGTGGGATTCCGAGAAATGAACACGCTTTTTATAGGACATAAGCTCATTCACCTTGATTCTGTAGACAGTACTAACAAGTATGCTGCCAAATTAGTTTCACTGCCAGAATGGGTTGAAGGAACAGTCATTGTGGCAGACGAACAGCTTCAGGGAAAAGGCAGACATGATCGTGTCTGGAACAGCCACCCTGGTCAAAACCTGATGTGCAGTATTCTTTTTAAGCCTACTTTCTTGAGTTCAAAGCACATCTTTTTGTTACAAATGATGTCTGCATTAGCTGTCTCTGACGCTCTTAATTTCTTTCTTCCAAACTCTACAAAAGTAAAATGGCCTAACGACATTTACATCGGGTCAGAGAAAATATCAGGCATTCTTACAGAAACTTCTTTGAGAGGAACTTCATTAACTGCTGCCATTATCGGAATAGGAGTTAACTTAAACCAAACTGATTATGAAGGACTTAAAGCAACATCTTTGCGTTTACAGTTAGGCAATCCAATTGAAAGATCTCTCTTTCTTTCGCAGCTCTGCTCCCATGTAGAAGCCAGGTATCTAGAAATGAAAAATAGACCGACCAAACTGGTTAAAGATTACCACTCATGTCTTTTCGGACTTGGGGCACCGCTCCAATATACTTATCGTGGTTCAGAAATAACAGCGGTACTTCAACATGTTGAAATGGACGGAACAGCAACATTCATTACCGCTAACGGAAAGATATCTTGCAGAATAGATGACATTAAATGGATTGGATAAAGATCGCCTAGTCGAATTTCTTTTGAAGTTGATCTGCGATGTAGTCGAAAAGGCTTTTAAGCGGCTTTTCAACCATCAGTTTCATGAATGGATTGACATTCAAATTACTCACCATTACTGCGGAAGTTCCAGAATCAATTTGGTTTAGCTTGATGTCAAGGTCAAAATCGAGTGGAGAACCCTCTGACGATTTCAAAATGATGCTATTGGGTAAAGATGAGCTTTGATGCTCAAGTCCAATTTTGTATGCTCCTGCTACTTTGAAAGAACATTTAGTCTCTTCACCTTGCCAGTCAGAAATTTTGTCTTGGGGAAGAAGCTCTTTTAGATTCCTCAGGTCCAGAACATAATTGAACACTTCTTCAGGTGAAGCCTTAACATCTACTTTTTTACTTTCAATGATTGCCATAGTCCTTTATTTGCCCCATTCAGACGGATTCTCGCGCCAATTTCTCAATAAATCTACTTGCTTTTCAGAGATAAAGCCTGAGTTCAACGCTTGCTTTACCAACGTTTCATAATCAGTTAATGTTGCCAATTGAACCCCCGCTTGCGTGAAGTTCTCTTTTGCAATATCAAATCCGTACGAGAAAATGGCAACCATTCCTTTTACCTTGGCTCCCGAAGCTTCCAGCGCTCTAACAGCATCTAAACTACTTTTTCCGGTTGACACCAGGTCTTCTACTACCACAACGTTTTGTCCGTCTTCTATCACACCTTCAATCATGTTTTGAAGGCCATGACCTTTGGCTGAGGAACGCACATAAGCGAAGGGAAGTCCCATGTCTTGGGCAACTAATGCTCCAATGGCAATTCCGCCTGTTGCAACACCAACTATCACATCTGGCTTTCCAAACTGATCGTTAATTTGCTCAACAAATTCTTGTCTTATGTGAGTACGAACGGCAGGATATGACAACGTTTTGCGGTTGTCGCAATAAATTGGAGATTTCCACCCTGAGGCCCATGAAAAGGGGTTATCAGGGCTGAGTTCGATGGCTTTAATTTGAAGCAAAAATTCCGCTACCTTTAGGCCTGATTCTTCCTTAGTCTTCATGCCGCAAATGTATAAAGTTTTCATCTCAGAACGCGCACTTATTCTCTCTCAAAATGAGGGAATCTCATTACCCGAGAAAAGTGGTCACATGTACGTTACATGTTCAGCACCTGAAGAGCTCGCACTACTCATCAAAACCATTGAAAATCAACCATCTATTAAAGAGATGACTGTTTTCTGTGAAAAACCAACAAAACTCTTCGAAACCCTAAAAAGCATTTACAAAATTGTAGAGGCTGCTGGTGGTTTGGTTAAAAACAATAAGAACGAGATTCTATTTATTTTTAGAAACGGGAAGTGGGATT
>JBLIGQ010000060.1:0-15320 GCA_047636995.1 Flavobacteriales bacterium | reverse complement strand
CCAGCTCTTCCCGTTTCTTGGTAATAGCTCTCCAGTGATTTAGGCATGTCGTAATGCATTACAAAACGCACATCAGGCTTATCAATCCCCATTCCGAAGGCGATGGTTGCCACAATAACATCTACATCTTGCATCAAGAACTGGTCTTGCACACTTGAGCGGTAATGTCCGTCCATCCCAGCATGATACGCCAAGGCCTTAATACCATTTACCTGCAGCATTTGTGCAAGTTCCTCAACCTTTTTTCGGCTTAGGCAGTAGATAATTCCACTTTTCCCATCATTCGCCTTAATGTATTGAATGATTTGTCGAACGGCCTCTTTCTTCGCTCTAATCTCATAGAAGAGGTTAGGACGGTTGAACGAAGATTTATAGACTTGGGCATCAACCATGCCTAAGTTCTTTTGAATGTCTTGCTGCACTTTCGGCGTAGCTGTAGCTGTTAAAGCAATCACAGGCACATCAGCAATTTCCTTTATAATGGGCTTAAGCCTTCTGTATTCTGGGCGAAAATCATGTCCCCACTCAGAAATACAGTGTGCCTCATCAATGGCTACGAAAGAAATTTTTATGGTTTTGAGAAACTCAATGTTCTCAAGCTTTGTCAAAGATTCAGGCGCTACGTAGAGCAATTTCGTTTTGCCCGCAGTCACATCCTCTTTCACATTTGCGATTTCTCCTTTATTAAGTGACGAATTGAGGTAGTGCGCAACACTGTCACTTTCACAAAACCCACGAATGGCGTCTACTTGGTTCTTCATCAAAGCGATGAGTGGAGATACAACAATGGCTGTTCCTTCGCTCATTAAAGCTGGAAGCTGATAGCACATACTTTTCCCCCCTCCTGTGGGCATGATGACGAATGTATCACGTCCTTCCAGTAAGCTCTTGATAATGTTTTCTTGGTCTCCCTTGAACCCATCAAACCCAAAGAACTTCTTGATAGCCTCTTTCGGCGCAAGTTCGGTTGTGGTCATTTTGATTTTTCTACTTTTGTACAGTTAAAGATAACGAATTTTCACTGCGGGAGGCAGAACATTCTTCCCTGAATTTTATTCTCCGAAAACCATTGAAAAACACGACCTCCATTATCAGTTCCGCGCGGAAAACCTTAACGCTTGAATCAGAAGCGGTTGCGCAACTCATCAATTTTCTGGACGAAGGCTTCACAGGCACTGTTGAAGCCCTACTCGCCTCTACCGGAAGGGTAGTTTTCACCGGAATAGGTAAAAGCGCAAACATTGCGAACAAGCTTGTAGCAACGTTCAACTCTACCGGCACACCTGCGCTCTTCATGCATGCCGCTGACGCCATTCACGGCGATTTAGGAATTGTGCAACCTGATGACATTGTCATTTGCATCTCCAAAAGCGGTAATTCGCCAGAGATAAAAGCCCTTGTTCCCCTGGTAAAGAGCATGAACAACACCTTGGTTGGATTGGTAGGAAACTTAGATTCTTTTCTAGCTCAACGTGCTGACTTAGTAGTGAATACGACGGTAACGAAAGAAGCTTGCCCCAACAATCTAGCACCAACAACCAGCACCACAGCTCAGCTGGCCATGGGTGATGCCATTGCCATTTGCCTCATGGAAGCACGTGGGTTTACAGCGAGTGATTTCGCCAAATACCATCCAGGCGGCGCACTTGGAAAGAAACTTTATGTTACCCTTGGAGATATTCTTCAAGAAGCTCGTCCGTCTGTAGCTCCTACCTCTCCAGTCAAAGATGTTATCATTGAGATTTCAGCAAAAAGGCTGGGAGCGGCTGCAGTGATCGAAAACGGAAAACTTCTGGGCATCATTACAGATGGAGATGTGCGCCGCATGTTGGAACGCGAACTTAATTTCGCCACCACCACCGCCGCTGACATCATGTCTGTAAATCCCAAGACAATGGATGCTGATGTACTTGCAGTTGAAGGGTACCATATGATGGAAAGCAATAGCATCACTCAAATTATCATCACTTCGCAGGGAGACTACAAGGGTATCGTACATTTGCATGATATTCTCAGAGAGGGAATTTTTTAGGATTGAACGAACGAAATGGCTGAAGAGAGCAACGACATGAGTTTTTTGGAGCACCTGGAAGAGCTCCGTTTCAGATTGATGCGGTCAGTGATTGCCATTATGATTGGCGCTGTGGTTCTTTTCACCCTGAAAGATTTCGTTTTTGATGATATCATTTTCGCTCCACGTAAATTGGATTTCATCTCTTTCAGAGCCTGGTGTTGGCTTTCTCACGCATTGAATTTAGGAGAATCAATGTGTGTTACGAGCATTGATTATGACATTATCAACACCACCATGCTAGGGAAATTCACAGCCCACATTATTGTTTCCCTCATAGGAGGAGTCATTATCGCATTCCCTTTCATTTTCTGGCAATTCTGGACCTTCATCAAGCCTGGATTGCGCATGAAAGAATCAAAAGCTGTGCGCGGAATCACTCTGTACACTTCCCTTTTGTTCTTCCTTGGAGTCGCTTTTGGGTACTTCGGAATTGCCCCACTTTCATTGCAATTCTTAGGCAACTATGAGCTTGCTGATGTAGAGTCCAAGATCACGATCATGTCTTATATGAAACTGGTAGCCTCCATCACTCTGGCTACAGGCTTCATTTTTCAATTGCCAATTGCAGTATACTTCCTTTCTAAAATAGGCATTGTAACACCAGAACTTCTAAGGAAATACAGAAAGCACTCCCTCGTAGTAGTGCTTGTTCTATCAGCCATCATTACACCTCCAGACCTCACAAGTCAAATCATGGTAGCTGTGCCGGTTCTTTTACTTTATGAAATAAGTATTGTAATAAGTAAGCGCGTTCAAAAGGCTCGTGCCGAAGAACTGGCATGATAAGCTTTCAAAGCGTAGTCTAAACCTCGCTAAAAAATTCAACCTTTGTCACTCGAAATGACACTGCCGCATGACAAATAACGACGTACTTAGACGTGTTCGATATACATTTGACTTCAGCGATGATCAAATGATGCATCTCTTCACCCTCGAAGGCGTGCCTGTAACACGCGCTCAGATCAGTAGCTGGCTGAAGAAAGATGACGACCCTGATTTCGTTGACTTGATGGATCAGTACCTCGCTGTCTTTCTCAATGGATTTATTACCATGAAACGTGGTAAAAAAGAAGGTTTAGCCCCACCCCCTGAGCGTGTACTTAGTAATAACATGATTCTGAGAAAGCTTAAAATTGCCCTCAACTTGCGTGACGATGACATTCTGAACATGCTTGATGTTGGCGGAATGAAAGTGAGTAAGCATGAGTTGAGTGCCCTGTTCCGCAATCCTAGTCAGCGCCAATACGCTCAATGTAAAGATCAATTCCTGCGCAAATTCTTGTATGGAATGCAGCGCAGCTACAACAGTACTAACCGTTAATACGGCCGTTATGTCTGAAGAAAACAACAAAGGAGCAGAAGAGAAATCAATGCTCCACCCGAGAAGCAAACACCGTCAACGTTATGATTTCAAGTCGCTTAACGCAGAAATCCCGCAACTCAAGCATTACGTCACGAAAAATAAATACGGCAATGAGTCCATCAATTTTGCTGACCCAAGGGCGGTAAAAACCCTGAACCAAGCATTGTTAAAGATGCATTACGGCATCGAAAATTGGGATGTGCCACACAGCTATCTTTCGCCCCCTATTCCCGGAAGAGCAGACTACATTCATAACATGGCTGATCTAATTGCCCTGTCAAACGGAGGTGAACTGCCTAAGGGAGAAAAAATCAGATGTGTTGATGTTGGAATTGGCGCTAGCTGCATCTACCCTATCATTGGCCACATAGAATACGGATGGAAATTTACTGGAACTGACATAGACGAGGTTTCTTTGAAATCTTCAAAAGCCATCATCAACTCCAACGAAAGCTTAAAAGGTGCTGTTGAACTGCGCCACCAGCCCTCTGCTAAAGATGTGTTTTTTGGTGTCTTGAAAAAAGACGAATTCTTTGACCTCTCTATTTGCAATCCGCCATTTCACAGCTCGCAGGCAGAAGCAACCAAAGTCGGCGCACAGAAAGTCAGTAACCTCAGCGGTGTAAAAACCAGAAAGGCCGTCTCAAACTTCGGCGGAAAAGGAAACGAACTTTGGTGTGAGGGAGGCGAAAAAAAGTTTGTCCGGAACATGGTTCGCGAAAGCAAGAAATTCGGGAAGAACATTTTTTGGTTCTCAACTTTAGTCTCAAAAGAAACCAACTTAGAAGCCATCTATAAGGCCTTTCGGGCACTTGAAGTGGTTGACATGAAAACACTGCCTATGGCTCAAGGAAACAAAGTGAGCAGAATTGTTGCTTGGACTTTCTTGTCGCCCCAAGAACAAACAGAATGGGTGAAGCGCTGGCAATAAATCGTCCTCGGCTAATTGCCTACCTTTGTACGAAACAACTCCTTTGACGCACTCTTTTCTCGCTTTTACAAGCATGTTAGTTGGGCTCACATCCTTTGCCCAAAACTCCATTGTTATTGGCCCTTTTTTGCAAGATGCCGAACCAAATTCAATTACCGTCATTTGGGAAACCGATGCAGCATTAGAAAGTACTGTTGAATGGGGCTTAGATGAGGCCCTTGGAAACACCACTTCTGGAAGCACATCTGCCAACAACGGAATGCAACTCCACGAAGTCACAATTTCAGGACTTGACCGGTTCACAAAGTACTACTACAAGGTGATCACTGACGGCACTGAATCACAAGTCTTTCAATTCAAAACACCCCCATTTGCCTCAGATGATGAGTCATTCCGAATCATCGCTATGAGTGACATGCAGATTGATGGGAACAACCCGAATAAATTTGACGAAATCATTCATGATGGCATCCTAGATTACCTTGATGAAAATGGAGATGCATCACCTTCAGACAACATCGCTTTGGTCATGATTCCTGGTGATTTGGTTGAGAACGGCTTGAGTTTTGACCAATGGAAAGAGGATTTTTTCGATCCTGGGCAAACCCTTTTTGGCGAAGTTCCCGTCTACCCCGTTCCAGGAAATCATGAAAACAATTCGGTCTATTTCTTCAATTACTTCAAATTGCCTGAAAACGGCTCGAATGGTTTTGAAGAGCACTGGTGGTTCAAAGACTATGGCAATACACGTATTATCGGAATGGATTCCAATGGCCCATTCAACAATGAAGAGCAATTGACTTGGCTCTCTGGTGTTTTAGCTGAAACATGCACTGCTGATAGCATTGATTTCGTTTTCGCGCAGCTGCACCACCCGCACAAGTCTGAGCTTTGGACACCCGGAGAGTCAGATTTCACAGGAGAAGTGATTGAACTATTAGAAGCGTTCACCACTGACTGCAACAAACCCAGTATTCACTTCTTCGGGCATACTCATGGCTATTCTCGCGGTCAATCACGTGATCATAAGCATTTGTGGATCAACGTAGCAACAGCAGGCGGTGCAATTGACTATTGGGGAGATTGGCCACAATTTGACTACGATGAATTTTCAGTCTCTCAAGATGAATGGGGATTTGTGAGTGTTGAAGTGACCGCTGGTGATGACCCAGCTTTTACTGTTAAACGCATTAGCAGGGGAAACGCGCAAATTAACCGCGACAACGAAATTACAGACAGCCTAGTTATTCGCAAAGCAAACGGAATGGTGCAAGCACCTGAATCCATTTCACCCCTGGATGTCACTTTACCGGTCACAGAAATAACCTTAAATGCAAGTGTTTTCGAATCTCTAGAACCCAATTCACTCCATGGGCAATCACATTGGCAGATCGCTACAGAATGCAACTTTGACTTCGTGGTCTTTGAAGACTGGAAAAACTATGAAAATCAATACAACAATGCAGACACACAAGCGGGCGATGACCTCACTGAAACACCTGTAAATGGCCTTATGTCAGACCTTTCTTATTGCTGGAGAGTGCGTTATAGAGACCGTGAAATGAACTGGGGAAACTGGTCTGAACCCGCTTCTTTCAGTACCTGCCCGAACGGCATGTCCCAAAACCTTCTTCTGAACCCCAACGCAGAGTTAGGTATTCTCAATTGGACCGCCGTTGAAGGAGAGTTTGAAGCGCTTATGGCAGGGGAATGCGGGGGTATTGACCCAAACAACGGAGATCTGTTCTTTGCGGTGGGAGGCGTTTGCAATGACAATGAATTTGGCCTTGCCCTCCAAGACGTAGACGTAAGTTCATTTGCTGACTCAATCAATGCGGGCAACTACCTGGCGCAATGGGGCGGCTTTCTTTCCAATTGGGGTGGAGATGACATCCCGAGTTTCAAGCTGAACTTTTTCACTTCGGGAATGATTGCTCTTGGCTCAACAGAGGAGTATTCAACCCTCAATAATACATGGACTTTGTTAGACAATTCAGCTCCCATCCCTTTGAATACAGGAATAATTCAAATGGAATTGACTGGAACACGTTTTGCTGGCAGTGACAATGACAGTTACTTCGATGACCTATTTCTTTTTGTTGGGAACCCGAACAGTGATTGCGAAGGAGGCTCAAGCATAGAAAACGCAGAAGTCTTACCGATACCCACCGCTCGTACACAGCCGAATCCTTGGTCAAAGGAAACCTTTATTTCCTATCCTGACGCAGACAATTCACAAGCAGATGTATTGGTTTTCGACTCAAACGGAAAGCGCGTTCAATGCACTTATAAATCAACTCCGCTTGGATTTAAAATACAACAAGGGAGTTTGAAACAAGGAATCTACTCCTTCGCTATTATGCAAAAGGGTGTGAAAGTTGCCTACGCGACTTTTGTAGTGCTGTAAAGAGCAATATCCTTGAGTTGAATTAACCCCTAATAGGAATTTCAACACACTCTATCGTGAACAAATCCGTTATGCTCCACGGGAACCTATGGGGCGGATCTTCGTACATTCGTATAGGGTCCCTTTTCTGATAAGAATGGAGACTGCCTAATTAAAATGAACAACCTAACTCCATACCGCACCCTTTTATTCCTGCTCATGTTTTTTGCGGGACTGGCTGCTGCAGCCCAGAAAACGGCGGTATCAGGAAAAGTGACTAATGCCGAAACAGGCGAGTCACTGCCTTTCGTGAACGTGGTTTTTGTGGGCACAAAAAGCGGAACAAACACTGATATCAATGGAAACTACTCAATAGAAACTTACTACGCTAGCGATAGTTTAAAAGTGAGTTTTATCGGTTTCGAACCGATGACAAAGAAGGTAAAACAGGATCAATCGCAGGCCATCAATTTCGCCCTTAACGTGAGCAGCATTCAACTGGAAGTTGCTGAAGTTCGCCCTACAGAAGAAGAAAATCCGGCCCACCCAATTGTACGCGGGATTCTGCGCAACAAAGAGATTAATAACAGGGAGAAACTGGAAGCCTACGAGTACGAATTGTACAACAAGGTTGAGTTTGATCTGAACAACCTCACAGATGAGTTCAAGAACAGAAAGATTTGGAAACCCTTTGATTTCGTTTTTGACAACATAGATAGCACTCAAGAGAAAGCTTATCTACCGATTTTCATGACAGAGAATATCTCCAATTTTTATTATCGGAAAAACCCGAAAACAGAGAAGGAGATTATACATGCTACAAAGGTCTCAGGAATTGAAAATCAAAGTGTTTCGCAGTTTCTAGGCGATATGTATCAGCACGTAAATATTTACGATAATAATATTATTGTTTTCGGCAAGAACTTCGTGAGCCCAATCAGCAACTTAGGCTTTGGGTTTTACCGCTACTACCTCATGGACAGCGCCTTAATAGGAAACAAATGGTGCTACCAGATTAAGTTTTTACCGAAACGAAAACAAGAACTCACCTTCACTGGTGAATTTTGGGTGAATGACACCACCTATGCCATTCGTGAAGTTGAAGCTTCAATTGCAGATGACGCCAACATCAATTTCATTCAGGAATTAAAGGTTAGGCAAGAATACGATGAAGTAGATGATGAAGTTTGGATGATTACCCGTGATGAGCTCCTTGTAGACTTTAATCTGTCTCAGAAAGCGATGGGGTTTTACGGACGAAAGACCACTACTTACACTGATTTCATCATAGACAAGCCGAGGGATAATGACTTTTTTCATGGCATCACAGACGTTGTAGTTGCAGATGATGCGAACGAAAAGGATAATGACTTCTGGAACGAAAGCAGGCACATTGAACTATCAGAGAATGAGAAATCAGTCTACAACATGGTAGACTCCATTAAAAACATTCCTCAATTTAGGACTGTTGCTGACCTCATCACACTCTTCGTCAGTGGGTATTACGTGCGCGGAAACTTTGAATACGGACCGTATTTCACGCTTTATAGTTTTAATCCTGTTGAAGGACATCGTTTTCGCATTGGCGGAAGAACTAGTAACCAATTCTCTAAGCGTGTACTTTTAGAAGGATACACTGCATACGGCTTGCGTGACGAGCGCTTCAAATTTGGCGGTGGCCTCACTTACATGATCAGTAAAAGCCCCCGAATGGTGTTCGGCGCAAGCGGCAAACGGGATGTTGAACAACTGGGACAAGCCCCAGGTGCTTTCCAGCAAGACAATGTCCTCTCAAGCATTTTTAGGCGCAATCCGGCCAATAAATTAACTGATGTTATTGAGGGAAAAACCTATCTCGAACGTGAGTGGTTCTATGGATTGAGTAGCAAATTAATTTTTACGCACAGAACGCTCGCCCCTCTGGGAGCCCTTCGATATGAGCGTTTTGATGACTTCAGAACCCTGGAGCCAGTAAACAATCTGACGACCTCTGAGGTGACGCTTTACACCCGATTTGCTTTCAAAGAAAAGTATTTATCAGGTGAGTTTGACAGGGTTAGTTTAGGAACAAAATACCCAACCCTGGAGTTGGCTTATTCAGTGGGAATCAAAGACTTTTTGGGGGGTGACTACGAATACCAGAAAGCCGTATTTAAGATCAAAGACAAAATTCGATTTGGTCCCTTTGGATATGCCCGTGTATGGATTGAAGCAGGAAAGATTTGGGGAAACCTTCCTTTCCCACTACTCCAATTGCACCAAGGAAATGAAACCTTCTTTTACGATGAAACAGCCTTCAACACCATGAACTTCTTCGAGTTTGTGAGTGATGAATGGGTCAGCGCGTCTGTCACATACCACGCTGATGGTATCTTTCTAAATAAGATCCCTTTAATGCGAAAGCTAAAATGGCGTGAAGTAGTGAGTGCTAAAGGAGTCATTGGTAATTTTAACGCCGGCAATTATGCTGAGTTGATTCTTCCGCCAGAAACAAATACACTAACAAAACCTTACATTGAGGCAGCGATAGGGGTTGAGAATATATTTAAAATCTTGCGCATTGATGGATTGTGGAGGTTATCATACCTAAACAATCCAGACATTGTAAAATTCGGTATTCGAGCAAAATTCCAGTTTGATTTCTAAATGAAACTTAGAGCAGAACATATCCAGAAACGTTACGGCCAGCGCTTGGTTGTGAAAGATGTATCCATTGAAGTGGAGCAGGGAGAAATCGTAGGCCTTTTGGGGCCGAATGGCGCCGGAAAAACAACAAGTTTTTACATGATTGTAGGCTTCATTCGTCCCAACGAAGGAAGTGTTTTTCTAGATGATCGAGACATTACTGAAGAGCCCATGTTCAAGCGCGCTAAGCTTGGCGTAGGCTATCTCCCCCAGGAAGCCTCTGTCTTCAGAAAGCTCAGCGTTGAAGACAACATTACGGCTATTCTGGAAATGACTGAACTGAACAAACAAGAGCGCAAAGCCCGTCTAGAAGAACTCTTGAACGAATTTGGTTTGCAGCATGTTCGTGCTAGCAAAGGTGACTTTCTTTCAGGAGGGGAGCGAAGAAGAACTGAGATTGCGCGAGCGCTAGCTACCAACCCGAGCTTCATTCTACTTGACGAGCCCTTTGCAGGAGTTGACCCCATTGCTGTAGAAGATATTCAACGTATAGTTGCGCAGTTAAAGCGAAAAAACATTGGTATTCTCATTACAGATCACAACGTTCAAGAAACCCTGTCTATTACTGATCGTGCGTATTTGCTTTTTGAGGGGAACATTTTAAAAGCGGGCACAGCTGAAGAGTTAGCCGCTGATGAACAGGTACGAAAGGTATACTTAGGTGAGAACTTCGAGCTTAAGAAGCCGAAGGTGTTTGATTAGCCGTCATCATTCTAGCCACGTACTTCCCAATGATATCGAACTCCAAATTGACCTGTGTTCCGGGCTTTAGTGTGTGCATGTTTGTATGCTCCCAAGTGTAAGGAATGAGTGCCACAGAAAAGCTATCATGGGTGCTGTCTACAACCGTTAAGCTAATTCCATTGATGGTAATTGAGCCCTTTTCTACCGTAACGTATCCAGAGCCATCTTCACCTCTTGGATGCTTGAAAGAAAGCTCCCAACTGCCATCCAGTTCAGTCACTCCCACAACGGTACCTACTGTATCTACATGGCCTTGGACAATATGTCCGTCTAATCTACCACCCATTTTCATACAACGTTCTAGGTTCACAATGTGTCCTACCTCAAGTTGACCGATGTTTGTTCGCATCAGCGTTTCGTCAATAGCTGTAACGATGTATTCATCTTCATTGATTTTTACCACCGTGAGACAGGTGCCATTGTGGGCCACACTTTGGTCAATTTTCAATTCGTTCGTAAAAGGTGAACGCACTGTTAAGTGGAGGTTGCTTCCTTCTTTTTCCAACTTGGTGATTTCACCAATTGCCTCTATAATTCCTGTAAACATGTTATTCTCGAACTGGGTTCTTACCGTCTAAAAGTGTAATTGATCCTGAATAGGATTCTTCTACAATACCAACAAGCCTAATGGTGTTCACTTGAATGGTATAATAATAGGTTCCACTTGAGCAGATGCTTCCACTTTCTTGATCTATTCCATCCCAAAAGATGCCTGGATCTAGCGTTTGGAAAACAAGGTCACCCCATCTATTAAAGATTTGGAAATCTATAGATTCAACAAAGCGGTATGGGAAAGGAATGAACAGATCATTGCTTCCATCATTGTTGGGCGTAAAGACGTTGGGTAATTCGTAAATCGGACAATTATCAATGCAAACAATGTTGCTCAAGGTACTTTCATTTCGTCTCAATTCCCCGTTCAGTCCTGGCAGAAGAGAATCTAAAGCCGTAATGGCATAGCAACCGGCAATTGTTCCTTCCACGCCCAGTTCATTGAAAACAAAACTGGTATTCTCATCACCTTCAATGGTGGTCAAATATTCCAAGACACCTTCAGCTGTTGGACTGTAATAGATAAAGTATTGCGTCACATCATCTGTGCATTCCTCATTTGGGTTGCTCCATAAAAGTGTAGCCATTTCTAGATCACAATCGCCTTCAACATTCAGAGTGGGTGCACAAGGAGGTGTCAAATCAACAGGTGAGCCACATGTTTCTTGACTGTCATTAACAATGGGGTTAATCACTCCTGGAGCATCATAGCCGCCATTGCTCGTTACGTAGTAGCAATATTCCTGGTTGTTGGTCAGCCCTGTGTCTTGGAAGATTTCCTCATCGCTTGTACCCAACAGCAAAAAGTCAGTTGCTCCGGGAGCCTTTCTGTAGATATCAAACGTTTCATTCACCCACGGGACCCCCATGTTCATCACAAGTGTAATGGCGTTGTCATCAGGTATTAACTCTAAGAATATACTGGACGCTTCGGTTGCTACTTGGACCAAATCTTCGCCAGAATAAAAGGCAACAGTATAGACATGTCCAAATTCAACGGTATTGATTCCCGTGTGCACAAAAGTGGTGTCTTCATTCACCACCACTGTTTGCATGGGTGAAGTCCAAATGACATTTGACGCACCGCTGAGGCCTTCACTGTGAAGCAATTCATAGTGGTAAGGACCTGAGAAATTATCTGTATCAAGTTCGGTTGGAGGAGACCATGCAATATAGATTTCGCCGTTGGCTATGTCTGTTGAATTGACATCTGCGTTAGTCATTACTGGCACATCCTTGATGATTTCGGCACAAAATTCTTCGCTGGCATAAGAGACCGCTCCATCCATCAAGCACATCACAATCATGTAGCAATACTCACCTCCATAGAAAATATTCTGAGTGTCAGTATAAGCCGTGTTTTCAAGTCCTTCAACCGAATCAATGAGTGAATATCCCGTGTATTCTGGCACGCCCAATTCACATTGGCTTGGCTCGAAGCCGAAGAAACCCGTTCTTCTGTAGATCTTGTATTGCGCGTTAGCCACATCCACATTGGAAAGCACATCTAGGCATTGGTGGGGATCCCAAGAAAGAATGATGCTGTTGCCATCAGGGGTTGCAGTAGGATTTTCAACGGCAGGGGCCACAACGGTGATGTTCATTGTCATATAATCTGTCAAATCAACCTGACTGCTCTGATCTAGTGCTTGGAAGGTCATTTGATAAGGGTTCATTCTCACTTCTTCACATTCTGGCGTCCATGAAAACTGGGCTGTACCGTTGTTCCCATCTACGAAATTTGCTGGATGGGCCACCTCTGTGAGCGGGCCACCAAACGCATTCATATCAATTGCATTTCCATCAGGATCAGAGGCGGTGATTTGAAATGAAAGATTGGTATAGGCTTCAATGCATGTGTCCAAGACCTGCACAATCTCTGGCGGATTGTTGTCACATCCTCTAACCAGAACCTGCATATCACGAACCACATCTCCTACTTTAATGAGTTGCCCGGCCACTTCTCTCCACTCTTCAATTAAAATTGCTATGTTGTGTTCGCCAATTACTTGCGGCGAGTCCCACGTGAGGGTGCCCGTCAGCGGATCTATTTCAAAAAGCACGTCATGCTCAGGCTCAGTGTAGCCAGGAATTGGATCACACCCTATTCCGTCATCATTGTAATCTCCTCCAGCCGGGATTGTAATGGAATAGGTAAGCAAATCTCCGTCAGGGTCATAAGCTCCGGGGTTGTGCTCAAATAACTTAAAAAGACAGGCATTGTCTTTGGGGATATTCAGCAACTGGACCGAGTTATTATGACCTGCTTGGGGGTTAATAATCAATGTAGTAGTGATACAGAATATTTGGTTTACCGAATTGAGAATATTAATTACGCCCTCATTTCGATTGGGATCTGCGACACTCATTACAAACACCCCCGGACCGCTGTATGTATGTGTTCCACGGTACTTATTTAGTTGGGCATTGTCTTGAAGAAGGGTAATACTCTCCCGTTCAAGGCTATCTAAAAGCGTGCCGGCAGGAACATCTCCCCAATCGATTTTCAACCATTGACGATCTGCAATTACCGAAGTCTTAGTGCAGGTAGTAATGAGAATCTCGTAAGTAAATCCACTAATATGGGTATAAGTAATTTCACCCGCTCTGTTGTGCGTGGCAAACAGCGATAATGAACTGAATAAAAGCCCTATGGAAAGTAGAAGGTAGCGCATAGTCTATCATATAAAGGTACACAGAACAGGCCTACATACCCTAACCCTATGACAACAAAAATCATGCAATGTTTATTGCTCTAACGCATTTGTATTCAGAAACGGAATCAATGGGGATAGAAAAGGTTCATAGTAGCTCCTATTTCATTTACATAGTGTTCCTTAACTATGTATCTTGCAACACAAAATTTAAAGCATGCAACTGACTATAAAAAAGGTGAGCAAACCTGACCAAAAGAGCAATCACATTCATCTAATTACTGCTCAGAAATTTCCTTCAGGGATTGATGCTCAAGCTAAAAAAGCGATCAAGGCAGGACTCGATTCCGGACTGAAAGTAGTGAGTTTTATTGACAACGGTGAAGTTGTTCGCGCCTATGTTTGCGAAGAAAAATCTTCTTCTTCAGCACAAAAGGAAGCGTTGCGAAATATCGGTTACCACATGCTTCAAGATGAGCTGAGATTGAAAACTAAATCAGCAACACTCATTAATCATACCGGCAGTGCTAAAGCGACCCTATTGGTTGCAGAAGGCTTCGGCCTGGGTCATTATCAGTTCTTAGAGCTTTACACAGATGCAAACAAAAGAAGGCATTCCCTTTCAAGACTCAACGTTGCAGATGCAGATCTAAAGAAAAGTGATCTCGATGATTTAACTGCTTTAGTTTCAAGTGTGAACTGGAGCAGAGATTTGATCAACAGACCCCTTTCTCATCTGACCGCAGTAGACCTAGCCAACGCGATTACAGAGAAAGGCAAAGAACTGGGGTTTTCAGTGGAAGTGCTGAATAGGAAAAAAATTGAGAGCCTTAAAATGGGCGGACTGCTTTCTGTGAATAAGGGCAGTATTGACCCCCCCACTTTCACTATTTTGGAGTGGAAGCCGAAGAACGCAAAAAACGCAAAGCCAATTGTTCTTGTTGGTAAAGGTGTTGTTTATGATACTGGAGGGATGAGCCTAAAGCCGACCGCAAACTCCATGGATTTCATGAAGAGCGATATGGGCGGCGCTGCTGCGATGGTTGGAACAGTTGCTGCAGCTGCAGCAATGAAGCTTCCTGTTCACTTGGTGAGCCTCATTCCGGCTACAGATAATCGTCCTGACGGGAATGCGTACGTTCCAGGTGATGTCATCACTATGTTTGACGGAACAACTGTTGAGGTAAAAAACACCGATGCAGAAGGGAGACTCTTGCTAGCTGACGCGTTGCATTACGCGAAAAAATACGACCCCGAATTGGTGTTCGATGCAGCCACACTGACGGGAGCCGCAGTTCGTGCTGTTGGCACATATGCCAGTGCCGTTATGGGAACCGCCTCATCAAAAGTACTGGCCGAAGTGAAAAAAAGTGGCGAAGAAACGTACGAGCGCACTGTTGAATTTCCACTTTGGGACGAATATGGCGCAGAACTAAAAAGTACCGTTGCTGATCTGTCTAACCTTGGGAAAGGCGAAGGCGGTCAAATCTCTGCCGGGAAATTCCTACAGCATTTCACAGACTACCCTTGGGTTCACATAGACATTGCTGGTCCAGCATTTCTACACACATCTCAAACGTATCGCCCAGTTGGCGGAACGGGCGTTGGTGTCAGATTATTAATCGCTTTCCTTAAAAATCATTATAAACTATGAGTCTAGAAGGTCAATTGCGCGTTGGAATTACCATAGGTGATCCGAATGGTATTGGAATTGAGACCATTTTAAAAATATTTGAAGACGCAAGAATCAATGAATTTGTAATTCCCGTGATTTACGGAAACATAGACATACTTCGTTTCCATAGACAAGTACTGAACATGCCAGATGTGCGTCTGAACCTATGCGATTCAGCCGATGATGCCAATCCAAAGCTCATCAATGTGGTGAATGTATGGGACGAAAAATGGGAGCCCTCTCTTGGTAAACCAGA
>JBLIGQ010000059.1:0-15567 GCA_047636995.1 Flavobacteriales bacterium | reverse complement strand
ATCATCTATGCTGGTCACGGGTGCTTATTGCTTAAAAAAAGGTGAGAAAACGTTCTCGCCTTTTTTTATTTTCCAGTGAGGAAGGAGAGAAACTCGTCTTTACGTCTGCGTGCAACAAGCACTTCTGTTCCGTCACTCATAAGAATGTAACCGCCATCCTCTTTCACAAACTTTTTCACAAAGTCTAAATTGATAATGTGAGATTGGTGCGAACGAAAGAAGGTGCTCTTTGGCAGTAACGCTTCAAATTCTTTCATAGAGCGAGGAACCAAAATACGTTCTCCTGTTGCCAAATGAAAGTTCGTGTAGTTCGACTCAGATTCAAGACGAAGGATATTCGCCATTTTGACCACGGTAATTCCATCAAGCGAACTCAACGTCAATCGGTCTGTAGAACCCCTTTTTCGATATTCCATCAAATGTTCAATCTGCTCTGATGGAGTGCGTTTTACTTTTGAAACGGCCTCGATTAGTTCATCTGGGTCAATGGGCTTCAATAAATAGTCAATGGCGCTGTACTTGAATGCTTTTATGGCGAATTCGTCAAATGCAGTAGTGAAGATCACTTGAAATTGCGGAGAGCGAATTTTTTCCAATAGATCAAAGCCTGTTCCATCTTCCATTTGGATGTCGAGGAGCACTAAATCTGGGTTTTCGCCCAAGATTTTCCTATAACCTTCTTGAACGCCATCCGCTTCGCCAACCACTTCCGCTTGCGGACAGTATTGTTTCAAAAAGGCACGCAAGGTTGATCTTGCATCTTCTTCGTCATCAATTATTACAGTCCTAATCATGGTCAAGGTTATTAATGGGAAGAAGATACAAACTCATTTTTTAATGCACACGAATCTTGACCTCAACCTTCGTTCCCAGAACTTCTCCAAAACGATCTTTCACTTCTTTGATGTGCACTTTTCGGTCTCTGTTTCCTTCATCAAGCATTTCTAAACGCTTTTGAGTTACGGTCATTCCTACAGATTTGTGAAGCGAGGCTTGTCCTGTCGTTTTTTGAGCTTTTGAAGTTTCGTAACCTACTCCATTATCTGTTACTGTGGCGAGTAAATAATTTCCGTCCATGATGTAAAATAAGTTGATTTTGCCCATGCTTCTTTTCTGAGCGAGGCCGTGAATGATGGCGTTCTCTAAATAAGGCTGAATCAATAGGGGCGGAAGCTCAATGTCAGAAGGGTCAATGTCTTCGTCAATAACAATGTCATACTCAAACTTGTCTTTGAAGCGCATCTTCTCTAATTCCAGATACAACCGCAAAGATTCAATTTCTTCATGCAAAGTAACTTTCTGAGAGCGAGAGTGGTTCAACATTGAACGGATAAGCCTGCTGAACTTTGCGAGGAAACGATTTGCTTTATGGTTCTCATTGTTAGCGATGTAGCTTTGAATGGAGTTGAGGGAATTAAAAATAAAGTGTGGATTCATTTGAGCTTGCAGCGCACTCCGTTCAAGATGTGCCAGTTTGGCCTCAATGACAGCGTTTTTCCGTGATCGATTTACTGAAAAGCGAAAGACAAAGTAGATGGCAATGGCCAAGAGGAGCAGCAAGGCCCATAAGAATTCTACTTGCTGCCAAAAAGGAAGTTCGGTTTTTAATTCAATAGGGTAGGACCGAATACCTTTTTCATCTACCACTTCAATGGTGAGCATTTGCCCATCTTCAAGATTGAAAACAGCTGGTTCGTCTTCTGATAAAACAATCAATGAATCCCCAGAGCTTTTGGCACTTTGAAGCCGCACCTCTTGTGATAAAGAGCATACAGAGACCAAGAGAAAACAAAACAGTAGTAGCGTTCGCATCCTTCAAAGATAACCGTACTCACAGAGTTTCATAGCATTAATAGAAGATAACTTACCTGCTCAGCTTCTGTGTGTTGGAGACCACTTTCAAGATGTGAATTTCGGAAGAATTGGAGCTGGGTTTTTCAGATTTCATTGAAGGATGCTTGTTCTCAGAGTAGATGGTCTTGAGCTAAATGAATTTTGTGTCTCTAGTTTTACAATGACACTGATGAGGTATACGTTTTCACGAACCAAGAATAGTTTCTGATAATTGCGAACATGATGGCTATTTGTTAGAGTAGGAGTATCTTTGCACTCCATATGGAATTTCACACCTTTCAGCTGAGTAACGGGATTCGCGTTATTCACAAACAGACCGATCGAGAAGTAAGTCACTGCGGCCTCATTGTTAATGCAGGTTCACGTGATGAGCTGGCGCATCAGCAAGGATTAGCTCACTTCATCGAGCACAGCATATTCAAGGGGACCAAGAAGCGAAAAACTTTTCACATTCTTAGTCGTCTGGACTCTGTGGGTGCCGAAATCAATGCATATACAACCAAGGAAGAAACGTGGATTTACGCTTCGTACCTCGAAAAACACCTTGATCGTGCAGTTGAACTAATTGCAGATATCTGTTTCAATTCGACCTTTCCTGAAAAGGAATTGGAGAAGGAGAAAGACGTTGTCATTGATGAAATAAATTCTTATTTGGACGTGCCCAGCGAGATGATCTTTGATGATTTCGAGGAACAAATGTTTGCAGGTCATCCAATTGGCAGAAACATTCTTGGAACGGTTGATTCAGTAAAGAAGCTCTCTAGAGAAGATGTTTTTGAGCTTATTTCTCGAAGGTATCGAACAGACCAGATGGTTTTTAGTGTTGTTGGCCCTACTTCAGTAGATAAAATAAAACGCGTCTGTGAAAAGCACCTCAGCCATTACAAGTCCGAAGCTTCAGTAGAAGACAGACAGCCTTTTCTAAATTATAAACCCACTGAAATTGAAGTCAATAAAGACACTTATCAGGTGCATTATTTGCTTGGGAATGTGGCTTATGGCAACGGGCATAAAAATAAGACAGGTCTAATTCTCCTGAACAATATCTTAGGTGGCCCGGCGATGAACAGTCGGCTGAATTTGCACATTCGGGAGAAATACGGAATGGCTTATAACATTGAATCGAACTACAGCAGCTATGCCGATACAGGGATTTTTCAAGTTTACTTAGGGACAGATGAACGCTTTTTTGCCAAAGCGGAAAAATTGGTCCTAAACGAAATGAAAAAATTCAGAGACAAAGCACTAGGGACAAGTCAGCTGCATATGGCTAAACAACAGCTAATCGGTCAGATAGCCTTGAACCAAGACAGCGGCTCTGGGACCATGATTGCTTTAGGAAAAAGCTATCTGCTGTATGATAAAGTAGACTCTATTGAGGAAGTATACGCAGCAATAGAGGGCTTAACATCGAGTAAGTTGTTGGAAATAGCGAATGAGGTATTTGACCCATCAACTTTCAGTAAATTAGTTTACCGAAAGGGCTAAGCTAGTCTGATGAAATCTTGTGAACGTCGTTGTTATCTAATTCAATCTGATTCTTGACAATCCGAATTTTCTGAGCGAGCACAAACCATTCTTTATGCCCTTTTGTGAGAAGCCAATGCAATGAAGCGTCATCATTATCTGCCGCTTTTGCAATATGAAACATCACAGTAAGTTCAAATTTTTGCAGCCAAAGCAGCGCATTCCGATTGCCTTCGGCACCATTGATCAGAGCCATTAGGTGAGGGAAGCCATTTTTTATGAGCCAGTCACGCGCATCACCTTTGTTGAAGAGCGCATATACAAAAAGGCCTAGTTCAGGGTATCCGTTTTCCATTAACCATTTGCGCAGCTGGGCATTTCCTGAGATTGATTCACCCCAGGCGAGAATAACTTTTGCAGGATAGTCGGTTTTAAGCTTCATGAAGAATCAAGATACAATAGCGGAAACTATTTAAGCCAAAGTTGATTGATTTTATCTGACCAATGAGTAGGAATCAATACGTCAACTTTATCTCCAGGCATAATTCGGCCTCCATTTTCAACCCATCCCACAACTCCTCTTCGGTTCAAAGCCGCAATAGGAAAAGGAGCTCCATTAGGTTGTAAACCTGCCTTGCGCATTTCTTCTTCCGGGAACTTACAGGGTAGATTCTCTTCGTAGACCACCAAAGTTGACTGCAGTTTACCATTTCCAATACGCAGACGTGTGAGCGGGGGAAGTTGGGTGAGAAAAGGAATTCCTTCAATGAGGAAGTTTGCACCAATAAAAGAAGGGTCAATATCTTCTAATCCCATCTTTTTCGAAATGTCATCCAGTTCTTCAACAGATAATGCTGACCATTGTCTGTGGTTAGCGATTGGCGTTCCTTTGGGATAAAGATTCTTCTCCCGAACACCGGCACTCTTGTGGAATCCAGAATGTCTGTCGCCAGGAATTCCTGCTAAAGTCAATGATAGTTTTTGTACCTCTGTAGTAACAAAGTTAGACTTGTCGAAGGTTCTGTAAAGACCTACAAGGGTTCCTTGATGTGGGATTTTGACAAATTTCATGGCTGTTGCAAAGATGGTTATACATTTTGGACTCCTCCTAAGCAAGTGCCGAAAAGATCATTCGATTATCCATAGTTTTTGATTTAAAGTACGCTGTTGGTTCCAAATGGGCAGAATGTAAATTCCTAAAGCCAATCCCTGATGCTTTAATTCAATGGAAGATTTTCCTTTTGCAAAAGCAATTTGTTTTCCGTCCATTCCACCTATCTCGCAATTCAATGGCGAAGGAAAAGAGGATTGGAGAACCTTGCATCCGTTCATGCTTACTACTGAATAATTGCCTTCTAAAGACTCCGAAATGGAGTTGGTGTAATCAACAACATCAAGGCCCCATGTTGACAAGAAGGGCAGTCATCACTGGCTTTAGCTAGTAAATAAATGCTTTGACTACCGGTGTTTTTAAAAAGTAATGCTTGAGCGTCATCACATGCTATTTCTACACCATCGAAGTCCCAAGTGATGTTTTCAGAGGTTAAGTACGTAGCGTATCCGAACAGAATTCTCACCCAATTCCAAAAGGGTTCCTTGGCTCGAAAGTTCAAATTGCCCATTTGTAGACGTTGAGAAATAGAATGCGAGAAATAGTATTCTACATCAAGCAAGTAGCTGTTTCACACTATGCAGATTATTCTCCGGTGAAATGAAAAAGAGGGGAATAAGTTCATTTGAACCCAATGTAATTCGTGGAAACTGAACTCCAATTAGAGGTGGAACCCTAACTTTGTCCGCTATGCAAGACTCCCCTTCAATTTTTACAAAACCGTTCTGGATCTTATGCGGAAGTACGGTCTTGTTTATGAGCAGTTTCTCAATGCTCTTGCCAGAACTGCCAAGCTATCTCCGCGCAATGGGAGGAGAGGAGTATGTTGGATTAATTGTTGGCGTCTTCACGTTGAATGCTTTCTTTTCTAGGTTTTTCAGCGGACGTATTGCAGATGAATCAGGAAGAGTTAAAGTGATTTTGATTGGAACAGTTGTTACTGCTTTAGCCGGATTTAGTTACCTCTTTGCAACTTCATTGTGGTTGTTCTTTTTGATTCGGTTTTTTCACGGAATTAGCACCGGTTTTCGACCTACAGGAACCACCGCACTCTTATCAGATATGGTTCCCTTCAACAGGAGAGGTGAGGCGATGGGTTATTTGGGAGTGGCGGGAAATTCAGGAATGGCCTTGGGTCCCGTTTTTGGTTCGCTAATACGTGTCGAATTTGGATTCGATGCCTTGTTCATTACAAGCGGGGTCTTCGGTATTCTTGCTTTGATTCTTTCATTGTTTTTGACTGAAACTTTGCCCAAGCCAAAACCCATTCAACTTCGCCATTTTAATATATTTAAAGGTCAATTGTTCGATTTGGCGAGTTGGCCAGCAGCAGTGTCGCTGCTGCCAATTGCATTTTCATTTGGAATATTCCTGACCATCTCGCCTGATTTTGTTGGTGCACTCGGCTTCACCTATCGGGGGGCCTTTAACACCACGATCGTTTTTAGTTCTGTAGCCGCTAGACTCATTGCGGGAAAGGCATCTGATAAGTACGGGCGCATACCCGTTTTGATGATAGGGAATGTGCTTATGTGCATAGGGATGGCTGTAATTGGGTTTGCAGAGTCAACTTTCGTTGCTATTTTGGGAGGGGTTATTTATGGCTTATCTAATGGTATTAATATGCCTACCATTTTTGCTTGGGCAATTGATTTTGCAAAACCAGGTAAAACAGCATTAGCATTAGGGACGATGTTAATGGCCCTCGAGGTAGGTATTGGATTAGGAGCAGTGGTATCAGGTTTCATGTATGGAGATGTTCTCCAGAATATACCGAGCACCTACTTTTTAGGGGCAGTTTTAGGTGTGGCAGGGATCTTCAGCCTAATCGCAATCAAAAAGAGATATCCCGATTCTCATGTTGGTTCATAATCAGTGGGTTGCGAAATCATCTTTGGTTTTATTTGAGTTTAGTGTGGATTTTTAAAGTCGCTTCGTCCTAAGGGTGTCATTTAGCCAAACTGCATTGCTCAAAAGCAAAAAAAAGAATTTGCCTGACGAAAACCTTTTAAAGGTAATCTTACAGTCCAAAAGTCACGACGATTTTGGGGTTATCTATGACCGCTACTCGGAAAAAAGTCTACCACAAGTCCATCAGCTTCGTGAAAGATCTAGACCTAGCACAAGAGGTGATTTACGACATCTTTTTAAAAGTCATTTTAAACCTGTCAATGTTTAATCATAAGTCGAAGTTTTCGACCTGGCTTTATAGCTTGGTATATAATTTCTGCAATGACTATTTGCGTAAGAGCAATAAAGTAAGAACTGAGTTTGACGCAACACGAGGCAACATACCTGATAACGAAGATGACCGAAATGAAAGGGAACTGCTCAGTTTAAGCGCAGACCGATTGGCAACCGTTCTTGATTTAATAAATCATGATGACAAGGCAGTGCTTTTGATGAAGTACCAAAATGACGGGTCAGTAACCTTTAAAACGGACTCAGGTAAGATCAGAGTGGATTTAACAATTGGTGTATCTTTAAACGCAGATTTCCGCGAAGGGGAAAGCGTTTTAACGGATGGTTTACAAGAATACTCATGTGCAATGACTGATCCAGATCCTATATTAGCCGTTTCTGAGTTAGGAGATAGCTCGGTGAATCTTGCGGGTCGATCTTGGTGCAATCCTGTTTTATGCTGGGACAGATACTTCGATATCATAGAAAACAGTAAACTTGCACTTGATTCTGCGGGCATCTCAATTTCTTTCCCGCAGTCAGACGTAAACACAATCAAATAACAAATTCAGGTAAATCAATTCTTGTAATTATGAAAAATATTGCTCTCTTAGCAATGCTGTTCTTTTCAATTGCACTTAACGCTCAGGACAAAGTGCTCACGACTCAAGAACAAGATCGCGTATTTTCTTCACTTCAAGTTGATGGCAGTGAAATGAAAGATACGTTATGGACAACAGGCGGGACAACCGGTTTAAATTTCAGTCAGATTTACCTTCAAAACTGGGCTGCCGGTGGACAAAGTTCTGTTAGTGGAACTGTTTTCGTGAACATCTTCGCGAAATATGCAAAAGGGAATTCTACTTGGGATAACACGCTTGACCTCGCGTATGGTCTGCTCAGACAAGGCGATGCTGGGGTATTAGTGAAGACCGATGATAAAATTGATTTTGCCTCAAAGTATGGTAGAAAAGCATCAGAACATTGGTACTACAGTGGACTTGTGAATTTCAGAACACAATTTGCTCCTGGTTATGCCTTCTTAGATGGGGCGCCAGATAAGACGAATATTATTTCTGACCTCTTGGCTCCAGCTTATTTACTAGCATCGATTGGAATGGATTACAAGCCGAATGAAAAATTCACTGCTTTTCTTTCACCAGCAACCTACAAAATGACGGTTGTAATGAATGATTCGCTTTCATCTATTGGTGCTTTTGGTGTTGATCCTGGCGCGAATGTCCGCTCTGAAGTGGGGGGGTATGTTAAGTTGGCTTATACAACGGAATTAGTTGAGAATGTAGGACTTGCCACGAAGCTAGATCTGTTCTCAAACTATGCGAACAATCCGCAGAACATTGACATTAACTGGGAAGTATTGATTTCAATGAAAATCAATGAATTCATGTCTGCTTCAGTAAGCACTCAGTTGTTATATGATGACGACATCATTCTTCAAAAGAAAGAGGAAGTTGCTGATGTTGAGGGTGTAATAACAGACTCAGGACGTGGGCCAGGTGTTCAGTTCAAAGAAGTACTTGCTATAGGTTTTTCTTACAAGTTCTAGGCACGAAATAAATTAGAAATAGAAAGGCCGATTTCTCATTGAGTTCGGCCTTTTTTTCTTGGATGACTTTGTCAATCGAGCGATCGAAGCCAGAGAACTTCTTTCTGACCATTGTTTTCTTTTGTTAAAACAGCTTCGTTTGGCGAAACACTGCTGTAGTTATAGGTGCCACTCAAAGGAGGCGCTTCAGGAGATGGACCGATCAGGAAATTCCAAGTTGAATCAGTAGCTGAAAAACCACGATTAAGAAAAGTTTTGCCGTTATCTCCAAAACGAGCTTCCTTGTCTTCAATGATTAAATAAATCTTCCCATCCCATTGGGTGGTTAAGTCTTTTACAACTGTTTTTCCTTCAGGATTTTCCCCTCTAAGCTCCCATTTTGCAATTCGCCATCTCACTGAATCATCAGAGAAGCTGGCGTCATCAGATTTTTCACCAAACTTAGCCAATAGCAAAATGAGTCCGCCAAAGCAGACAACAAAGCAAACCACACCTCCAGTTTTCATTGAATTCGATTTTCTTGCCATTCCGAAAACAATAATAATAAGTCCGAGAACCGAGCCTGATGCGCAAAAAACACTAATTAATCCAGGTGTCATTTAGTCTGATTTTCTTCAAAGATATCAATTCATATTGGTCCTGTTTTCATCGGGATGAGATGAGAAAAGAGGACCGTTGGTGCAAGAAAGGGAGAAGGGCCTCGAACATATTTGGTTATTGGCTAAGTTTGTGCCCTAAACCGAATAGAATGAAAGCATTTGTTTTTCCTGGTCAAGGGGCACAGTTCCCCGGGATGGCTAAAGACCTTTACGAGGCCAATGATCTTCTCAGGAGCCGCCTAGAGCAGGCAAACGAAATTTTAGGATTTCGGATCACAGATATTATGTTCGATGGAACGAGTGATGAATTGAAGCAAACGAAAGTAACTCAACCGGCAATTTTTCTGCATTCTGTAGTGCTAGCTGAGGCCATTGGTGAAGCTTTTCAACCAGAGATGGTAGCGGGTCATTCTTTGGGTGAGCTTTCGGCCTTAGTGGCAGTGAAGGCATTGAGTTTTGAGGACGGATTGAAACTGGTTTCAGCTCGTGCGCGGGCCATGCAAAGCGCATGTGAAGCCAATCCATCTACGATGGCGGCCATTCTTGGGCTTGAAGACCACGTGGTAGAGGAGGTGTGTTCATTGATTGATGGTATTGTAGTTGCCGCAAATTATAATTGTCCTGGACAGTTGGTTATTTCAGGTTCAATTGAAGCAGTAGAATTGGCTTGTGCGAAATTGACAGAGGTTGGAGCTAAAAGAGCATTGCTTCTTCCTGTTGGAGGGGCTTTTCACTCACCCCTTATGCAGCCCGCTCAGGCTGAGCTTGAGGTCGCCATTGCCGAAACGAAATTTGTGGCGCCGATTTGTCCAATATATCAGAATGTAACTGCCTCAGCAGTAGTTAACCCGGAAGAAATTAAAACGAATTTAGTTGTTCAATTGACGGCTCCTGTTAAATGGACGCAAACAATGAAACAGATGATTACTGATGGAGCAACAGAAGTAATCGAAGTTGGTCCAGGAAAAGTGCTTCAAGGATTGTTCAAGAAGGTAGATCGACAATTCACTGTGAGCAGTGCGTCACTTGATCCGGTAAAATAACAAGTGAAATTACTGCACAAAAGGGCTGTATCCAAGTGGAATTAGTCCTTTTGTGCGAGTAAATCAGCGCAGTTCGGCCTGTTTTAATCAGTTTTCAAAAGATTGAACATAAGAAAAGAGGTTGGCGAATTCAATCTCTCTTTCCTCTATGGCAATATTGAGCTTTGTGTTTTGTTGGCGTAAAGTTTCATTTTCTTCTCTCGCTTTCGCTAATTGAGTCTTAACTGAGAGAAAGTCTTGCATCAATCGCTGACGCTCTTGAGCCAGCTGGTTTATTTCTGACATAGCAGTTGTAATAGTTTAGACTAAAGATGATTTAATGGTAACATAAATTTACAAGAATCAGGGGAATTTGTGCACGCTGTCTTGTTAACTTGTTCACGTGATGAAATTTAATTAACAACCAAGAAGTGCATTGTCTTTCTTTGCGGTTTTGCGGGGGGGATTATTCAATAACCTCAACGGTTCGTTGCAGACCTCTATAACGTTCTGTAATTAAGCCACCTGCATCAGTTCCCTGTTGAACGAACGCAGTATTGATTCTTTCAATTGTGCATTTTACGTTTCCAAGGTCGAATACTGCAAGGTCATTGGCTGGTAAAAGAAGGTTAGTTGCATTATTTGCAGATGCAGTGAACAGTTTTGTATCTGATGTTTCGGTATGGTCTAAAAATACAGTTACAATTTCATTCGACCCTGTGTTAGACCCAAGCCAATCAATCTGATAAGAAGATGTTTGAGAGAACGGTCCTAAATCTGCAGCGAAATCAATTAATTCTACTGAAACATCATTGTTGTATTGATTCGCGTTTAAATCAACATATTCGAATGTACCAGAATCAAGAAAACCAGAAATATCTTCTTCGTAATAGGCTAGTCCGGTTTTGAACGGGATTACGCTTCCATTAAAACGAATTTCTGCAGGGTCTGATAGCCTTATTTTTGTGCCGGTCATACCGCCAAATCTGAACGTTGCTCGTGCACAAGTGATGTCTTCGTTGGCGTCATAGAAAAACTGATAGTGCACCCAGATCCGATCTTGATTCACGTTTTCAGAATCCTCTCTTGCGCATCCAGCAAGAAAAATCATGAACAATGGTGCGAGTAAAAGCGTGTATGCTAGTTGTTTCATAGAGATGAATTTCAGGGGTGTTTTCATAGTGATGCAATCTGCATGAGTATCCAAAGTTGAAGGATTTTAGAGAGCTATTCCAGACGAGGGTAAATTGTTTCTAGAGTCAACGTGTTGAATAGCCTCTTTTGGCGTGTTGGTCTTCCCTAGAACGAGCACATTCCTCTTTGCAATGTTAGTTGGATTGTTTCAAATGGTCAGGATTTTTGACCTAGAAAGAGATTTATGGGGGACGGGCACGAGATAAAGTAAGAACGAAGCAAGCCTTTCGAATATGGTTTTATTTTCGGTACATTGAAGTGATAAATAAATTGCTTTTTATTCCTATACCTCAAACCCTATGTTTCCTTTGAATCCACTATTCCTAATTCGCGCTCTTATTACCCTTACTTTTCTGTTGATGTGCACTTCCAGTAAGGCTCAATTTGCATCCGTAGTTTATGAAAATGGGATCATCTATACATCGAATGAAAACCAAGGTTTCGTGGAGTCCATTGCAATTCTTGATGGGGTGTTTTTATCGGTTGGCACAAATGAAGAAACAGCCCAATTTATTGGTTCGGACACAGAAGTAATTGATCTAGAAGGCAAAGTTGTTCTGCCAGGTCTTCATGATGTGCATATACATTTACTGGAGGCAAGCGCTGCCGGAGAAGGGACATGCACATTAAATGCGTTCGAACCAGATTTATGGCAATTGGGGCAAGATTTGGAAGAGTGCAATCCTCAAGCAAATAGCAATGGATGGATTTTTGCATGGGGTCACTCTATTTTTACTTTATTGGAATCTAGTGAGACACCAAAAGCAGTTTTGGATTTTTACTTTCCGGATATACCGGTAGTTTGCATGGAAGAAACGAGTCATTCTGCTTGGGTAAATTCGGCTGCTTTGGCGGCGTTATCAATTGACGGAGGAACCCCTGACCCTGAAGGTGGGCACATTGTTAAATTTGGTGGCGAAGCTACTGGATTGCTGCTTGATTCAGCTGGTGATTTGGCGTTTGATATGGCCTTAAGTGTGAATGATGAAGTGGAGATGGCGAACTACAATGGGCTTGTAGATTTTGGTTTACCTGCAATTGCTGCTTTGGGAATTACTTCAATTTGTGAAGGGAGAACCTATTGGAAGCGGAATTACATTGAAACATGGGAGGCGGTCAAGAACAATGGGGCGTTAACGGCAAGAGTTACGCTGGCTCCTTGGGCATATCCGTCAGATGAGGATGAGGAGCAGCTTGAAATGCTCGCGTCGTTATATAACGAAGGGGATGAGTTATTGAAAGTAGATCAAATAAAACTCTATATAGACGGAATAACACTTGGTGGTACAGCGGCACTGGATCAACCCTATGTTTATAATTTCGGTTGGCCTTTTAATCAAGGGTTGAATTATTTCACCCAGGAGCGACTTCAGAATTACATCGAAATACTGGAACTAATTGGATATGATTTTTTCATACACTCAATTGGCAATCGAGGAACATTTGAAGTCTTAAATGCGATTGAAGAAGCGCGCGAAACCAATGGAGATGTGGGTGCACGGCATCGTGTTACACATGTGGAAATTGTGAATGCATCTGATATTCCTCGGTTTGAAGAGTTGAATGTAGGAGCAGATGGACAAGTGACTGCGTATTGGTCCCAACCCAATCAGTGGAGTGAGAACTCATTTCTTGTTGGAGATGAGCTGGCAGAAGACATGATTCCTCTAAAATCATTGGAAGATGCAGGGGCGAATATCACGCTGAGCAGTGATTGGGATGTAAGTTCAATGAATCCATTCAGAAGTATTCAAAACGCAGTTACAAGAATCCCTCAGAATATGGCTTCAGTTGAAAATGCAGTTGATGCTAAAACAATCAACAGTGCATATGCTTTGAGTCAAGAAGAATACACAGGGTCAATAGAAGCAGGTAAACTTGCTGATTTCATTTGCATTGATCGAAACATCTTCGAAATACCCGAGAATCAGATAGCACAAACGCAAGTGACTTTAACGGTGTTAGGAGGGGTGGTTGTCTATGAGAACGACAATGCTCCAACCAATGTAGAGGAAGTGACTAAGGGGGTTCTTATTTTCCCAACAGTAACTGCTACTTCGATTCAAATTAAGTTGAATGGAATGAGCCAAGTTAAAGCAAGGTTGGTCAGTGCGAATGGTCAACTAATTAGAGATGGGTTTTCAGTAAGTGATGGAGATGTAATTGATTGCTCAAGTTTGGCAGAGGGCATCTATATCATTCAGTTAACTGATTTCGGAATGGAATCAAAGTTTGTAGTTTCGAGATAAAAAAAGACTTCAGTTGAGGTCTTTTTTTATCAATGGCTTTTACTTCGGGCCTATCTTGCCATGTTGCTCTTTTCTTTCTTGCATTTTTTGCTCGCGCTGTGCTTTGAGCTCTTCCCACTTTATTAATTGCTCTGGAGTGAGGGTTGCAGCCAGCTCTGCTTCTTGCTTGGTTCTGAGGGCATCTATTTCAGCTCTTTTAGCCTGCTTTTTCACTTCGTTGTTAGCGTGTGCTTGATCTCGTTCGGCCTTGTGTTTAGCACTAATCGCTTCCCATTGTGCCGTTTGCTCATCTGTTAACTCCAGTTTCGCTTTGACTTTCTCTATGCGTTTTGCTTGTCTTTCCTCTGGAGACTTTCGTTCCTTAGGTGCTTGGTCAGTTTGTGCATTCATTGAGAAAGCAAGTAGAATTCCAGATCCTACTAGGGCGATTTTTTTTAGCATTTTCATGTTTCAAAATTTTAGGTACAGCTCTTTGACCTAATAACAGAAGGAAAGTTTAATGAAGAATAGTGAAGAAGTGTTAAAGCCGTTCAGCCCAACTTTCTGCGGCAATCCACGAGGTGGTCCAAGCAGCTTGGAAATTGAAGCCGCCGGTAATGGCGTCAACATTCAATACCTCGCCGGCGAAGAAAAGACCTTGGTGATCTTTGCTCTCCATGGTACGGAAATCAACCGCTTTTAAATCCACGCCCCCAGCAGTTACGAATTCTTCTTTGAAGGTTGTTTTTCCTTTTACATTGAGCTGGCAGTTGCAGATGAAATCATGCAGGGTTTGAATTTGACTTTTTGATAGGTCGCTCCAGTTTTTGCCTTTCGTTCCCGCTAAGTCAGTAAAGCGCTCCCACAGACGCTTTGGTATATCAGGAAAAACAGTATTGGAAGGGTTTTTTTTATTGTCAATCTTTCGGCGCTCAGCAATCCATTCTTGGACCTGGTCACTGGGTGTCGCTGTCCAATTCACGTTTATGTCGAAATCATAGTTGCATTTTGCCAGATCATTCGCACCCCATGCCGAAAGGCGCAAAACAGCTGGGCCACTAAGCCCCCAATGAGTAATGAGTGTAGGACCATTTTCCTCTAAGTTCGTCTGACTGATGTGCACTTCGGCTTCTTGAACAGAAAGGCCCATGAGTCCACTGAGAACGGGAGAATTAATTTTGAAAGTGAACAGTGACGGCACAGGCGCTACAATTGGAATGGAAAGGTTAGAAAGCATCTTCCAAACGGAAGAGCTGCTTCCAGCGGCTACCAGGACATTTTTCGAAGTATAGGTTTGTTGATCCGTGGCGAGTTCCCAGACTTCTTTTTTTAGACTCAAGGAACGAACACCTACTTGTCTTTGAATTTCAATTTTTTTTTGTTCCACTTCACGCTCAAAACAATCAATAATGGAAGAGCTGAGGTTGCTTGCAGGAAATACGCGGCCATCATCTTCAATTGCTGTTTCGACGCCTCTTTCGTCTAGCCAGGCCATCATATCTCCGCACATAAATCTGTGGAATGGACCTAACAGTTCCCGTTCTCCTCTGGGGTAGTGTTTAGAAAGTTCTTTTGGGTCGAAGCAAGCATGGGTAACGTTACAACGTCCTCCACCTGAAATGCGGACCTTGTCTAGAACCCGAGCTGATTTTTCAAGAATGAGAATCCGAGCTTGAGGTTTCAGTTCAGCTGCACGAATGGCACCGAAGTAACCTGCAGCTCCTCCTCCAATAACAATGAGATCGTACATCAATCGTTGAGGAGTTCATGAGGGAATCTTCGAACGATGTATTTCAAAGCTGCGCCGAAACCCAAGTGTTGGTTTGTGGCTCCTGAGCGAATGTAAAAGCTTTCGCTAGCAACTCCTTTTCCGATTTTAGCGTAGACAGGTCTGTCTGAAGGGGCAACATCCATTCTGTAAACACCTTTCCCATTGAAACAGCTATGCGAAAAATGAATAAAAGACATCGCTTCCGAGTTCATTTTTTCTCTGATTAAGTTTTGAAAGTCTTGATCGTATTTGTCTGCGGAAGCGTTACTGTAATCGTCAATTCCAACAACATCTCCATTGTCTGCAACGCCAAGAAGCACAGTTCCACCATTTGTGTTGAGAAACCCAGCGATGGCTTTAAGAATGTTCGGGTTGTGTTCGCCTTCTTTAAACTCAGAGCGCTCTCCTTCGCCCTTCATCAATAAGGTTTCAGTGCTATCATCTAGCATTTCATTCATATACGAAACCGTATTCTTGAAAAGCAATTGAAAAAGAGAAGGCGCTTCTGTTTGTGGGATCATGCCAGACGATTCAAGTCTTGGTCGCGTAAATGCGATGAGTGATGATTCATTG
>JBLIGQ010000058.1:0-16041 GCA_047636995.1 Flavobacteriales bacterium | reverse complement strand
GACAAGTACTGAACATGCCAGATGTGCGTCTGAACCTATGCGATTCAGCCGATGATGCCAATCCAAAGCTCATCAATGTGGTGAATGTATGGGACGAAAAATGGGAGCCCTCTCTTGGTAAACCAGACAAAAAAGCGGGCGAATTTGCTTTTAGAAGCATTGAAGCAGCAGTGGAAGATTTGGCTTCAAATAAAGTTGACGTCTTGGTTACGTGTCCCATTAATAAAGACACTATTCAAAGTGACAAATTTAAATTCCCAGGCCACACAGAGTACCTCGCCAACATGTCTAATGTTGATGAGTCACTCATGTTTCTCGTAAGCGACACCATGCGCATTGGAGTGGCAACCGGACACGTCCCCTTGAAAGACGTAAGCGAAAACATCACCAAGGACGGCATCGTAAAGAAACTACGCTTGATGTACGAAAGCTTAGAACGCGACTTCGGCATTAACAAGCCTAAGATCGCTGTGCTTGGACTGAATCCGCACGCAGGAGATAATGGTCTGCTAGGAACTGAAGAGCAAGAAGTGATCCTCCCTGCCATCAGAGAAGTTGAAAATGAAATGACTGTTTTCGGGCCATATGGAGCTGATGGATTCTTTGGAACAGCGCAGTACAAAAACTTCGATGGGGTTCTTGCGATGTATCATGATCAAGGGTTGGCACCTTTCAAAGCATTGGCTTTCGATTCAGGTGTTAATTTCACTGCAGGCTTGCCTATTGTGCGTACAAGTCCAGATCACGGAACAGCTTACGACATCGCCGGAAAGGGCCTTGCATCACAAGACTCACTTCGTCAAGCCATCTTTTTGGCCTGCGACATCTACAAGTATAGAAAGATTTACAAAGAGATGAATACCAACCCTTTGCAGTCCCACAAACCTACACCACGGGATAAAGGAAAGTAATCTTTTGGAATTCATGTCTTTTTGCTATCTTTGCGCTCCTTAATTCGGGAGCATGGATATTTATAAAGCTTACAAGATTCCGTTTATCGGTTTGAAAGTAGGACAGCATGAGTTCGAGTTTGAATTAGGGGATACGTTCTTTGAGTCTTTTGAACATTCTGAAATAACTGGAAGTGAGATTAACGTCGATCTTCTGTTAGAAAAGCAAAGTACAATGATGGTCCTAGACTTTGAAGTCTATGGAACAGTTGAAACTGTTTGTGACCGTTGTGGTTCCAAAATGCGAGTAGACATTGATCATGAAGATCGGCTTATCATCAAATATGGTGATCAAACTGGCACAAGTGAAGATGAAATACTGATTTATGGCACTGCAATTCACATGATAGAACTTCAACAGTACTTATATGAATACGCTCACTTGGGTTTACCAAGTAGGCACGTTCACGAAAACGAATCAGATTGTGATCAAGACGCATTGAAATTATTAAATGAACTCCGAGAGGAAAAAACCGAAGACGAGGATATTGACCCTCGTTGGGAAGGACTTAAAGGATTGAAATAAAACGTTTGAACGATGGCACATCCTAAACGGAAACAATCGAAGACGCGTACACGTAAGCGTCGTACACATTACAAGGCTACGGCACCAAATGTGGCTACATGCCCTACAACTGGTCAGCCCCACCTATTTCACCATGCACATTGGTATGATGGAAAACTTTACTATAAAGGTAAAGTTGTAATGGAAAAAGCAGAATAAGGAAACTTAACTCCTCAAGATACGGGAGCCTAAAATGGGCTCCTTTTTTTGTTTAGGGCAATGTCATTCAAAACGCTAACTTAGCGTCTTGTCTTGAACCTGATCTAAAGATCGATGGCGGGAATTACAGCAGCAATTACAGCAGTTCAGGGGTATGTACCTGAGGATTTATTGACGAATGCCGATCTCGAAAAGATTGTAGACACTACAGATGAGTGGATACGTTCTCGCACTGGAATTGAGCAACGTCATATTCTCAAAGGCGAAGGCCTAGGTACCTCAGACATGGCGGTGGAAGCCGTGAAACAACTTCTAGAAAAGCGCGGAATAGCTGCTGATGAGATCGATTTACTCATTTGCGCTACCGTAACACCTGACATGGTCTTTCCGGCTACAGCAAATATTATTTGCGACAAATTAGGAGCCACGAATGCATTCGGGTTTGACATTGGTGCTGCATGCTCTGGATTCCTATACGCCCTCACAACCGGATCAAAATTTATTGAAAGCGGGACGCACAAGAAAGTAGTGGTTGTGGGAGGAGATAAAATGTCTTCAATCGTTGACTACTCAGATCGCACAACTTGTGTTATCTTCGGTGATGGAGCGGGTGCTGTTCTCTTAGAACCAAATGAAGACGGATATGGTGTTTGTGACACCATACTAAAGTCAAATGGGGCTGGAAGAAAGTTCTTGCACATGAAAGCCGGAGGATCTGTTAAACCTGCTTCGCATGAAACAATCGACAACAAAGAACACTATGTGTTTCAAGATGGTCAGCCTGTATTCAAAGCGGCAGTTGTGAACATGGCAGACGTATCTGCTGAAATAATGGAGCGAAACAACCTTACGTCTGATGACATTGCATGGTTGGTTCCACACCAAGCGAATTTGCGTATTATTGATGCCACTGCGCGAAGAATGGGATTGCCAGAAGATAAAGTGATGATCAACATCCAGCGTTATGGCAATACTACAGCCGGCACCATCCCTCTCTGCTTGTCAGATTGGGAACCACAATTAAAAAAAGGAGACAACATAATTCTATCTGCCTTTGGCGGCGGGTTTACTTGGGGAGCCGTTTGGCTTCGGTGGGCCTACGATGGAAAAGATGTTGCAAAATAAACCGAATCTATTTTTCAATTAAGAAACCAAAAACCTTCAGCCATGAACCTTACAGAGATTCAGGATTTGATCAAATTCGTCGCGAAATCCGGCGTGACTGAAGTCGAGATCGAACAAAACGATTTCAAGATCACGATAAAGTCAGAAAATAAAGCTGGAGCACGAAAAAGAGGACCAGCAGAACTTGAAGCACAATATGTACAAGTACCTGTACAAAACATGCCTCAACAAATGCATATGCCTCAAACTGCACCTGCACCTGCTCCGGCCACAGCTCCGGCTCCTGCCGCAGCCCCAGCAGAAGAAAACACTCAGTACATTGAAGTCAAATCTCCAATGATTGGAACATTCTACCGCAGACCTTCTCCAGACACGGAGAATTTTTTCGAGGTAGGAGAAACCATCAAAAAGGGTGATGTTGTATGCATCATTGAAGCAATGAAACTCTTCAATGAAATAGAAGCAGAGATTTCAGGTAAAATTGTAAAAGTGCTTGTTGACGATAATTCTCCTGTAGAATACGATCAGCCACTTTTCTTGGTAGATCCTAGCTAATTTACCCCCTTAAAAAAGCGAATTATGTTCAAGAAGATATTGATCGCAAACCGAGGTGAAATTGCACTTCGGGTTATTCGCACATGCAAAGAAATGGGCATCAAAACTGTAGCGGTTTATTCCAAAGCAGATGCCGATAGCTTGCATGTTCGATTTGCAGATGAAGCTGTTTGTATTGGTCCAGCTCCTAGCTCTGAATCATACCTCAAAATACCCAACATCATTGCGGCAGCGGAAATAACGAATGCCGATGCCATCCACCCTGGGTATGGTTTCCTTTCTGAAAACGCGAATTTCTCACGTATTTGTAAAGAAAACAGCATCAAGTTCATTGGAGCTTCTCCAGAGAACATTGAATCTATGGGTGATAAAGCTTCTGCCAAACAAACCATGGAAAAGGCAGGTGTACCTACAATTCCAGGTTCACCAGGCTTGCTAAAAAGCTTTGAGCACGCAAAAGAAGTTGCTGCAAAAATCAAGTATCCAATCATGATGAAGGCCACCGCTGGTGGCGGTGGAAAAGGGATGCGTGTTTGTAAAAATGACGAAGAACTTGCAGAAGGGTGGAATACGACCCGACGTGAAGCAGGAGCAGCTTTCGGTAACGACGGAATGTACATGGAGAAATTCATCGAAGACCCTCGTCACATCGAAATTCAAATTGCTAGTGATCAGAACGGACATGCATGTCACTTATCAGAGCGGGATTGTTCAATTCAACGTCGCCACCAAAAATTAGTTGAAGAAACACCTTCTCCTTTTATGACTGACGAATTGCGTGAGCAGATGGGTCAGGCTGCCATTCGCGCAGCGGAAGCAGTCAAATATGAAGGTGTTGGTACGGTTGAATTTCTTGTAGATAAGCACCGTGACTTCTTCTTCATGGAAATGAATACACGTATTCAGGTTGAGCATACAATTACTGAAGAAGTGATCAACTACGACCTGATTAAAGAGCAAATAAAACTTGCTTGGGGTGATCCAATTAGCGGTAGAAACTACTACCCTAAAATGCATGCGATTCAATGTAGAATCAATGCAGAAGACCCTGCAAAAGACTTTGCTCCTAGTCCTGGAACCATTACTGATTACCATGCTCCAGGCGGACACGGTGTGCGAATTGACACACACGTCTATGCGGGATACCGCGTTCCTCCGTACTATGATTCAATGATTTCAAAATTGATTGTTGTAGCTCAAACAAGGGAAGAAGCAATTAAGAAAATGCAACGCGCATTGGATGAGTACATCATTGAAGGTGTGAAAACGACCATCCCGTTCCACATCAAACTCATGAAAGACCCAAAATTTAGAGAAGGTGATTTTACTACGAAGTTCATGGAGACCTTCGAGTACTAAGAATTACCCTTTTAATTTTCGCACTATAGAGGTGGTTGAGAATCCTTTTACAAGAGGGATTACAGCCACCTCTCCTTTTTCGGCTAAGATCAAGTCTGATCCAACCATGTATGTTTTCGAAGTAGGATCTCTTTCTTCAGGATCATAGTCTCCCCCTTTTACAAGCACATTCGGTCTCAAAACTTTGATGAGTTCAAAAGGAGTGTCTTCGCCAAAAATGACTACTTCATCAACTGACTTCAAACTACTGATTACCTTAGCACGTGCTTCTTCGCCATTAATTGGACGCTCAGGTCCTTTGTTGAGTCTACGCACACTGGCGTCATCATTCACACCAACGATAAGCACATCTCCTTTTGCCTTTGCAGCCTCCAAATAAGTCACATGACCAACATGCAGAATATCAAACACCCCATTGGTGAATACCACGCGTTTCCCTTCAGATTTGTGAGATGCAATTAGTGAAGTGAGCTTGTTAAGCGATGAATCAGTCATTGGCTTTAGCTAAACGATCTCTTCGAATTCTGTACAGCATAAGTATTAGATAACCAATACCGCCACCTAAAATAATCATCACCGTCTGTGTCAGCCAAAGTACGTTGGCAACGGCGAAGCCAAGAGCTCCAGACATGCCTAAGGCGATAAAGCCCAATTTGACTGTCCAATGGTATGAACCAATTCCACCAGGAGCGGGCAACACCATACCGAATCCACCGGCTACCATTACAAATAAAGCCTGGAATACGGTCATGTGACTGGTTGAATCAATGCTCATATAAACCACAAATGCCATAAAGAAATACATTCCCCAAATGAACAATGTGTGGCCTATGAATGCCCATTTCCGGCGCATCTTCAATACACTTTTCAATCCTTCCAGCACCCCATCAACAAAACCCTTTACCTTGGTGTAGATGGCTGTTGTCCTAATCTTCTTTCTAAAAATAAGAAACAACATAAGTACTGCAATAGCAGCCCCCCCAAGGATGAGCCATTTCGAACTACCGTCAGAATCTTCACCACCTGAACCCGTCATATTGCTCAACAAGGTATCAAAGGAGTCAAGGTTGGTTGCAACGGCTACTGACATGAATAACATAAGCATCATTATATCTACAACGCGCTCACTAATCACCGTGCCAAAAAGCTTGTCAACAGGCACATCATCAGTTTGATTCAACGCTGCGCACCTCGCTAACTCACCACTTCTTGGAACGAATGTATTTGCGAAATAACCGAATGCCACCGCATGAACACTGCGCCATCTATTTGGCTTGTAACCCAAAGGCTCAAGAATAATTAGCCAACGCAATCCTCTACTGACTATGGCTAAATAGCCAAAGAGAAACGACACGAGTATTCCCGGAATGCTCGCACGCTTCATGTCTGCAATAAGCTCGTCTGTTCGGTCTACACCTTCTACTACAATTTCATATTCTCCAACAGGGAGGGCTAACTCAATCCTGTTCTGCCCTTCTGGGACATAGCATTCAACTTCCTTCTTAGGATCTGCGCTCAGCTGACCTTCGTAAATTATTTTTGTTCCCTGTAGAATGCTAAAAGCAAGACCATCTATCTCCTCGTCTACTGCAGCAATCCGAAGAAGCCTCAGACCTTCTTTGTTTTTATCCAATCCATTGCCCACATTAAATGTGGTAGGCGCCTGATCAACAATCAAAGAACCCTGCGTAATATCCAGGGTGGCCAGAAAAAATAGCGACACTCCAATTCCGAGGAAAAGGACGTATTTAAGAATATTGATAATTTTCTTGCTCAAGGGCTAGATTAATTTGTTCGTTTCTGTGTCAGGAAAAACAACGGTTGGCTTGAAGGTTTCTGCCTCATTCTTTTCCATCCAGGCATAAGAAATCACAATAACTACGTCTCCTACAGCCACTCTTCGCGCAGCAGGCCCATTCAAACAAACCATTCCTGAACCCCGTTCGCCTTTGATTACGTATGTTTCAAAACGTTCGCCATTGTTGCAGTTAAGAATTTGAACACGCTCGCCTTCCATAAAATCAGCTGCTTCCACAAGATCTTCGTCCAATGTGATACTGCCGATGTAATTAAGATCTGCCTGTGTTACTGAAACACGGTGCAGCTTAGATTTCATTAAGTGTAATAGCATGGCGCAAAAATACCGCTTTGATTTGACATTACATCCCCCTTTTTTACTACTGAATGACCACCTTGATTTCTGTTCTTCTATTCAAAGCATGGTCTTCTTCTTCGCAAGGAACATCATCATCACACCCATTCAATAATACACCTTCTCCAAAACCTTTGCCTATCATGCGGTTTGAGGGAACGCCATTGGACTCCAAAAAGGACAATGCCGCTATCGCCCGGGCTTCAGACAACCTTAAATTGTAATCATCTTTGCCTCTAGAATCTGTATGTGAACCCAGTTCGATCCGAATGCTAGGATTCTTAACCATAATCTTCGCTAACTGTGTCAATTGGTACATTGCAACCACATTCAACACAGAACTATTCAATTCATAATAAATCTGTTGAATGACGAAAAGTTCATCTCTACGAATTAATATAGACTCCTCTTTTTCGTTGATCAGTGTAATCCCTTCCTTGTCTGAAATGCGCTCATAAACACCTCTACCTCCTTCCAATAGCACTTCAATTCGATCACCATTGTCAATAATAACCATGTTCAACATCGTTTTATTTTCATCAAGTTGAAATGAATAGGTCGCATTCGGACTGAGTTCATCAAATTTGAATCTTCCTTTATCAGTAGTGTAAGCCAGCGCCATTAAATTCCCGTCAACATCCATGATATAGATCGGCTCTCCTTTGCCAACATCGCCTGGTTCATCTTCGAATACTTGTCCTTCAATTTTAACCGAAAACAATCTGCTGTCATCAATTTCATCCATCAAGGTCAGTTCCTTGATTTCATCTGCAGGCAGGATTTCAAAGTTGAAAAAGCCACCTCTACCTGGGGCGAAAACCATGATGCGTTCACCACTTGGGTTTACAATATACAGCAAGCTTTTTGAGAGCACCTGCTCATCAGCACCGGTAAAATCAACGCGGTATGACGTTTTCATCTCTAATGTTTCCAGCAAGAACGTTCCCTCAGAATTAGTTGAGTCACGAAAAACAACATCGTTCTCTTGATTCTTGATAACAATGGTTGCATTTTGAACGGGGGTTCCTTGACACTCCAAAATAGCTGAATAGCCCACTAGCAGTTCAACCTCTTTTCTCTGTTCAGCTAAGTAAACCCCCAGATAGCCCCCACGATTACTTGTGAGCAGTGCCTTTTCTGATGTGATCCAAAGCAGATTCATATCATCCAATGCAGAATTCAATCCTTCTGGAAGTAACTCTATTTCTTTCCACTGGCTTTCCTTTGAAGTTTTGAATAGGTCATAGTCACCTTTACCACCTGGGCCGTTGCTCGAAAAGAACACATCCCCCTTGTACCATTGAGGAAAGACCTCATTTCCAGAAGTGTTTATCTCATCGCCGAAGGCATAGATCTGGCTCCAACCCCCTTCAATTCGATTCATGAAGTAGAGGTCATATCCGCCCTTACCTCCAGTCATTAGTGCAGAAAAAATAAGTTGATTTCCATCAGAAGAAAGCGATGCATGCAGTGGTATTAAGGTGTCAGTTGCTTTTAGAATACTTCCTAGATTCTCATAAACCTGTGATGATTTATTAAATCTGCCTTCAACCAAACTTTTAGGGTTCCCAAACTCAGAAGGAGTTCTCATTGCCATGATATAAATGGAGTCGCCATCATCGAAGGTTAAAGCAGCTGGGTTGTAGTCTCCAAATTTGCGTTCGCTGAGTGGCCCAAAGTCTGTCCAGTTGTCTTTCTTTTGGGCGAATTTGGTGAGATACATAGGTTCAAAATCGCATCCATCAGTGATCAAGCCAAAGGGAACACTTTCTGTTTCAATGAAAACTCCATGGGCATTTATGGCCAAAGCAATACAGGGTTCAGCTGACGCGAAATCATCAACGTAGGTGACCTCATACGCTACTTGCGCGAATACATTGGCTGAAAGGAAACAACCACAAAGAATGCTCAGTAGCGTTTTCATTGGAAAAGTCTCAAGCTTGAAAGGTTTGTAGTAGGCTTCCCAAAAAGGATTCCGAGCATAATTTCATGGGTAGACGCTTGACCAACTGACCAGGCTTGGGTGGCCATTCCAAAAGAATAGCCAATCCGGTATTTGCGTTTGATTCTGTATTCAGCAAAGGCATAAGCAGACGACTCAAGGCGGTACCCCGCTCCCATCCAAAACGTTTTTTTGAACCATGCACCGAGCTGTGCTTCAGGAAGCACCTGTCCTGTTGTGCTGAAGCGAAGGGCAACCAATGGACGAAGCGACCAGTTTTCGCGGACACCGAGGGTTGCTCCAGCCATTGCAAGCACCTCCGTTGCGCGGCCATCTGTAGTAAGTTCCATCCATTCAACTTGATTCCTCAGTAAGTGCCGTCCTTCGACCCCAAGAAAAAAGCACTTTGTTCTGTACAATGCAGCACCCTCAGTTAAGATCGTGCTTTGTTGCACATTCGAAGTCAAAATTGTTTCATCGTCCAGTGCATTGAGCGCTTCCAAGTCCATTAGGTCAATGGCTATTCCTCCACCAAGGGCAAAAGAGAGTTCCCCTGCACCTAGCTTAAGTTTGTATGCTAAATGAACAACACCCATGCTGCGGTCTAAGATACCTATACCTTCATGCATGATCCTTAAACCAAAAGCAAGCGGTTTATCTTTGATGGGCGCATGGAATGACAGGAGTTGAGTATTCGGCGCACCTTCAATCCCTACCCATTGATTTCTTGTTCGAAGATTCACAGCAGCGCGGTCATACATTCCTGCAGCGGCTGCGTTACCATCATAGAGATTTAACGTTTGCATGGAGTACATCCAGTCTTGCTGCGCATCGCTTTCGACCCCTAAAACCATACTAATGAAAAAGAGCAGTTTTCTCATGGCAGCAGAGATATAAAACCAGTAAAACTAGCTTCTTTTAGGGTTATTTCATAGAAATAGGTACCCGCTAGGAGCACGTTTCCATTCCCATCATTTCCATCCCATACCACTGATGCATTGTCATAATTTTCACCTTCCCAAACCACTTGACCCCACCGATTCAGAATAAGGACTTTATTCTCAAGGTATTCAGGGTGAAGTATATTCCCTATAACAAACACGTCATTGGCTCCATCACCATTTGGCGTAATCACATTGTAAATATTCAAATCACAAGGCGGAAGATTTGGCGCCTCAACGGCAATGATTTCTGAGTAGGAGCAGCCTCCTTGGGCGGTAATTTCAAGCAGGTATTCACCCGGTGCAAGATCTAGCGTCGAGAATGATGCGGGTTCACCATTGAGCATTATTGAAAGCACCCCTCCACAACCAGCCAATAAAGGCAGGTCTATGCGGGCATTGTTTCCGTTCCAGCATTCATCAAATGAGATTACTGCCTCTACCAGTAATGGAGAAAAAGAAGGTTGCTCAAAACCTTCTGTAAGCGAAAAAGAGGCACTTTCATAACGTGCTACCGCCGTCTCTCCAGAAGTGGAAGAAATCTGGGCTGAGGATGTTGACCCGCTGATTCCGGTGCTTCCAATTACCTGCCTACCAAGCACTACTTGGGAAATTGAGCTACTAAAAGCACCTACTAAAAGGAATGTCAATATGTAACTCAAACGCATCATTGGATGGTTTGTTTAGAGAGGATCCACCAATTGCTTCCGTCAGAGATAATCTCTAATACTTGCCCGCCAAAGCCCGTCAGAATTTCTTGAGCTGAACCATCTATGGCCTCGCCAACAACAGGAATCACCGTCACATCAGAGCTGAGCGGTTCATTTCCAAATCGTTTGATTTTGTATGCTCTTCCGGGACAGTCACCTGCACTTGGCAAGTTGAGGGTAATAGCACCGTTTGATACATTGGCCAAAACAATGTGGCTATTCGCACTTAGGTCAGCATTTATAGGACCTTGAAACTGCTCTACTTTGAAAGACAATGATCCATTTACTGAAAGTGTGCTCGTAGGGGAAGGCGTATTAATGCCTACATTAACATTCGAACTGTAAACAGCATTTTCATTCACTTCCCAATCACCGTCATCAGCAATGGAAGACAGATCAACAACAAATGCTTCATCACCTTCTACAATGTTTAAATCTGTTCCAACAAGTTGCACCAGGTTAATGGACTCACCGAACAGGGCGTCATCAAACATTGCACCTATATCTAGGATGAAATCTTCCCCCGCTTCTTGAATGATCAAGCTGTCATTTTCGAAATAGAAATCAGTAATTAATTCATCTGTAGAATCTACATTATTGGCGAAGAGGGCATAAGGAACAGACAGTAATTGACTAATCCCTAGCAACTCAAATCCGCTACCATCATCAACCTCAACACCAAGGAAGTAGGAAGTTACGCCCCAGTTTAGCTGCGCAAAAGAAGGAGACAATCCGTTGCCTGTTGTGGTTCCCGTACCAATAGAAAGGCCGAACAAGCCGAATCCATCTGTATTGACCGCGTGTTCTTCCTCCCACATCAAGTTCCCATTTATGGAAGTTGCTATGATTCCAATTTTAACGATGAGGCTGGCTTCCACCAGGGCTCCCCCTTCAAGATTTCGGGCTACTGCTTGATACGAAATTGCTTGTGGAGACTGCGCATAGGTAGTTTTCAAGCTAACAACAACTACGGCGAGCAAAAATATTTTGATAAGGTGCTTCATGCTTCAATGAATTCAACTTTGAAGTTACATCGGGGAAGTTGCAGAAAAAGAGTGACCGATTTAAGATTTCAACACTGAACACATGAAATCACTCAGCGGCATCATTTTGTTGCCAGAGCTTATATGCTTCTTCGAGCTGTTGATAGTAATCTTCTCCATACTTGCGAATCAAAGAAGATTTACAAAAGCGAAAAACGGGGAGTTTTAATTTAGCACCGCATTCACAAGCAGGTTTACAAATGTGCCACTTATGGTAATTGATGGCGTCAAAATCATTCAGTTCTTTGATTCGAATTGGGTAGAGGTGGCAAGAAATTGGTTTTGCCCAAGCCACTTTACCATCTCTATGCGCTTGTTCTATTCCACATTTTGCCGTCCCATCAGCATCGAACTGAACATAAGCACATTCTTCTTCATTCACCAATGGGGTCACGTATTCCCCATCAGAGTCTAGCGTATAAAACCCTTCTTTCTCAATAGCAGCGATTCCTTCAGGGCGGAGGTAAGGTTTGACAGCTTCGTAAATATCCTCTAGAATCTGCAATTCATCATCTGCCAGCGGAGCTCCCGAAGAGCCCTCTACACAGCAGGCGCCTTTGCAAGCAGATAGATCACATGCGAATTGTTCAGAGAATAGCTCTGTTGAGAGGATTGTCTTTCCGATTTGAATCATCTGGCAAAGATAGGTTGTGCGCTTGATTAAAAAACAAATGAGAGGGCGATCTTGAGCATTAGATCACTCTTCAAATCACCTGTATTAGCGGAACCATAGCGGTAATAGCCCCCCAGACCGATGGCAGAGAACCCGCTTTTTAAAATATTTTTAATTTCCAATCCGCTTTCGATGTATCCGTTTTCAGCTGAGTTCAAGTTTAAGTTTCGATGATTGGTTTCCTGAACTCCCTTGCCAATAGCCATGCTATGAACCAAAACGAAGTGCGGCCTAAAGTTCTTAACCCGCAGTAATAAATCACGGAAATTATGTCGCAAATGAACTGCAGCGTATTCATTTTGAAAGAAACTACCTGTTGCCATTGTTTCAAAGGAAAACGGCGCTGCTACAGACCACTGTCCGGCCGTTCCACTCAGGGCAAATTGCCTCAATGCAGGCGCTTCTCCATACAGTTTTCCCGCATGGATAAATGCGGTAAGAACTCCAAATACTGGCATTTTCTTGGTGTATTTTATAGACGCTGACAAACGTGTCCAATTGAGTTGTTCAGCCATCCCTTCTCCCTGGCCCACTTGAAGGTTCACTCCAAAAACAGGAAAGACGGTACCTAAAGAGCTTCGTACGTTATTTGACTCAATTATTTTCTCTTTGTAGGCCCACCTGACATTCATTTCTGCTTCATTGAATCCCATTGATTGCGCAATGAGTGTTATTTGCTCGCTTTCTGCTTGCGCGAACGCATAGTCTTCACTGAATTCCATTTCGCCCATTCTAAAAGCGGCCTTTACAGATAAATACCCTGGCAGAGCTGTTCCGAAGGATGCTTCATATTGCTCCACTCGGTCCATTTGATTTACAAAGAAGCCATAGTAGCCCTCATCACTTAGCCATGACGAAGCTTTGGGGAAATTCAAACCACCTCGTTCGAACACTTCATTTTGGTAGGCCACTTTGAGGTAGGTTGCGCTCACTTGGCGCAAAGACCACTTGGCGTCAGCACCGTATTTGAATTTCTTGTCTTTAAAACCATAGCCCCCATATCCGCCAACTGAAATACGCTTCATTAAAAGCTCGTTGGTATGAAAGCCCATCCCGAGTCTAAAACCTTCACTTGAATTCACGCGCATTACCTTGTCTAAGTCAAGGTCAATCTTTTTGACCCGAAGCTTGCCTGAAGCTAAACTTTTCAGCCACCTAAGCTTTCGGTCAAATCCTTCAGCTTTGGAAAGACTATCTATTACATGGTAAGTTTGGAGTTCTTTTTTATCTAGCTCAACCTTCCTGTATTCGTCCCAATATTCTGGCGTATGTGCACCTGCAAGCGGATCAATTTTGAGCATCACCTCTCCAATGTCTTTTCTCTTAAGTTCCGGATTGATTTGTATGTTATCAATGTAGGTTCTTCCAATTCCTATCATTTGCAAGGGTCCGACAGACATCGTTGAAAAAAGGATATTGGTATTTAGCTGCACTGGAAACCATTGGGAGCTATCTATGAATTCATAGGCCTGTCTAATTTTCACATTGAATGATTCAACTGGCTCATCGGGCTCAGCAATGACATGCTGAAGTGCATAGCCATTGGAGTTGATGTGCAATTGCCCCTTCATCCCATTGATTTTCGCACTTTTCTTTGGCTGAAAAGACAGCACGAAAAGGGTGTCATTCTGAATGAAGGAAGTATCTTCAATGGTGAAGATGTATTTCCTCAATGCCGAAGTATGCAGGGGGCTGAGGTACTGGAGGTCGAGAATATTCACTTCATTTTCATAGAAACTGAAAGATTGAAGCTGGGTTCCAAGCATTACCAGACTGGGATCAGAGAATCCAGAAACCCTACTTGCTTTTACTTTCTCGGTTGATTTTCCTGGTGGAATGTATTTTCGTTCAGAGACTGATTCCATGAGCAATAGATGCTGCTCTTCAAAAAACTGTACTGCGTCCTGGTCAGAAGAATCCAGTTCTGTTATCAAATCAGGATTTGTGTAAACAGCGCTATCTAAGACTGCTGTAACAACGAACTTGTTGTAGGAATCATAAATGAAAGAGCACTTTACTTCGGGGTTGTTCTGCTTTTTATTCTGCATGGCCAACTTCACTATCCGATGCGCTGGATTCTCTCCCGGGAGCACCACTGCTTCAGTCAATTCCACCGCAATTGGAGTTAGTTCAATAAGGAACTGTTTTTGGTTAAACGTGGCCCCTTCTAACTGAATGTTTGTTGACTTATACCCCACATAAGAGCACATCAACAGATCACCGGGAAGCGCTGATTCAAATGCGAAAGCACCATCAATATCAGAATACGTGCCTTGATTGGACCCTTCAATAACGATGGTCACAAAAGCGAGGGGAACCCCGTTGGTTGCATCTATTATTCGTCCTTGTAGTTGTGCCGAAACCCCACTCCAAGTTAAAAAAGTCAGGATGAATAGCGAAACGGATTGAATCAGGTAAACTCTCAAATCTTAGTTTTAATGGAATTCGAACGAAGGTACAGTTGTATGCAAGACCAATCAATACAATTGGTTAATTAGCCACCCCATTTCGCTTAATATCAGATAAATACGGGTGAAATCCATTTTTACCCCGATTAAACCTCATTTCTACGAATAAAACCTCTATATTCGTCCCGCCAAGATTTTGGCAGTTAAAAAACCTTAATTAAATAGCCATGATAAAATTCATCTCTTCTCTGGTTTCACGATGTTGTGGGCCAGGAATTTTCACTTTTTTACTTGTATTCTTGATCGGATCAGATGCAGTTGCACAAGACAACTATCGTCTTCCTTCAGATGCAACAGTTCAACTTTACGCACATGATTTCGACTCTGGAACGTCTGTTGGCACGCCAACTGGATTTGTTGCCGGTCAGGACCGTGCTTCAACTATCAATGTCAATTACACGGGTTTCACAGCTCCTGCGCAAGCAGCTTTTCAATACGCTGTAGACATTTGGGCTTCACTTATTACTTCTCCAATAACAATTGAAGTGAACGCAGAATTTGCTCCGCTAGCAGCAGGTATTCTTGGTTCTGCTGGGGCTTCAACAATTCACAGAAATTTTGCAGGCGCACCAATTGCAAATACATGGTATCCTCAAGCACTTGCAAACTCCCTTACAGGTTCTGATTTATCTGCTGATGCTGATATCAATGCAAATTTCAGTAGTTCGTTTACCTGGTATTACGGGACAGATGCCAACCCTCCTGGAGGTCAATACGATTTCGTTTCTGTAGTGCTACATGAGTTATGTCACGGACTTGGCTTTTTTGGTTCTGCTAACGTAAGTGCTGGATTGGGAAATATTGAACAATCTGGTGATCCGTACATCTATGACCTATTTGTTCAGAACGGTGGCGGCGCTTCAATTCTAAGCTTCGGCACTGGAAACGTTGCGCTTGCCAATGAACTTCAGAGTAATAACTTATTCTGGGTTGGTGCTAGTGCTGTTGCTGCCAATAGTGGTAATGCTCCTTTGTATGCTCCTGCATCATGGGATGGAGGTTCTAGTTACTCTCACTTAAATGAAGCTTCATACCCTGCTGGAAATGCGCAGTCTCTGATGACACCACAAATTGGGTCTGCAGAAGCAATTCACTCTCCAGGAACGGTGTCTCTTGGTCTTTTTGAAGACATGGGATGGCAATTGGACAATGGTTGCACGCTTTTAGGCTGTACTACTCCAACAGCTTGTAACTACAATGCTGCTGCAGATTGCGATGACGGATCTTGCGTAGGAGGTGATTGGTACATCCCTCAGGATGTAAGTGCTGCAGCTACACCAATGGTATTGGTTTGTTCTGGAGACATCCCTCCTGCTAATTATTTCCTCGCAGATCAAATTTGCGCACAAGCAAGTTTTGACACTGATCCTTTTTGTGTAAATAGTGATTGGGATTCTGT
>JBLIGQ010000057.1:0-16407 GCA_047636995.1 Flavobacteriales bacterium | reverse complement strand
ACCAAATCTCCAGCTCTAAAAAAGCTTTATACCGGGTGTAGCATCTCAGGTGATGGCAGGTTATGATGCCGCCGTTTGGACGAACAGAAAGATTAATCAATTTGGGCATATTCACTTGAATTGGAAGCGATTTGAGTATGGTTTTCACCTGTTCGGCATCACCGTTGTAGTTGCAGCCAAGCGAAGTATTGCCATATTCCGTGGGTTCTAAGTGAACAGAGAACGGTCCAACATCAAAGGTTTTATTCAGGACGAAATCGTTCTCATTGTAAAAGATGAAGAATTGGTAATTGTCTTCTTCAATTTCTTCGGAGTCATTAGCGCTACTGGAACGATTCCCATAACACTCAAATTCTTCACTGCCTATGGCCGGGGCTACCAGGCAGATGTTTACGTTTTTTTGCGGCGGCGTAGGAAGCGTTTCATTGTTTTGATTGAAGAGGATGTTGGAAGCCACCTTCGCACCCAAACTATGGCACAAAATAGTGAGTGTAGGCGTTTCTATGAATGACAGCACTCTGCGCAATCCTTCGCCCACTTTTTCTGCATTCGGAAGGGCTTGTTCTTCCAGTAAACGGAAGCCGCGGTATTTGTATCCGCGAATTGGAGAGATGTAAGTTCCATCCCAATAGACTTCAATCACCAGCACATTCTTTTCCTGCACTTTCATGTCGCTCTCCAAGATGCGGTAATCAACTGAAGAGTGGAATCCCGTTCGGCCGTAAGCCTTCTTTCTAAAGCCATGAACTAATGTGGTAACGGAAATGTATTCTGGAACCTTTGCGTTGATCTCATTGATTTTATCAACCGCGATGCTTTCCAGCAACCAGGCTATTTTGGTCTGTTGGTTCATTTCACGGTCCAATCCGTGGGAAGCACAAAGTTCATTGAGCTCATTTTCATGGTTCGTGAAATATGTACGAAGTGAGCTGTTTGCTTTTCTGAGCTTTCGGTCTTTGATGAATATTTCAGGATAGAGGTATCCTTCTTTATCAATGAAAATCCGCACTACGTGTTCTGGAGCGGGGGCAAGCTCTTTAGATTCCTCGCCAAAAAGCACAGAATAGTGATTCCACTTTTGTGCTGAAGCGTTGAGTGATCCAAAAAGAATAAGGAGAGAGAGAAGGCGAATGATCATGGAGTTTTTTGAAATTTCTAGAGTTCGAAATTAGCAATAAGCAGTGGCATTACTTCCAATACTCGATGGCATAATTGAAAACATACAACCGCCCGCCGTAATTGATCTTTTCTTCAATGATATTCTCATACGCATCATAGAATAGCTCCGTATCCAACCAGAACTCTTGGTACGTCTCATGTCTTTTGTACTGTGTCTCTTTGATGATTTTACCAGCTTCATCATACTCCCATTCAGCCTTGAAACTATCAAAAGGGACATTGCGCGTGCGCAAGCAGTAACAGGTGTAACCGATGCGTCTTCCTTCAGAATCGTATGAAAACAGTTCTCTTGTGGGAGTAGTGCCTGATTGCCTCCAGAAATGAGGGATGAGTGTTTCTATATCGAACGTTTCATCTTTCGCAGCCTTGGCAATTCGGGTGGCAGAGTCATCTTTGCTGTAGGAGATTTCAATGGTGTCATATTCTCGTCGCTCAATCATGTGATTGGCTGAATCTCTTTCGTAAGCTATGCGGTAGCTATTGTCCATGTTGTTATCATGGTGCTGGAAATCAATCAAACCGCCCAGTTCGTTGTATTTTAAGATGGTGATAGTGGTTAAAGTGTCTGTGAAGGTGTAGGTAAGCTCATCATGATGTATGCTGTTCCAAGCGCGTGTTTGGGTGTGCAACGAATGTGATTTGCTGATCAAGATGTTCCCGTCTTCATCGAAGAGATTCGTGAGCAACGAATTCTGAGATTTTCGTTCCAAGATTTGACCACGTTCGTTCAGAACATAGGTGAAGAGCGAGGAGCCTTGCAAATCTGCTGCATTCACAATTGTTTCCAATTCTTTCTTCACCAAAGGGGGCATGTTTTGTTTAGAAGAGGAAGATCCGCTAGAATTACGTGAATTGTCTTCAAGCAACTTGCCCTCTTTGGAATACGACAGTGTGCGAAGGACTCCTTTTTCGCCCGTAAGCTTCCACGTTTTTACAGGACCTTTGAGGGTGTAGGGATAATTAGCAGAGTAGGGCCATGTTTTTCCTAGCTGCGCGAAGAGCGAACTGCATATTAGGAGCAGTAGCCCTATCATTCCAATCTTAAAAAGTGTATGCATAGCTTGAGTTAATCTGCGGTGATTGTATGTTCAACAAACGAAGTGCCTTTTTGAAACTTCAAGAGGTATTCACCTGCTTCCTGTGACCCAAACGTAAATGCCTCAGATCGCAGTAGCGCTTCTTGTGTGTATGCGCAACCTTCTTCAAGCACTTCCAATTGGATTGCGACTTCCTTTTCTGCTGAGATAGTGTAAAAGCGATTGAAACGTTGGCATCCATTGCTTGTGCCGAAGGATACGTTCAACGCAATAAGCTGATTCAAAGCGGCAGTCGTTGGACCTTCTGCGCTTTGAACGCGCGCAATGTACTTTTCTGAGCATTCTTGTTCTTTCTCGGAAGCGGTGAAAAGAAGACAGAGAAATAAGAACAAGCTGAGAAGGAAGTGAGAGAAATGATTTTTCATATACCGATTCGTTTCCAGGGGGTAAAAGACAGTTTCCTTTTTTTGATTGAATTCGGTTTGGCACGCGCCGTAAATATATAGGAATAAGATTAGCCCTTTCCCCACGGCGAAGCTCGGTACAATTCCAATACCCTCAACAACAACTTTGTAGACGTATGGAACTAATTTGTATCCGTCGGCTTCCTGGATCCAACAACAACCAATTCACCTACCAATTCACCCAAATCGTAATCTATTAAATGATTCATGGACTCATCTACTTTATCTTCCGCCAAAGCTTCAGTGCCTGTTGTGAAGCAAGCGCTAAAATGCAGGCGGACAAAAAAAGGGCCCGTCTCTCGACAGGCCCTTCTTCAATAAAAAATTACTTATGTGTATTAAACGACTTTTACGTTTACTGCATTCATTCCTTTTTTACCTTCTTTGAGATCAAACTCAACCGCATCTTCATCTCGAATTTCATCGATCAATCCTGATACGTGCACAAAGTGCTCTGTTTCTGAGTTTTCTTCTTGAATGAAACCAAATCCTTTGGTCTCGTTGAAAAATTTTACTTTTCCCTTAATCATATTACTGTATTAAATAGTGCCTAACTAAAGTGTTTGACATCTATAAGCAATGCAATAGTCGGGCCAAAAACAAAACAAAACAGTGCTATTTCGGTTCTAAGATAGCTCGTGTCATGGCTGAAGACGTGGTGTTTCGGTTAAGGCTACAGGCTTTAACACGACGTTTCCAATCTTGTGGCCTTTATCAATGTATATGTGGGCATCGGCAATTTGGTCTAAAGCATAAGTTCGGTCAACGACTCCTTTTAAATGACCCGCTTCAACAAGCTCAATGAGCAATCCTAGCAATCTTTTGATTTCTTTTTCTGGTAAAGCGCCTGTAGCTGAGAATTTGGCTTTCTTCTTTCCAAATAGGGAAGTGGAGATGACATTGCACAACAAAGCTATTCCTAAAACGGGCGAAGCATAGATGCCATTCTCTTTTAGCGCATTGCGGCAATCAGCAAAAGGGCACAAGCCAACCGTATCATAAATAAGGTCGTAGCTATTTGCATTTGCGGTGAAGTCAGACTGGGTATAATCGATGACATCATCAGCTCCCAATTCCCGCACAAGCGAAATGTTTTTGGTGCTGCAAACACCCGTTACTTCTGCTCCGAAATGCTTCGCAATTTGAATGGCTGCTGTTCCTAGGGCTCCCGAAGCACCATTAATAAGTACCTTTTGACCCGCTTTAATGTTCCCCAGGTTACAAAGGAAATTGAGCGACGTAATGCCGCCATCACACATTCCTGCGGCTTCTTCAAAACTTAGGTTTTCGGGCAAATGAGCTACAACTCCATCTTCAGCAACCTTTACGTATTCGGCATATGTTCCAAACGTTTTGATGTTTTCTCCAAAGACCTTGTCGCCTACTTTAAATTGTGTGACTGCTGAGCCAATAGCGTCAATAACGCCAGAAAAACCAGTTCCTCCAATGTCGTTCTTTGGCTTCGTTAAACCCATGAAAAGTCTTCCGATATATGGCTTTCCGGTGCGCATCATGGCATCTGCCTTCGTGACAGATGATGCGTGAATTCTGACAAGAAGTTCGGTTGACATTGCTGTTGGCTTTGCCACATCATCAAGTTTGAAAATTTCTGGTGAGCCGTAGCCGGTTGTTATAATTGCTTTCATAATTTCTTGCTTCTTTCGTCTGATTGTCTGGGACAAAAGTGCAGATTTTGTTTTCTGCGAAGGTTCGGAATACCAAGTATGCGTGCGGATTTACATATCAGAACTTTGAGGAAGGTTCGCAGGATTCTTCTTGAACTCAGACAGAGCTAGAAAATGAAAATGAATTTAAAATAGAAGAAGGAAATATGAAAGGGCTTAAGTTCTCTGACGAAAAATGAAGATCACTTCAATTTCAGCTAATGTCAGACGTGGTATTTAGCTGATTTGTGACACAGATGCGATGTTACGCATTTGGTGGACTGGTCATTCTAAAAGCGCAGATGAGATCTTTCATAGCCTTAAACAATCCTTTTAGATTGAAGATTCAATATACGTTCAGAATCAAGAAATAAATAAGTTTACGGAGCAGGTTATATTGGCTGATTGAATTCAGTCCTTATCCCTATTTGTGTGAGCTACCCATTCAAAAATTGCTTTGGGGTTGTGCCTACTTCCTTCTTGAAATAGGTATTGAATACCGTTTTTGAATTAAAGCCACAATCATAAGCCATCGCCATGATGGTCAGGTTGCTGTTAGAAGGGTCTTTTGCTAATTTCTTAAATGCATCAATTCGATAGTGATTGATGAACTCGTTGAAGTTTTTTCCAAATCGGTCATTTAATAACCATGAAAGTTGATTAGGATGAATTTCCAGTTGATTGGCCAATGAACGCAATGAAAGATTAGGTTTGAGGTAGGGTTTCTCCTCATCGAGAAGTTCTGTCAGGCGGGCTTTGTAGTTTGCACCTGCGGCCTCATCAAGTAGTGCTTTTTTTTGTTTGCCAACTGTTTTTGAATTGAAAAGGTCTTCAGGGAACAACTGCTTGTGGAAGGACGCATAGCGTTGATCGTCTTTTATAGGGTTGACAAGTGGGTCAGCATAGCGAAGAAGCAATAACGGAGAACTGCTTGTTATTGCAGCTTCTACCCATTCAAACGCGCGGTCATTTTTTGCCGTAGCCCCAGCGAGTAAGAACAGGTATGAATCAGCTGTAAAGCCTCCATCTGCCTGGGCTTGGATGTTCAGCAGTTCAAAGTGTTCTGCCGCTTTGGCTTGGTCCCCTTTAAGAGCATAACCTAATGCTTGCACTCCAGCTTTTTCGCCAAGTATTAAGATTGAAGATGGCAGGGAGTCAAAATAATTGATGGCCTCATCATGTTTTTCTGTTTTGAGGAGACAAATCGTTTTAACTGAGTGCACAGGAATATTTAAGGGGTTGGCCTCCAGACAGACATCCAACTTTTTTAATGACTGGGCGTAATCTTCCAACATATAATCGAGGTAACCACTGAAGAACTGTGTTTCCAGAGAGAGTGGATCAATGCTGATCGCAATGTTCAGATGGTTTCGCGCTTCAACCTTCTTGCCTGCTAGTATATAGAGAAACGCCATGAACTGTTGCGATTCCGCATGGTTCGGATTCAGTTCGATTGCTTTCCGGGCATGCTCAAAAGAGGTTCTGTAATCACACGCCGTGAAAAATGCCAAGTTGGCTAATTGGTAATAAGCAGCAGGCAACTCACTGTTGATGCTCAAGGCCTGTTGTGTAAGCTGTTGGCATTTACCCCAGCCTTCTTCATAAGAAATGACAGTTATGGTAGCCAGAAAGCTATAGGCATCTGCTAATCCAACCATTGATTCTGCATGATTGGGGTCTAGTTTCAATGCCATTTCATAAAACGTCATGGCTTGTTTCACATCCTCAGGATTCCACTTGTTGAAACAATGACGGCCTTTAAGGAAAAGCGTGTAGGCGTCTAAACTAGCCGTCTTTTTCTTAACCAAACGTTCTTGAATTTCGAAGTGTCCGAAATGCTCTCGCAGTCTTTCAGCAATTAGCAGACTAATTTCATCTTGTACCTCAAAAATATGGTCCAGTTGTCGGTCCCATGTTTCTGACCAAAAATGAAAGTCGTCAGAAGCATCTATCAACTGTGCCGTAATGCGCATGGAATTTCCAGATAGCCTTACGCTTCCTTCAAGAAGGGTTGATACGCCCAGTTTCTTACCAATTTCTGTTAGGGGAATGTTTTTTCTTTTAAAGAAAAACGAAGATGTTCTGGAGGTAACCTTGAGACCCTTAATCTTTGCCAGGGCATTGATGATTTCTTCGGTAATGCCATCGCTGAAATATTCATTTTCTTCACTCGTGCTCATGTTCACGAACGGAAGAACGGCGATGGTTTTATCAGATATGTTGGGAGCTTCTTGCAATTTTCGAATGACTAAAATACTCATTTTGTTTGCGAAGGTGCTGCACTATCTAGTAAGTTTTGAAGTAAGTAATGTGGTTAAACTTGATATTAAACGCTTCTATAAAGGCCGTTGAAGCGTCCAATTGTATGAATAGTGCAATCAGAGTGTACGATTCAAGTTTCATAAATAGAACGATGATGTTTATTTAGCAGCCCTGTTTTAGGGTTCGGCAACTGAAGTTGGCAAATGGCCTGTGCATGATTTAGATTGACCATGCAGCTCCAGCAGACTTACCTATTCAAAAGGCGGCCCCTGCTGCACCCTCAAAACCATCACACCTCCAAGCACCGTCTACCAGAGCAACTGACATTCCTAACGTTTCTGCTATTTTCAGATAATATGCAGATGCCTCCTCAATACCAGATTTGGATTTCGCAAAGCTGGCAACGTACAATTGAACGACGAGGTCATGCGCCCTTTGCGTATGTGCTGTTTGAAACGATTCATAACACATGGCTGGTGGCACCTTGATTCCTTTCACGGTAAAGATCAACTGTCCTTTTCCAGGAGTGAAATAGAGAAGTTCATCGCTGTGAAGCAGTTGTTTGGAGAAGGTTTTGGGCGAAACGTTGGATTGAAAGAGGAGCATGCTGATGTACACGCCATGTTCTTGTCTGGTAGGAGCGGCCAAACAAATAGTGAGATTATGTGCATCGCTCACTTGCTTAAAGACTTCAATTCGCTTATCATGGGGAGTGGCAGTTTATGCAGATCCAAATTAAACCTATCGTTCTCTCTAGAGTCCAATCAAAAACAAATCAATTATGAAGAAGACAAACAGTCATTCATCTAAGGCGATTGGCATTTTATTTTTGGTCATGTTCGTTTTTACTATTGGTTGCGATAAATCAGATGATGCTGAGGAAATTTCAGAACCAACCGCGTCCGAAACGGCAAATTTGACTCATTTACCATTTGGGGGACCTAATGTATTGATTGCAAATCAAGGTGACATGCAACCAGACTTTATGTCTTTGTGGCTTTGTGGTCTTCCCGCTGATGGTGCTGGAAATGCTGATGCAAGTGATTGGACGAATCCTGATGGCACATGGAACTATACCCTCAAGCCTCAGGTAGAAGGCAATGATACTTGGTTCAGTGAATTCATTGTGTCACTTGATGGGAACGGCAATCGCCTCATAACAGGGAATGCTTTACCAGACCATCCTACGGGTGTTTTTCCAATCGACCCTTCTAGTATTGCCTATCAATACGATGGTAATCCGAATATTATTACGAGCCATGTAGTGGAATATGTGTTTCCTGAAATCCCTGAAATTGCAGCTATGCCAAGTTGTGTTCCTTTTGGCCCTTCAGGTATTTCACTCAGTGGAAGCGCAATATATCATGGTGCGTCTACACTTGGAAATGATGCTGCGGCACATGAGATTTTGGATAGATTTGGTGGACATACAGATGGCACTGAAAGGTATCATTATCACTTCCCATCTGAAGATCTTCAAAACCACATTCACACTCATGTTTCGGGTCATTCAGCTCTGATGGGATATATGTTAGATGGTTTCGGTATCTATGGACCTCACGGTGAGAATGGCGAAATACTATCGTCCGAAGACCTAGACGAATGTCATGGTCATACGCATCAAGTGCTTTGGGACGGAGAAATGATTGAATTGTACCATTACCATTGGACGTATGATTTCCCGTATAACATTGGTTGCTTCAAAGGAACACCATACTAATTTAGCTTTCAAAATGAGATACATGAAAACCATCCTACTTCTAGCAACTGTTTCTGTCGTTATTATGTTCGCATCTTGCTCCAAAGACGATCCCATTAGTCTTTGTTTGCCAAGCGCTGGTCCGCCAAATATTCTTCTGATCATTGCTGATGATTTGGGGAAAGATGCAATAAATGGTTTCATGGAAGGAAGCATAAAGCCAAGCACCCCTCATATAGATGCCATTCGAAACAATGGACTCTCTTTTAGTAACCTGTGGGTTTATCCTACATGCTCTCCCACGCGGGCTTCCATAATAACGGGAAGATATGGTTATCGAACAGGCGTGAAAGGGGCAGGTGATGAGCTTGGGCAATCAGAAGTTGCTTTGCAAGAACACATTGGCATAGAAACAAATAATGCGTATGCCACTGCTGTAGTAGGTAAATGGCATTTGTCAGGAAATAATCCAATTGCCAATCCAGAAATTTTCGGAATTGATTATTATGCAGGATTGATCCGCGGCGCCGTTGATGATTATTACCAATGGCAACTTACCGAAGATGGTTCTGGTAGCTTGCAAACCGAATACACCACAGAGGTGTTTACTGATTTAGCTATTGATTGGGTGAATGAGCAATCCAAACCCTGGTTCTTATGGCTTGCCTACAATGCTCCACACACTCCATTTCATGTTCCACCCTCGGAGATGCACAATCAAGGTGGCTTGCCTGCATACATAGAAGGAACTGACCCGATTCCTTATTATATGGCTGCTATTGAGGCAATGGACTATCAAATTGGTAGATTTTTGGATAGTATCCCTGCTGATGAAGTAGAAAATACGGTGATCATTTTTATTGGAGACAATGGCACTCCGAGCCAAGTGGCTCAAAGCCCTTATTCTAGCAATACCGTGAAAAGCACATTGTACCAAGGAGGTATAAATACGCCCATGTTTATTTCAGGAACAGGAGTTTCTCGAACAGGGATTGCCACGAATTTGATAACAAGCACTGATCTATTTTCAACCATTTCTGAGATAGCAGGAGGTTCGTCCAATGCAATTCACGATAGCAAAAGCTTCAAGGGTCTATTCTCGCAATCTTCAGTGCATAGAGAATATCAATATTCAGAATTGAATGATGGAGTTGACGATCAATGGGCCATTAGCAACGGGGCCTATAAGCTCATGGTAGATTTCAATGGAGATGAAGAAATGTATTACTTAGTAGATGATCAATATGAAAACACTGATCTACTCGATGGCAGTCTATCTTCAATGGAACAAGATGCTAAAGCAGAGCTAGAAGGTATATTGGATTCTATTCGGGACTGAAAAGCGTGTTGCACTTACAGCTCCTTCATCCTGCTAACCTGACGCGGTTTTCTGAAACTCCAGCTATAGAGCCGGGACACGATCGTGAAACTGGAAATATCGACTGTGATTCATCCGATATAGACCGTGAAGGGTTTGGAATCGACCGTGATTTTGATATTTATGAGTGTGATTTTCAAATTTATGAAGATGAATTTCGCCTAGCTGATGAGGAAGCTAAGATTTCCAACAAGTTTTCTTTCTTTTTTGCTTATCACAAGCAATGACCTGAACACCTTCTGAATAGAGGACGAAGTGTGGAGGTCCGCTAAGCAGGGGTCCAAGCAGAGGATAAGAAAAGCTTAATTCTTTCAATGTGAAGTGGTTTTGGGGCCACTCTTGGTGATGGATTTCAAATTAGTCTTCAATTCAACACCCGATACTCAGACGGACTCATCTCTGTCTTTGATTTGAAGAGCTTACTGAAGTGCTGTGGATACTCAAACCCTAAGCTGAAGGCAATCTGGCTGATTGAATCTTTTGAATTCAAGAGCGTGGTTTTTGCTTTTTCAATGATGAAGGAGTGAATGTGGTCTTTCGCACTGCTTCCCGTTTCCATCTTGAGCAAATCACTCAGGTAGGGGCCAGACATGTTCAATGCTTTGCCGCACATAGTGAGCGTAGGTAAACCCTTATCCTGTAGCTCTTCAGAAGCAAAGTAATCTTTTAAGAAAAGCTCAAATTGGGTCACGTAATCCATGTTCATGTTGGAACGCGAATAGAACTGGCGGTCGTAATACCGATTGCAGTACTTAAGAATCGTCTCAAGATTCTGGATGATCAAGCCTTGGGAATACTTGTCTATGTTTTGATTCATCTCCAAATCAATCTTATCGACCAGTGATTTCAGAAATATTTTCTCCTTTTCGGAGAGGTGAAGTGCCTCATTTGCATCGTAGTTGAAAAAGGAGAAATCCTTTATCGTTCGTCCCAATTCAGATTGGCGAATTAAATCTGGATGGAAGAGAATTGTCCATCCAGATTGATCCAACTCCTCAAGGGGGCTCGTAAAAGAGGCCACCTGATCAGGAGCCAAAAAGACCAATGTCCCTTCTTCAAAATCATACCTATTTCGGCCGTATTGAAAAGAAGTGCCCGACATCTTTCCCTTCATAGAAAGAAAAAACAGGTCACTAGTTATCTTCGTATCCCCAAAGTTGAAATCAATTTCGGGCCACTTTCTGATAATCGCAATCAGCGGATGCACAGGTTTGGCAAGGCCGAACATCTGGTGCACTTGTGATATGTTTTTGATCCGATAAAAGTCTGACATCTACCTGAGGCTTTTTAATTCGTTATAGGCCATTAGCCCGAAGATAATGGTTAAAAGCCCTCTCACTCCATCTACCAACAAGGCTTGTGTGCTTCCCATCTGTGCATAAGCCATCAGGGAGAAAAAGACGAAGAGACCGCCCGTTAGCATACCTAGTGAAGCACCCTCAGTTTTATTTCGGATGGTCCATACAAGACTTAAAAGGATTGCTGCCGCTGCAAAGAGAAGGTTACTCCCAAGGCCGATGGCAAGAACGTCCATGTCACTAGAATATGGGATTCCAAAGCCCGGTTCTGCCAATACAGGGAAATTGAAGAGCATTCCGAGTCCAATAACCAATTCGATAAGAAAGTTGAGGGTCAAGAAGATTTTGAAGAGCGTTCTACCTATTTTTCTTTCTTTCATAGCTAGGTTATTTTAATAGTTCACGCCTGTTAATTGTTCAGATAAGTCCCAAAGTGATTTTGCGTTTCCCTGGTTGTTCGCCATTTCATTGGATTTCACTAATACAGGGTGTCCGCGCATTTCCATCATTCCTTTTGGGCCGAAATAATTACCAGAAACTGCTGCTTCATCTGTAGCTGCGCGAAGTGTTGGCAAAGTGCCCATGTGAACTTTTTGAGCAACAATGTTTCCTATAAAATTGATCACACTTGAATGTCGATCCAAATCGGTTTTTGTCCATCCCGGATGCGCACAGGTGATTTTTGGTGCGTCATTGCCGGTCCCCAGCCTGTTCACCAATTCGTACATGAAATAGAGATTGGCCAACTTGCTGTCTGAGTATGCCTTCGTGGTGTTATACTTTCTCGTTTCCCAATTGAGGTCTTCAAAATCGATGTTACCTGATTTGTGCGCTATGCTGCTTGTGACAACGACTCTAGAATCTTTGGAGCGCTTTAACAGAGGCATCAAGAGCCCTGTTAGGGCGAAGTGACCAAGGTGATTGGTTCCCATTTGAATTTCAAATCCGTCTTTGGTCGTTGAATACGGACACATCATCACACCCGCATTGTTGATGAGAATGTCCAGCTGGCCAAGATCCTGATTGACTTCCTTCGCAAATGCTTTTACAGAATCTAAACTGCCCAAATCAAGCGTTCTAATTTCGATGTTGGCCGAAGGGACTTCCTTACGGATCTGGTCAGCAACTTTTTTCGCCTTTTGAGAGTTGCGAACAGCCATAATAACCTTGGCATCCTTTTCAGATAAGACCTTTGTGGCTTCTTTCCCTAGACCACTTGAGGCTCCAGTGATAATGACCGTTTTGCCTTTTAGGCTGGGTATGTTACTTGAATTCCATGAGTGCTTTGACATGCGCTTTGTGTTTTAATTAACATTGTAAATTTCGGGCTAAGGAACTCAGGATATTTATACATAGCACGGAATGTTGAATACATTTCGCAGAAACGCAGTGCAGAGCAGTCAATCGATCTTTCTCGTGAAGCTGAGCGATTTAAAGCTTCCAGCGGGCATAGTGCGACTTTCATGATAGTTTTCAGATCCTTTCCTTGGCACAACGGTGATGTCAATCGGGTTCATTTGCATGTTGAACGGATTGTTGGGAAGCTTGAAGATCGAATTCAACTCATTGTCATAGGCAACAAAATAAACATCGCCTAAGTCTAGCGTGCCAGAAGTTTGAGTAGTGTCAAGCCCAGGAACAAGAACATCTAATTCTCCTTTGCCATTGGTTTTACCAGGGTGGGGGCGGATATTTGGAATGATGAAGTCCAAAACAACAGAATTCTCCCCAATGACAAAGAGTGTAATGGGGAGTCTTTTTAGGGGGGCGTTCGTTTTCAGGTTGAGGAGTCGACCTTTAACAGTCAACCGAATAGGCTGAGGCTCATTTTCGGCAGCGAAGCCCATTGACCCGAGGATTACGGTCAACATTAGGATGATGAATGCGATGGACTTCACTTGCCTCATCCTCCAAGTTCATACAATTTTGGTTCTTGGATACCTCTCTTGAGCATGTTTTCCTTATTCATCTCAAAGTGACTGAGCGTCATTCCATTTAAATAGGCTTCCAAAGTCTCAAGTCCGACTTCAGCGCGCCTTTGGTTTACGTTGAGACTATCTTCTAAAGGCTGAGACATCGCTTGGCCCGTTGCTTTGTTGTACCTCACTTGCGTTCCGTAAAGTATTTTTTGTCCTCTATTCTTGCGCACACGATCAACGAGGTAGGCATAGTTGGATTTGCTGGCATTGTCGCGCTTCATCTCAACTTTCATTTCAACGCGCACTTCTTCTTGAAAATCAGGATCAAAGTCGCAATGCTGGGTCATGAGCCAGAAGTCATGCGCTCCCTTTTCGCCCACTAAATCAATCCCCGGAAAGCCATGCTGCTCTAGTACGGTTAACAAAAATGCCTGATTGGTCATGAAAACACTGTCTTTGTATTGCTGCCAATCCTCTGGGCTATAGCTCTTGTATTTCCCTTCCGGAATCCATGCTGCTGTTTGATCTACTTCAGCTCTTCTGGCCAATTCCGTTGCCAAAACTGAATCAAATATGAGGGGTGTTATTTCGTCTGAAGACAGCACAGCTTCCTTCGCTGGTTCATTCGTGCAACTGGCCAATGAGACCATAACCAAGAGGAGTAATTCTAATTTCATTGCTGTTGTTTTAGCGCTTTTCGTCTGTCCTTTGCCGAACGACCAATTCACTTAACCTTCAATCCAGTCTGTTCTTAAGACGAAATACCGCCTGTCAACACAATTATCAGAGACATTAAAGAATTCCTTTTCTACCGACATAAACTTCTCTAGAATCTTCACTGAATTTAGATTAGTTACAGCCACATCGGCAATGATTTTTTCGAATTTAAGTTCCTCGAAGCCGAAGGAGATGAGCCCTTTTGTGAATTCAGTACCGAATCCGTTTCTCCAGAATTGCTCTCTCAAACGGTAACCGATCTCATGGTCACCACCGCTGTTCTTCAAAAACCCACCCAGCCCAATGAAGGCTTGTTCGTTTTTTGTTTCAATGGCCCAAACTTTTGTATCTGACTGTTTTTGATAGTGGTCTAAAAGCTTCTGGAGATGCTGATCACTTTCTTCTCTGGACATGACCTTTCGTGGCACCAAACTCATCACATTCACATTGCCCATCATATCGAAGTAGCCATCAGAATCTGATTCCCGTAGGTTTCGAATGTTCAGTCTATCGGTTTCAAAGATGTTCATTTGGGTTGTAAAAGAGTTTTGAATGTAGGCGATATTGACACCAAGGTATGCAATGTATTTCGATATGGGCAGATCCTTTTCTAGACAATGTCCAGCTCAGTTTTCGCGCAGCAAATTGATGGGTAGATTCTGAGAACGAGTGAATTTGGCACCGATTAAATCAATCGTCACTCGCTTGAATTTCCTGCGACTTTAATGCATCCTTGCTGCCAGACATCAGCCCTGCGATGACCTGTGTCTTTGGGAACTGCTCTAGAACAATCTTGATGAAAACGGTGATTGGGATTGCCATGATTAATCCTGGAACACCCCAGATGAAACCCCAAAGCATGAGCACGACCAAGATTGTAACCACATTGATAGAGAAGGTTTTTCCGAGGAAAATAGGTTCTAGAACAGCCCCCATAACCACCTGAACTCCTGTGATGACTAAGATAAAAGCCAAGAGCGTTCCGCTCGGATCAAGCTCTACTAGTGCGAACAACGATAGCAAGACCACAGATATGATGGAGCCTACCATCTGCACGAAATTAATGAGGAAGGCAAAGAGGCCCCAAAACACAGGGAAGCTCACATCAAAAAAGAGGCATGCCATTGTGAATCCAATTCCGGTGAACAAACTGATAAAGAACTTGACCCAGATGAATTTGATGATGTCTTTTTCTATTCGCCTAAACGTCTTGACCGAAGCATATTTCTGACGAAACAAGAGGGTTTGCATTACGTTTTGAAGATTGATGGAACCGGCCAGCAGGAGCACAATGAAAAAGATGGTCATCAAGGTAATGTTCAAGGTGTCACCCACCATGTCAAGCGTCTGGCCGATGTTTTCAAACGCATTGAATTCAGAGAGGTAGTGACTCAGCACTTGATCTCCGGCGATGCGTTCAATTCCGAAGAAGGCTTCAATGGAGTTGACTACTGCTAGGAGTTTCAACTCTGCCAAGGCAAAAAACGAACTATCTTCTGAGAGAATCTCACGCGTTGAGGTTTTAATCAACTGTCCACCGAGGTAAAAGATCGTTGCGATGAGGCCAATGATGCTGATCAAGCTAATGGGTTTCGGTATCTTTTTCTTATCCAACCAGCGCATAAGCGGAAGAAAAAGGAGTGAGATGAACATCGCAAATAAGAGTGGGACGAAAATGAATGACAGCACTTGCAGCAGATAGAATATCAGCGGAATGACTATGATCAGTAAGAGTCTATTGGTGGTGCGTGTATCGTTCATGTAGTTCTCAAGCGCTTTTCAGGGAAGAATACTCAAAGGCAAAAGTAGCTTATTCTCGCTCCTGATTCCCCTTCCTCAACTTGAAAAGTACAAACTTCAGTTAGTCCTTTTTGATTCGTTCTATAAGCGCGAAGAGCTGAAATAATTGTTCACTTCAGAAATGCGTTGCTCTTTGGCTTCTTTGCTCAACCAACTTCCTTCAAAAGCATTGATGGCCAATTGTTTCAGTTGCTCTTTACTTAAGTCCAACGCTTTCGCTGTCTCATAATAATTCTCATTCATGTAGCCGCCAAAATAGGCTGGGTCATCTGAATGAATGGTGGCCAAAATTCCTCTATCGAGCATTTTCGCAACGGGATGGTCCTCCATTTTCTGAATGACTTTGAGCGCCAAATTGCTAAGCGGACATAAAGTCAAGGGAATGTTCTTTTCAAGCAATCTTTGAACCAACGCCTCATCATCTAAACAGCGATTACCATGGTCAATTCGTACTATTTTCAAAAGATCAAGTGCATCCCAGATGTAATCTGCCGGGCCTTCCTCGCCCGCATGTGCTACCAATTTAAATCCATGCTTCGCAGAGGCTTCAAACACATTCACAAACTTACTAGGCGGATTCCCCAATTCGGATGAGTCTAGTCCTACGCCATCAATCCAATGCTTGAATGGAAGAGCGGACTCAAGAGTTTTAAATGCAGCATCTTCGCTTAAGTGCCTTAAATAGGACATGATGAGCTTGAAGGAAATTCCCAGTTCTTGCTCTGCTTTTTGAAGCGCACTATAAATGCCTTTAATAACAACGTCAAAGGCAATCCCTCTGTCAGTATGTGTTTGCGGGTCGAAAAACACTTCTACATGAACTACATTCTGACTGTGTACTTTGGTCAAGTAGGCCCAAGTCAAATCGAAAAAGTCTTGCTCATGAATCAGCACCTGTGCACCGGTGTAATAGATGTCTAAGAATTCTTGAAGATTATTAAACGTATATGCTTCTTTCAATGCCGTTATGGAGTCGTAATCCAAGGCTAT
>JBLIGQ010000056.1:0-17306 GCA_047636995.1 Flavobacteriales bacterium | reverse complement strand
AACATACGTCTCCCGAGGGAACACGCGGTTACTTTGCAGAAAAGAAAAGGGAGGACTCACTGAGTCCTCCCTTTTCAATTTCTACTAACCTCATGCAGGCAGATGGTGATCTACCTCTGTAGGACTATGCTTTGCGCGCAACCACTTTTAAAGCTGCGGCAACAATGTCTTTTGATGTCAATCCGTATTTCTCCATCAATTGCTCAGGAGTTCCACTTTCACCAAAGCTATCATTTACACCTACAAATTCGATAGGGGTTGGACATTCACGTGAAAGTGTCTGTGAAACTACAGAACCCAACCCGCCAGTGATTTGGTGTTCTTCAGCAGTCACAACAGCGCCAGTCTTCTTTGCCGAAGCAATAACAGCTGCTGTATCCAACGGCTTAATGGTATGGATGTTAATGATTTCAGCGTCAATTCCTTTTTCAGCCAAAACATGTCCAGCCACAATTGCTTCCCAAACCAAGTGTCCAGTAGCGAAGATGGTAACGTCAGTTCCTTCGTTCAGCATTATTGCTTTCCCAATTTCAAACTTCTGATCAGCAGGAGTGAATACGGGCACCTTCGGACGACCGAAACGTAAGTATACAGGACCAACGTGATCTGCAATGGCCATGGTAGCGGCCTTCGTCTGATTGTAATCACACGGATTGATTACGGTCATGTTCGGAAGCATCTGCATCATCCCGATGTCTTCCAATATTTGGTGAGTAGCACCATCTTCGCCCAAAGTTAATCCGGCGTGAGATGCACAAATTTTTACATTTTTCTCACTGTAGGCAATGGACTGGCGAATCTGATCGTACACACGACCTGTAGAAAAGTTGGCGAACGTTCCTGTGAAAGGGATCTTGCCTCCAATGGTCATACCTGCAGCCAATCCCATCATGTTTGCCTCAGCAATACCGACTTGATAAAAGCGTTCAGGAAAAGCATCTTGAAAAGCATTCATTTTCAATGAACCAGTAAGGTCTGCACAAAGTGCAACAACGTTAGGATTCGTTTTCCCTAGTTCATGAAGACCATCTCCAAATCCAGAGCGGGTGTCTTTTTTTCCTGTTACTTCGAATTGTTTCATGTCGAGGTGCTTTTAAAAGGTCAATTCAGGTTTACGGTGGTATTTGTCCCACTCTTAATAATAAATTCTTTCTCAATTGTATACAAGGTCTGACGTGCATTTCGTGCACGAAATTCCAAGCGGTATTTGCCGGGTTGCAGTAAATACCTTCCACTAGGATCCCCTTCAGAGAATTTCAAAGCGGTAGTTAATTCGTTGTCTTGTTCCAAGAAAACCCCTCCATACCCAGAGGTTGATGTATTCAGCAAGAGTGTTCCTGGTGCTGGAATAGCAATGGGCGTTGTGCCGTCGGCGTTAATTTCAACATCCCGAATGATGGTGCGGGGAGTGGTTAAAATTTCCAAGTGGTAGGATCCTTCAATGTAGCGTTCTGTTGTGCCGAAATCCTGAGCATGAACTATGTCGCAATTGTCTGAAGTAACAATGCATTTCAGATCTCCATAGTCTGAGCGCCGGCCTGAGAAGGATAATTCTAGATCGCCTTGCGGAACAGGTATTTCAAAAACGGTATGTACTCCGGGTGTTACTTTTAAATCTGTCTGCACAACAGGAGGGAGCGTATGCACTACCAATCTATAGGTAGGAAGGGGGTCAAACGATAAGGTGTCTGGATTGCCCCATGAATTCAATGTATGGACGAAGTTGTACAAGATTGCTCCTGTGTTTTGGTCATACAAGGTGAAGGGAACATTGGTCTCAATCGGATCATTCTGTCCATTCATCAAATTGATTTGAACGGAAGTGTTGTTCAATGCTTCAGCAATTACAATGTCTAAAACGGTTTCGAATACTTCTGCATTCGTGGCATCGAAGTAGTTTCCAACGCATTCAAAGGTGGAGCGATACAATTCATCAATCCCTATTCCGATGATAAAAGGCTTAACGATGATGTTTTTCTCTTGCAATGCTCTGGACACAGCACACGGGTCTTCGTCGCACGCTTCAATTCCGTCAGTAATTAAAATAATGACGTTTCTACACTCTTCACACGCGTCAAAATCTCCAGCAGCTTTCTCAAGCGATCTAGCGATGGGCGTTGTTCCCTTAGGCTGAAGTCGTTCAAGTTCTCTTTTAATCACCAAGTTAGTGCCTGTTCCAATGGGAACAACCAGTTCGGTATCATCACAGTCTTGATGTCCGGGAACGTGCTGCGTTTGGTGTCCGTATACACGAAGTCCAATTTCCAGATTTTCAATACCGTAAAGTTCTTCCAGCGTTTCTGAAAGGAGTCTGGTAGAGGTTTCAATTTTCCGTTGTCCTTCCCAGAATCCGTTCATGCTATTTGACGCATCGAAAACAAAGAGAATACGCGTAGTGCCTTGGGCCAAAGCTCCAAGAGAAGCAATAGCTAGCAGTATTGTAAAGATGACCTGAAGGTGTTTCATACTTCGGTCAGTGCAAATCCAGTGCCAACAGACACTTAATAGTCACCTAGTGTTTCTTCCAATTGTGAAAGTGCAGAAGCCAATTGCTCATCGTTTGGCGCTACACCATGCCATTTATGTGTTCCTTCCATGAAGTCAACACCTTTCCCCATTGACGTTGTCATGATAATCATGATCGGCTTTCCGTTTCCAGTCAGTCCTTTTGCTTCCGCCATGGTCGCCTTAATGGCATCAATATTATGTCCGTCCATTTCCAAAACGGTCCATCCAAAAGCTTCCCATTTAGCTCTCAAGTTCCCCATGTTCATCACATCTTCCAGCGAACCGTCAATTTGCTGTCCGTTGTAATCAATCGTAGAGATTATGTTGTCAACTTTGTGGTGCGCTGCGTAGATGGCTGCTTCCCAAATTTGTCCTTCCTGTAATTCTCCATCGCCGTGAAGTGTATATACAAGTGAATCGTCTCCGTTCAATTTCTTTGTCTGTGCAGCACCAAGACCAGCTGAAAGTCCTTGTCCGAGTGATCCTGAAGCGATGCGAATCCCTTCCAATCCTTCTTCTGTTGCTGGGTGTCCTTGCAAACGCGTGTTCAATTTTCTGAACGTAGAAAGCTCGGGAACAGGGAAATAACCTCTTCGCGCTAGCGTACTGTACCAAACTGGGGAGATGTGTCCGTTTGAAAGAAAGAACAAATCTTCACCTTTTCCGTCCATTTCGAACTGAGGCGCCTTGGTGTTCATTATGTCGAAGTAAAGCGTGACGAAGTAATCTGTGCAACCAAGTGATCCGCCTGGATGACCTGAGTTTACGGCGTTTACCATTCGTACGATGTCTCTTCTCACTTGAGAAGCAATGGACTGGAGTTCTGAGGTATTCATGTAGTTGGGTTTCCTGTGGTGTGGCGAAAGTAAAACTTACAAACGGAGCCTCCGGCCGATGTTCAAAACTTTTGAAAAACACCACCCGCCGAGATTCAGTATCTTTGCGCCCACTTAAATAAAGTTATGGCATTGAAATGTGGTATTGTAGGTTTGCCCAACGTAGGTAAATCGACGCTGTTCAACTGTTTATCGAATGCAAAGGCGCAAAGTGCAAACTTCCCTTTTTGCACCATCGAACCGAATATCGGGATCATCACGGTGCCAGATGAACGTTTAAATAAATTGGCTGAAATTGTTCAGCCACAGAATTTACAGCCAACAACGGTTGAAATTGTAGACATCGCTGGCTTGGTTAAAGGAGCAAGTAAGGGCGAAGGACTTGGAAATAAGTTCTTGGCAAATATTCGTGAAACAGATGCCATCTTGCATGTTTTACGTTGCTTCGATGACGGAAACATTGTGCACGTAGATGGGAGCGTTAATCCTGTTCGCGACAAAGAGATCATCGACATTGAACTCCAATTCAAAGACCTTGAAACGCTAGAAACACGTATGCAGAAGGCTTCTAAAGCTGCGCGAACGGGAGATAAAGAAGCGAAGAAGGTGCTTGATTTCTATACCCGCATCAAAGAAACGTTGGAGTCAGGAAAGTCAGCTCGTACTGTTGAGTGCGAAGAAAGCGAAGTGCCATTGATGAAAGAATTGCAACTTCTTACAGCAAAGCCCATCATGTATGTTTGCAATGTAGATGAGGGGAGTGTTGTAAACGGCAATGCTTATGTTGAGCAGGTTCGCGAAGCTGTTTCGAAAGAAAATGCAGAAGTGATTGTAATTGGAGCTGGCATTGAAGCAGATATAGCTGAGCTAGAAGATTACGAAGAGCGCCAGATGTTTCTTGCTGACCTTGGTTTAAATGAACCGGGTGTGGCGAAATTGATCAAGTCTGCCTATACATTGCTTGATCTTCAAACGTATTTCACCGCAGGTGTTAAAGAGGTGCGTGCATGGACCGTTAAAGTGGGTTCAACGGCACCACAAGCAGCAGGTGTGATTCACTCTGACTTCGAAAAAGGATTCATTCGTGCAGAAGTAATTAAGTACGATGACTATGTGAGCTTAGGTTCTGAACAAGCAGTGAAAGAAGCAGGAAAGTTGTCAGTTGAAGGGAAGGAGTACATTGTACAAGATGGCGACATCATGCACTTCCGTTTCAACGTATGAGAAACGTTGGCCTTTTACTTCTGGCATTTTGCGTGCTTTTCGCGTGCAAGAAAAAGGCTGCTTCAAATTGGGAGAAAACACCTGCCTCTGAGCAAATACAGCAGTTTATTGGTTCAAGTGCTTATGCAGATGGAAGCGATTCCTTGTTTCTCGAGCCCATTTCAAATCAAACGAAAGGCATCTACATTGGCGATGCACACTCTATAGTACGTGTGTTTTCAATGGAATCTGCGCTTGCCGAAGTCCTGAAAACAGAGGGCACATCAACGTTTGAGACTTCCTTGCAATCTTGGAGTGGACTAGCCCCTTGGTTCAATACCCTTTCAGATGGCGTTGCTTTTAAACACTTCAATCCGATATTCATTGATTGGGCTGCGGAGTTTTTAATCCCTTCGCCCCAAGAAAAGATTGAAGGGAAGTCGCTTCAGAGTTGGTATGATGAAAGCTTTAGGAGAACGGTTTGGACCTATTTAAGCACACATGATTACTTGACTCAAAATACATTGTGGGAAGGAGAAGTACTCATTTACAAAGAGCTTGTCAAATCTCAGAACTTTCAGCCAGTTAACTATTTTGATGATCGCTTTCGCGGGAAGTTTGACGACTTCGATTATCCGTTCAGCCAGAATAAATCAGATTCATTTGCTGCTTCAAAAGCACTCAGTTTTTGGATGCGACGGAGGATGGATGGATCAGAAGTAGCATGCAAAAATGCATTGAACACCATTTTAGCTATTTACGAACCAGATTGGCGCAACAAGAGGCATTAGAATTCCAACTGAATGCCTTAGATTTACGGGATGAAACCGCTTTATTTACTAGCAATCGGATTGCTTTCAGCGACAATAGGATGTCAAGAGATTTCAGATGATCTCAACGAAAAGGAGAACCTCCAAACCATTTCTGCGCTCATGCAAGCGCAAGAGAATGCGTGGAATGAAGGTGACCTAGACAGATTTATGTCGTCTTACATGAAAAGTGATTCATTGTCCTTCATTGGGTCTCGCGGTTTATCAAAGGGTTGGCAAACAACTCTAGACAATTACAAGAAATCATATCCAAACAAAGAACAAATGGGCAGGCTGCAGTTTGAAAACCTGCAAATGGAGCAATTAGCGGCTTCATCAGCTTTTGTTCTTGGTAAATGGACCCTTTATAGGAACGCTGACACCTTGTCAGGGCATTATTCATTGATCTGGAAGAAGCTGGAAGCGGAGTGGGTCATTGTAGCAGATCATTCGAGTTAATATGGATATGCAATTTTCCATTACCATCATTATCATCGCCATCACTGTGTTGGCCTCTATGTTTGCGTTCAGCAATCGTGAGAAATTACAAGAATGGATGATGAATCCATATGCTGTAATTCAACACAAAGAATACAAGCGATTATTCACTCATGGATTGATTCATGGAGACTATATGCACTTGTTTTTCAATATGTTCGTGCTGTATCAGTTCGGTACACACGTTGAGAAAGTGTTTACAGACGAGGGTATCTTTAACGTGGTTTTCGGCATGCAGAATTGGTGGGGAGAAAGCATGGGGGTTAGTCTGTTTTTGATGTTGTACATCGGAGCGATCTTAGCAGCTACCATTCCATCTATGATTAAGCACAAAAACAATCCGGGGTACAATTCACTGGGTGCTTCTGGCGCTGTATCAGCCATTCTGATTGTGTTTATTCTCATTCAACCTACAGCACAACTTGCATTTTTCTTTTTCATTCCGATGCCAGCATGGGTTGCGGGAATCCTCTTCTTTGTTTTTGAGGCTTATATGAATCGGAAAGGAGGAACCGGGATTGCCCATGATGCTCACATTTACGGAGCAATCTATGGCTTGTTGTTTATGACCCTTGTTCAGCCAAGCGTTTGGACGTGGTTTGTAGGACAGTTGTTTGGGTGATATTTAAGGTGTTCGCTCTCAACCCAAGAATGGAATATGTGGCTACTACAATCACCCAATTCAAGGTGGTAGTTCCTTTCTGAAACACTAGATTGATTTCGGCCTCTTCGGAACGGACCTATTGTAGGGCAATCCTTTTAGATCTGGCTTTTTTTTGTGTTATGCCAATCTTGTTTTATGATTTCTGTGATAGATGACCCCAACCACCTCAACCTTCCACAACAAACAATTCAAACAACCCCGAAACCAAAAAAGCCTGTCAAGATCATCGTTGTGAACGCAGCGGCAAAGGCAGCAATCATACCTTCATCCAAAGCAGCAGTGTTTTCAGTTGAATCGCTAAAATAGAATTGATGGCGCTGCTTTGAGGATCCTCGAAGTTGAAGCTGAGCTTATTTGTGTCAAAGACAAAAGTCAAACTCAAAAATGCTGCGAGGGCAGTGGTGAAAAATAAAAAGCGGAAAGGATTAACAGAACGTGCGCGGTCGCCATGGAGGTCAGAGGTGTAATGCGTTTGTCGTTCTAAGCCATAGGATGTGATTTAGTCTTCCACCACCCGAACGACGTATAAATCTTCGTTCTTCTTCTTCATGAAATACTCTTCGCGGGCAAACTTCTCTAAAGTGGCATCATTGGTTGTGAGGTCTTTTAATGCCTCGGCTGTTAATTCGTTCTGCTCCTCTAAATAGGCCATCTCCCGTTTCATGTCGCGCAAATCAGCTTGCGATCGGTAGATGAAAAACAAATCTACCTCATTGAAGAAACATACCCACAGCAAGAATACAATGGGAGTGAGGACGTACTTGTTCTTAAGTATTTTCGGGATATTCCACTTCATGATACGAATATCGGTGTAATTGAAAATGATTTGTTGGCTTGGTGCTTAAGTTTTAAACAGATGACTATCAATTCAACGTACGAATGAGGTTTACTGCATTAAGCCTCAATTGAATTAGGACAATCAATCTAAAGGAAGGCTACTTAGATAAATTTCCATTTCGGAATTTCAGTTTGCGCTTCGGCGAAGCAAGCAAGGCCCTTTGGAATGCAGTCTCATGTGAGCGGAGTTATGGTTATATGGGAATGTGCCGTAAGATTGAATTCGGAATAAGTATCTAATAAATAAAAGCCTTATTTGGTAGTTTTGATAGTTAATGCTGTTTCAGAACGATTGACCCACTTTTTTGCAAGGGTAGCGAACACATAGCCCGTAATCAAATGCCACACTCCCCACCAAGCGAGAATCATTGCCATCGGTCCATTTCCATCAAAAAAGTTAAAGGTGATGACCAGTCCCAAAGCGGTATTTTGAATTGAAGTCTCTAATCCGATGGTGATCCTGTCTGCCACGGGTCTGCGAAAGAGTGAAGCCAGTCCAACTCCAGAAATGAAGGCCAATAAGTTGTGGGCCATCACAATGAAAAAGACCACGCCCACAAAGTTTAAGAAGTGATCGAAATTGGCTTTCAAAGCGAACAAAATGAAGGCAATCAACACCGCAAATGAAGCGTTCTGCATGGGTTTCTTCAACTTCTCAGCGGTTGCTGGGAATTTATGATTGAAGAGAATCCCCAAAACAGCAGGTAATAAAATCACCAATAAGATGATGGTCAACGCAGGAAGAAAGGGCAAGTGGAAATCTACAATATCGTCTTTGTTCAGAAGTTGCTTCGCCCAAAAGACAAACAGGAGCGGTGTAGAAAAAGCAGAAACCAAAGATGAAATAGTAGTCAAAGCAATGCTCAAAGCAATGTTTCCTTTGCCAATGAGGGAGAAGAAGTTAGAGACGTTTCCTCCCGGACAAGCGGAGACCAGGAGCATGCCCATGGCAATAGGCGCGCTTGGTTTCAGCAACAAGATCAATCCAACGCTGATGAGGGGCAAAAGGAGCAATTGACTCACGGCGCCAATGACGACAGAAACAGGATTTTTAAGAATGTATTTGAGGTTGTCTACTTTTAAATGCAGTGCCACACTGAACATGATGATGGCCAAGCAGAAATTTAGCAGGCGAAGGCTGTCAGGACTGAACCGAAGAGTGATGTCATTCAATTCCTCCACTGAGCAGTGTTCTTAGTTCGTCAGTAGAGACATTCAAATTCAATTTAGCGTTGAAGGCGTATCCAATTTCCCCTGTTTCTTCTGAGACTATAATGACTACGGCATCGCTTTGTTCAGCAATTCCAAGGGCTGCACGGTGACGCATCCCAACGCCTTTCAATGATTCATCGCTTTCAGAAGCAGGCAATACGCCGCTTGCGCTTTCGATTCTTCCGTTTTTCACAAGCACCGCTCCATCGTGCAACGGACTGTTTTTAAAGAAGATGCTCTCCAGCAGAACGGCCGTCAACAAAGCGTCAACTTTTCGGGAAGAACGAATGAAAGGAGCAGGGTCTGAAGTTTGAGCAATTACAATGAGGGCGCCAGTTTTGGAGGCCGACATCCGCTCGCAAGCGCGAAGGATGTTTTCTATCATTTTAAGGTCTCCTTTCTCAGATTTGTCAGAAAACCAACGTTTCAATAGCGAAGACTGATTGGAAACGAATTCGCGGTTACCAATAAAGAGGAGAAACTGCCTCAGCTCTTGCTGAAACACAATCATCAGTGCAATCACACCTACACCGATGAACTGGCCAAGGATTTCGCCCAGCATTTCCATTTGAAGTGCAGAAACCAATTTCCACAAGAAGTAGATGGCAAGAATTCCGAAGAAAATCTTGATGGCCACCGTTCCTCGCGTCAATTTGTAGAGCTGGTAGATGATGACGCCCACCAACAGTATGTCGATGCCGTCAATAAGCGTAAAGTCTATGAAGCTGAGTATTCCTATCATGATTCTTGCGCTAAGCTAACAATTTTGATGGCTTCGGCCGCGGCTTTGACATCGTGAACGCGCAGCACGTGCGCACCATTCATCAAAGCGATAACGTTCGCTGCAGTAGTTCCGATGAGTGCCTCTTCTGCTTTTATGTTCAGCGGTTTATAGATCATTCCTTTGCGTGACAATCCGATTAGCAATGGCAACTCCAAGGACGTAAACTCTTTCAATCTCCCCAGTAGCGCATAATTGTGCTCTAGGGTTTTTCCAAATCCAAATCCGGGATCAAGCAACACATCTGAAACTCCATGCTGCCTGAGAATAGCTAGTTGTTCTGTGAAAAATTTATAGACATCATTGACCACATCATCGTACTTCGGCGCTGCTTGCATGTTTTGAGGCGTGCCTTGCATGTGCATCAATACATAGGGCAATTGGTGTTTGGCCACCACTTCTAGAAGCGTTGGGTCAATGCTCCAAGCGCTCACATCGTTCACCATTCCAGCTCCTGCTTGAAATGCAGCTTCGGCCACTTCGCCATAAAACGTATCTATACTGATCAGTAAATCTGGGAATGCAGCGTGAACGGCTTCTATAATGGGCACCACGCGCTTTATTTCTTCGCTTGCTTCTACACGTTCCGCCCCCGGACGCGTACTTTGTCCGCCGATGTCTATGATCTGCGCACCTTCTTCAACCATCTTACGCACCTGATCTAAAGCACCTTCAGCAGCGACTATCCGACTCTCAGAATAAAATGAATCAGGCGTTGCGTTTACGATCCCCATGATTGCGGGAGTAGCGATGGTGATAAGTTGATTTCGGTTCCGAAGAGTGAAGCTCATGAATTCAGATCAATGGTTGTATCTTTCGCTGGGAAAGTTAATGAAGGAATGACGGATACCAATAGCCAATACGATGCAGTTATTCATCGCTGTGAAGATATTTTTCAAAAGAAGACCAAAGACTACGGTACTGCCTGGAGAATTTTGCGCACTTCTTCGCTCACAGATCAAATCTTTATTAAGGCGAATCGCATTCGTACTCTGCAAGAAACAGGTGTAAGTAAAGTAGGTGAAGGGATTGAAGATGAGTTCATTGGTATAGTTAATTACTGCGCTATGGCACTGATTCAGCTAGAGCTAAAAGACACAGATCCACTTGAACTTCCTGTAGCCCAAACCATGGAGTTGTACACCAATCACATCAGTGAAACGAAAGCACTGATGTTGAAAAAGAACCACGATTACGGTGAAGCTTGGCGCGACATGCGTGTGAGTTCATTGACTGATTTGATTTTGATGAAACTGCTTCGCGTGAAGCAAATTGAAGACAATGAAGGCAAAACCCTGATTTCTGAGGGCATCGACGCCAACTACCAAGACATGATTAATTATGCGGTTTTCGCGTTGATCTTGATGTCAGAAGGGGCGAAATCTTAGGGTGTTAACACCTTGTTAAATAGAAAACAATCGGCCTTTACCTAACGTAAATTGCACCGTTATCGAGTTATCAAACGAGCCAAAAAGTAGCATTATGCGAATCGTACTTATCATCTGCAGAATTCTCGTAGGATCCCTGTTTGTTGTATCAGGCCTCATTAAATCAAACGATGTTTTAGGATTCATGTACAAGCTGGAAGAATACTTCGAGCCGGGTGCATTGAATCTGGAATGGTTGATCCCATTTGCACTTCCACTGGGCATCTTTATTGTAGTTGGAGAAGTGCTTTTAGGTGTTGCATTGCTTGTTGGAGCACTCCCGAAGTTGACCAGCACAATGACGTTAATCATTATGTTGTTCTTCACTTGGCTTACGTTTTACACAGATACATGTGACCCAAATGGAACCGTAATGGTTGAAAACGCAGAAGGCGTAACAGAAGAAATAGCGAACCAATGTGTGCTTGCATGTGGCTGTTTTGGAAATGCCATTCCGCTCACACCGAAGGAAAGCTTCTACAAAGACTTATTCTTACTCGTTTTCGTGATTCCTATTTTCATTGGAGCATGGGCAGGGCGCATTCGCTTAAACTCCCCGAAAGAAGCCGTAATCATCTACACGTTCTCAATTTTGATCACATCACTTTTCTCCATGATGATGTTAGACTGGATGTTCCCAGTGATCTTCTTGACTGGATGCTTGATTGTTGCATCATTCATTCAAAAACGTGTTGAAGGCAAGTACAAAGAATGGATCATGGCGCTGGGAATCCTCCTGATCGCTGGATTCTTCCAGTATTGGACCATCTATCACTTGCCGCTGAAAGATTACCGTCCGTATGCCATTGGACAAAGTATTCGAGATAACATGAAGGATGCTGATGAGTTGAATGATGACTTAGCGCCCGGACAGGAGCCCTTTGTAGCTCCTGAATATGCTACTGAATACACCTTCGTGAATGTAAACACGAAGAAAGATACGGTTGTGATGTCCAATGATTGGCTGAAAGTTCAAGGATCTGATTGGTTTAAAAACACCTATGAAATTGCTGAAGATGGTTACGATGGCGAATCTGTATTGATTCAAGATGGCTACAATCCGCTCATACTAGATTTCGAAGTAATGAGTTATGAGGGCGATGATTACACTTATGAAATCGTTGGGAGTGAGGGCTACACCTTCCTTCACATCTCAAAAGACATGAGCACTGCGCATACTTGTCCGCAAGAATCCTTGAATGCTTTGGCTAAGGAAGCTGAATCAAACGGACATGCCTTCTTCGCATTGACAAGTGCATCTTACGAAGAAGCAGAAGAGTACAGACATGAATACCAAGCTGCTTATCCGTTCTTGGTTTGTGACCAGACGGAATTGAAAATCGTTGTGCGAAGCAATCCAGGATTGATCTTAATCCATGACGGAGTAGTACTTGGAAAATGGGCGGCATCTGACATTCCTGCTTACGAAGACTTGAACGAACTCATTAAATAAGCGTGGTTAGTTTCCTTGGTCGTAGAATCTTTTACGGATTCACCGTGCTGTTCGGTGTGCTGACCTTGGTGTTCTTTTTATTCGGATTGGTGCCTGATCCAGCGCGTGAGTTGGCCGGACAAACAGAGTCTGAAGAAGTCATTCAATCTATAAGAGAGAAATACAACCTTGACCTTTCATTGGGGAAGCGTTATGTGTTGTTCATCAATGATGTATCGCCCATTTCTTGGTATCCTTTAGATGAAGACTCTAGACGCTTTCGTTCTGAAAAAGAAGTGGGTGGAACAACTGTTTTCAGCTCATCTTCAAACCGACTTGTACTCAAAGCACCGTATTTAGGAAGGTCGTATTTAACAGATCGAACTGTGACAGACATCCTCTTTGATGCTTTGCCTGGCACCTTAATATTAGCACTTGTAGCGATGTTTTTCGCCATGATTGTGGGCATAAGTCTAGGTGTTTGGTCTGCTTTGCGCGAAGGCAGCTTCATTGATCGCTCCATCCTGCTACTGGCCTCCGTAGGCATGAGTGGCCCGTCGTTTTTCATGGCCATTGTCATCGCTTGGATTGGCGGATATCTACTTCACGATTCGATATCTATTTCGCTATGGATCATTGTTTTACCACTATTGGGATTCGTGCTTCAGAAGTTTTTTCTGACGCGAAAAGACAACATGATTTTCCAGGTGTCACTGGTGCTTTCATTTGTACTTTGGATTTTTGGCGGAAGGCTAGGCATTCCAACTTTGAGCATGAATTTGCCCGGAACAGGACTTTCAATGAACGGCAGTTTATTTACGGTAGATGTTTGGGAAGGTGAGAAGTTGGCCCTTCAGAATTTAATTCTCCCTGCCATCACATTGGGTATTCGTCCGCTTGCGGTGGTAGCTCAACTCATGCGCAACAGCGTTCTAGAGGTAATGCGTCAAGATTTCATTCGCACAGCAAGAGCCAAAGGATTATCAGAATGGAGAATCGCAATGGGTCACGTGCTTCGAAACGCGATGAATCCTGTACTAACAGCCGCTTCAGGATGGTTGGCGTCTATGCTAGCTGGTGCGGTCTTTGTGGAATTTGTGTTTGGATGGAAAGGGCTGGGACTCGAAGTATTTCGTTCACTTGAGAAAAACGATTTACCGGTCGTTATGGGCGCTGTAATGATGATAGCCGTCATCTTCGTAGTCATCAACACCATGGTAGACTTACTGTACGGCTGGATTGATCCTCGAGTTAGATTGAATTAACATGCTCATTTAGTAGCGAAATGAGTTTCGTCGAAGTGGCATTGTAATAGCGTTTTGTTCTGTAGCTGCTCACCCATTGAATTCCCGAAATTGAATTCGTCAAGAACAATTCATCAGCTGCAAGCAAGTTCTGTGGATTCAAGGTGCACTCGTAAACCTTGATGTCGTTTTCCAATGCCAAGTTGATCAATTGCATGCGCATGATTCCTGCAATTGGTCCTTCTTCAAGGGTTGATGTGTAAAGCACGCCATTGCTCACTAGGAAGAGGTTAGAAGAAGTTGCTTCAATGATAGCCCCTTTGTAATTTTGGATCAGGGCATCATCAAGTTGATTCTCTTTGGCGAAGAGGCTGGCCATGACATACAGCCTACAATCAATGTTTTTAAAGATCGCTAGCTTGTTCACATCCTTCTTCATTTCGGTGAACAGGTCTAGCTTTTTGCCCCTCTCATTTAAGTTATACTTATTGACGTTCAGGGGATACGCCTCAATTACGTATTCCATCTCATTGCTGGTGGGCAGGTAAAAACCTTCTGATTTTCGGGTAAACGTAATGCGCAGTCTTCCTCCAGAAGAAATTTGATTTTTACTGAGTAGTACAGTAATCTCTTTCTCCAGTTTTTGGAGAGAAAAATTAATCTCACGTTCGAATTTATAGACTTTCATGGACTCCAGAATGCGACTGAAGTGATGTTCAAGGAAAAGAGGTTTACCATTCATGATGCGAATGGTTTCAAAAAAGCCATCAGCAAAATGAAAACCTCTATTGGTGACATGCACCGAAGCTTCATTTGCTAAGAGGTATTCTCCGTGACTATAAACGTATTGCATAGACCTACGAAACTAAGGAATGAATGTGGTCAATCAAAGCGGCATTGGTTCGAATTAGAATGCCAGGAACAGCAGCACCACTTCCTGCTTCCAGGTCGCGCTCCTTATCACCAATCATTACAGACGCTTTTGGATCGATATTGAATCGGGCTAATGCTTTCTCAATCATCAAACTACCCGGCTTTCGCGAAAGCGATTTCCCAAAGGCATCATGGTGGGGAGAGTAATAGATTTCAGTGATTTTGATGCCGTGTTCTTCACATTTTTTACGAAAAAAGCCATGAATTTCAGCCACATCATCGTGCGTATAAAGTCCTTTTGCAATTCCACCTTGATTTGTAATGAGGATGAGAAGGTATCCCGCATCATGCAATTTCTTCATGGCATCTAAGGCCGTTGGCAACAGGGTGAATTCGCTAATGTTTTTCGTGTAATCACCTGGATCATGATTGATGACTCCATCGCGGTCTAAAAAAACGGCCTTATTCATTGTGTATAGCTTTCAATGTCAGTTAACTTTTTCCCCCCACGTCTGAATTCCCCCGTGCCCTCGGCTACCAGCTTGCCTTCAGCATACAATCTGCTGACGGCTTTGATGCCACCAAGGAAATTTCCTTCTTCATCCATTTCAGGACGAAGGGTAACGAGTCCTTCAGCGTGCAATAACTCAGTGGTTACGGGACGAGTCAATCGCGTCTCGAAACGCACGGTATACAAGAAATATTCCGTATCGAGAGATGCCGCAGCGAAATAGGCGGCATCATCTAACATTTTGAAGTACATAGCGCCATGAAGAGAGCCCGCGGCATGGAAGTAGCGTTCATCAAAACGACAGTCAATTTCGCATACGCCGTCACCAACTTGGAGCGAAGGTGCTGGGAGGGTATGATTCACAGCAGCTGACAAATACATCTGCTTCAATCTAGAATAGTGCTCTTGCATGGTGCAAAAGAACGCACATCTTAGACGAAACGCAACACTCAAATGAAAAAGGAGTTTCTTTATTTGTGGATAACAATTTTAAAACCATTCTGTTACTGGTTTAATAACAGGAACATTTTTTTCACCTTTGATAAGCTGGTTCAATCTCTTTAAATTAAAAATCTGGACACTCAACTAACAGTTTCAAAGCACCTCAAAGCGTTTAGCGTTTTACCTCAATGCGTATTATTGTGGGATAAGTCGATGTGCTGTTCAGCGAGCAACCGGAACAGTGAGGCTAATTTTTCTGGATTGAATTCAAAAGCCCTCATAGGATTGCATTTAAGCGATATCCCGGGCTTACAGAATGAAAATGAAATGGTTAGAGGTTTTGAGAAAGCCTTGCTTACAGGGAAGCCTGTGGATCTTCAGCGTGAGGTTTCCTACAATGGCAAAATAGTAGTCATTGAAACCAACATTGCCTACCACCGAGAACCTGAAACGGTAAACGGTTATTTTCTCACTGTTTGCCACAAGAATAAATCAGAGCAAGCAGCAGAATTTCCTTTTCAAGCATGGGATTCACTGTTTGCAACAAGTTCAGAAATTTACGCTTGCATAGATAAAACAGCGAGGGTATTGAGGTTGAACAACAACTTCATCGGAATGCCTCCATCTCAGTGGATTGGTCAGCTCTTGATGAAGTTTATTGACCCAGAAGATCAACCGGTTTTTCAAACAGCCTTGGAGCGAACGTTCAATACAGCTGAACTAATGCGCTTAGAATTAATGATTCGTGGGCGTTGGTTCAGCGTAACAATCAATCCGTGGGTCGTAAGCAATTCAGTGGAGTATGTGGTAACGTTGTTCAGAGACATTACAGAAGAGCGAAAGCGGAATAAAAAGAATCAAGGACGCATGGCGTTACTGAATGACGCTCTGGCGCGCTCAGAAGAGGCCATCTTTCTAGTGCATGCTGAAGGGAAAGTCGCCTTTCATAATAAGTCAGCGGCTGAACTGATTTCTCCAGTGCCCTTCCATATTGATGATCTGCGACTTCAACTTAGAAATTGTTTGTTGACTGAAGATGGAAAGAAATCCATGACGCCTGGCCAGCTTAGTATTTTTGAAGTACTAGAAGGGCAAGCACCTCGAAAAGAAAGATTTATCCTCAAGGTAGCAGGAACCTATGTGCCTATAGAAAGTTCAGTTCAAACACTTGAGCCTGATGGAAATCAAATTGAATACGTTTTGTGGACCCTTCGGAATAGATCAAAAGACCATGCACGGATTAGAGGACTTGAGAAAGTAAATGAACATCTAGATCACTTTGTTCAAGCTGCGGCGCATGACTTACAGTCACCTATTGCCAATTTAGAGAACCTATCTTTGCTCTTACGAAAAACAAATTCAATTGAACAAAGTAAGATCCTTGTTGAACAAGTAGGACAGAGCGCCACCCAATTGAAAGATGTGATTTCTAGTATGATGGAACTGGCCGAAGCACGGGCTTTTGAACATTTAAAATCAGAAGAGGTGTTCTTTGAAGCCTTAATGGACGAGGTGAAAGGCACTCTGGAAGGTCCCTTGTTGGGGAGCGGCACAACGGTGAAAGTTGACTTTGATCAAGCGCCGCAGATCCAATACAATAAGGCACTCTTGAGAAGTATTTTATTCAATTTATTGTCTAATGCGGTAAAATACAAGCATCCAGATCGCTTTCCAATTGTTTCTATTTCTACAGTGGAAGCGCTTGACTATCAGGATGCTGTTTGGCTTACTGTTAAAGACAATGGAATTGGAATGGACCTTTATTCAGTTGGTAAGAACCTATTCAAACCGTTTTACCGTGTGAAAAAAGAGGGCGAAGGTAAGGGAATTGGACTGAGCCTAGTAAAGAGTTTTGTAGAGCGTAATGGTGGTGAAATCCGTGTAGAGAGCATGCCCAACGAAGGCACGCAGTTTAAGATCTTACTCAGAAGTTACGGTGAGAATTTAGACGCCCTTCAGTATACGCTTTTCGAATCTGAAGAGTGAGGATAACGCTTTTTCCCACGAGCTGAGCTCGTGGCTACTATATT
>JBLIGQ010000055.1:0-17779 GCA_047636995.1 Flavobacteriales bacterium | reverse complement strand
CACGAACTGAGGAACATCTGAGGCAATGCGTTTTGTTAATCGAAGCTGTTTCTTCAATATTTGAGGTTGTACCATCTGCATGACCTCATTGATTAATTGATGCAAATCAAATGTTCGCTGCTCTAAGATCATCTTACTTGATTCGGCCTTTGAAAAATCAAGAATATCGTTGATGATAATTAGGAGGCTCTTGCCACAAATTTGAATGGTCTCAAGTAAGGTCTTTTGTTCATCGCTTAACTCTGTGTCAGACAACAGATGGGTCATCCCAAGCACGCCATTCATTGGGGTTCGAATCTCGTGACTCATGGTAGCTAGAAATTCTGCCTTTGCTTGAACAGCTGCCTCTGCAGCTTCCTTTGCCTGAATGAGTTCCATTTTCGCTTCCTTCTCTGCAGAGATGTCTCTAATTCTGTAAACAAGGTATTCTAAATCGAACAGGTGAATCCATGTGATGGAAACATACGCGTCAAATTCAGAATTATCCTTTCGCCTCATCCTCACCTCATCATTCCAGATTGTGTTTTTCAAGAGCTTAGAAACACCTACTCGGTCTTCTTCGTCTGTCAATCTATTGATCCGAAAATTAGAAATATCAAGTCCTTCCAACTCATCTACTTGGTAACCAAACAAATCTTGGGCTTGCGCCGTGGCTTCAAATATGACACCTTCAAAATCAGTAATTACGATGGTATCTTCTGTCTTCGTAATAACAGCAAGCAGTAATTCTTTTTGCAGCTTTACATTTCCCTGAAAAGAGATTTTGGTTCGAATAATAAAATAAAGAAGATAAGAGGCTGCGCCAAAAGCCAAAATAACATAGAGGCCCATTAACTCAATAGATGGCGGAAGAGCAAGCGTCAATAGCACCAATCCAATATTGATTGACAATAGATACACTCTTGAGGCTCTTTCTGAATTAAAAGAAATTGAGATCGCTTGCAGCGTAAGAAATAAACTGAGCAAATGAACAATCTGAAATCCACTTAGGGCACAGGAAATTAACACTTGAAAACTGAACAGATAAAACAACGAGTTGCAGAGCCTAAAAAAAGTCTTTCGTTTGATTTTCGTAAAAGACAACCCGAAAAGGAATACCGCATAAACTCCAACTAAGTACCTGTCCCAGATCAATTCGTGTTCCTTTTCTACCAAGAAAAGAAACACTAATGCGAACAAAAGAGATGCAATGACCCCTACAAGGCACATTAACCTATAAAAACGCAAGCCTCGAGCTTGATCACGGCTGTTAGAAAGCATTCCTTGCATCTATATTCGTATTTTTATCATTCTTTGAGAAATATGCAAACAATAATACGTTTTCCTTTGTGACTTTCACCTTTCACTTGTCTGAATTTAAACGCTTTCGGATTCTTCTTACAGCAATGCTTTTTTTATTCTTACAAAGCCCTGCTGACGGACAATTAGAAAGTGATTCTGTGGGCATTATTAAAGCCCGGCTCATTCCCTCAATATCAGCGGGTGCGGTTTTGACTTCTGGATCATTGTATGCGCTCAACGTCTCCTGGTACAGCCAATACGAAAAGGAACCTTTCCATTTATTCAATGATGGAAATCAATGGCTACAAATGGACAAAGTTGGTCACACAACGACCTCCTATTTTCTTGGGCGGTTTTGCGGACAAACGCTTCTCTGGTCGGGGGTGCCCAAAAAGAAATCTGCACTCATAGGCGGTGGGATTGGGCTTGCGTACCTCACGGCAATTGAGGTTATGGATGGCTATTCTGTTGGGTGGGGGTTTTCTCCAGGTGACATGCTCGCAAATACACTTGGTACCGGTTTCTATGTTTCGCAAGAATTACTTTGGGAAGAGCAACGCATCAACTTGAAATACAATTTCTTGCCCTCAACGTATTCAAAGTATAGACCTGACCTTTTTGGAGTTGGTTTCTTTCCTCAGGCCTTAAAAGACTATAACGGACAAGCCTATTGGTTGATTACAAACCCAACGGATTGGGGCAGCTCAAAACGCTGGCCTTCCTGGTTGAGTCTTGCACTTGGCTATAGCGCTGACGGATTAACAGGTGGAAGCGAAAATCAATTCCCGCTGCTTGAAGCAAATCAAACGGCGCCTACTTTCTCAAGAACGCGCCAAGTATACCTTTCTATTGACATTGATTTGTATCAAATTGAAGCCAGACGAAATTGGTTCAAGGCCGTACGGTCTATTTTCGGGTTTGTGAAAATACCCGCTCCGGCCATTGGAATTGACGGCCAGGGCAAGTTCCTATATGGCATTCGGTAGTTGTAGCCTCACATAAACGGGCAAATGATCACTGTATCCTCCTTTGTACTCTGTGCCCACAAACGTTCTATTTGGTGTACTTGACTTGCCATTTTTATGGCGAAAAAGAACATCTCCCTCACTAAATATGTGCATCTTATCATCTACCACGTTCACTCCACCGGGTTCCAAAAGGTTAGATGAAACAATTATTTGATCAAACAGATACCATTTCTGGTCATGTGTGCATGTTCCTTTCCCACGTAAAAAAGGAGGCCAAGCCAAATTGACCAAATCACTTTGTCCAAGTTTTCCTGCGCCAAGAACATTTTTCATGCTTTTATTATTCGGTCCGTCATTGAAATCTCCAATGATGAGCACTTTCGCATCTGGATCATCTTCGCGAAGCAAATCAATTTGTTCACGCAACGTTCTCGCTGCAGCAACACGCTTGAATTCAGTCTCTTTTGGCCCCGCTCTGCGCGAAGACCAATGATTAATGAAGACATGCAAATATTCGCCATCAGGCAATACACCTTCTATGTGCATAATGTCACGGGCGAAGAAAACGGCCCCTGTGCGCTCTTCAAAGTTGTGCATTTGATGCTTCACCACTTTAAACACAGACGGACTGTAAGCCAGAGCCACGTCTATCCCGCGAATGTCTCTGCTTTCTTCGTGTAGAATCTTATACCCCTCATGCCGCAAGCGCGGATGGGAAACCAACTCTTCAAGCACCTTCCGATTTTCTACTTCACAAAAACCAATGAACGCCGGAAGTACCCCTCCGTGCGCCATGCCGGCAATCACCTCAGAAATAGATTCAATTTTCTGCTGGTACTTGGCTTGATCCCAATTGAATTCACCCCCAGGGGTATATGATGAGTCTTTTTTCTTTGGATGATCTTCTGTGTCAAAAAAATTCTCAACGTTATAAAAAGCGAATGTGATATCCATTTTAGCGCTTTTTCACTCCTAATGCTCCTAAAATACCGCGGGTAATTTCACGAAAAATGGTTCTTCCGATTTGTCTTACCAACGTATTTTTTGTTGCTTTTTCAAAAAAACTAGGCTCAGCTTTTGACGACTTTCTTTTAGAAGAGATCTCCTTCTCAGCTTTTGCCTTTTGTCCTTCCATTTCAATTTTATGATCATCATTTGCAGCCTTATCCATCTTCCTTTTCAAGATTTCGTAAGCGGTTTCTTTGTCAATTTCTTCGTTATAAAAGCGTGCTAAATCAGAGCTTGAAACCAGATCAGAAATCTCATCTTTTGAAAGAATATCCATACGTGTTTTGGGCGCATTCAAGAGAGTTGCGGCCAATGGCGTAGGAATTCCTTTTTCATTTAAAGCAGTTACAAATGCTTCTCCGATTCCCAGTTTGGTAATAACTTCTTCTGTTTTATAAAATTCACTTACGGGATAGTTCTCTGCCGTTTTATTGATGGCTTTTCTATCCTTCGCTGTAAATGCGCGCAACGCATGTTGCACTTTCAATCCAAGTTGACTCAATACGGCATCTGGAATATCAGTTGGATTTTGAGTACAGAAAAAGACGCCAACTCCTTTGGAACGGATCAATTTAATGATCGCTTCAATTTGATCCTGCAAGGCGCTGCTAGCTTCTTTGAAAACCAAATGTGCTTCGTCAATAAAAATGCACAACCGAGGTGCATCCTGATCTCCGCGCTCTGGAAAGGTAGCATACACCTCTGCCAATAAGCTAAGCATGAATGTAGAAAAGAGCTTCGGCCGGTCTTGAATGTCTGTCAGTCTCATAATAGACAAAACGCCTTTGCCCCCTATTGTTCTGCACAAGTCATCTACATCGAAAGAGCGTTCGCCAAAAAACTGATCTGCTCCTTGTTGCTCAATTTCAATGATTTTTCTACTGATGGCTCCAATAGATGCGGGCGAAATGAATCCGTACTCTTTCGAGATTTCTTCTTTTCCTTCGCCCATGAGGTACTGCAATGTTTGTCTTATATCCTTGATATCAACCAAGGGAAGTCTGTGGTCATCACAGTATTTGAACACCACTGACATCACACCGGATTGGGTGTCATTCAGGTTCAATATTTTCGAAAAAAGCACTGGTCCAAACTCAGAAATAGTAGCACGCATTTTCACCCCTGGCTCATTTGATATAGACAAAAGCTCTACCGGCATTGCCTCAGCTTTGTAGGGTATACCTATGGCGCCTTGCCTCCACGTGATGTGGTCATTTAGTTCCCCTGGCTGGGCCAAACCGCTTAAATCACCTTTAAGATCCATCAATAAGCAAGGAATCCCTTTCAATGAAAGCTGTTCAGCAATAACCTGAAGCGTTTTTGTTTTACCTGTACCAGTTGCTCCCGCAATCAATCCGTGCCTATTCAACGTTTTCAGTGGAATTTTCACTTGCGCTCCTTCAACAGGTGCACCATCTAACATGCCAACCCCAAGAACAAAACTGTCTTTCTTATAGGTGTTTCCACTTTGGATGTGGGCAACAAAATCTTCCGTTTTACTCATCTCACAATCAATTCAATCAAGGGTTTCATTGAGGTTGCAAAAAGCAACAAAAAACCCCGGACGAACCGGGGTTTAAAATAGGGTAATGTGGGATTACTTAGAAGCAGCCCACTTGCTGATTTCAGTCCTGAACCATTCGTCAGCAGCTTCAGTCCACTTGTAGTTATCACGAACATAAGACATTGTGTCTTTTTCAACTTCAGTATAAGAAGCGCCATCTTTTACGGCGTCAAAAAGCTTAGATGCATCTTCCTTGGAGATTCTTCCATCACCACCTCCAGAAGTCAAGCTGTCTGCTAGTTCGATGAGTTCCCCGTCGTATTTTTTACCGTTAATCGTTTTGTAATATCCCATAGTGGTCTGTTTAAAATAAAAGAGTTTTCGTTATTTAAATAAGCCTCCAAGCATTCCTGTGGCCTTGTCAATGACACCGTCAGCATCTCCGCCGCTAAGAAAAGAAGTGATACCACCAAGGTCTGCTTCGTTGTCTGAGCCACTAAATTCACTAACGATCGTTTGAATTACTATCGGAATAATTGCAGAGGCAATGCCGCCAGAAGCTCCGTCTCCCATTCCAAGAGCAGAAGTCAACTTACTCGTAAGACTGCTAACAATGCCACGCACAATCGGGTTTGAACTATCAGCAGAACTGTTTCCTTTGAAAAGATCAAGAACACCGTCTAAGTTTCCTGAAGTTGCCTCAGACATAAGGTTTTCTTGAACTGCCTCACCAGAAAGCTTTACTACATCGTCAAGTTTGTCAGTACCTACTCCTTGCTTTGAGAGAAGATCTCCAACTTGACTTTTTACCGCATTTAAGATTGAATCTAACATCGTATTTTTTTCTTCTGGTCAATTAATTCGACCCTCGAAGTGATTGTTCTGCTGCTTTAATTTTTTCCTGCAAAGCCCCCGTTGCCTTTTTTGCACGGATGATTTTTGCGGCCATTGATTCAATTTCTTCTGTAGTCATTGAACCATCAGCCTTTGCCGTATTCAGTTTTTCAACTGCTGCAGAAATGCGAGTTCTTCCATTCTTCAATTTCTCTTTACTTATTGCAAGCTCTTGAGCAGCCTTTACCTGCATTGCTTCCTTTCTTTCAACAGGAGGAAGTTTCATTAGCTCTTCTCTTGAAGATTCAGTTATACGTTTGGTTTCTGCCTTGGTCATATTAACCGTTGTGCCGTGCTCTTTCAAGATGCGCGTTCTCTCAGCATTCGCCTGTTCACGGCGCTTTACTATTTCTTCTTTTTGCTCAGAAGTCAGTTCTTCCTTCGCGTCTTTCATCGCATCCTTCGCGTCTCTCATCTCTTCTTTGGCGTCGCGCATATCACCTTTGGCTTTATCCATGTCAGCCCCAGCCTTCTCACGCGCATCCATTGCTTCGCGTTTTGCCTGTTCTACCTTACTCTTAGAATCAGCGTTCATATGGTCTTTCTCAGACTCTGACTTTTGACGTAAATTTCTTGTCTCTTGGTCGGTCTTCTTTGCCTCATCTTTCAATGATTGTTCAGAGGTGGCTTTTTCTTTTTTCAATTTATCAGTTTCTTTCGAAACTTGGGCTGACATAGAACCTACAATGGCCAATGCTGCAAGGAGGGTGATTGATTTTTTCATTTTCGTCTTTTTATAGTGCTTCTAGCGCATTTTCAAGCTCTTGCTCTGACTCTTCCAACTCTTTAACTGCAGAATCCAATACTTCTGAAGCTGCTTCTGATTGCTTTTCAACTTCTGCTTCAACTTTGTTAGCTGCGTCTTGAGCAGCTGCCTCAGCTCCTCCACCGCAAGAAGAGAGGAAGGCTACGAAGAGCGCTAGTACGCCAATTAATTTCAATGTTTTCATTTGGACTGTTGATTAAGGGGTTAAGTATTTATAGTGTCTACTATGGTATATAGGTAAGTAATAAAGCAATGTTGCGATTAAGCCAACGGCTGAAACCACATAGGTCCTGGCCGCCCACCTCAACGCATCTTTAGACGCGTCATATTCACTCGAAGTCACAATTTGTTTTTCTTTCATCCATGCCAAGGCTCTCTTTGCCCCATCACACTTTACGGGTAATATAATGAAAGTTAACAAAGTAGTTGTGTTAAACAAATCAATAGGAACCACTACACTGCGCATTTCCAACCACTTATTTCCAACATTGTGTTGAACAGCATGTACGCAGTCATGTGCCTCAACAGCTAAGGCTGCTGTATTTTTTTCTCCGAAAAAAGCTTGGCTCAAATTCACCATTTTGGCAGCGGGGTTTTGCGGTCAGTTAATCTTCCATTCACAGAAACAGTTTCTACATCAGTAATTCCATTGTCATGCAGCATTTGCTCAGCCACTCCCTTCCCTGAAAGACTAGGTTGAAACGTTCTTTCCGAATACGCTTCAAATTTTTTCTTGAGCTTTATGCCAACATAACCTCCAATCAAGGCAATTGCTCCGGCAAGTATAAAAACAAAAATATACATCTCAGTATGGTTTGGGCTCGGCTCCCAAATATTTGCACGATTTTAATCCTGACATTCCTGAAAAAGGCACTTCTGTTTTCGTGTAATTAAAGATGTCATCTAAATTCTTAGACTGGTAGTGGTCACTCGTATTCATCTTCAAGTCTGACATCATAAATTGACAAGGATGCTCATATCCGGCTGAATGTGTTATTTCAACAAACTCCTTTCGAAACGATTGGAAATAATTACCTGCTCTCTCAGATTTATCTGAGACTACCAATCCACGTTGAAGCCATTTGTTTTGTGTAGCCACACCTGCCGGACAGGTATTGTTGTGACAGCTTTGCGCTTGAATGCACCCAATGCTCATCATAGCTTCCCTTGCCACATTAACTAAATCAGCACCCAATGCAAATGCCATGGCGGCTTTAGATGGAAAGCCAAGCTTCCCAGACCCAATAAAAACGGTCTTTTTTTCCAAATCATGTTCTTGGAAAATCTTGTAGATCTCAGTGAATCCAAAAACAAAAGGCAATGCCACGTGGTGTGCGAAAGACGGTGGCGCAGCACCTGTTCCTCCTTCACCACCATCAATGGTTATGAAGTCAGGCCCTTTACCTGTTTCTGACATGAATGAAGCAAGGTCACTCCACATCTCTGTTTTCCCAATAGCGGCTTTGATTCCAACAGGAAGGCCTGTTGCTTCTGCAATTCCCTCCACAAAATGGACCATTTCCTCTACTGTTGAAAATGCTGAATGGCTGGCAGGTGAAATCACATCTTGCCCCTTCTTTACGTTTCGTATTTCGGCAATTTCATCATCGATTTTCGAAGCCGGTAAAACACCTCCTTTTCCTGGTTTTGCTCCTTGAGATAGCTTCACCTCAATGGCACGAACACACGGATTGGCCTCTATCAACTTCCTCATTTTCTCCATTGAGAATGTTCCATCGTTATTTCGCACACCGAAATAGCCCGTCCCGAAATGGAATACCACATCAGCGCCCATTTTATGGTATGGAGACAAGCCGCCCTCACCCGTATTCTGGTAGCATCCTGAAAACATCGCTCCTTTATTCAAGGCTTCAACAGCAGGTGCAGACAATGAGCCGTAACTCATGGCTGAGATGTTAATAATGCTTCTTGGACGAAATGGCTTTCTGCGCTGCGGCCCCATAACCTTTGCGCAGGCGATAAAGTCTTTCTCAGTATGATTCGGATGCCCTTCGTCAATTTTATACGGGAACATGTTGTTCTTGATGAACAGATAATTATTCGCCGTTTGATCTTGATCAGACCCGAAGCCTTCGTAATTGTTCTCTTTTTTTGAAGACGCATAAATCCATGAGCGTTGGGACCGATTGAAGGGAAGTTCTTCCCGGTTGTTCGCCACAATGTATTGACGAAGCTCAGGACCAGCCTTTTCTAAAAGATAACGAAGGTGACCAATCACAGGGAAATTGCGAAGGATGGTATGCTTCTTTACAAAAAATAAATCATGGATGAGCACGATGAGTATGATTGCGAGAACACAATACCACCATTTTATTTCGTGATTCACGATTAAAAAAGTCAAAATACACATAAGACGACGCTCAAAAAAAGTCTTTGTGGGTAAAGTTAGAAGGAATATTCAATCCTGAATGGGAAAGTGAAAAGGAAGGCCTATTTTGTTATTATCTTCCGCCCATGGAATTAAAAACACGTGATTTTCGCTTTGACGGAACAAAGAAGTTCAAAATTAAAGAGAACAGTTCTGAGCCTAAAAAATCAATGACCACCAAAGAATCAAAGGTGATTATCCATGAAAATGTAGAACGCATTGCTGAACTGCAAGAGAAAATGTTTGCCAGCAGCTCCAATGCCGTGCTCATCATTTTCCAAGCGATGGATGCAGCGGGAAAAGATGGAACACTTAAGCGTCTTCTATCAGGTGTTAATCCACAAGGATGTACCATTGCCAACTTCAGAAAACCAACGCCCGTTGAAGCAGCCCACGATTTTCTTTGGCGAGTGAATCTTAAGCTACCACGACGGGGAATCATTGGCGTTTTCAACAGAAGCCATTATGAAGAAGTTTTAGTAACACGTGTGCACCCTGAGTTCATTCTCTATCAAAACATTCCAGGAATCAAGACTACAGAAGACATTCAACCTGAGTTCTGGGACCGCAGATTTAAGTCTATACGTGCGTTTGAAGAAAACCTAGCCAACAGCGGAACCAAAATCATCAAGTTCTTTTTAAATGTTTCTAAGAAAGAACAAAAGGAGCGGTTATTAGACCGCATGGAAAAACCAGAAAAAAACTGGAAATTCAATCTCACTGATGTAACTGAAAGAGCGCATTGGGGTGAATACATGAAAGCGTACCAAGACGCCATCAATGAGACCGCCAAAGAACATGCCCCGTGGTATGTGATTCCTGCTGATGACAAAGACAACATGCGCGCGCTGGTGACTGCAATTGTGCGTGAGCAGATGGAAGAAATGAATTTGAAATTCCCAAAAAGTCCGCAGTCAATTAAAGAAGACATCTCCAAGGGAAGAGCCCTTTTCGAATCAGAAGAGTAATTACTTCAATTTCACCTCCATGTAAATAGGAAGGTGATCTGAATAGCCGCCATAGTAATTTGGGCCGCCGTAGGTTCTGCTCGGATATACTTCGCCTTTGTCATTGGTGTACATCATCCATTCTTCTCTAACAAAACGAACGGTTGACTCATCAACATCAACCTCTAAGCCATCTGCGAGGTTCTGACTTACAACGAACTGGTCCAATGCGCCCCATTCACCCCGGTAGTTGTATGAACCTTCCCCCAATTTGTGCTTTTCCCACATCAAGTTGTAAAGTAGCTTCTCTCCTTTTCTTCCGGAACTCAAGACATCTACCATGCTTTTATCATTTGGGTAGTCATTGAAATCACCCATCAAAATGATGGCGGCATTTTCATTCTCCTCAAGTACTGCATTTACTTCCTGCCTAACATTATATGCAACGGTCATCCTGTTGGGCTCAGAAGCCTCTTTACCTCCACCACGTGAGGGCCAATGGTTTACAAAAAAGTGCATTTCTTGTCCGCCAACATCTCCTTTTGCATGCAAGACCAAGCGCGTGTTCGGACGGTCTCCTGAAGGGAGTTTTGACTGGATGTAGTTTACTTCAGACAAGGAAACCCTGCTGCTATTATAGAGCAATGCCACATCAATACCCCTTCCGTCAGGACTTTCTTTATGAATGATCTTGTAAGGTGTTGCTTTCAAATAGGCTGATTGAGCAAACTCCTCAATTACCGCCAAATTCTCAATTTCACACAAGCCCAGAATGTCTGGCATCCCCTCTGCTGCGGCATCAACCACTTTTCCTAAGTTGAGGATCTTTGTGTCTAACCGGCCTTGATCCCAAGTCAGTTTTCCATTTGGCGTGAAGTCTTCATCAAAAGTGTTCGGATCATCTTCAATATCGAACAGGTTTTCAACGTTGTAAAACATCACACTCAACCGTTCCATTTCCAGCTCCAAAGGGGCATCTACAGAAACAGATTTCTTTTCGGCGCAGCCAGAAGAGAGCAACAGCAGCGCGAAGGAAAACCCTCCTGCGATGCGCATTGCACGATTGGAAAGAAGTGAAGCGTTCATTCCGCTTGAAAGTTCGCTAAAATTGAATGGTGTTTTCTGCATAATAAAATACCTTTGCCCCAAATGTACGAAAGCGATTCCCTCTTCGCGCAGCCTTTTTTTAAGGCTTCGTCAAATGGTGTTAACAGTAATTAAGATGTGCTTTAGGATTCTTTTGATTAGGAAAATTTAGATTGCGCTCAACCAGGAACGAAACCGTGTGAAAACCATCCTTTTATTTTTTTTAGCTCTGCTTACCATCACTTCTGGTTTCGCGATTGATATTACGGCCAATAAAGCATTCTCAGCTAAGCGCACAATGCTTCCTATCAAAATTGATGGGGACCTCAATGATGTTGCCTGGGACCAGGCCGAAGTGCTCACAGATTTCATTCAAAACCAGCCTAATCCGGGCATGCCTGCATCTCAACCTACTGAAGTGCGCATGTTGTATGATGATGAAGCGCTGTATATCTCTGCCTACATGCACGATGTCTCTGCTGACAGTGTTTTGCATCAACTTACGCAACGAGATGACTTAGGGAATACTGACTTTTTCGGATTCTATATCAGCTGTTTTCAAGATGGAATCAATGCATTCTATTTCCTAGCAACCCCTGATGGAGTGCAATATGACGCTCAACTTTCAGCCTTCGGCGAAGACTCCAATTGGAATGCCGTTTGGCAATGCAACACCTCCATTACGGAAGATGGTTGGATTGCTGAATTCAAGATTCCTTACAGCGCCCTTCGTTTTCCAGACAAAGAAGAACAGAAATGGGACATCAACTTCTTGCGGAACATCAGACGTCTCCGCGAAATGAGTCACTGGAAATTTGTAAATCCAGAAATTCAAGGGTGGGTGAACCAGAGCGGACAAGTAAACGGCATTTCTGACATCAAACCGCCTGTACGTTTGTTTTTCTACCCCTACGCTTCTGCCTATGCCGAAGTACAAAAAATGGATGATGGAACCACCTCAACAGGGAGTAGTTTCAATGGAGGTATGGACATTAAATTCGGCATCAATGAGGCGTTTACCCTAGACATGACCTTGATTCCAGATTTCGGCCAAGTCAGGAGTGACAACCTAATCTTGAACCTGGGGCCCTTTGAACTATTTCTAGAAGAACAGCGCCCCTTCTTCACTGAAGGAATAGAACTCTTTAACAAAGCGGGACTCTTTTATTCACGACGAATTGGTGGATTCCCCGTAAATTATGATCGGGCTTATGACGAAGCAAGAACGCATGAAGTTGTGGAGTCTAACCCCTACGAAACACAGTTGGTTAACTCAACCAAAATTTCAGGACGAAACGCAAAAGGATTGGGTGTTGGTTTTTTCAATTCGGTCACGTCTCAAACATCGGCGACCTTGCGTGACACCCTCACCGGTGAAGCGCGAGACGTGGTAACAGCTCCTATAACGAATTACAACATCCTGGTCTTTGATCAGAACCTCGGGAACAACTCCTACGTCTCACTCATCAACACCAATGTTACACGAGCGGGAGAAACCTATGATGCCAATGTGACGGGAACGGAATTCGACCTAAGGAATGATGACAACAGCATCAGCATTACGGGAGAAGGTGCTTACAGCAAAAAATTCAACTTTGGCGATCGCGAAAAAGACAATGGATATCGCTACAGCGTTGGTGTTTCTAAAATTAGTGGACAGCTAAATTTCGGAGCTAGCACAGAAGCTGTCACCAAGTATTATGATCACAATGACCTTGGCTTCCAGCTTTTCCCAAATTACATTTCAAACAACGCATGGCTGAGCTACAACATCTTTGAGCCGTTTGGAAAGTTCAATAGAATGTGGAGCTACTTTGAGACGAACTACAACCACCTAAAAGAGCCGAACGTCTTTACTGGCGCTAATTATTATGGTGAAGTGGGATTCAACACAAGAGGGTTTCATGCTTTTGGGATTGAAACAAGTGGTGATCCAGGTAAACAAGTAAACTACTTCGAATCTCGCCGTGATGGATGGTTCTTCAATCGACCGCAAACCTACCAAATCGGTGGATGGATCTCTACTGATTACCGCAAAAAACTGGCCCTAGACATTGGCTCATGGTATACTGAAGCAAACACAAATGACTGGCACATATTAAACTACCGGGTCAGTCCACGCTTTCGCTTTAGTGACAAGCTCATGTTTATTTACGTCTATAGCACCGGAAACCGATTCAATGAAATTGGGTACACTTCAACGGCAGATGATGACCGCATTATTTTTGGCTCAAGAGATGTGACATTCCACACCAACTTGGCAACCGTTAATTACATTTTCTCAAACCGGATGGGACTGACGTTCAGATTGAGGCATTACTGGTCAACAGTGAAGTATGACCGCTTTATGGAGTTGCAGGAAGATGGAAACACGTATGGTGACATTGCCAACTGGAATGGCGGCGATGAAGAGCTAGGCTTCGTTCTTAATGATGCCGGAACAGAGCGTGTTCGTTCAACCCAAGACCGTTCTTTCAACACCTTTAACATAGACATGGTTTACACGTGGGTATTCTCACCTGGTTCAGAAATTAGTGTGGTGTGGAAGCAGTCTATCATTAATGATGACAACCTGATTCCAACAGACTTCGGGACGAATTTAGACCGCACCATTTCACTGCCACAGAATAATAGCTTTTCAATTAGAGTCTTATACTTTATTGATTACTTGAACTTCACCCGGAAAGGAAAATTCATTGAGAATTAAGGAATGTCTTTGGTGTAAACCGAAACATTTCCGCGGTCATCCCACACCTTCAACTCAAAGACCTTCGCATTGGCAGGAATGGCTTCATCACTCATTTCATAGGTCAACCTTGCTCTTCTTGAATAGAATGACATCCGAATCCATTTGCCATCAACACGTGCTTCATATTTCTTCACTCCAGAGAGGTCATCTGTAATGTTGAATGAGATAGTCTTGTTACTGCGGTCACTCTTCATCCACGAATTCACTTTGATAGATGGAGGAATGGTATCTATGGCCACGAAGTAGTTCCCAAATTCTTTCACCCGGGTGGTTACCCAACCCAATTTGGCATCGCCTCCCCTGTTGTAACTGCTTTTATTATCAGGGGCATAGCGCATAATAAATAGTTTGGACAGCAACTCTTCCCGCACATCTATGAACCTTATTTTCAGGATATATGACTCATGAATGGGTATTAAGAAATCGCCTATTTGGTAACATGCAGACTGCGCAAAAGAAGGTCTCCGCGTTTCCTCAATCCAAACATAAGCGTCTTCGTACAACCTCCCTTCTGGCATGTATACATTGCAACTATCAGAGCGAAGCGCGTTCACTTTGTGGTATTGAAACAACTTGGCACCACTGGGCAGAAGTGCAACTGTTGTTTTTGGCTCAGGCTTTCCTTTTTTCAATTCGAAAGAGACAGAAGAAGTATTCCCATGCACATCTTTCACTTCTAAATCAATGGTATGAATGGCGTCATCTTCAATCAAGATCATTCCATCAGCCTTGATGGTTTTGTAGATATCAAGTTCATTGAAAGGCAATCGGAAGGCGCGATGAATGCCGCGTTTCTCTGTTTTCAACTCACGGTAATCTGAATGGGCATTTATGAAACGTTTCGTGCTAAAATCAAGTTCATCAATGCGTTGTTGAAAGATGAGTTCACCGTCTATGCGCATCGCCATTTCATAGATCCCACACTTGTTTGAATTGTTGTCTAGTAAGTCCAATGTATGCGCGCCAATGCCCACTGGCCCATAAACTTCAATGGGGGAAGTTTGAATAAGTTTGCTTTTCCCGGTGGCCGAAGTGGTGGCGAAATACTGCTTCGCGTGAGCAGAAAAAATGGCCGATGTATCTGATAATGGAGTAAGTTGAATTCCTTTTAACAAAGGTGCTCTGTGGTCTGCCACTTCAAACCCCCACAATAACGGGTTCATTGGGAACTCGGTATCTGTTTGTCTAATTTCGAAATGCAAGTGCGGACCACCACTGCTTCCTGAATTTCCTGACCACGCAATCACATCAGATGAATCTACCAGGAGTGCTCCGGGGCCCGGATACAATTCTACTTCCCATGATTCCAATTCGTATTGAGCATCCTTCACAAAGGCCTCAATTTCTGGCGAAAACTTGCTTAAATGCGCGTAAACAGAGGTATGTCCATCTGGATGGTCAATGTAAACCGCATTCCCGTACCCATAAGCTGAAACATTGATCCTACTGACCTTTCCGGCAGCAATAGCATGCACATCAAGTCCTTCCCTGCCTTGCGTTTTAATGTCCAAACCAGAATGAAAGTGATTGTTTCTAAATTCGCCAAAATTACCAGAAAGGTTGAGCGGAATATCCAAAGGAGAGCGGTAACCACTTCGCGTTGCATGTTGGGCGAAGGATGATAGGCAGCAAAAAAGGGCTGCACAAGTATAAATAAGGGCCTGTTTCGTTCTCACCATGCAAACATAGAACGCAACAGTTGTGCCTTAATGCCTGCGCTTCGAAAGAATTTCACAATGGAACAATGACATCTCTCCACTTCAGTCTTTTTTGTTCCGTTAACATTCTTACTTTTGCATAGGTAGTTTAATGACACCTTCCTGGCATTTAGATATGGAAAGAGTAATAGGAGAAATCAGAAATGAGGTTGAGAAGTTGCTTCGCGAAAGAAGCGAAATGCAAGCTCAACTTTCAGAATTGGCCGAAAAGGTGAATTCACTGAAGCACTCCTTAGTGAAGAAAGATGATCATCTTGCAGAATTGGAGGATTCCATTAAGACCCTGAAAATCGCTAAATCGTTGAACGGCGGCGTTGAAAAAACCGACGCCAAGCTGAAGATCAATGAGTTGGTGAGAGAAATCGATAAGTGTATCGCACTTTTACACAAGTAAAAGCACTTCAAATGAGCGAATTGTCAATCAAAGTAAAAATAGCCGGAAGGCAGTTCCCCCTCACTATTCAAAGAGAGGAGGAAGAAGCTGTGCGCCTTGCCGCCAAGCGAGTTGATGAACAATTTCGTTTCTTCCAAGATAATTACGCTGTGAAAGACAGGTCAGATTTATTGGCCATGACAGCATTGCAAATGGCTACCCTCGCCATGAAAGCTCAACCTGAAGAAGAAAATGAATCTAAATGGCATCCTGAACTGGAAGCCATACGCGATACGCTTAAAGACGCCCTCTCATAACTTGGTCTTCACCGAATATTGAGAAACTATGGAATTAACGCCCATCCTTATTGGCGCAGCAGCAGGAGTTGCTATTGGCGCAGGAGTGGCTTACTTGATCTTTACCAAAATGCTTTCGAAAAAGGCCATTGGAATCATCAAAGAAGCTGAAGACAAAGGAGAGAACATCAAACAAGCTAAATTGCTTCAAGCGAAGGAAAAATTTCTTTCTCTGAAGGAAGAGCACGGCAAGGAAATCAAAGACCGCAACCGTAAATTGCAATCTGCAGAAGACCGCATCAAAAGCAAAGAGTCTCAACTTTCTAAGCAACTTGAGCAAAGCAAGCGCAAAGAGAAAGAAGTAGACGGCGAGAAAGAAAAACTCGCGCTGCAAGTGTCTGTTGTAGAGAAGAAAAAGACAGAGCTTGACAAAGCCCATCAGCGTTCTGTGACGGTCCTTGAAGAGTTGAGCGGCATTTCAAAAGATGAAGCTACTGCCAAACTTCTTGAAGAGCTTAAAGCTGATGCCCGGGTGCTGGGTTCTGCGCAGGCGCAAGAGATTATTGATGAGGCGAAGCTCACGGCGAATCAACAAGCAAAGAAAATCATTATTCAGTCTATTCAACGTGTTGCTACTGAGCATGCAATTGAGAATTCTGTATCGGTATTCAACATTGAGAACGATGACGTTAAAGGACGCATCATCGGACGTGAAGGACGAAACATTCGTGCCTTGGAGGCATCTACAGGAGTTGAAATCATTGTAGATGACACCCCAGAAGCAATCATCCTTTCTTGCTTCGACCCAGTGCGAAGAGAAATTGCACGTTTGTCTTTGCACCAGTTGGTAACAGACGGACGAATTCACCCGGCGCGTATAGAAGAGATCGTAGCCAAGGTGCGCAAGAACATCAATGAAGAAATCATGGAAGTAGGGAAACGTACTTCGATTGATTTGGGGATTCACAACTTAAATTCTGAGTTGATTCGCATGATCGGACGTATGAAGTACCGTTCATCTTACGGACAGAACTTACTGCAACACTCACGTGAGGTAGCGAACCTTTCAGCGGTAATGGCTGCTGAACTTGGATTGAATGCAAAAGCAGCGAAACGTGCAGGTCTCTTGCACGATATCGGTAAAGTGTATGATGAAGAGTCAGAGCTTCCACATGCATTGTTGGGAATGAAACTGGCAGAGAAGTATGGCGAAAAGCCAGACGTATGCAACGCCATTGGTGCACACCACGATGAAGTGGAGATGACCACCATGATTTCACCAATCATTCAGGTATGTGATGCTATTTCTGGAGCAAGACCTGGTGCAAGACGTGAAGTAGTTGAAAGCTACATCCAACGTTTGAAAGACCTTGAGAACTTAGCATTGGAGTATCCGGGCGTTACAAAGTCCTTCGCGATCCAAGCCGGACGTGAATTAAGAGTTATTGTTGAGAGTGATCAAGTAACAGATGACCAATCTGATGCATTGTCGTTCGACATCTCTCAGCGCATCATGACAGACATGACTTACCCAGGTCAGATTAAGGTTACGGTAATTAGAGAAAAGCGCGCAGTGAACTACGCACGCTAAGAGCTCTTTAATGGTATTAGAAAAAGGTCAGACGTGAGTCTGGCCTTTTTTATTGGGGTTAATGTGATCCAATTCTTTTTCCACTCATAGAATTATCCGTTTAACTCTACGGTTAGAAGGTTGGCTTGCGCACGTCACGATGTATATTGCTCGAATGAACTATCTCACAGGAAAAGCGAGAAATTCCCGAAAGAACGGGGGTTTGAGGT
>JBLIGQ010000054.1:0-17996 GCA_047636995.1 Flavobacteriales bacterium | reverse complement strand
GCCTCATGCACAGAAGAAGATTGTTTGGATTTAGCTGGAATTGATTTCGGCCTCTGCAGTATGCCGTTGGGAATTGCTTTGGTTAACGGCACTTGCGTTTCTTTAAGTGGATGTGGCTGGGAAGTTGGCGGCATTGACTATTCGCCTTATTTCTATGAAGACATAGAAGACTGCAATGACTGTTTAACTGGCGATGATTGTTTTGATTTAGTTGATGTAGACTTCGGAGAATGCGACATGGCTATGGGAATCGCCTTGGTCAATGGTGAATGCATTTCTGTTAGCGGCTGTGGCTGGGAAGTTGGAGGCATTGACTATTCGCCCTACTTTTTCGATACCATTGAAGGATGTGAAGCACTCTGTTTAGAACCATGTGAAGACCCTGGCGTAATCGATCTCAATTTTGAATGTGGAATTGATTTCGAACCTGTATGTGGATGCGACAATAAGACCTATTGGAACGCTTGTGAAGCAGAATACCACAACGGAATCACCAGCTGGACAGAAGGTCCTTGTTCTTGTCCTGACGCTTCTGCAATAGACGATGATGTTTTATGCGCTGGCCTCTTTGAGCCGGTATGTGGATGCGATGGCAACACCTACAGCAATTCATGTATTGCTTTTTACATGAACGGAATCACTGAATGGGAGCCAGGAGAATGTGGAATGTCAGTTGAACAGCTCAGTCAGCTGTCAGTAAATATCTATCCAAATCCGGTTCAATCTACTTTGACCATCCGTTTGAAAAATGCCACTTCAAGCCGTTTTGAACTCTATGATCTTTCAGGAAAAATGATTCTAAACGGATCACTGAGCGGGGTAATAAATAGTCTTGATTTCTCTTCACTTTCATCAGGAACCTACCTCCTCAAACTAAACAGTGGAACTGCGTATACGCAAATGCCCGTTTATAAAATTGACTAGACGAAAGCCAATAAGTGTTCCTGTTTTGGAGTTCTAATAGTATGAAAGCAAGGAAATTATCAGTGGCACTGCTAGCATCATTTGTGCTATCCTTCGCCCTTACTTCATGTGTGTCTCAGAAAGGATTCAATTACAAAGCGCATTCCAAGAAAGGAAAAAACATTCGTTACAAAGGTGATTTAACGCAGTATAAATGCGGGAGGTAACTATTTGGACTCGAGGTAGCGTTGAAGAATAACCGCCGCTGAAACCATGTCGAGGTTTTTCTTGTCTTGCCGTTTCGCTTTTTTCATTCCCCCTTGAAGCATCGCTGACATTGCATCACGAGAGCTAAAAGATTCATCAACTTGATGAATGGGAATTTCGGGATAAGTCTTTTGAAGTTTGGTTACAAAAGCCCTAACGGGTTCACTGTTATGAGTCTCACCAAATACAGATGGGTCACCCACTACAAATTCTGAAATGCGTTCAGTCTCAATGAGCTTCGTCAGCTTTTCCCACAATAGCTTCGTGTCAATGCCCTCTAGAGGAGACGCGATAATCTGAAGGTCATCAGTAATAGCCAATCCAGTTCGTTTTACTCCGAAATCAAAAGCAAGTGCTTTCCCCATTTTTTTCACCTATTTGGCGAAGTTAGTTGTTCTTTTTTAGAAGTCCTTTTTCATAATCAACCAGCGGTTCAAGAACAACCAAAACCCAATGTAGCCTAATGAAATAAACAAGTCTGTTGGTTGAACTGAAACATCAGTTTGCTGCAATATGAATTTTGGAAAAGGATTTCCAATCAAAATCTTTGTGGCTCCATTCGGAAGCAAGTTCGCTAACCACTCCCATTTCAAGCCGTAGCGAAAAACAGCTTCGGGGATTGACTCAATCCATCCATAAAAGATCAAAACAACCACTCCAATTCCTGTTCTTCTAATCAGTAAGGCGATAAACATTGCAAAAAGAAAATCATGCACGAGGTGCAGGAAGTAAGCAGGTATAAATTGGATGTGACTAAGGACCGTATCCATCTCGGTTACCGACGAATACATGTACCCAAAGACCAAACATAAAACAGCAGCAACAAGCGTAACCCCCAATGCCATGGTTCCAATGAAAAGCAATTTCCCCTGGAAAAATTCGCGCCTACTTAGTCCATCAATAACCTGCTGCCTTGCGGTTGAAAGACTAAATTCTTGAGCCACATTAATGACCACTAAACTAGATAGCAGCACGGTAAAATACTGAAAGACGAAGGTAAAGTTTTGCCAGATATCGCTAAAATCGAATAGCACATTGATCTGTTCAACACCTAATTCCGACAGAAAAGAATCTACAATCCAATCGCTTAAAAATACAGTTGTAACCGGAATAGCCATCATGATCACGAGAAACATCATCATGAGAATCCAGAAGTACTTTGCTGGAGCGAGTTTCAATAACTCTATTCGTAATAATCTCATCATGACTTTAACGTTTCATCGTTCTTCAAGATCTCTAAGAACTTCTCTTCAAGTGTTTGATTTCTAGAAACCAAGTGGTTAAGAATCAATCCTTTTGAATGGGCTATTTCATTGAGTTTTTCTGCAGAAAAGCCAGAATCTAAGTGAGCTCTGATTGCACCTGAATTCAAAACCTCAATCACTTCAACAAAGTCAAGTTCTTTAGCAAAATCAAGTCCATTACCGTTTGCTGTTCCAAACTCAACTTCTTGTTGAGCAGAATTCCCTGTTTCAGAAACGGCGCCTTGAAAGATAAGTTTTCCATTTCGAAGGACACAAAACTCATTACATACCTTCTGAACTTCATCCAATAAATGGCTGGCCAAAACAATTGTTTTCCCCCTTTTGGCAATGTCTAAAATAATGCCTCTAATTTCTGCTATTCCTTGAGGATCTAATCCATTTGTTGGCTCATCTAGGATCAATACCTTGGGGTCAGAAATCATTGCGGAACCAATTGCTAGGCGTTGTTTCATCCCCAATGAGTAGGTCTTGAATTTTGATGAACGTCTGTCATAGAGCCCCACTAACTTCAGCACATCATCAATTCTACTTCGATCTACTTGTTTGATTTGCGCAGTAATTCTCAGGTTTTCTTCGGCTGTAAAAGCGGGGTAGAAGATGGGACGTTCTAAGATTGCTCCAATTTGCTTTCGCACCTGATGATCTGTTTCTCCACCAAACCATTTGAAGCTGCCTGAGGTAGGTTTAGTTACCCCAAGGGCCATTCCGAGGGTGGTAGATTTCCCGCTGCCATTGGGACCTAGAATCCCAAACACGCTCCCCTCTTTTATAGAGAGGTTCATATCACTGACCGCTTTAAGCTTTCCGTAATGTTTGGTCAAATTGGTTGTCTCCAAGACGATTGATGAACTCATAAGTCAAGAAAGTTTTTAAGCATGGAGTTATCTAACGACTTTGTCAATTTCTCTACATCCACATTTTTCAATTCGAACAGCATTTCAGGTGTCATTTCTCCCACATAATCAAGAACCATTAATCCGCCTAAATCGATGGAGTCGAAAATAAGTACGAATGAAGTTATGAGCCCGTCATCCTCTTTTACCAGCAATGAACCGCGTTCATTGCCTTCCATTTCAATCCACACTTCATACGCATCCAATTTCAATTGCGCAGTCATCCGATTGAAGAAGTCAAATTCATCAGAGCTAGTCATGTTATCACACCGCCCAATGATCAAAAGGTCAATTGTTTTTGAAAACTCATTGATCATAGGTTCCTGACCAATGTTCAGAGTTCTAATTACGCTGGGATAGAAAAACCCTCTGGTAAAGGAAGGAGGCGTTGGTATGGATTCTGGATCGATTTCGCCTTCGGAATTATAGGCTTCATTGATTTGATTTCTATACTTCTGTTGAACCTCGCTAAATGCCTCCAGTTCAATTTGTAGTGCATTACTCTGTGCTAAAACGTTAGTAGAAATTCCACAGCCAATCATTAAAAGAATGAGGTACTTCATTTTGCGTCTCCTATTTTCTCAAGGTGTTCAAATCCGTCTACTTCAATGGCTCTCCCAATTCTCGCGATCTGGTTGAGATCAATGTCGCCAATGAGGCTCATGATAAAGAGTTCGTCTTCCCCAGACCCAATCAATACCAGTTCTCTAATTTGTCCGTTTGTTTCACGAATGAAGAAAATCAAGTTCTCTTCTTTGTCTTCAACGCGCATGAGTTCTTCAAATTCAGAACCCAATCGTTTGATCGCGCTTCGGTAAATTCCCTCACCAGGCGCTACTCTTTCCTTAACAAGCATTTTCATGCCTTCCAGTTTTGATACTGTTTCAAGAATCTCCTTTTCATCATCGCTCTCCCCTTCAATATGAGTCAATAGCTGAAACATCTTTCCAGAGATACTGATGCTTGTGAATGAATCATCACTATCAAAGTCCGTAAAATACTTATCTATGGCAGTTTGAGAGACCGCGGTTGTAGCAATAAGTGCTACCATGATTGTTATTATATATCTCATTACTTCCCGAATTGAATGGCCATTTTGGCTTCGTTAAACTTCTTGATTTTCAATGTTTTTTTCTGCGCATGATTGATTTCTACGCCTATTTTCGTCAGAGCAATTTGCGTTTGTGCCCACGCCTGTTGAATTTCAGCTTGGGTATATTCTTCGCTAGCAAGTTGTTGATTTTCTGGTTGGAAGAACCAATATCCGCTGAGGAGCGTCAGGATCATAGCTGCTGCCGCTAACCACCACCGAGGATTGAGCTTGCGCACTTTTGTCTCTTCTTTGATTGAGCTAAGAATCTGCGCATCGAAGTCCTCTCCCAGTTCGGCAGGTGATTCAAGTGATTCGAAATAGGCTGCTACACCTTCATATTCTTCAGGTAGTTCTTCAGCTTGTAACCGACTCCTCAGCAGCGCTTCTTCTTCAATTGAAGTTTCGCCCTCCCAGAAACGATCAATCAGAACTTTTAAATTATCTTCATTCCAAGCCATAAGCGTAGATTTTCTCAATGGTGTTTTTCACCGCTTTTCGTGCACGGTGAATGGTGACTTTGACCAGGTTTAAATCCATTCCTGTTTCGTCTACAATCTCTTGGTAAGACATACCATCAAGATCACGCAAACGTATCACCTTCTGTTGAGAATCTGGCAAACTGTTGATGACTTCTCTTAGTTTCTTCACTTTCTCAGTATGCTCAGTAGCAACATCTGGAGTGTAAGAAGAATCACTAATCGTATAATCAGCTGAAATCTCGTCGTACCTTCGTCCTTTTCGTTTCAGCAAATCCAAACATCGATTTTTCGTCATTGTCATCAACCATGCCTCAGGTTTGCGAATGGCATCTGCTGCCATTCTATTCTCCCAAAAACGCATTAATACGTCTTGCACAACATCACGTGCTTGATCTTCACATTTCATGTAAGAAATACTCAATCTAAACACCTTGTTTTTCAAAGGAAGAATATGCTCGCTAAACTCTTCTCTGGTCATAGTCACTTAAATGACGATTCAATTAGACGATTGTTACGCCTGACGTGAAATTCTTTTTTTTTCTGAATCAAACGGTCGAAATTTTGATGAACGGAAAAGGAATAGAGGGGAAAGGCAAAAGTAAAAATCACCCTTAAGAATAAATCAATACACCCTGCTATAGGCCATATCTACTGTTGTAATTCAGTCACTTACACATGAAACAAAGATGAAATTAGCGTTTGTGAATCCAATATTAAATATGTACTTTTAGGTGTCATTTGAAAACAATGCTCCTTAAAAAAACGTCATACCTGCTATTGATCATCTTTTGCATCTTTGATGTAACTGTTTTGAATGCGCAAGTGTCACGCTCCGGAGAACCCGTTTCATGGAACCTTCTAGAAGATCTTACTGAAAATCTTAACATCATCTCCTTTGAGAATGTTGACGCAAATGCGCTGCTTGCGGAAGATGTAATTGAAACAGAAGATAAAGATATCCCACTTCGTTTTGCGCAAAAACAAGTAGTTGACCTTAACCTTGTTAACTCTGGTAGATGGACGAACCTACCGAATGGTGATCGCATTTGGATTCTTGGTATCCATTCAGAAGGAGCTAAAGCCTTGAGTGTAACATTTGAAGATTTTTTCTTTCCAAAAGGAAGTGTCCTTTACCTCTACTCACCAGATCGTACTCAAGTTATTGGAGCATTGACAAATCAAAACAATAAAGATTCAGGACTGCTCACCACTTCTGCCATTTTGGGAGAAGATTTACTGATTGAATACTATGAACCCTATGCTGTCAGGCAAGAGGGAGACATTTCAATCAGGACAATAGCGCACTCATATAGAAATGTTATTGCAGAATCAACTGACTACTTGAATTCAATTGAATGCATGCTAAACTTGCAATGTGTTAATGATCTCGAAGTCGACAAAGTAGGCTCATCTACTGTGCTCATCACCGTAGATGATGGCACCAGATGGTGCACAGGAACGCTCTTAAATAACGCGAATTTTGATGGTGTGCCTTACCTTATTACGAGCAGTCACAATCTTGAGGGTGATCCTAATACGTGGTTATTTACGTTCAACCTTGAGAGCTTAAATTGTTTCCCCTCTATTGCAAATAAAGATAATTACTCTATTAGCGGAGCAGAACTGATTGAAGTTGATGCCGATAGCGGGATGCTCTTGCTTGAGCTAAGCGAAAGACCAGACCCCTCTTGGAATGTATATTATGCTGGCTGGGATGCTTCTGGGGTTACTCCTCAAGAAGTGTATACTGTTCATCACCCTAAAGGAAATATTAAAAAGTACACTCATGATGACACTGCGCCTTTGGCCAACATTTGGAGCGGTATTGATGTATGGTCTGTAAATAGATGGTTTTCTGGAAGCACAACATCCGGAAGCACTGGTTCTGGTTTCTTTGATCAGAACAACAGACTCATTGGTACTTTACATGGCGGTAATTCTGCTTGTGATACTGAAGAAGGACAAGACCATTTCACTCGATTTAGCAATAGCTGGTCAATTTTCAAAAAACACCTCAATCCTTTCAATGACGCCATTTCTTTTCTTGACGGAACATTCTTCAAATTTGGTGAAGTGAATACGCAACAATTTGAATCAAATGTTGCTGTCTTTCCTAATCCAGCTATAGTTTCATTCAACATAGTGAATGGCAACACCGAAGCTGTTCAAGAGGTAACTGTTTTTGATATGACAGGGCGTATCGTTTTGAATCAAACATACACTGGTAAGCCTGTTTCTATAGAGTTCCTCCCAATCGGAAACTACATTGTACAAGTTCAACTTGAAACTTTAAGCATTCAAACGAAATTGCTTGTTCTTCGCTAAAACCCATTGAATTTCACCAATTTATTTGGTTACCCGTTCTTTGGACTTCGGACTTAAATCTCCTTTCGCCAACATACTAAGTGTTGCTCCTACAGTGCAAGTGACAGGGGCGAAAACTGTACCTACATAAGTTCCAAGGACAGGAATAGCAAGCCACAATGCAAAGATAGATCCATTAGAAACCGCTAAGCCTTTGTTCTTCCGAATGTAACGCACACTTTCACCTGTTGACAACCTGTAACGTTCATTGGTGTAGTCCATTGTTGAAAACCCATAGTAGTATGCACCTATGAAGAAGAGCGCCACTGCCACTAAAGGCGTGGTGATGATGCTAAGAAAAGGTAGAAATACTGTGATTGCCAAATTTAAACTCAGAAGTAAGATGGTAATAGACATTTCAAAAAACAGGTTACGCAGCGCAATCAGCACACCGCGCCAAACATCTTTTATGAGCTGCCTCCAATCAAACGGATATTTCTTCCCCGTAATAATTTCGTCTGTGCGCTCAGAGATGATCGACATAACTGGAGACATTACAATCAGCACCAAATACTTATTGAGCTTGTGAAAAACAATGATTAGGCTGAGCCAAACAATGAAATTAATGGCATAGGTAGCCATGCTCTTCACGAAATTTAATGTTTTATCCCACACATCTGCTCCAGGTAATTCTTCTATCTGAATGTATCCATTCACCCATTCAGTAATTAAGTCATTGAGAGTACCTATTCCTGCAGCTGCACCAATGCTGAATAGAATAACGAAGGCAAGCGGATACAAGTAAAAATGCATCATCTTGTTTTTCACAATAAATCCGAAGCTCCTGAAGTAGGTGCTGATTCCCAATTTGAAGTTTTGCCCGAAAGAGTTCATAATACGATTAATAATGCTGCAAGGTGATGAAAATCCTTACTTTTTCACAGGCCGTTCGTGAAAGCGGAAAAATAGGGCTTGTGAACGGTTCAACTGGAATAGTCATGGTCCAATCTGTCATCTTCTTCGCGCCAAATTTGAAAAAACCAGTAAATCAAATTTCCAAGATGACTTGATGTTACTAGCAAAATAGCCCAGATAATCTTTTGATTTTTGTCTAACCTAGGATTGTTCAATGTATGAACTAAGTAGAAGATGAACAAGCCAATGCTCAGGAGGATCAGGAGTAATAATGTAACAGCACTGAGCCCCATAGATAGAAGAAATACAGCCGGACTGTTGGCATCAGCAGGTGCCTGGGAAGAGATGTCTATGATTCCCTTAAAGAAAGACAATATATACAGCACAAGCAGCACATACGGTAGTAATGTGATGACACCTAAAAACATTTTTGCTGTTCTTGTCATTGCTTACAAAGATACAAGGTGAAATTGTTTCAGTGACACAGAAATGTGGTTAGCGGTCATATTGACTGGCCGTTGTTGATTGTTATTCAAAATTTGGGTCATTGTCTTTCTTGAATGTTTTTCCTTCGTAGTATGAATGTTCACTTTATAGCCATCGGCGGAAGCGCGATGCACAATCTTGCTCTTGCCCTCAACGATAAAGGATACCTCGTTACTGGTTCTGACGATGAGATCTTCGAACCATCACGCCAACGACTAAAAGATGCAGGTTTATTGCCCGCCGCCATTGGTTGGTTTCCCAACAAAATACATACAGAATTGGATGCGGTCATACTTGGCATGCATGCTAGGGAAGACAATCCAGAATTGCTAGAAGCAACGAAACGGGGCATCCCTGTTTACTCCTATCCTGAGTTTTTGTTCGAACAAACAAAGGAGAAGACTAGAGTAGTGATTGGTGGTAGTCATGGAAAAACAACCATCACCGCCATGATTCTACATGTATTGAATGAATTGAACATTGAAACTGACTTCATGGTTGGAGCCATTCTAGACGGATTGAAAAACAGTGTAAGTCTTCAAGAAGGCACTGACATTGCTGTATTCGAAGGAGATGAATACCTTTCTTCCCCTCTAGACCGCAGGCCTAAGTTTCACCTCTATGCCCCACATGTGGCTGTAATCAGTGGCATTGCTTGGGACCACATGAATGTTTTCCCCACGTTTGACTTTTATGTAGATCAATTCAGAATATTCGTGCAAAAGCTAGAAGCCGGAGGAACGCTCATATATTGTGAAGCTGATCCTGAGGTCAAGAAACTCGCTGACGAATTTACTTCGATAAAGAAAATCTCTTACGGGGTCCCTGCTCATAAAATAGCTGATGGTGTGACCACACTTCAAACAGCGAATGGAGATGTTCCATTGCAAATATTTGGTCAGCACAATCTAATGAACATGGAGGCTGCGCGTTACGCATGTGAACAAATTGACGTTTCGTCTCAACAATTCTATGGTGCCATTCAATCATTTACTGGAGCTTCGCAAAGGTTAGAAAAACTCACTGAACGAAAAGGGTTTGTGGCTTACCGCGACTTCGCGCATGCGCCATCAAAATTGCAAGCAACAACCAGTGCTACAAAAGAGCAATTTCCAGAACGAACACTGGTAGCATGCATGGAGCTTCATACTTTCAGTAGTTTGAATAAGGAATTCTTGTATCAATATGAAGGATCAATGGATGAGGCAGACAAAGCGGTAGTCTATTTCGATCCACGTGTAGTGGAACACAAAAAATTACCGATGATCACAGTTGAAGATGTCAAAAGTGCTTTCAATCGAGATGACCTTATTGTTTTAACCAGCCACACTGAGGTAGCGGAATTTCTATCAGAACAAAGTAAAGAAAACGCAGTTTGGTTGCTAATGAGTTCAGGTGATTTTGGTGGAATTGATCTTCCAACGCTTATTGCCTAGCCAAGTCCGACATCAAGTAACATCATCACAATAAAACCGCCAATAAATCCGAGGGTGGCAATGTCTGTATATTTATCTCTTTGCGTCTCGGGAATTACCTCTTCAACGACCACGTAAATCATTGCACCGGCAGCAAAAGCTAAAGCATAAGGTAAGATGGGTTCTATTTGAATGACCAATAGCGCACCTAACACACCTGCAATAGGCTCTACCACCGCAGAGAGCTGTCCATACCAGAACGATTTAGCCCTTGAAACTCCTTGTCTGCGCAAGGGCATACTCACTGCAAATCCTTCAGGGAAGTTTTGAATTCCAATTCCAATTGCCAGCGCAATGGCAGCTCCAATAGATGCGCCTTCATATCCTTCAGCAACGGCACCAAATAAGACACCAACTGCCAGTCCTTCAGGGATGTTGTGCAGTGTAATGGCCAATACAAGCAGTGTAGTTTTGTGCCAATTTGTTTCAACTCCTTCTGCCTCTTCTCTACTAAAATTGATGTGGAGGTGCGGCAGAAATTTATCCAATCCAAAAAGAAAGAGCGCGCCTGTAAGAAAACCAACAGCTGCTGGCATCGCCTTAACAAACCCCTCGCCATCGCTCATTTCAATTGCAGGAGCCAATAAAGACCAAAAACTGGCTGCTACCATCACCCCCCCTGTAAACCCTAGCATGCCATCTAACATCCTTCGCTTCATGGTTTTGAAAGCAAAAACCAAAGACGCTCCTGCAGCCGTCATGAACCACGTGAAAAGTGTAGCTACCAGGGCAGCCATCACCGGATGAAGGCCTAAAAAGAAATCTGTGATTACTTGCATGAAACTGGTTTTATAATGAGGTTTTGCGCAACCATTTTCGATACTTGAAGTTCTTGGTCTTGAACACCGATTTTCACACTTTGATCAAAAGGAAAACGTTCCAAAATCTCGACTTCCGTTCCCAACGTTAATTTTATGGAATCTAGGTATTGAAGAAAATCAACAGAAGATTCTTCAACGCCAATAACAATGCCTTTCTCTGAGACCTTCAAATTACTCAAGGCGCACTTCACACGTTCATCTCTGAGGTTCCCATGTTCATCAGGAATAGGATCACCATGCGGGTCATACTTCGGATTTCCTAAGTAATTATCCAACCTAATAATTAACTCTTTGGACTCAACATGCTCTAATTCCTCCGCAATCTCATGTACTTCATCCCACGCAAAATGGAGCTCCTGCGTCAAAAAGACTTCCCACAAACGATGTCTACGAATGATGTCTACCGCCAATCTTTTCCCTTCAGCTGATAGACGAGCACCCTGGTACTTTTCGTATTCAACTAACTTTTTCGCTTTCAACTTCTTCAACATATCTGTTACTGAAGATGCCTTGGTTTCAAGTCGGTCAGCAATCGCATTCGTAGCTGCTACGCCATCTACCTTCGTCTGAAGTGTATAAATGCATTTTAAATAATTCTCTACCGTTTGACTTGCCACGATGCTCCGTTTTTATTTCGTTCATCAAAACTAACATTTTTATTATTGTAATATGTTTTTTAGATTTGTCTAAATTTAAAATGAGGTAACTAAAAATGAGGTTTTTAAAATTCTTGGTTCTTTTGCTCTTGCTTCAATTGACCTATTTGAGTGGCAATGCCCAGATAAGTGGAGAGGTTTCCTGCGAAGGAAAGGCCATAGCTTACACAACTCTTGTATGTGATAAATTTCAAATTAGCGCCAATGGTGAAGGTCGTTTTGACTATCCCCAGCCGCTAAAGGGCAAAATCCTCCTACAAATTAGTGCCCTTGGCTTTGAATCAAAGTCAGTTTCAATCATAGCTCCTTCAACTGACCTTCACATTGAGTTGAAAGAATCAGCTATTTCATTAGATGCAGCGGTCATTTCGGGGTCGCTGTCACAGATGTCAATTCGAGACATGCCTGCCAAAATTGAGGTCATGAGCGCTCAGCTGCTCAGAGAAATTCCTGTGGCAACATTAACGGAAAGCATTCAATTTCAAAACGGAATTCAGGAAGTGGTTGCATGTGGCGTTTGCGCTACTTCAGACATACACATCAATGGCATTGAAGGCGCATACACCTTGATACTCATAGATGGCATGCCTGTTGTGGGGGCCTTGGCTTCGATTTATGGATTGAGCGGCATTCCGACCTCTATTATTCAACAAATTGAAATTATCAAAGGACCTGCTTCTGCTTTGTACGGTTCAGAGGCCATGGGTGGCGTAATCAATGTGATCACGAAACAAACTACCGAACAGTTCAGTGCAAGTGCAAGTATCAGCTCAAGCACACTCCTTCAGTCACAGACCGAAATGGCCGTCAATATCCCGTTGAATGAAAATAACGGACTGTTAATCAGCGCAGATGTTCAGAAAAACAGCATGCGATTTGATAGAAATAACGATGATTTTACAGACATTCCTACATTCAACAAAGCGAGTCTTTTCTCAAAATGGCAGCACCGAAATGACCAAGGCGGAAGATTAAACATAGCAACGCGGATTTTTTACGAAGATCGTTTTGGAGGCGAACTTGATTTTGAGCAAGATCAACATTTGGGACAAGATGAAGTCTATGGCGAATTCATCAAAACCAATCGTTTTGAAGTGCTGGGGTCAGCTACACCCGGTAAACACAAAGTTTGGCAGGCAGATTGGTCCATCAGCAACCATGCGCAAGATAGCTATTACGGTACCACTCACTTTACGGCTGAGCATCAAATTTTCTTCGCCAACCTTTACTGGCATAAAGTGAAGGCTGGCCACGACATAACAATCGGCACAACCCAGCGAATTGAACGCTACAATGACAATACCTCAGTGCTTCAAAAAGGGATCACATTTCAACCAGGCGTTTTCATTCAAGATTTGTGGCGCATCAGCAACAGATTCAGACTTCAGCCAGGCTTTCGTGTAGATTTAAATCCGTTCCATGGTGCCATTGCAGCTCCCAGGTTGAACGCACAATGGAATGTGAATGGCCAAACCACGGTTCGGTTAAGTGCTGGAAAGGGATTTCGAGAAGTCAATCTAATTACTGAAGACCATGCTGCGTTATCTGGCGCAAGAGAAATTGTTATCTCGGAGGAACTCAAACCTGAAATATCTTACAGCTACAGCGCTAACATTAGACACTCATTCGTGAGTGCAAATGGCTATGGAGCCATTGATTTCGACTTATTTCATACCTATTTTACGAATAAAATCTTGCCTGATTACGATGCAATAGATGACGCCATTGTTTATTCGAATCTATCAGGACATGGAGTTTCTCAAGGTGCTTCTCTGAGTGCAAACTTTACGCACAATGCAGGATGGAATTTCGCTTTGGGCACCACATTTCTTGAATCTTTCGAAAGGAATGGTGAAATCAAGGAGTTACAGTTCTTCACACCTCAAACCATGAGCACCGCACGCTTCAGTTACAAATGGAAGAAAACGAACACCAAGATTTCCTGGAATGCACTTCTTTACGGACCAATGCGCTTGCCTGAGTTCAGCGCCCCATTTGAACGTCCTACTCAAAGTGAGTGGTTTAGCTTGCAGCACCTGATGTTAAGTCAGCCGATTAAATCCAATTGGGAGTTTGAAATTGGAGTTCGAAATTTGCTAAATTACACGCAAGATACTCCGCTTATCAACCCTAGTGAACCTTTCTCAGATGATTTTGACACCTCATATGCCTTCGGTCCTATGGAGCCAAGAAATTTACGGTTAACGATTAGATGGCTGTCGAAGTAGAACTGATGAATGAGATTGCCTACCTTCGAAACAATGAAAAGAAAACTCATTATTGTACGTCATGCGAAGTCTGCGTGGAGTGATGCCGAACTGAGCGATTATGATCGCCCATTGAACCAACGTGGAACCTCAGACGCTCCATTTATGGCGAAAAGGTATTGTGAAACAGAGCAGCGTCCTGATAAGATTGTAAGTTCTTCTGCATTGCGATGCAAAACAACCGCCGGTCATTATGCAGATGCGTTGCAGATTCCACATTCTGAAATAGCACTCAAAGAAGAGATTTACGAAGCGCCTTTATCAAGGCTAATTGAAGTAGTTAATCGATTCGATGATGAATGGAAAACGGTGATCCTCTTCGGTCACAACCCAGGGATGTCATACCTCATTGATTACCTCAGTGGCCAGATGGTCCAAATGCCTACCAATGGCGTTGCGTGCGTTGAGTTAGAAATTGAAAGCTGGAAGCATGCTGGAAACGGTTGTGGTTCATTGGCTTACAATGACTATCCAAAGCGGCATATTATAGAATCGTGAGTCCAAATTTACGTTACATAGTAGGTTTCCTCGGATTGGTAGTACTTGGCTTTGCTTTGTGGTACTTCCAAAATGTTGTGATTTACCTGATTATTTCCGTTGTGATTTCCATCATTGGAGGTCCGTTAGTGACATTGCTCAAGAAGATTAAATTTGGAACGGCTCAGATGCCTTCTTCCCTGGCTGCTGGATTAACCATTCTAACGTTTCTAGGATTGATCTATGCCTTTCTAAATGTTTTCGCTCCGCTGATTGCAGAGGAGGCAAGCACCCTGAATGCCATTGATGTGAATGAGTTGGCTACCAACATAGAAACGCGCTACAACGGAGTCATGGATACCCTTTCCGGGTTTAATCTCAGTGGAGACGAACGCAGCAATGAAATTTTCATTGTAGATCAAATCAAACAATTTGTAAGCTTTGGTGATCTGCAACAGGTGTTCAATAACATCTTCGGCTTTTTAGGAAACGCATTGATTGCTTTCTTCTCTATCCTGTTTATGTCGTTCTTTTTCCTTCGAGATGGACATCTATTTGACCGCATTGTCTTGACCATTTCTCCTGACAAGCATATGGATAAAGTGAAGAACATCATGCACAGTTCTAGACTTCTGTTAACCCGGTACTTCTTAGGGCTGCTTATTCAGGTATCCATTGTTACCTTATTGGTGACTTTAGGACTCTCAATTATTGGGGTGAAGAATGCTTTTCTGATTGGTTTTTTGGCAGGACTATTTAACTTAATTCCATACATAGGCCCTATCATTGGGGCGATTATAGCGATGCTCATTGCCATCACTTCTAATTTATCTATCGATCTGCAACCGGAGCTCACTCCAAAATTACTGAAGATTGCAGCTGTGTTTGCTACCATTCAATTGCTAGATAATTTCATCTTCCAACCTTACATCTTTTCGAATTCCGTTCATGCCCACCCACTTGAAATTTTCATTGTGATTTCGTTGGCTGGCGCTTTAGGAGGGATTGGGGGTATGATAATTGCGATTCCCGCTTATACCCTCATTCGAATTGTGGCTGGAGAGTTCCTGAGCAAATTTAAAATCGTTCAGTCATTGACGCGGAATTTAGACGGAGAATGAAATAGATTTCAACACACTGAATCTTTTTTCGAAAAAGGTCTTCACAGCCCATCACATTTACTTAATTTTGTTTCCCGTATTGCTGAATATACGGGACAATGAATCAATCTACAAAGTACGTTTTCGTTACAGGAGGTGTAACCTCCAGCCTTGGAAAAGGAATTATCTCTGCCTCACTCGCTAAACTTCTACAAAGTAGGGGCTTCCGGGTAACCATCCAAAAGCTTGACCCTTACATAAATGTGGATCCAGGAACCCTGAATCCCTATGAGCATGGAGAATGTTTTGTAACCGATGACGGAGCAGAAACAGATTTGGATCTTGGCCATTATGAGCGCTTTTTGAACGTTCCTACTTCACAGGCGAACAATGTTACCACCGGTAGGATTTATCAATCTGTGATTAACAAGGAGCGAAAAGGGGAATACCTTGGGAAGACAGTTCAAATTGTTCCGCACATTACAGACGAAATCAAACGTTGTGTTCAGATCCTCGGCTCGAAAAGCCACTTTGATGTTGTGATCACCGAGATTGGCGGCACGGTTGGCGACATAGAGTCACTTCCATACATTGAGGCGGTACGCCAGATGAAGTGGGAAAAACCCAATGATGTTCTTGTAGTGCACCTCACCCTGATCCCTTATCTCAAAGCGGCAGGTGAATTGAAAACGAAACCTACTCAGCACTCTGTAAAGCAGCTTTTGGAATTTGGTGTTCAACCAGATATTCTCGTGTGCAGAACAGAGCATGAATTAAGCTCAGCAATTAGAACGAAAGTTGCGCGTTTCTGCAATGTTAAACTCAATGCCGTTATTCAAAGTATAGATGCGAGCACTATCTACGATGTTCCATTGCTCATGCTTGAAGAAAAGTTTGACGAAGTAGTACTTGAAAAGCTTGGACTGAAATCAAAGAAAAAGCCCGACTTAAAGAAGTGGATGCAATTCTTAGATCGCCATAAGAATCCAAAGCATGAAGTACGCATTGGACTTGTTGGCAAATACGTTGAGTTGAAAGACAGTTATAAATCCATTGCTGAATCATTCATTCATGCTGGTGCTGAGAACGAAGTCAAAGTAAACATTGAATGGATTCACAGCGAGTCTATCAATTACCGCAATGCGGCTGAACTTTTGGCAGGTCTTGACGGTCTCTTAGTTGCCCCCGGTTTTGGCTCTCGAGGTATTGACGGAAAAATTGAAGCCATTCAATACGTGCGTAAAAACAACATTCCTTTCTTCGGGATTTGTTTAGGCATGCAATGTGCCGTGATTGAATTCGCCCGGAATGTACTTGACATGAAAGATGCACATTCTACTGAAATCAAAGAATACACTCCATTCCCAGTAATTAGTTTGATGGCTGAGCAAAAGTCAATCACCAATTTAGGCGGCACCATGCGACTTGGCTCATACGAATGTGAACTTGCTCAAGGTTCACTGGCACACAAGGCTTATGGTGTTCTAGAAGTGGAAGAAAGACACCGTCATCGTTTTGAGTTCAACAATGATTACTTAGAGCAATTTGAAAAAGCAGGAATGATCTCAACGGGAACGAACCCTGACAGTGGACTGGTTGAAATTGTTGAAATACCGGCCAACGATTTCTTTGTTGCGGCACAATTCCACCCTGAATACAAAAGTACAGTTGCAGCACCACACCCGCTTTTTACTGCTTTTGTAAAAGCTACAAGTACTTATGCTAAGTCTAAGAAAAAGGAAGAATCACAAGAGGCTAAATTAGCGCAATAACTCATTTAGAAAAGCACCTTCTTCATCAAATAGATGAGGATAGTCTAGCTGCATCTGTTCTTTGAGAAAAGCAACGGGAACGTGGTTGAACTGTCCATGATCCTGAAGGTACTCCATGAACCCTTTTTCTTGTCGATCAAATTGCTGGAAGATGCTGTCTGAATGGCCATCAAACTCGAGAGGCTGCACGCCCAAACGTTCACACAACTGTTTATTGAATGCGGGTGTGCATTTCACCCATTTACCGTGCATAAAGAGCTCAACATAACCATGCGGATTCAACACGTCAGTCTGCAGAATTTTCTCTAGCCTTGAAGTTCCCATGTGATTCCGAACTCGGGCCAAGCCCAACTTCGCTGGCACTCCAATGGCCCTAGCGGCGGCAATCAACAAAACTGATTTATGGATGCAGTGTCCGTATCCTTGTTCTATGACCCTGCTGGCTTTCAGATCATTTTGATCAAATGAAATGGCAAACGGATCATACTTTATTTCATCTCGCACGCGGAGGTAGAGCTTGAGCATGAGCTCTTCTGTGCTCTTAGCCTTACTGCTTCTTAAGAATTGCTGAACAACGGGCGTTTCGAAATCAAAAAACGCAGAGGACGTTAGTGCTTGATTGATCATTCCGCTTCATCAAACTGATCAAGGAGGTCTTGATTATGACTGGTTTTCTCCTTTCTTGCATTCTTTTTCATCAACTCTAAAACGCCATAAGCAATTCCAAATCCGGCAACCATTCCTATGATGTCCCAAATAAATTCTCCTTGGATCTCCTCTGTCCCTTTCAAGGCCATAAAAAGACCTAAGGCCAATACCAAAA
>JBLIGQ010000053.1:0-18425 GCA_047636995.1 Flavobacteriales bacterium | reverse complement strand
AAGCAGAAGACGATAGCAAGAAATAAGCTACTTCAATATCTATTTAAAACCTCGAGCAATTTGCTCGGGGTTTTTTTCTGCCTACTATTCTGGAAATCAACTTAAATAGGAACAGAATACCATTCAGTGAGTTTGAAAGGACACCGCCGGTTGTTCAAAACCTTGGCTCCTATGAAGAGTAATTGCGCACAATCAGTTTATATTTGTTCCGTATGAGACCAACTGTCCTTATTGATGAGAAGCAACTTCAATTAATCATTAATAGATTAAGTCACCAGCTCGTTGAAAATCACCGCGATTTCTCAAACACAGTGATTATCGGCCTACAGCCGCGCGGTGTAAATCTTGCAAAGCGTATCCAAGCTAAGATTAATGAGATCACAAAAATGAATGTTCCTGTAGGGAATCTGGATGTGACTTTTTTTCGAGATGATTTTCGAAGAAGAGATAAGCCCATTCTAGCCAATAGTACTGAAGTTGATTTCTTAATTGAAAATAAACATGTGGTGCTGGTTGATGATGTGCTTTTTACGGGCAGAACCATTAGAGCCGGATTGGATGCCATGTTAGCATACGGTAGACCTGCTTCAGTTGAGCTTTGTGTGCTCATAGATAGACGGTTTAGCAGGCAATTGCCCGTAGAACCGAATTATGTGGGTAAAGCAATAGATAGTATTGATTCTCAACGCGTAACGGTTTCTTGGAAAGAAACAAGTGCCGCTGACTGTGTTGAACTTCATTCGCAAAAGCAATGAACGGATTAAGTGTAAAACACCTGACAGGAATTAAAGACCTGAAAAAGGAAGATATTGAACTCATCTTTCAAACAGCTGATGAATTCAAAGAGGTCATTAATCGCCCCATTAAAAAGGTGCCCTCACTTAGAGATATAACCATTGCAAACCTCTTCTTTGAAAACTCAACAAGAACGAGGCTTTCATTTGAGTTGGCAGAAAAAAGATTATCTGCTGATGTTGTGAATTTCTCAGCATCCTCTTCCTCTGTTAAGAAAGGAGAAACCTTGATTGATACCGTGAATAACATTCTCGCAATGAAGGTAGACATGGTAGTAATGCGCCACCCATATCCCGGAGCAGCGAAGTTCCTCTCAGAACACGTAAACACAACCATTATTAATGCGGGTGATGGAACCCATGAACATCCAACCCAGGCACTGCTAGACGCATTCTCAATTCGTGAAAAACTTGGACCCAATTTTAAAGGGAAAAAAATTGCAATTGTAGGAGATATTCTGCATTCAAGGGTTGCACTGTCAAACATCTTCTGCCTTCAGAAATTAGGCGCAGAAATTACCGTGTGTGGACCAACAACTTTAATTCCGAAACACATTGAAAAGCTTGGCGTAAAAGTATCTCACTCTTTGGAAGAAACCCTCCAGTGGTGTGACGCTGTAAATATGCTGCGCATTCAGCTTGAGCGACAAGGAGACGACAAAGATGTTGCCTTTTTCCCGAGCCTAAGAGAGTATTCAATGCAGTTCGGACTGAACAAAGAGAAATTAGAAAGCCTAGATAAGCCCATTCTTGTATTGCACCCCGGTCCAATCAATAGAGGAGTGGAAATCACTTCTGATGTTGCAGATTCAAATCAAGCAATTATCTTAGACCAGGTTGAAAATGGTGTAGCCATTAGAATGGCCGTTCTTTACCTTTTAGCAAGCGACATGGAACGCAAGTAAAAAAATGTATATTTGTTTAAACTGCCCAGAACAGAATGAAATACGAAGTAGAACAGAAAGACAAACTTGTAGTTGTCAAAACAAAAGTTGAAAAACTTGACGCACTGCATGCACCAGAGTTGAAATCTGAGCTTGTGATGTTGAACAAAGGTGGAGCAAAGAACATCGTTTTAGATATGTCTGAAACGCGCTATTGCGATTCATCAGGTCTAAGTGCTGTATTGGTAGCCAATAGATTATGCCGAGACAGCAAAGGATCTTTTGTTCTTTGTGGATTGCAGCCTGCAGTTCAAAAATTAATTGCGATTTCGCAATTGGATTCAGTACTAAAAATAACCCCTACGTCTAGTGAAGCTATTGACCTTGTTTACATGGAAGAAGTTGAGCGTGGCATTGAAGAATAAAAACATGAAGAAAATTTTACTTTTCGCTTGTGCCGTTGTTGCACTAGCAAGCGCAAATGCGCAATGTGTAGCTGATTATGATTTTGGAGATGTAGGTTTCGGCGTATCTCCAGATCCTGAAATGGGAGAGTCTTTTGAAGTTGGGGTAATAGGTGTAGCATATGTAGATGATATTCACATCCTCGTTCCAACCCAAGCAAACGACATTGATGAATCTATTCCTGCGGGAATTCCAATTGATTCATTGCAACTGGAGTCTGTTGAGCTTGTGCTCAATGACATTACTTATACGCTCGCTGAAGTTGGACTATCACTTGAATGTAACAACAATGGAGATAGCGGTTTACCGTGCTCTTTCCTAGGTGGAAATCAATACTGCGCTCAACTTGCGGGAACTCCTACATTAGCTGGTGAATTCAATTTGATCATCAACGTTATTGGGTGGACTAACATCTTCGGCCCACAATCACAAGCAGTTGCTTTTGATCAATATACATTGATCATCAACACTGATGTGTCAGTTTCAGAAATCGTGAGTTACACGCTCGATCTTGGACAAAACAGCCCTAATCCGGCAGATGTGCTTACATCAATTCCTTTTTCGGTGTCATCTGCAGGAGTGGTAAGGCTTTCTGTTGTGAACCTTCTAGGGGAACAGTTAATCCAAGAACAAATTCAAGCGAATAAAGGACAAAATAGTGCAAAGCTTGACGTTGGTCAACTTGATAGTGGGATTTACCTTTATAGCATTGAAACGAAAGGAAAGAAATTAACGAAGCGTTTGGTCATCAACCGCTAGATTATTACCCTAAAAAAATTAAACCGCTCTCAAAAAGGGCGGTTTTTTTATGACCTTCGAAGTTCAAATACTTGGTTGCGGGGCTGCTGCGCCCACCTTGAGACACATGCCAACATCACAACTCGTGAATGTGCATGATAAAATGTTTCTGGTTGACTGTGGAGAAGGAACCCAAGTCCAAATCAGAAAATACCGCATCAAATTCCAGAAAATAGATCACATTTTCATTTCCCATTTGCATGGTGATCACTTTTTCGGACTGATAGGTCTGCTTTCAAGCATGCATCTCCTAGGTAGAACAAAAGACCTCACTCTTTTCGCCCCAAAGGGCCTCCAGGAAATTCTAGAAACACAGTTTGAAGCTTCGGAAACCCGATTGAAATTCCAACTCATTTACATTGATTCTAAAACGAATCAACGGAAACTGCTCTTCGAGGATAAAACCTTGGAAATTTATGGTTTCCCTATGAAACATCGAATTCCAACCACGGGCTTTCTTTTTATAGAAAAACCCCGTAAAGCGAAGATTCGCAAGAGTTTTATCAAGGCCTATAACTTGTGTATTGAGGAGATGGTGCAGATTAAAAACAGAAAAGATGTTCACAGATCAAACGGTGATGTGATTTCATGGGAAGAATGTACATTCGACCTTGAGCAAATCAAAAGTTATGCCTATTGCTCTGATACAGCACCTTGCGAAAGCGTTCGTGAAAATGCTAAAGGTGTATCATTGTTGTACCACGAAGCTACGTTTCATTCGTCCCTAAAAGACCGTGCCAAGTCTACTTTTCACACCACTAGCGAAGACGCAGGGAAAATCGCACAAGAAGCTGAAGTTGGGAAACTCGTTATAGGCCACTTCTCATCGCGTTACATAGACGAAAATATTCTTCTCAACGAAGCGAGAACGTATTTTGATCAGACTGAACTCGCGTTCGAAGGAATGAAACTGGTTATAACAGATAAAGCGAATGCAGTCAGAAGTGAAGACATGAACACTTGATTGTATAAATGTGGATAATTCAACCTTGACTATGAACTTTCCAGATAGTACCTTTGTTATTTAGAATAAGTTTAAATAAACTAGTTATGTCTATACAAGTCATCATCGCAGACGGTAATCACATCATTAGATGTGGCTTGTCAACTATTTTTGGTAATTATGATCAAATTGAGGTAGCGGCGCAAGCAGAGAATGAAGCTGAATTGATCGAAGGCGTAAAAAACTTTTCTCCTCAAGTAGTACTGATAGATTACCTCTCATCAGGGTTTTCAATCGATAGCATTATCAACCTCAAACGAATATTCCCGAACCAACGCGTTGTTGCGATCACTCCGGAACAAAGTGCTGTAACAATTGTCAATGCCTTGAGAGCTGGAGTTGACAGCTACATAAAGAAAGATTGCGATGTATCTGAAATCGTAGACTCAGTGATTGAAACAGGAAGAGGTGCGAAATTTTTCTGCGGAAAAATTCTTGAGTCAATTAAGAAAGAGTCTATTGATGTTGAAGACCTTGACATTACAGAGTTCAGTTGTGAACCAGTGAGTTTAAGCGCCAGAGAATTAGAGGTGATTACGCTTATAGCAGAAGGACACACCAACAATAAGATTGCTGAAAAGCTTTTTTTAAGTGCCCATACAGTGAATACCCACAGAAAAAATATCATGCAAAAATTGGGCGTGAAAAACACGGCCTCTATTGTTATGTATGCTGTTAAGGCTCAGTTGGTCAGCCCAAATAAGTTTTTGTTTTCACCCTTCAATTCAACGTTATCTTAACGTAGTTTTTGAACTTAGATTTTGCGAAAACCGCTACTGATGCGTATTTTAGCGGAAGTAATTAAGTTTACTCGCTGACGGGAATAGTCCCACATCATGCCTAAATGACAGGAAGATGTTAGCCACAGAAAATATGTTTGATATAACTCGAGCTGAACACTCTCGAGTCTCAGAAGTTGATTTTGATAATATTCCATTTGGAAGGGTCTTTTCTGACCACATGTTCTCAATGGAATACCGTGATGGAAAATGGGGAAAAGGAGAAATTCTTCCTTTCCAAAATCTATCAATTAATCCGGCATCATCCGTAATACATTACGGACAATCTATTTTCGAAGGAATGAAGGCTTTTCGTCAAGATGACGGAAACATATCTTTATTTCGCCCTTTAAAAAATGTTGAGCGCTTTAACATTAGCGCCGAACGTATGTGCATGCCCAAAATTGAGGAGTCGACCTTTTTAAAAGCATTGCACCAACTCATCAATATTGATTCAGTCTGGATACCGAAAGACCCTCATGGTGCTTTATATGTGCGTCCGTTTATGTTTGCCATTGATGAATACATCGGTGTGAAGCCGTCTGAATCTTACCGCTTCATGATTTTTACTTGTCCAGTAGGGAAGTACTACACCGGCGACGTTAAAGTGAAAATTGAAACAAGGTATGCGCGATCAATGCCAGGTGGAACAGGATATGCGAAGTCTGCAGGGAATTATGCCGGTGCTTTGTATCCTGCGAAACTAGCTCAGGAAGAGGGATACCAGCAGCTGATTTGGACAGATGCCATTGAGCATAAGTACATTGAGGAATCTGGTACCATGAACGTTATGTTCAAAACAGGAAATACAATTATTACTCCGCCAGTGAGTGAAACCATTTTAAAAGGGATTACTCGTGATAGTGTGCTCACGCTCGCTAAAGAGTGGGGGTATGATGTGCAAGAAAGACCTGTTGAATTCACTGAGATTCTTGATCTAGCGAAAGAAGGAAAACTTGATGAAGCATTCGGTGTTGGAACAGCAGCTACCATTGCTCCCATTTCGATTATCGGATACGATGGAACAGACCATGAACTTCCAGAAGCAAGTAAGAGAGAGTTTGGACCTCGTGTGTCAAGCGCTTTAGATGCCATCAAACGCGGTACATCTGAAGACTATCACGGATGGAATTACCTCATTAACTGAACGCATTTCTAGCATTAACTAGAGAATTCAACTGTGATATAACATTAAAAGAGGCTTTTCAGCCTCTTTTTTTATGGAATAAAACCTGAACTTGCATCACAATAGAAAGTATGCGCATGCTAAAATCAATCTTCTTATTTCTATTCTGTCTCTTATTCGGACTATTTTCCGCTTCCGTTCAGTTAAATGCGCAGGAAGATGCAACAGTTACCATATCACTAATTAACGCATCAACGAAAGCACCGATCTCGGGAGCCTACCTATCTATCCTTCCTACTCAAAATAGGGGAGAAATTTCAAATAAGTCTGGCGAAAGTGTTTTTATAGTGCGCTCGAATGATCTCTGTTTGCGTGTTTCACACATTCAATACCAAGACACAACGTTCTGTTTTTCAGATTTGTTACGCGGTGAAAAGCGGAGTATAACCATTGAATTAAGGGAAACACAGGTGAATCTGGCTTATGCTGTTGTGACATCTGGGCCCGATACTGTTTTCGGACATGATCTTTACCACGTAGCGGACTATATGCTGGGACCAAAACAACTCTATTTACTGGTGTATGAGAATGAAAAGATGTTCAAAGGGCCCAATGAGCAAAAAGAAGATCAATTTACTGGATGTCGTGTAATTCTGAAGAAAGAGGGAAAAACAAAAAGTGTAGTTTCTAGACAGATTTGTCTTGGATTTTATAATCAGTATCCAGGACAATGCATTTTAGAAACCAAACAAGGGAGGTATTGGGTCCTTGAAACTGAAAATGAACTCGTATTGCAGGCCATTGCGCCCGAAGAATTCAAATCAAACATCGCCCCAGTTGTTGATACGCTGGGCAACAAAATCTTTGCGTCTACTTTCTTTGAAAATTATCCAGCCTTTGATTACCTCCATTTCTCATTGACTGACACCGCATCCCAAGTTTTGGTGAGTATAAAAGATGACTGGATGATGGAACAATTTCGCTCTGAATACAAATGGTTGAGCGGAAGAGGGAAATTAGAAGCTTACAGAACAGAATTGCGCACAGGAGTAGATAAAGAAGTAGTGGGCGGATTTATGTCGGGTTTCACCGAAAGCATTTATTTCGAACCTTTATATGCCCCGTTGTTCGCTAGTCAGGATCAAGTATACATCTTTGATCATTACAGAGATCTTTTGTATCGGGTAGATGAAAATGCAGTTATTCAAGACAGCGTGCCCATTTCTTACCACAAAGAAAAAGAAGCGCGATTCTGGCAAGAAAAAATTCTTTTTGACGCCATTCAAGAGCGTTCTTATGCGGTGTATGAGCATTTAGGGAAATCGTATTTAAAGCAAATAAATCTTGAAACAGGTTCCATGGGCGAACCCATTGAGCTGACCTTTCGCTATCCAGAACGCATCAACGTGTATAACGATGAAGTGTATTACTTGTACAGGCCCTTCGAATCTTCTCAAAAGAAATATTTGTACCGTGAAGTCATAGACATATCACGTTAAAAAAGGTGAACCATGTACCTAACTGACTTTTTCGCACGTATATTAAATCTATGGCGGTAGACTTACATGATTTGAGTACAGAGGAGATAAGGGCTAACTTGGCTTCGAACGCTTCTTCACCATGGCAAAAGCTATTGCTATGCGATGTTCTTCTTGCGCGTCAAGAGGAGATTTGTGAGTTAGCTTATTCTTTTGATGACTTGCTAGGAACTCTGCGCCGTGAACAACTTAGCAGAATACTTTTTACATCAAATGAGTTCACAATCACAACTTTAACAAGAACCAATCAGGAATGTAAGAACAGGCGTATTGCAGAAGTGCAATGGTTTACCTCTTCTTCTGAGGGACAAATTGGACCGATTAGCTTTGAGTATATGGTGCAATGGTTAGTTGAAAATCAATCTTCTGAGGTCTTCTTTTGGAGAGAGGAATGGGAGGAGTGGATGCCGTTTAAGGCTGGAAGGTTTTGGAATGATCAGCCCTTTTTCCGTCAATCATTTCCAAAAAAGGAACAAAGTGCCAATAATAAAACACCTTTATCGCCTAGTAACTCATCTTTACCCGTTTTGATGGGAATCTTTCAAGCAGTTTCATTTCCGTTTTGGCTGGTCATGATCTTTGTGGCCATTTTTACTGGATTCAACACTTTTTTAGGTCCATTGCTACCAACTGTCTTTGCCGTATTTATGGTATTCATGTGCATTCCGATGAGTATTGGCCTGTTTTTAAAAAAACGATGGGCGTGGGGGATGCTTTTATTTACAACTGTTTTCGGCATTGTATGGTTTGGCGGACACGTATTTTTTGATGGAGCGAGCAAGCTCTGGCTTCTTTTAGCTGTTTTCGAAGGGATAATATTAACTTTAGCCCTGACAGCTAAAGACGCATTTTCATGAAACACATTCTTTTAGTCGGTTTAGGTCTAATTGTTTTCCTTTCCGCACAAGCACAAACTGAAGGAGGAGCATTCTCTGCTACAGGAAGAGGTGCAGCAACTCCATTTGTAACAGATTACCACGCCATTGGCATCAATCCGGCGAATCTTAACCTCAAAACTGAATACGAAGGGAAGACGATCACGTTCGGCGTGCTAGAAGGTGGAGCTTCATTCTATTCTGAGTTTCTTGATAAAGAACAATTAAGAAAAACGCTTTTAAGAAGTGAGTTCGAAACATTGGATCAGCAAGAACGTGCAGCCCTTGGACAAGATTTCGCAGGGAAAAACAACAATTTACAGATAGACATTATTACCTCAGGGTTTGCGATCAATCGGAATTGGGGTGGCCTCGCTTTCAGTACCCGCGAGCGTGTTGATTTTTCTGCAACAGCAGGGTCTAGGATGTCAGAACTGCTCTTTTTAGGAAATACTTCATCTTATTTTAGTAATCTAGTTATCGGCAATGATACCATTCCAAATAATGGCAACCTTTCTGCAGATTCCCTAGCTATGGTAGATGAAGGTATCATTGATCCTCAAGAAGCTTTGCTCTTTTCAGAGTTGTTAGACGGAACTTCAATTGGGTTTTCATGGATTCGCGAAATCAATCTCGCTTATGGAAAACGTATTTTGAATAATGAGAACATGGAATTGCATATTGGAGCAGGAGTAAAGGTGCTACTTGGTAACGCCTATTCTGAAATCAATGCGCAAGACGGAAATCTCGAGGCATTCTCTGCTATGTCGCCCATCTTTGACGTTAATTACGAAGAAATACAAGGCGTCAATCCAAGTTCACTTCCCAATGATGCGCCAGACCTTCAACCAGTGGGCTTTGGTTTAGGTTTCGACCTAGGAGCGACTCTTGTGCTAAAGCAAAAACTAATTCTATCAGCTTCTGTGGTTGACATCGGTTCCATTAAGTGGGATGGAAACCTTTACACGATCAATGATGAACTACTTGTAGATTACGTGCAGGAGGGAGCGGAAACAGCAGATCTCATCACTGAGTTATTGAACTTTAATAGCCCAGAGAATGCGCTCCAATGGGAGGGGACAGCAACAAGAATGAAGAAACTTCCAACTACGGCCCGCTTGGGTGCCGGATTTAAGATCAACGATAAATTAAGATTGGCAGCTGACGCTGTAATCCCCGTTAATGATGAAGTTGTGAACTATGAAAACCCCATCATTGCATTTGGAGCAGATTTCAAACCAGTGCCTTTCATTCAGCTAAGTGCTGGAATGGTAAGCAGCGGCGGACAAGAAGAAACAAAGATACCTGTGGGAATTACCTTTATCATCGGTCAAGGTCGTTGGGAAGCGGGGATGGCTTCACGTGATCTGATCACTTGGTTTACAAGTAACAATCCTACGGCGTCCATGAGCTTCGGTTTCTTGCGTTTCCGAGTATAAGACAAAACTTACAACCCATTCATCTGATGGACCACAGTCCTTCGAAGAATGAACAGTCATCTTTGTTCTGTCATTGTTTGAGCATACGTTCAGCCACAATGCAGTAGCAAGTAACATTAATTGAACCCAGATGGTAACGACTATCTGGGTTTTTTTGTACCATTCACTCCGGCGCAATGACCGTTCGCGTAGTTCTAAAAGAAGCTTAACAGTTGTTAACGCTCAAGTACTTATGTTTTTTGCAAATTCGAAACACAACTATTTCTTATGAACACTACACGCAACATCTACGCCTATACACTCGCCGCCATCGTAGCGGTGATATCGGTATTTGGACTTCTCGGGATTTGGGAAGTAATTCAATGGGAAGACTTTAGAGAATTCTTTTGGAAAGGTCTTTACTCTTTGATTTTGCTCTTTGTTAGTGCAGGAGTTGTCATGTTTATTTTCTCAACAATCTACAAAGCACCAGTGAAACCTCCGGTTTCTCCTTTCGCAAGAGAAGGCGATTCACAAGAAGCGGCGTAATAATCATGTAATTTAATGGCATTCACCTTTAACTCTGTTGAAACGTGAATGCCATTTTTTATGTCGGAACTTTAGGCCGTAATTTGATCTCCGGTAAAATAAAGGATGAAGAGGTATGCATCTATCTACGAAATAATCAATTGATACAAACAGCAACAACAATGCCCTCTTCTTGGGTAGATCGATTTGCGAAACTTCTGGATTCAGAGTTTCAAATTCCAGGAACAGATATGAAATTCGGGTTGGACCCGATTATCGGTCTCATCCCTGGGTTGGGTAACATTTTGGGTTACGTGGCTTCGTCTGCAGTTGTCATTGGGATTGTAAAGGAGGGCGTCAGTGGAATGGTTATTGTTAAAATGCTCTTCAACATCCTGCTGGATATGCTTATTGGTTTGGTTCCGGTGCTTGGAACATTTTTCGATTTTGTCTTTAAAGCGAATGACAGAAATATTGAGCTTCTGAGAGAATACCAAGCAGAAATAGCGAGTTCTGTTAATGCATGTGACACCATCATTGTTGGCAGTCCAAAAGAAAAGGGCTCCGTCACTGTACTTGTTATCGTAGCAGTGCTAGCAGCCCTTTCAGTTTTATTCGTTGTCTTGCTGTTCTTGGTTATGAGTGTCACCATGAGGATCATCTCAGCCATATTTAACTAGACTTATTCGTCATCATCAGCACCATCTAAGGCATCAAGTCGTGCAAGTTCTCTGTCAAGAATGGCATCGATGGCATCGGCAGATACTTTATCAATCTTCGCATCTGCTCTTGCTTTTTTCTTTAGAAAACGAAGCATGGCATTTTTCTTAATTTCGAATGCTACGTAAACGGTGTAAGTACCTTCTTTGATGAACTTTTCTTGTCCAATCTTACGAAGGTCACCAATTTGAGTGTTGGTTACCTCGCGAATCAATGTTTGAAACTTATCATTGACTTCACTGCCGTTTTCTGTCTGTGTATCAGCTAGATATTGATCTGTAACTACGCGCATAGTCGTTTGTACTTGTTGCGCTAATTCTCTTTTCGCTTCAATATCGGCCTTGCCTTCAGCGATGTTATCTCTGGTTGAAGAACCTTTGCCAACTGCTCTAAAGTGGCGGTTGTTGGATTCATACTTGTTTCCAGAGAAGGGCTCTTTTACTTTATCACCCATTGGACTTTGTGCGCAGCTTGCCATTATGAAAATCACCGGCAAGGTTAGCATCCATAAATTTAGTCTGAGTTTCATAGTTCTTGTTTTATCGAATGTATGTAAAAATCGTGCCAGCAATTTACTAATCCAGACCGATTTGTGTGCGATAAGTGCTATCTGCAACACTATTTAATTGCCAATAGGGTAACATTTCTGTGTGAATGGCTTTCGCCGAAGTGGTCATTAAGTCTGCGCCTGCGCTAAACCCTGAAGGATAAATTTCTTCCCAAGAAAGAATGTGGTGTGGGAATTCCGAGGCGAACTCAATGTTTAAGGTTCTACGGATGTTTAGGTAGTTCAAGGTGTAAATCCAACTTGAATCATTCTTCATCAATGCTCCTGTTGCTGGAAAAGGCTGTGCTGGAATGTGTCTAAAACGAAGGAAGTCCATTGCAGGAATCAATCTTACTTTGCCTATTGGTAGTGCCGAAGGATTCAAACGCACTTGACTCCATAATCCGTCTTCAGATTTAAACGTACCGAATGATTTTGAAATATCGCTCTCGCTTTCGAAATAGGAGAAGAGCTGGTAATCAAGTCCTTTTGCGCTGCGGTTTAGTTGGCTCCACGAATGGCCGCACCACTCTTGGCTGCTGTTGGTCACTTTAATTAGTGCCGAAGGTTCCTCTGTATTCACCACGTTGAAAGCGGAAGTCATCACACTATAAGGATAGATTCCCGTGTTAAACTTGCGTGTAAGGTTCATTTTGAAAGCATTCACATTGCTCGGTGATTGGCTGTCGCTTTTTATCTGTTTATCTCCATTGAACGGTTCAGTAACAAATATCTGCACTGCTTTTCCTTCGCGAAGCTCTCCGTAACGCGCTTGTGATAGCTCATAAGTTACAATCTCTGCTGAACCCTGGTACCAGTAATCATTGAATTGTTGCGAAGAACTAGATGGAGGGAGTTTTATCTTTTGATTCGTTTCTTCAGTTGAAATCTCACCACTGTTTCCGCAACTGAGAATAAGGATTCCTGAAGTGAGAATGAGGAACGAAATGGAGCATAGGGTAAAGTTTTTCATCCAGATGGAGTTTAATTTAAAATTACGCATTTTGTAAATGAACAAGACATCCGTTTGCGCCTAACTAACTTATATTTGTGTTCAATGTCAATTCTCAAATCACCGTATACCTCGTTTACAAATTTTGCTCGTGTTCTCGTTGCTGTGTTGGTTTTGAGTACGTTGTTTTCCCAGCAACGTTGGACGAACAACATGGATGTAATCAAGTCTGACATACGTGGCTATTACACCTACTTACCGGCATTGTTTATTTATGACGACATCTGTTTAGAAGATACCTGGAATTTCCCTGAGGAGATTTGGTATGTTGAGGAGCCCGGGAAAAACAGGTACATTAAATATTCTTGTGGCCCCGCCATGTTCTATGCGCCCTTTTTTCTTGTTGCACATCAATTGGCCGAACCACTGGGATATGAAGCGAATGGTTATACCCAACCGTATCGGTTTGCTGTGGTAATGAGTTCGTTTTTTTTTCTGCTGCTTGCCCTCTTTTTTCTTAGTAAATTTTTACGATTACACTTTTCAGATAAAACAACTGCTGTTACGTTGTTGATTCTGTTTTTAGGGACGAACATCTGGACCTATTCCGTAAACGAGATGGCCTATCCGCACGTGTACAGTTTGGCATTGGTTTCTATGCTCTTGTGTTTTGGGGCGAAGTGGCTTCAAACGCCCACCATCAAATGGACCCTCATAAGTGGGGTAGTAGCTGGCCTTATGGTCTTGACGCGTCCGGTTGATGGTATCTTCTTGCTGTTCTTCTTGGTTTATGGAGTGGGCACCTTTTCAGACTTGAAAGCGAGGTTTCAGTTCATTTGGAAGAATGTTGGCAAAGTTGCGCTCATGATTTTGGCCTTCGCAGTGGCAATGTCACCTCAGTTCATCTATTACAAGATCGTTCTGGGACAATTCTTCTATTTCACATACAGGGAAGAGGGATTCTTTTTTGCTTCGCCCCATTTATACGATACATTATTGAGCTTCAGAAACGGCTATTTGATTTACAGTCCGCTCATGGTGTTGAGCCTCATTGGATTCTTATTCATTCGAAAACATTCAGAGATAAAATGGTTTGCAATAGGAAGTTTTGCGCTTTATTTCTTCGTGATTTCGTCTTGGTGGTGCTGGTGGTATGTAGGTTTTGGTAACAGAGCATTTATCAACGTGGTGCCCATTTTAGCTCTGCCATTAGCGGCTTTTGTAGAATGGATTTGCACGAAGCGTTGGCCAGTAATCATCGTTTTGTTGGCCATTGTTTATGGGGGGATTCGACTTAATTTCTACCAGGCAGAAAAGCACATGGATGGAATAATTCATTGGGATGGCATGACCAAGGAGTCCTATGTTTATTCTTTCAACAAAGACTTCAGTCCGCATGCCATCCAATTTAAAATCGTTTTCCCGTCTTATGACAGCGCCATGGTGGGGAAAGATTATGTAAGAATAAAAGAGCTTGAGGTTACGGAAGCGGCGGGGGATGATTTTAATGACATAGCTACAATTCCTTCAATCTATTTAACGAACCCACAGGGCGTTCAGTTTACGCCATCTGAAGGTGCCCTGACTGTCACTGAAGGAGTGGAGTACTTATTTAACCAGGAGATTAGCATTCAAGGGGTAGATCACCTTCGCTTTTCTGCGTGGGTCAAAAGTGAAGAAGAGTGTTCTTTGGTGGTCACGAGTGCTGTTAATCCGCAATATTACCACAGCACTGCTGCCATTGAAAAGCGAAACGGGGAGTGGCGTTTACATGAGATCATCGTAGATCTAGCAGGGGCAGACCGCGAAGGCGTCCCTTTAGATTCCGTTCAGGTTTACCTCTGGAACAGATCATTGAAAGCCATTTCAGTAGATGATTTTAAGATTGAATCTGGGAACGCGAGAATGTCTGAGATGGAAACGTACTGAAGTTAGAATGAGGCGATGCAAAAGTCCGCCGTTTTTGCCTTCTAACAACCCTACTAATATTGTTTTAAACTCTTCGGGATGGCGCGAAATAAATTTTGCTATTCTTTGAACCGCTTTAATTCCCTCCTCTATAACTAACAACTTTATTTCTGCTCTGAAACCACAAATAGACGCTACCAATCATCTCAAACCAAGCCCTTTTAATTCGGATAAATACCATCCTCAACCTTCTGCTCTTGTTCAACAATCAATCGTGAAAAACGAATCATGTTCACTAATGAACGTTGCTGTGCCTCAGGATTGTTGAGCGAAATGAATTTGTGCTTTTGTTCGTGAGAGAGGTTCAGTGCCCGTAAGATGCGCAACGTGTCTTCAAATTCAGGTTTATCGAAAACGCTTGCAGACGGACCTAAGACCTCGCGAAATAAACGAAGCTCTTCACGCACATTTTCTTGCGCAGGATAGCTGGCGTACTGCTCTAACAATTGAACATCGCCACTAGGATAGAGCTTTATAGGATCTTTTTCATTGTAATCTACCATTTTGAAAATACCCGTGCATTCCACCAGGATATCTGCCTCACCTGACGAATAACGTTTCGAAACGTCAATCATCTTCACTTGGCAACCATATAAGGCCGTGCCATTTGAAAGAGTGTAGGGGAGTCCGAAATCCAAATCTAGGGTTTCTAGATCTTTTAGCAACTGCTGATAACGCTCTTCAAAAATATGCAGAGGTATTTGCTCTCCGGGTAAGAGAAAAACATTCAGCGGAAATAACGGCAGATAGGTTGTGTTTGATCCCATGGTATAATAACTATACAATTAGGGTTTTGTTTCCCCTCATACGAGATTCGAAGATTGGGTATCTATGGTTTAACTGTAGATTAAATAGTATTAACCAATGATTTACCTTCATCCTACGAGGCAAATGCGTTTGCTCTTCTTTAGAGTGGATTGAGTCCAGCGTGTAAGCGGGCAAAGAAATGTTACCTTGTAGGCGGAAATGTTCATCTAATATGGTGACGAGCCAACAAACCTTAACCCTGACTATCGTAGACAAGAGGGTAACAAATGTCAACGAGATGCAAACAAGACTAACTATGCTCAAAATGGCTTGCGCGATTGCAGGCCTCTTCATTATAGGAATGCTTTTCATGCAAGGATGTAAGGAGGAAAGTCCAGATCTTTCTTCTCACTATTTCCCAGAAATGACCATTCAAGAACGACAGCATTTCAGTGCTTACAACTGGACCAACCTAGAGCAAGTCAATCTTATTTTAGAATCAGAGCATTCTGGGATGGCTTCCCTCCGCGCGGTCAATGGGGAAATTATTCTTCAAGTTTTTCTGGAAAAAGGAATAAAAGAAGACATCCGAATCGCCGTCCCAAAAGATTTGAACCGCATTATGATTGAATACAGAAACCATTTTCAAGATGTGAGCTTGGGAGCAAAAAAAATTACTTTGGAGTTTTAAGGGGTTAAAATCCTTTGTCCTCTTTCCAATAGGTTTCTGTCGGATTATTCATAATGTAATTTCTAGCCGCATCATATTGGGCGTCATTGAATAAAATTCTATCGTGGTATCTGTTCTGCCATTTAAAGGATGGATTGTGCTCACGTATTTGCGCTGAAAAACCTCCTTTAAATCCACGAATAATTTGGCCCAGGTTTTTATTTTGCGGTCCGAATGTTCCTGACCTCGTCACACCATCATAATCTGCATTTCGAATGTGAATGATACCATGAATGTGTTGAGGCATAATCACAAAAACACCTAATTGAACATGAGGATAAATAGAAGGCATGGCCAACCATCGGTCGTTTGCTACAAGCCCTTCTCTAGAAAGAACCATTTCACCATCAATCAACTGCCCAAAAATCTTTTTCCGGTCCCTCACCGAAATGGTGACCATATAATCTGCTTTCCGTGAATAATCCCATCCAATTTTTTTGAAACTCTTTTTCATTTCATTCTAGTTTAAGATCAAATCAATTGATAATTATTGAGAAGCCCTCCAATGAGTCCTAGAACTTTGTAGATGTAATCCCTGAGTTTGTAGACGTCGAGTTTTTAAAGCAATTATGCAGGGAGTCCATACGGGAATGGTTTTACTAGTCCTGCAATGGGCGTTGCCAAACAACCCCAAAATGATGAGACCAATTTAGATAGGGATACAGAGAAGCACCTGTTAGATTCATCAATAAAGACACCTCAGAGGTATTCCTTCTTGAAGGTTGTTTTTTTAATGATAGCGTTCGCCTTTTAGTGTCCATCGCGGGGAATTCCATTTGGTTTGATGGAGGGCGTTTAGCAATGCCTCAATTCAATTTGACATAAAAAAAGGGGCTCCATTGGCGCCCCTTTTTTTATCAATTTCACTACTGCTTAGTAATAAATGTTCCTTCTCACCTTCGCTACGTATTTCGCTAAACGAATTACTTGCTTGGTGTATCCGTATTCGTTGTCATACCAGGTGTAGAGTACAACGCTCTTTTTGTCTTGGCTAATGATGGAAGCCGGACTGTCAAAGACGCTGCAGCATTCGTTTCCGATAATATCATTGGAAACGAGTTCTGGGTTGAGTGAGTAAAAGATTTGGTTTACTAAATCACCTTCCAGAGCGGCATGGCGGATCGAGTTGTTTACTTCTTCCAAACTTGTTTCGTTCTTCAACTGAAGGTGCATAATCGCCAGTGATCCGTTTGGAGTAGGAACACGCACAGCATTCGCTGTAAGCTTGTTCTCCAAAGAAGGAATTACTTTCTGTACAGCCTGACCTGCGCCTGTTTCAGTAATGACCATGTTTACCGCAGCACTTCTACCACGACGGTCATTCTTGTGCATGTTGTCAAGAAGATTTTGATCGTTGGTGTAGGCGTGAACTGTTTCTACGTGTCCTTTCTCAATGCCGAAATTCTCTTCAATCACTTTCAAAATTGGAGAAATAGCATTCGTTGTGCAAGATGCAGCAGAGAAGATGTTCTCTTTTTCAATGTGTATATCGCGGTGGTTGATTCCATAAACGACATTTGGAATGCCTTTACCTGGAGCGGTAAGAATGACCTTAGAAATCCCATTCGCTTTTAAATGCAGACCCAAAGCTTGATCATCTCGGAAAGCACCAGTGTTATCAATAAGCAGTGCGTTGTTAATGCCGTGTGAAGCGTAGTCAATGGTTGACGGGTCATTCGCGGCAATCATTTTGATGCGCTGACCATTCACAACAATCATTTGGTTGGATTGGTCTACATCAATGGTTCCACCAAATTTCCCGTGGACTGAATCATTTTCTAACAAAGCAGCTCTTTTTACAAGGCTCTTTTCGTCAATAGAACGCACTACAATTGCCCTCAATCGCAACTGCTGTCCTTTCCCTGCCTGCTTTATGAGCTCTCTTGCAGCAAGACGACCAATGCGTCCAAAACCGTAAAGAACTACGTCACGTGGCTCCAAAGGAGCGCTTCCATCAGCAAGGAAATTCCCTAATTTCTCCTCGAGGAAATCTTCTAGACTGTTAACACGTTCGCGTTCAGCCAACCATTCGCTTGCCAATTTACCGATGTCGATTTTGGCAGGAGCGAGGTCCATCTCATACAATGCGCGAGCAATGTCAGCTGTATCAAACACACTAATTGGTCTGTTAACCACCTCTGCTGCGTACTTGTGTAGGCGAAGGATTTCAGTGATGTTTGAATCCACAACGTGGTTTCTGAAAATTACAAGTTCAATTGACTTGTCGAAAAGCAGCTTACCAATCGAATTAAGCAGATCTACTGCTGCTTTCTCTTGGTTCACATAAACTTGCAGTTCATTGCTGTAAGTTTCCTGCAGACTGTTGATAGCCATGGGTTTGTGTTAGATGATTGAATTGATTCTCATTGCCTAACGGCTGTGCAAAAGTAGACAGATGAATTTACTTAAAGTGTATACTTTGGAGGTTTTTCCAACTGACTTTTCACCACTAAAAATTTCTTTTCGCGTTTAAGCGAAACTCTTGCATTGAATATTTCTCAATAGGAATCCATCAAAGGTTCATATTGGCATGCCCTCATCCCCATAAAATTC
>JBLIGQ010000052.1:0-18720 GCA_047636995.1 Flavobacteriales bacterium | reverse complement strand
GCAATGAGGTAAACTTTGAGGAAGGGTAAATCACGCAGAGCGCGTTTTTTATTTTTGTTTGGGACGAAACGAATAACGTACAGAAGTGAAACAACAGACATCACTGCTAAGAGGGGGAAGGTTGATGCGGGAAGTTTGAAAACAGAGAAGAGCATTCCAATGCATGCGAAAATAACAATAAAGGTCAGTTTTGACCGGTTTCGGAACACCCAGTTGTTTCTGCCTGATGAGAGGTATTCAGGGCGATGACTAAACTTGATGATACGCTGGAAATTGTAGGTTGCGAGGGTGGCAAACCCCACAAAAACACAATAGGCCCAATGGATTTCTAAGTTAAAAAGTAAAAGACTTTGCCAGGTTGTTGCCGCAGCGCCAAGAGAGATCCATACGTTGCTGTACACCGTGTTTCTTAAATGTTTTTTAACGGAGAAGGCGAGTTTACTCACAAAGCTATCTTAAGATTAAATATGCGGCCAATCCTGCAACCGCTCCTGCTGCACTTCCTTTCAGGCCGCCAAGAATCTTTTCAGATCGGGCAATGCTGGCGTAACCAAGCGCATACGTTTCGTTGTCAATGTGGTCAGGATTAGAGATCCCTTTGATCTTAATGATTGGCGCCAGCTGAAGCAATGTGTAAATAATGATTGGTGCTAGTGTCACAATAACCCCACCGCCCGCGATAATTGGTCCGGCAGCGCCTACAAGCACACCTACATAGGTTGTAGGTTTGGCATTGTAATGGGCAATTGCATCTTTCGCGCCAGCAATAAAAACGCGCATTTCATCCTCAGAAAGATCATCACCTAGCACCTCGTCTTTTTCATAGAGCACCCATTCTCCCTCATTGAAAATCACTGAAAACACCTCAGACCTGTGCAGGCGCATTTGTTTTTTCTTGCCATTTCGTTTGGTGATTTCATAGACCAATTCTATGCCTTCGGCTCCCAATAAAGTGCAATCAATGGTATGGCCAGACATGCGTTGGATAGTCGCTTTCGCGGGGAGTTCAGGAACAATGAAGAACACTTCATTTTGCTCATCAGCCGCATTGTAGATTGGATGGGCCGTGTTTTCAAGGAAGAAGACAGCAGTCCAATCATTGATGCGTTCAGGGCTCTCAGCATTTATTGCGGTGCGTATGCCATTGTCAGTTTGTTCAACTGTGCCCGTCACGAAAACGAAGTTGTTTAGGGTGTCTGTGCAAGGGAACTGAACGTTGCTTTTAGGGTGTATGGCCACTAATTTCTTTGCGAAATGCTTGGCAATGGCTGCTCCGGTTGAGTCTGGTAGGTTAATAGCTTGAAAAGAAGAGATGCAAACTTGGTCATCCATTTCAATGTGCAACACTGCAGACATGTCAGAAGAAGTGTTTTTCAGCGGGTTGTCCCAAGAGTGCTGAGCAACCAAGTTAACCTGAGAAAAAGTAAGTGCAATTGTGGTCAAAAGGAGTCTAAGAAGCATAAAATGCAATTTCTTCAAATTTAAACACCTAGCATTAAACTCACACCGTATTTTGGTGTTTCTATTCACAACCAGACGGTAAGAAATCAATCAATGTGTAATTTGATGCGTTCGAACTGTTGGAATACTCTAGTCTAGAGTATATTTGCCCACGCTAAGAACCTAAGACAAAGCCCATGAATACGGGGACCTTCGCATCGCGACACATTGGCCCGCGCCAACAAGAGCTAAATCACATGCTCAACGTAACTGGAGTAAACACTCTGGACGAACTCATTGACCAAACTGTGCCAGCCCAAATTAGGCTGGACCGTCCGCTCAAGCTAGATGCTCCTATGACAGAAAGGAGTTATTTGAAGCACTTGAAAGGACTTGCGGCTAAGAATGAGATTTTCAAAACATACCTCGGAATGGGGTATTACCCAACAGGTGTTCCTGCGGTAATCCAAAGAAATGTGCTTGAAAATCCAGGATGGTATACGGCCTACACGCCCTATCAAGCTGAAATTGCACAGGGTAGATTGGAAGCGCTTTTAAACTTCCAAACCATGGTTTCAGATTTAACAGCAATGCCCATCGCAAATGCGTCTCTTCTTGATGAAGGAACATCTGCGGCAGAGGCTATGTTGATGTTCTTGAACACAAGATCTCGAGCGAAAGTCAAAGCAAATGCCCTTCGTTTCTTGGTAGATGAAAATATTTTTCCTCAGACCTTAGCGGTCATTCAAACAAGAGCGTCACACCTCGATGTTATTGTAGATGTTAAGTCTTGGAAGAACTTTGACTTAACGGAAGATGTGTTTGGCTGTTTGCTCCAGTATCCAAACGGTGTTGGTTCCATTGAAGATTATTCTGGTTTAACTTCTTCCGCAAAGGAAGAAGGGATTCCTGTTGCTGTTGCAAGTGATCTTGCCGCTTTGGCCTTAATCACACCTCCTGGAGAATGGGGAGCAGATGTTGTTTTAGGTAATTCTCAGCGCTTCGGTGTGCCTATGGGTTATGGTGGGCCACATGCTGCGTTCTTCGCAACAACTGAAGATTTTAAACGTCACATTCCAGGGAGAATCATCGGTGTTTCAAAAGACAGAAGAGGAAAAGTTGGAATGCGAATGGCGTTGCAAACAAGAGAGCAACACATTCGAAGAGATAAAGCAACTTCAAATATTTGTACTGCCCAAGCATTGTTGGCCGTTATGGCTTCTATGTATGCTGTTTACCACGGCCCAGTTGGAATCCGGTTTATTTCTGAAAACATCCACCGCAAGGCTAGAATGGTCAGTGGACTGTTGACAAAGAATGGATTCACACAAAAAAATGAGCACTTCTTTGACACCCTCCTTGTTGATGTAACAGGAAAAGTAGAAGAAATAAAGGCTGCAGCCAACAAAGCACAAGTGAACCTTCGCTATCTGGAAGATGGAAACCATATTGGAATCAGCTTAAGTGAAGTAGATGACCTCGATTCATTGACCGACTTACTAGGTGTTTTTGGAATTAAAAGAGGAAACAATCAATTCTCTGATGATAAAGGAACTCCTGAAATTTTAGTGCGAAAAAGTGCCTATTTAACGCATCCTTCCTTCAATTCGTACCACAGTGAAACGGAGATGATGCGCTATTTGAAGCGACTTGAGAATAAAGACTTGTCGTTGACGCATGCAATGATTCCACTTGGTTCGTGTACCATGAAATTAAATGCAGCCACTGAGCTCTTGCCATTAACTTGGCCAGAATTTTCAGAGATTCATCCGTTTGCGCCAGTTGAACAGGCAAAGGGATACCATGAAATGCTTTCTAAATTAGCCGAAGATCTTTCTGAGATTACTGGTTTTGCTGATGTTTCACTTCAACCTAACAGTGGAGCTCAAGGGGAGTATACGGGGTTGTTAGTCATTCGAGCTTACCATGAGTCGAAAGGAGAATCAAATAGAAATATTTGTTTGATCCCATTGTCTGCCCACGGCACAAATCCGGCCAGTGCCGTTATGGCAGGGATGAAAGTGGTAGCTGTAAAAAGTGATGAAGATGGAAATATTGATGTGGTTGACTTGCAAGAAAAAGCAGAGCGACATAAAGAGAACTTAGGTGCCTTAATGGTTACCTACCCTTCTACTCACGGTGTTTTTGAAGAAGCCATTAAAGACATTACGTCTATAGTTCATGACAATGGCGGATTGGTTTACATGGATGGAGCGAATATGAACGCACAGGTTGGACTTACCAACCCTGGAAACATAGGAGCTGATGTTTGTCACTTGAACTTGCACAAAACATTTGCTATTCCTCACGGAGGTGGCGGGCCAGGTATGGGGCCAATTGGGGTGGTTGAAAAACTTGTTCCCTTTTTACCAGGGAATCCTGTAATTGCAACCGGCGGAGACCAAGCGATTAACGCTGTTTCTTCAGCTCCATGGGGCAGTGCACTCATTTTACTGATCTCATATGGTTACATCTGTTTGCTAGGTTCAGAAGGTTTGACAGACAGCACAAAGTTGGCTATTCTGAATGCCAATTACATTAAGAAACGCATCGAAGGGGCGTATGATGTGCTGTACAAGGGTGAAAACGGGACATGCGCTCATGAGATGATCATTGATTGCCGTTCATTTAAGAAAGTAGGTGTAGAGGTAGCAGACATTGCAAAGCGATTGATCGATTACGGTTTTCACGCGCCTACAGTGTCTTTCCCCGTTGCTGGAACTTTAATGATTGAACCAACCGAAAGTGAAAGTGTGAAAGAATTAGACCGCTTCTGTGAAGCAATGCTTTCGATCAGAGAAGAAATTGCAGAGATTGAGCGAGGTGAGGCTGACGCCGAAGACAACGTCTTGAAAATGGCGCCACACACTGCTGAGGAAATGATTTCATCAAACTGGTTGCATACCTATAGTAGGGAGAAAGCGGCCTATCCAGTAGAGAATCTTCGTCAATGGAAATTTTGGGTAAGTGTTAGTCGAGTAGACAATGCTTTTGGAGATCGAAATCTAATTTGTACTTGTCCGCCTATGGAAGAATACCTCGAGCACGCATAGCTCTAGTTGAACAAGATTAAAGTAAAAGCACTGGTTTTCCAGTGCTTTTTGCTTCCCAATACTCAGGAAAAATTAAATTTGTACATATTAGGGTACAGGATAATTTAAATGTAGTTGGGTTGTACTATTAAGCTAACGTTAAAGATTCATATATTTGGGGCGCTTGATTAAAAGTTCAATTCACGGATATTTCTAAATACAGTAATTATGAAGAAGATTTACGCATTAGCATTTGCTTCACTTTTCGCTTCAGCTGCCGCTTTCGGACAAAGCTACCAGCCACTAGTAAAGAATAAGCAGAAAGAAACTCGTCGTGCACAAGATGGTTCAGCCACTGTGAACACAAACAGAATTGATTTTTATACAAATGATTTCTCAAACTGCGATGATTGGGTAATCGATAACGCTTTTGAGAACGGTTTGACACAATTCGTTTCTGACTTGTTCTTCGAGTGTGGGACTGGCATTCAGCCTGATGGACCTGCTGCGATTGATGCAATTAACTCACCTTCGGCAGACAACGGATTCATGATGATTGATTCTGATGAGTACGGTGGAGAGGAAGGATTTGACGGAGTTGAGAACAGTTGGTTCCAATCAGCAGATGCGATTGATTGTACTGATCACCCATTTGTTTCGATCTCTATGCAGTCATTCTATCGCATGTGGGATAACGGTTCTTCAGATGGAAATGAGTATTGTCTCGTAGAAGTTTCTAGAGATGGTACAACATGGCCAGACCTTGAAACATTTGAAGTAGCAGATGGTTTCGTTGATTTCGGTGACGGAGACGGATCTGTTCAGGCACGCTGGGAGTTGTTTCCAGAAATGTCTACTCAAGATGTGGTAAACAACCCAACTGAGCACATTTTTGATCTTACCTCTGCTGCAGGTGGTCAAGCAACAGTGTACTTGCGTTTCCGTTGGAAAGGTACTTGGGGTTACGCTTGGATGGTTGATGACGTAGTTCTTTATGATACACCTAATAATGATGTACGTATTGATAGCTACTTGACATGGACTGATTACATCGGAACTGGAATGTATGAGTACAGCAATTTCCCTTTGTCTCAAGCTACAGAGATTCAGTTCGCATCTAAAGTGCGCAACTTGGGTATAAATGATCAGACTAACCTAACATTGGGCGTTCAAGTGAACGGCGAAGACGCTGCCTCTTCTGATGCAATGGATCTTCTATACTTAGCAACAGATACACTACGCGCTGCTGGATATGTCATTCCTGGAGTTGTTGGAGAATATATTGTTGATTACGCACTTGTTTCTGATCAAGAAGATGAGTCACCAGAAAACAACATTGCAACTCAGTCTTTCAATGTAACTGAATACAGCTACGGTGTAGATAATGATGTCTTCTCTGGTGTATTTCCTTTTGATGGTGCTGATGCTTTCGTAGCCAAGGTTCTTTACCAGTTTGCTGCTGATGTAACTATTTACGCTATTGATGTAGCAATCATGGAAGGGTCTGATCCTCAAACACCGATCATTGCTCACGTAATGGATTTCGAAACATTGGATGACTACATTGTTTCTTCTGATGAAGCGGAATTGAATCCAGCATTTTTGAATGCAACTACTGATGACAACGATGTTACGTGGTATACAATGCTTCTTGATGATCCATTTGATGTTCTAGCTGGCGAAGGATATGTTGCTGCTTTTGAGCACTATGGTGGTTCAAGCCTTCAAATTGGTGAGTCAAAAGACATTGAGCCTCAGACTGCTTTTGTATATGGTGATTTCGGATCAGCTATTGACAACTACTTCACTACAGAAGTGCCAATGGTACGTTTCAACCTTGATCCAAATGCAGGTCAAACTCCTGATAACGTGTCAGAAAATACAACTGTAAACTTTGAATTGTTCCAGAACAATCCAAATCCAGCTAATGCATTTACAAACATTCGCTATACCCTAGAGGTGTCTAACTTCGTTACGTTCGAAGTAACAGATATCACAGGAAAGCGTGTTGAGTTCATGGACCTTGGACAGCAGGCTGCTGGTGGTCAAAGAATCTCTTTCAACGTTGCAAACCTTGAGGCAGGTATGTATCAGTACACAGTTACTGTTGGCGGAGAAAGAGCTACTCGCAAAATGATGGTGAAGTAATTACTACACACACGCTCAAAATATATTAGAAAGGGGCTTTCCGCAAGGGAGGCCCCTTTTTCTTTGAGGTCCTTTGTTGATGAACTCACTGGCCATTAATGCTTTCTTATTCTGACTGGATTCGAATAATAGGAACAAAATGAATCAATAAACAGTCATTTCTCGACTTTATCCTTTGTCAGTAGTGTCTTAATTTTGTAATTTAACACACTCAAAATGTGTAAGAAATGAAGAAATTTTACGTAGTACTCGGTGCAATGCTTATGGTGACAGCTGTGTCTGCCCAGCGCGCACAAAAACAGCATGATTTTAATGCTACTTATGAAGCAGCAACTCCCGAAGAAGCGGCTCGCGCTATTCGTAAAGGAAATGACCTAAAAGCTCAGAACTTACATTCTGGTGAAAGAGTTGTTTTCTTCACGGAGGATTTTGCAAATGGTTTAGCAGGAAACAATGAAATTGATGGTGCTTGGAACATCGAAGATTCAGGAGGCAACACAATCTGGATGATGGCTGACGCCGGAAGTCCTGCTGGAGAGTTTTCTACCAACATTGGTGCTTTGCAATCTACTACTGCTGACAATGGCTGGGTGATCTTTGACGCCGATGCTTACAACACTCCAGTTGAAGATGGTGTTGAAGACGTAGAAGGTTTCTTGACCTCTCCTATGATGGACATGTCAGGATTGGAATCAGTAACCGTTGAATGGGAGCAATACTTCCGCTACTGCTGTTTCGACTTTGCTCCAGTTTTCTTGGAAGTGTCGAATGATGCAGGAGCTTCTTGGTTGACTTTCCCTGGTCACGGAGATTTCATTGAGTCTGCAAATGATGCATCTGCAAACCCACTTCCTACTTCAGTAGATATTTCTTGTGCTGCTGCAGGTCAGGAAGAAGTAATGATCCGTTTCTCTTACCTTCAGAACCCACTTGTAGGAAATAGTTATTCTCACTATTACTGGGGAATTGATGACATCGTTATCAGCTCACTGGAAGTTGAGAACGACCTTGAGATTGCTCAAGTTTCAACAGGTGATATTTTCAACTACTTTGAGTATGTAAGCCTTCCTTTAGATCAGGCAAGTTCTGCTGCAGACGGTGGATTGGTCTCTGGTGTAATCTATAAGAACGTAGGTTTTGCTGATCAAACTAACGTTGTTATTACAGTAGATGTTTTGGATGCTGATGATGCGATTGTTGCTACTGTTTCTACAGCACCTATCACTTATCTTTCTGCAGCTAACTCTTTGACTTGTCCTTCACAAGCTCAAGATACTGTATACCTTGAAACTGGATTTGTTCCTTCTGCAGAAGCTACATTTACTGTTCGTGCAACAATTACTTCTGATGAAGTAGATGAGTTCGAAGATAGCAATGTGCGTTCTAGAGACATCACTTACAATGCTGATGAGTTTGCACACGAAACAAACGAAAACTGGGATACTGAGTTCCGTCCGCGTGATACTGATGCAGGTGATGCTTTCCAACCAACTGGTTATGGAAACTACTACCTAGCTCAAAACGAAGGAACAATGGCTTACGGTGCACTTGTTGCATTTGGTGAGAACACAGCAAACGATGCGGGTGATTTCGTAGAGTTCGAATTGCGTTTCTATACATTGGAGCCAGGAGTTGCATTGAATGATGCAAACTTTGAAGCTGCTTTCCATAACACTGTTCCGGAATGGGTGCCTTCTGCAAACGCAGATGCTGAATTTGTTTACTTCGCTTTTGAAGAGCCTATTGAAATGCAATTATCTAGCCCTTCGAATGGTTTTGATGATGATGTATTTCACTTTGTGGGAATCGTTAATGATTTCGAATCAGAGTTGGAGCTTACAGTAGTGGGTGTTTCTGGAAGTGATACCGATAACTCAAGTGGTATTTTACAGCAATCAGGTGCAGGTGACTTCATCTGGTTCGGCGATCCCTCTTCTCCTGCGATTCGTTTGATCACAAGTGAACGTGTTGGAATTGATGAATTAGCTAACCTTAACGGTGTTGATGTTAAGCAGAACATCCCTAACCCTGCGAACAACACAACGATGATTGAGTTGTTTCTTGTTTCTAGTCGCACTGTTGCTTTTGAAGTGCGCGATCTTGCAGGTCGTCTAATTGAAACACGTGAAATGGGTCAACTTCCTAGTGGAGAAACACGTATTACACTTGACGTGAACAGCTACAATGCAGGTATGTATACTTATACTTTTATTGTTGATGGTCTTCGTCTAACAAAGAAAATGATTGTGAACTAATCCAGTTCTAATCTCATACATTAAAAGGCCTGAGGTATTCCTCAGGCCTTTTTTGTTTTCTATGATTTTCACAATTTTTATGGCGAAATCATTGTTTATTAACATGTTAGTGTAGGAAATTTCTGACATAATTTTCGGCTATTTCCCGTAGGATAAAGTAACATTGCGTCTATATCTTCGCCCATAACCATGTAATATTTCTCTAATGAAAGTATTTTGCCCTACAATGCTCCTCATCCTCCTTTTTTCGCTAAGTGGTTGGTCGCAACAACAGGTGATTGAACCTGCTCCAGGAGTTTATTTGAATGCTAGAGATCCACATTCAGGAAACTTGGGTGTGCGTGAACTCGTGATTTGGTCTGAGGATTTCGAAAATGGAATTCCCGCTGATTGGATAATGGAATCAGACCCTACAGGAGGTGTCTGGGAATATAGAGGTCCTTCTACTAATCCCTCTAACGATGTCGGAACAAGAGGTTCTTGCGTTGCGATAGGAAATCTGTTTGGCCCGCCAATACAGTCAGAAACTGCTGACAATGGTTTCATCATCTTTGACTCGAACTATTGGGATGACAATATCGGTCCTTGTGGTTCTTTTGGTCAGGGCCCAGCTCCGGGGCCGCACGTAGCCACGCTGACCACGTCAAGTATTGATCTTACTGGATTTGAGCGCGTTGGGCTCAGTTTTAATCAGTATTGTAAAAACTTTGAAGCAACTACGTCTGTGAAGTACAGCCTTGATGAGGGTGAATGGATGGACCTGTGGATCAATGACGTGCCATTGAATTCAGGGGTAAGCGAAATTGATCGTTTAGACAGACTGAATGTCTCATCAGAACTTGCCGGACAAGCAGATGTGCGTTTCCAAATTTCTTTTGATGGAAACTACTATTTCTGGATGCTCGATGACTTCGTGCTCTTCGAACTAGAAGAGTTCAACAACACAATTGACTTTGTTACGTATGGTGATTTTAACCTGCTAGACCAGGGACATGAAACAGGATACGAATTCATGGAATACAGTCTTTATCCGGTTGAAATGGAACCAGTTATTAAATTTAACACCGATGTCAATAATTGGGGCGCGGAAGATTTAACCAACTGCTTTTTGGAATCACATCTGAGGAACGAGCTGACCATGGACACCGTATATTCTGGCACGTCGAACGTGCCAATTGACATGTCCTCAGATGATTTTTATGACTTCTTTACTCCAGATTTTCAATTGCCGCTGGATGTTGCGCCGTACACGGCACATTTCGAGGTGAAGCAGGATCAAGAAGATACCTCTCCTGATAACAATAAGGCGCTGCTAGACTTTGAAGTGACAGATGTAGTTTATGCACGTGACTTGCTTGAAACAGAGGGTATTTATGTTCCAGATCAATTCTTTGCAGGTTCGCAATACGAAGTAGGAAACTTCTTTGTGATCACCGCTGAAAATCAAGCTGTTCATTCAGTGAGTGTCGGCATTGGAGCAGGAACGAACCCAGACGCGACCATTTATGCAAAGATTTTGAAGCTTTCTACTTCAGGATCGATTACCTCATCTGAAATTGCTACCTCAGAAGAGTTTGGTGTCACTGATTATGCATACAATAATACAGGAGACAACAACTTTATGAGTATCCCCTTTACTGAACCAGTTGCGCTAGACAAAGATTCAGTATACCTAGTTGTGGTGGGATCGGTTGATGGTCCTAGTGAGGTGTTTTTCCCAATAAGTGGAGATTCACCGATTCTCACGTCAATGGTGCGTTTCTATCCGAATTCATGGTTTTATCTGATTAGAACGCCAATGATTCGAATGAATTTCGGTCCTGTGGTAACAGTAGAAGAAGAAATAATTCAGGCGCCAACTTTCATGGCCTACCCCAACCCAGCTGATGTCTCTGTTAAATTGGAATTCAATATCGCATTGGCACAGGAGACGAAATTAGTAGTGTATGATCCCCTTGGGAAAGTGGTTCAGACTAAAAACTTTGGTAACCTCGCTATCGGAAACCATGTAAAAGAACTTTCTACTGCACAACTTGAAAATGGTTGGTACATAGTAAGCCTCGATGTTAATGGGGTGAAGCAAAATAAAATGATTGTAGTGAGCCACTAGAAGAAATAAATAAAGACAAAAAGAGCCGCTTCCTTGGGAGCGGCTTTTTTGGTTTAAATTTGGCAAACAATGGGAATAAAATCTGCACTAAGTAAGCCGTTTGCCAAATCCGTGGTAACTAAGCTTCAAAAGGAGTCAAGGAGGGCGCGTGCCTTTCAGCATAGTCAGTTTATGGAGATTATTTCTGCAGCGAAGGATACCGCTTTTGGAAAAGATCATCATTTCAAAGACATTACTAATGCTGCTGATTTTCGCGAAGCGGTAGGAGTCAATGATTACGAAGATTTGAAATCATACATCATGCGTGCTGTTGATGGAGAACCAAATGTGTTATGGCCAGGTTGTCCAGTTTACTTCTGTAAAACAAGCGGTACCACTTCTGGAATGAAATACATTCCGCTTACACGTGAGAGCGTTCCTTATCACATCTTAGCGGCACGAAACGCACTCTTGAGCTACATTGCTGAGACGGGAAATTCTCAATTCGTAGATGGAAAAATGATCTTTCTGCAAGGGAGTCCTGAATTGGATAGACTCGATAGCGGTATTTCTTTTGGTCGACTTTCAGGCATAGCAGCTCATCACGTTCCCGGTTATTTGCAAAAGAACAGACTGCCTTCAATGGAAACGAACAGCATTGAAGACTGGGAAACGAAGTTGGACGCCATTGTTGAAGAAACCATTAACGAACGCATGACGCTCATTAGCGGAATTCCTTCGTGGGTCCAAATGTATCTGGAGCGTTTGCTGGAAAAATCAGGAAAGAAACAGATCAAAGAGTTGTTCCCAGATTTTTCTTTGTTCGTATATGGTGGGGTGAATTTTGAGCCTTATAGTGCACGTTTTAAAGAGTTGGTTGGGAAATCGATTCCTTCTGTAGAAACGTATCCTGCAAGTGAAGGGTTTATTGCGTATCAAGACAGTCAAGTACATGACGGATTAATGCTCAACTTCAATGCAGGTATGTGGTATGAGTTCATTCCTGCTGATGAGTACTTCAATGAAACCCCATCAAGGTTAAGCCTAGACGAGGTAGAACTTAACGTCAACTACGCTTTAATACTGAATACAAATGCGGGGCTTTGGGGCTATAGCATAGGAGACACGGTTAGGTTTGTCTCTTTAGATCCACCGCGCATTAAAGTCACAGGAAGAATTAAACATTTTACTTCCGCTTTTGGCGAACACGTGATTGCAGAGGAAGTAGAAAATGCAATCACAACAGCATGCCGCGAGATGCACTGCACAGTGAGAGAATTTCATGTGGCGCCGCAAGTAGCTCCAAGTGAAGGACTCCCTTTTCATGAGTGGGTTGTTGAGTTTGATGTTTTACCTAGCTCCTTGGAGCAATTTGCCCTTCTCCTTGATAGAGAAATGTGCCGCCAAAATATGTACTACAAAGATCTAATCAAGGGGGGCATTTTACGCACAGCTAGTGTTTCATCTGTTTCGAAAGGAAGCTTTGAAGAAATGATGCGTCAACGTGGGAAACTAGGAGGACAAAACAAGGTGCCGAGATTAGGGAATGACCGTGAAGTAGCTGACATGATCCTCTCAGCAATTTGATTTGGTGTCATTCCTCCATACCTTCTCATGAAAACCAGCGTTTACAATTTATGCGTTATCTAATCACCTTTCTGTTCAGTTGCATGCTCTTTTCTATGCATGGACAAAACATTGAAGTAGATCAAACGAAAATAGATTTCGGTACCATAGAAAGAGGAAGTGAACGCATTGTAGATGTTCATTTTTCCAATCCAGGAGCAAAAGAGAGCCTTGTTCTTACATCCAATCTCAGTAGGGCTTTTAACACAAGATGGACAGGGAAAAGGGTGTTGCCTGATAGCACCATTACGCTTCGCATTAAGTTCAACCCCATCCAAAAAGGCTTATTTAAGGAAGACGTTGAGGTTTACTTCTCATCTATGCAAAAGCCAATTGTGCTGAAAATTCGGGCTGAGGTCAATTTCATAGATCGAAATGACAGCCCCGCATGCCCTGATTTTAGACAACGTCCTGATGACTGCTGCGGTGATGAACCAACTTTGATTCACGTCATCAATGCCCAGACGGGAAAACCAATCAAAGAGGCCCGTGTTCGCATTGTTGAAAACGGAAAGGTTCAACGCGACGTGAAAACGGATAAGAATGGAGACTATTCAGAACAAATACCTGTAGGGTTCTATTTCGTCATGGGGGAAGCTGAGTATTTCACTTCAGCTGATACTACTGGCTACATCAACCGTAGAAATAACTACATAGAATTGGCTTTAATGCCCCTTGATGTGGAAGAGAAGGTGGCGGCCATAGAGCCAGTGCAAGAAAGAGAAGAGGAATTGGCGCAGGTGCAAGAAGAACCAGAACAAGAGGAAGATGATCGGGATGAAATTACCATCATCCAAAGGATAGAGCCTGTGGTTATTGCTGAAGAGCCTATGTCACCGCAAGATCCTGAAGAAGGCATGGTTGTAACCAGTGAAGTGCTTCCTGAAGATGTATATGCGCGAAACAGCATTGTGTTTTTAGTGGACGTCTCACAGTCTATGGCCAACAAAGGGAAAATGGACTTGTTGCAGGCAAGTATGTTAGGGCTGGTTGAAGTGCTTCGTCCAACAGACCAATTAGCATTTATGACCTATGCATCAAATGCTGTAGTTGTAATGGATATGACCAAAGGTGATCGGAAGGCTGAACTTGAAAAGGCGATTTCAGCATTGGAGGCCGGTGGGATGACCGCAGGATTGGTTGGGTTTAAAAGAGCATATAAAATGGCTCGAACCCATTTCATCGATGGTGGAAACAATCAGCTCATTGTGGCTACTGATGGTGCTTTTCGGAATGCTGATAGGCCCAAGTTGGTGAAAATGGCAGAGCGAAATGGTAAGAGAGGGGTGAAAACAACTGTGATAGGAATCAGAAGCACAGATTTTGCTGGAAGAACCCTGGAAGAACTAGCCAATATAGGCAAGGGTTCTTTCATTTATGTTGCTAATTTTGATGCAAGTAAAAAGCTACTCATTGAAGAGGTGAGAAAGCAGTCATACATGGGCGATTGATTGTATATTTGCACTGTGAATGCATCTAAACCACCTTACTTAGTGGGGATTGCTGGCGGAAGTGCTAGCGGGAAAACCTCATTTCTAAGAGCTTTGCTTGACGCCTTCGATCCAGAAGAAATCAGCTTGGTATCTCAAGATAATTACTACCGTCCATTTGAAGAACAGATCAAAGACGAAAATGGTTGGGTCAACTTTGACCTGCCGGGATCTATCAATCAGCTGGAATTCATGAGTGACCTTGAGAAGTTGAAGCAAGGTAAGCCTATAAAAAGATTGGAGTATACCTTCAATAACCCTGCGGTTATACCAGCAATGCTGACCACACAACCGGCACCCATTATTATTACTGAGGGGCTATTTGTCTTTCACTATGACGATGTACGTGCACTTTCTGATTACAAAGTCTATTTGCACGCTGACCCAACAATTCGCTTGGAACGAAGAATCAATCGTGATCATGTTGAACGCGGCTACCCAGAAGATGAAGTCCGTTACCAATGGGAAAATCATGTGCGTCCAGCAGATAAACTATATCTAGAGCCTTATCAAAACATGGCCCATCAGACGGTTAACAATGATAAAACGTTTGATGCTGGACTAGAGACTTTGGTTCAGCACCTCAAAAAGCGATTGAAATAATGAAAAAGGTATACCACCTTGCAACATGCAGCACCTGTCAACGGATTTTGAAAGAACTCAACGCTGAAGGGAACGGATTTGAGCTTCAAGACATCAAAACCGCCAAGATGACTGAAGTTCAATTGGAAGAGATGATGGCGCTTGCTGGATCTTATGAAGCTCTGTTTTCTAGGAAGGCAATGAAGTACCGTTCAATGGGATTGGGTGATAAGGAGCTGAAAGAAACAGATTACAAAAGCCTTATTCTGGATGAGTACACCTTTTTGAAAAGACCAGTAACACTCTTGAACTCAAAAATTTTCATTGGCAATGCGAAGAGCACAACGGCTGCTATTCTTGAGGAGTTAAGCTAATGTCACCTCGGATCCTTGCACATATTTCGCTTTTTATAGTAGCGCTGTTTTACGGTGCAAATTACTTAATTGCAAAAGGTCTGATGCCAAATATCGTGGGCCCTTCGGGCTTCATTGTGTTGCGCGTTACAGGGGCAGGAATCCTTTTTTGGGCGCTCTATGCGCTCAATTATGAGCGCGTTCAACGCAAAGACTTAATTCGGTTGGCTTTCTGCGGTTTAACTGGTGTGGCAATGAATCAATTGTTCTTCTTTAACGGATTGAGCTCTACATCACCAGTCAATGCTTCTATCATTATGACAAGCAATCCGATTTTGGTGTTGATTGCTTCAGCCTTTATCCTCAAAACAACAATCACTTCACGCAAAGTCGCGGGAATTGTTCTTGGAGCAGTGGGCGCAATAGCACTGCTGCTGCTTAGTGGCGCAGAGGAGAGCAAATCGGTCTCTTGGCAAGGTGATCTAATGATCTTCGTCAATGCCATGTCATATGGCGTTTATTTGGTCATTGTGAAGCCTTTAATGTCGAAATACAAACCGCTTACCGTTGTAGCGTGGGCTTTCTTCTTCGGTTGGTTGGTGGTTTTGCCGGTTGGTCTGAATCAAGCTTCCGAAATAGCATGGTCAGCGCTTACTGCTCAACACATCTGGGGCATTGGCTACGTGATTATTTGTACAACCTTTCTGGTTTATTTGCTCAATATTTTTGCGTTGAAACATCTAATGCCAACAGTGGTAAGTGTGTATATTTATTTGCAGCCCCTGCTGGCGGTAGTATTTGCCTTCGTCTATGCTTCTTTCGGAGGCGAAGATTTCACTGGAGACATTACTTTGGAGCGTGTAGTATGTGCCCTACTTATTTTTGTTGGAGTGTACTTGGTAAGTTCAGTACCTTCGAAACAAAGGAGTATACCAACCAGTTAATTCAACCGTATATTTACCCAAACGGATTTTCCTATGAGCATCAGAAGACCTTTTAATTTGAACCAGTGGATTGAAGAACATAGAGAACTTTTCAAACCCCCTGTTGGGAATAGGAATTTGTACATAGAAAGTGAAGATTACATTGTAATGATCGTTGCTGGCCCGAATGCCCGAAAAGACTATCACTACAATGAGACCGAAGAGCTTTTTTATCAGCTCGAAGGTGATATCATTGTCAAAATCCAAGAAGATGGTAAAGCTGTAGAAATTCCGCTTTCTGCTGGTGATATGTACCTTCACCCAGGTAAAGTTCCTCATTCTCCCATTCGGTCGGAAGGCTCATTGGGATTAGTAATTGAGCGTAAACGCGAATCAGCTCCCGGAAAAGATGGACTCATGTGGTTTTGTGACAATTGCAACCACAAACTTCACGAAACTTACTTTCCCCTTGATGATATTGAAAAGGATTTCCTTCCTAGATTCAAACATTTTTACAACTCTGAAGAACTTAGAACCTGTTCTAAATGTGCCAATGTTATGGAGGTTGATGAGCGGTTTACTAGCTGAAAGCCTTTATGCGAGATAAAATAAAGCCTCACTTTTGAAAAAAGGAGGCTTTTTTTATGCAACACTTTTTCAATAAGTGAGGTCTATACCTTGAATCTGAGCGGATTCTACCTTAAACAACAACTAACATGAAGAAGGTTTTACTCCTTTTACTTATCCTAACTTTTGGATACACTACTTCCACAGAAGCATGCGAATACATCCAGTTCTCCATTGACTTTAGTGATGACGTGGAAATACCTGAAGAGGTAAACTACATCCTATTTGATAACAACGGCGTGCAAGAAGGCTTCATTACTATAGCAGGGGAAAGCAATGTTCCTTTTACGTTATGTGTTGAAGGTCCTTGTTTTGCTTTAACCATTTCCTCTGAAGAGATGCTGCAAGGTGTTGAAGACATCTTTGCGAGTTTGAATAGTGGATTTTTCTATTCAGACGTTTACGCTGGAGATGACGGATTTTCTATTGAAGGCTGCATTGAGTATTTCAATGATTGTCCTGATGAGCCACTCTATGTAGCGTCTGATTGCCAGACAGGAATCTTTGAAATCGGCTCTTTCGTTGATGGCGAAGAGGTGTTTTGGGATTTTGGTGATGGAACAACTGAACAAGGAGGACATTTTACAACACACGATTATGCAGAACCAGGTGTTTACACAGTATGCGGGTTTTATACTGCGCCAAATTGTCAAGGTGCTAGTTTTTGCGGAGTTGTTGAAATAGAAGATTGCGGTTCACCTTGTGAGATCGAAATTGAAGTATTCGAGCAAGTAGAATGTGGTGCATACCACTGTGGTATATACGGTGAATTTGCGAACGAATTTGATTGGTACTTGGACGGAGTGCTATATTGGGACAGCGGGAACTTCATGGTGGTTTACCTTGAAGAGCTAGGGGAGCACACACTTTGCGCGGTCTATGAAAATGACGAATGTGGTCAAGTAGAAACGTGCATTACGCTCGTTGCTGAAGGATGCGAAGAAACGTGTACCGATGTTCAGTTTGGGATGTTGAACTTAACAGAAGAAATTGATTACGTTGAATGGAACCTAAGTGGCCTAGGTGAAACTTTAGCAGAAGGTGTTGCTCAGTATAACGGCTTAGGAACAGAATGGATTGACCTATGCATTGATGAAGGATGTTATTACTTTGAAGTGTATTCACCTGAAGGTCTCTTTACAGATGACAACTTCAGCTTGTCAATGCAAGGTTTGTCAGGACCAGTAGAATGGTTAAGTACCGTGAGTACTTCTGAGTACATCGGTTTTGAATTCTGTGTTGGACCAACGTTAGTTTATCCAGAAGTAGAATGCCCATCTTGGCTTTGGAGCGATGTAAGTTGCGATGTAACAGCATTTGAAATAGGTAGTTTCCAAGAAGGTGAAATAGCTATTTGGAATTTTGGTGATGGCACCATTGAAACTGGTGGACATTTTATTGAGCATGTGTTCGAGGAAGAAGGATGGGTTACCATATGTGTAAACTATAGCTCTGACTACTGCGAAGGTGTTGAAGTGTGCATTGATCTCTACATCAACCCTTGTGAGCCTTGCCCTACTGAAATAAACATTGAATCTAATTCAGATTGTCTTTATACTTTTAACTTAGAAGGCGCAAATCCTGACAGCTCAACTGTCTGGAATCTTGACGGGAATTACCTGGGTGAAACTTTTGAGGGACTGGAATTACAAATTCAACAGCCAGGATGGCATACCATCTGCGCTGATTACAGCTTTGTAGGTTGCTGGGAAATCATTTGCACTGAGTTTTATGTTGAAGGATGTTTAGATGATTGTCCAATAGATATCTATGCAGAAATCAATTCGAATTGTTTGGCCTCTTTCTGGATAGAAGGAGCAAATGACCAATCGGAAGTGTTCTGGATCTTAGATGATGAATACCTAGGACTAGGTGATTCATTCTATGAGGTAATGGTCTACGAAGAAGGGTGGCACACCATCTGTGCTGAATACATTGACGAGAATTGCAATGGCTTTTTCTGCACAGAATTCTATTCGAACGGATGTGATGGTGCATGTGATTTTGACATCTATGCTGAAATCAATCCGAATTGTTTGGCCTCTTTCTGGATAGAAGGAGCAAATGACCAATCGGAAGTGTTCTGGACCTTAGATGATGAATACCTAGGACTAGGTGATTCATTCTATGAGGTAATGGTCTACGAAGAAGGGTG
>JBLIGQ010000051.1:0-18903 GCA_047636995.1 Flavobacteriales bacterium | reverse complement strand
GTTCTGAGTCCAGTGTTCTGAGTTCTGAGTAAGAGATTCTGAACTTACCGTCTGAAACTTAAAATCTGTAGGTTTAAAACCAACAAACTAGAGTTGGTAACCCGAAGCACTCCACATGAAGCTTACAATCATGCGCTGGAAACCAAAGTGGAGCACCTTATCCAAGACTTAAGAATGAATGTCCGAAATAGCAATCACCACTATTCTGCAAACTACCTCACTACTACTCTATCGCTTGAGGAGCAAAGTCGCTGAGCATCAGACGGATGTCACTCACAGGAACAGCTTGGCGATTTAATACCTGAATACCATTTCAATCTTCTGCAAAGGTGCAGCCGCTGGATTCGCATCAAAGCCTAAACCTTTGGCAAAATCTGTTGCTGAATCCCAAAGGCGTATGTCTGCCGTGTTGCATCTTCCTATATCTACCTTCGCACTTGATACTATCCCTGTGCGATTGACAAGAACATTCACCACAACTAAACCTTGTTCTGAAAACACCGCTAATTCTTGGTCATTTTTCATGATTCGCCTTCCATTCGACCTGAATGAAACGTTATCATTAATAACAGATAGGTGGTGTCGCTAAAAGGACTAGAAGTTTCATCCATTCCTCCGCATCCTGAACCTTCTGAAATGGACCGCAGCACATTTTGCAAATCTTCTGACGGTTGAATGTCTGGGGTATCTGTCTGCGCTTGAATACAAATAGTGCTCAATAAACAGGTAAGCACAAGTAATAGTGCCTTTCGAAACATGACTATAGTTTAAGAACCCGTTTCGTCTCAACTCCTTTTTGCAGCATATATACTCCGCTTGCAAAGTCGCTCAAATCTATTTGATTCAACCCTTCCTTCGCCACAACGCTATGTACAATAGTGCCTTGGAGGTTGAAGAGAAGCACTTCAGTTGCATTCTTAGCTTGAAAGTTGAGAAATTGTGTAGTCGGTATTGGCCAAACTTCAAGTCCATCAAAGGTTAAATCATCAACGCTAAGCGCGCAGTCAGGAGCTTCGCCAGCAACTTCAAACAACTCACCTTCTTGCACGTACCAATCAAACCACTCCCCTCCTGTATGGTTGATCCAATTGTTCAAATCCAAGGAATATTCGCCTGCGACATTCCCGTTAATGCGCAATACTTTAAGTGCTTCTCCGTCTTCATTCCAAGTCAATGGGACATTCGTTTCAACCACCTGTGGCTCAACTTCACCTGTACAGTTTGGACGAATGAAATAGATGTAATCATTATCTTGGGGTCCATCTCCGAAGCAATGCGCCATCCCCTCTGCGTCAATGCACACAGCAGCAAATTCATCGCACGCAATTCCCTTCGGCACCTTCCCTACATCTGAGGTCATGCGTGCCATAAAGGTCACATGCCTCCCTTTTCGATCTGGGTCATCATAATGCGTGTCAGTTACTACATCTTCTAGAAATGGTGCGGCGATGAAATCATCATGTCCCAATTGCACATCGATATCATACGGATTGGCTAAGGCCTCAAAACTCGTAACTGTTCCTTGTGCTGCGTTGAAATACGAACCTCCCATTACCGCCATGCCTGCAGAGATTCCTCCAACAACACCCCCTGTCTCATTAAGTAAGCTGTTGATCGCATCTTCTATGGCTGTGTTTTTCCAATAGCTCACGTAATCCCACTGGTCTCCGCCTGCCAACCATATGGCTTCAGCGTTTTGAACTTGTGCAATCACGTAAGGATCTTCGGCTGCAGAAGCATCATTGAACAAGATGCTCTCAACAGAATTGACCGTCACACCTAATTCTGAATACAAGTAATCATTGTATCCATCTGATCCGCTGGCGCGAAGAACAACCACATCACCCCCATTGGCGCGTTCTAAAAACCATTTCATGGCCTCATCGTTTTCACCGGCACCACCCATGAGTACAATTCCGAAGGTTGGAGTTGCTTCTGAATCTTCGGTATTTCCAGTAAAAAAGCTCGTATAGCTTTGGGCGAAAACAGAACTTGAAAACAAAAGAGCTGATAGGAAGAAGAAGGTGTTTTTCATGATAAATTACTTTTACGCAGTAAAAATAGGAAACATAGTCCAGACTTAGTCACAACAAAAAAGCCAACCCTCAAATAAGAATTCGCTTTCATCTAGAGCCAAACGGATGATTAGTTATCAGATAGATACGTTGCTACACCTTTAAAAGAAGAGGTCATTGCTTTTGATCCTTCTTGCCCGTTTGCTAGACAAACCTCTCCATTTTCTTCAAAGTGGCGAAGTGCATCAAGTGTCCTTATAACCTCATCAACATTTCTTGCAAGTGGAAGGTTGTTGACCAATGCGTGCTGAACAATTTCTTCTTTATCAATCAAGAACAAGCCACAGTATGCAATCATAGGACTATCTGTAAAACAAGCAACAACTGCACTGTCTCTTGCTTCAAAAGCAGGTAATTCAGCCTAGAACGCATGAAATTCTGTTGGACAACCGAATGTAAAATCCTTCGGATAGAAGAAACATAAAACCAACTTTTCACCTGCAAATTGCTCTAGAGAGAATCCTTTAGCGCTTTCATTCCCATTCGCAACAGTCGGAGCTGAAAACGGGGTGCTTTTTTACCTACTACGGAAATCTCGATCTAATTTTTGTGTGGTGTAATGCCCAAATTCGGGCGCAAAGTTAAATCCTCTGAGAAGTGTGTGGTTATGTTAAGTGTGTTCGAATTGTCATGCTTTTCCCCCACAGACCTCTACCTTTGTCTTGAAAATATAACCTATGCCCACTCTAAGCAATACAGACTATGTTAATCGGGAATTGAGCTGGCTTTCGTTCAATGAGCGTGTCTTGCAAGAAGCCATCGATGAACGAAATCCGCTCATTGAACGCTTCCGTTTTCTCGGAATCTTTTCGAATAACCTGGATGAGTTTTTTCGGGTTCGCGTGGCAACGCTGAGAAGAATGGCTGAGTTCAATGAAAAAACCAAGACGGATCTAGACTTTCTGGCTACGGAGACCATGCGTTCGATTCGTCAAAAAAACGTAGAACTTCAAGCACTTTACAATAAAACATTTATTGAACTAGACAAGCAGCTAAGAGAGACCGGCATTGACATTGTAGACCAAAGTCAATTGTCAGAGGCCCAAGAAATCTTCTGTAGAGATTACTACAAAAAGGTTATTCGTCCGAATCTTGTCCCGCTCATGTTGGGAGGAAAAAACCTCTTCCCTCAGCTGAGAGATCAATCAATCTACCTATCTGTTCAGCTCCACATTGGTGAATCGAACAAAGTAAAGTATGCTTTGATTGAGATCCCCAATCACCTTCCTCGCTTCCTTGAATTGCCCGCAGGAAAAGACAAGCATGCTGTAATCTTCCTTGAAGACATCATCCGTCTGCGTTTGCATAGGCTTTTCGCCATTTTTGATGCACGAGACATCAAGGCGTATACCATCAAAATCACACGAGACGCAGAGTTAGATATCGATGATGATTTAGACAAAAGCATTGTTCAGAAAATGCAACGAAGCCTTGACAAAAGGAAGAAAGGCCGTTATGTACGCTTTTTGTATGACGCGCGGATGCCAACGGATATGCTGGAGTATTTAGGGCGAAAAATGCGCATTCGAGATGCTGAGAATATTCTTCCGGGGGGAATTTACCATAACAAAAAAGACCTAATGGGCTTTCCAGATTTTGACCGGAATGATCTTCGTTTCAAAGCCCTGCCTCCCCTACCGCACAAAGATTTAATGAAGCGAACAAGCTTGCTAGACCAGGTGCGCAAGCGAGACATCATGCTCCATTACCCCTACCAGCAATTCACTTACATTGTTGACTTACTGCGTGAAAGTGCCATTGACCCCAACGTAAAGGAGATCAAGATCAACGTTTATCGTGTTTCGCATGGTTCCAACATCATCAATGCATTGATAAATGCTGCAAAGAATGGAAAAGACGTTCAAGTAATCATTGAACTCCAAGCCCGTTTTGACGAAAAAAACAACATCCACGTCTCAAATCAGCTTCAGGAAGCTGGGGTGCAGGTCATCTTCGGAGTACCAGGGTTAAAGGTCCATAGTAAACTGATGATGATTACACGAAGGGAAGGCAAACAGGATGTGATTTACGGGCACATAGGCACCGGGAATTTCCACGAAAAAACAGCTCGAATTTACAGTGACACATCCCTTCTTACAGCTGACTCTCGAATTACTAATGAGATAAGTAAGTTGTTTGATTTTTTCGAAAACAACTACCAACGCGTGCTCTACCGCCACCTCATTGTTTCGCCTTACAGCACGCGACGCAAGTTTACTGAACTCATAAATAAAGAGATCAACTTCGCGAAAGCAGGAAAAAAAGCGTGGATTATCATCAAATTGAATAATTTGGTAGATGCAGGGATGATCAAGAAACTTTATGACGCAAGCAATGCTGGTGTTGATATCAAATTGATTGTGCGCGGAATTTGCTCACTCATTCCTGGGTTAAAAGGAAAAAGTGAAAACATAAAAGTGATTAGCATCGTGGGTCGTTTTCTAGAGCATTCACGCATCTTCGTCTTCGGCAATGATGACAGTCCGAAATACTACCTGAGCAGTGCTGATTGGATGACCCGAAACCTAGACCATCGAATTGAGGTTTCAGTGCCTATATATGATGCACGATTACAAAGTGAATTGACTGAGTACCTCAATATGCAATTCAAAGACAATGCAAAAGCAAGAATCATAGATAAAAAGCAGAAGAACGAATACGTGACAGCTGGAAGAAGCAAGGAGTCTTACAATTCGCAAGAAGAAGTGTATGCGTATTTCGCAAATAAAGTGAAGAACAAGGTTATTGAACTTGATTGAACATTTCTAAACATTTTACAAAGCTTTTCCACAACTCGAATGCTTGGCTTGAGGATGCCAGAGTTTTTCTGTAATCTTACTCTTTATGAAGTTAGCGGCGATAGATATAGGTTCCAATGCTGTTCGTTTGTTGATTGAAGAAATCATCGAGACTAACACAGGATTCCACACACAAAAAGTCTCATTCACCCGAATTCCTTTGAGAATGGGCGAAGATGTGTTTGAATATGGTGCAATCAGCCATCAGAAAGCCGTTCAACTGGTGAAAATAATGAAGGCTTTTTGGTACTTAATGGATGTTCAAAGCGTAGAGTTTTTTCGCGCTTGCGCAACCAGTGCAATGCGTGAAGCGAGCAATGGAGAAGAAATTGTGGCTATGGTTGAGCGCGAAGCAAATGTCCCGATTGAACTTATTCGAGGCGATGAAGAAGCAGACTTGATCTTTGACGCATTCTTTCAGAAAAAACTTACGCAAAAGAAAAATTACCTCTCCATAGATGTGGGAGGTGGTTCCACTGAATGCACTTTGATTAAAAAAGGTCAACGTATAAAAGCGAAATCGTTCAAGATTGGAACAGTCCGTACCTTGAAAGATAAAGTAAAAGAAGAAGACTGGAATGATGCACGCCAGTGGGTTAAAGACCTCGGGGAATCAGAAAAAGGACTTGTTGGAATTGCAACCGGAGGCAATATCAACCGGATTTACAAAATGAGCACTGGTGAACCCGATGGCAGAATGAAAACCGAAGAACTTGAGCGCATTGTCAAGTTTCTGAAGCGCCATACACTTGATGAACGCATGTACAAGTTGGGATTGAAAGCTGACCGTGCAGATGTAATTGTGCCCGCTGGTGAAATCTACCTTCGCATCTTGAAAAAGGCTGGAATTGAAGAGTTTATCATTCCAAAAATAGGTTTGTCTGACGGAATAATTCAGGGCCTTTATAACAAATGGAAAACACCTTCCAAAAAAGGCTAATCTATCTTTTTAAATGTCTCAATTAGCATTTTCGGGTTGTCAGTAATGATCTCTTGAATCCCCTTCGCGATCAACAGCTCTGCCTCAACAATTGAGTTCACTGTCCATGCCGATAATTCCAATTTTGCTGTATTTATCTTTGCAATCCATTCATTTGTAATCAACGATGCCTCAACTGCAAGCCCGCTGAGCCATTCTGGCCAGATCTGATTCAGATCTTCTTTCTTGTCTATAAGCCAATGCTTTTCAATTTCCGGATTTGACTCATCTAACCTTTCCAGAAACTCCAAATTGAAGCTTTGCACTCTGAAAGGTTGATATTCTTCGCGTTCAATCCACATGGAGAATGCCTCTGCGGTAAGATTCTCTGTGTCTTCATTCACCTTCACCTCAAGGTTGAATCTATGCTGGGCCCCATTGAATTTAGCAATCAAGTCAGATAAAGAGGGAATGTGTGTGACCACCTTTTTTTGATCAGGGAAAAGCAACAAAGGCGCCTGACCAAATGAGATGTTCTTCAATTCGTTTATCCCTGTTTTTGCCACTTCTATGGGATGACCAATTTGATAATAGCTTGACTGAAGCTTCTCATCGTGCACAACTGCAAAGTCAAGGTCTTTGGTCAGACGCACGTCAATTTCAACAGCGAAGGCGCCATAAGCAAAAGCTGCTTTGACGCCTTCAATACTATTTTCAGGAAGCAATGATCTGCACCCTCTATGTCCGTGAATGCGAACCACTTATTTGAGCTTCGACTTTAACAGCGCTTCAACCTGGAAAATACGGCTAGGCTTATCAACGATCCTCATGTCTTTATCTAGCAAGAACAACGAAGGTGTTTGTGTCACTTTGTAATCTTGCGCTACTGGTGATTCCCACATGAGTAACTGAGAAACATTGGGCCATGACACATCGTTCTCTTCTACCGCTCTTTCCCAAGCGCCTCTCGTCTTATCTACAGACACACCAATCACTCCAAATCCTTTGTCTTTATATTCTTCATATACACCTTTTAGCACAGGGATTTCTTGCTCACATTTGTGACACCAAGATGCCCAGAACATCACCAAAGTATATTCATTTTTCTTCACTTCTTTTGCTAACTCTATGTTTCCGTGAGCCAACGATTCAATATTAAAATTCGGTGGTGTTTTTCCTATCTGAAGATTTATGATTCCCTGTGCACGTTGTTTGATGACATCAGACAAATCTGCACTGCAATCTTCGTCCAAGATGTATGCATCCAAGATGTACTGGGACACATCCTCCATTCCTGATTGATAGAAACCATCAAGCATTGTGTAAAGTGCAAACTCAAGAACTTTAGAATTCACTTCAGATTTGCTCTTGACCATGTCAATGCAATTGTAAAACCCCTGATCTTCTCCGCCTGAATGTGTTCTCATAAATTCCTGAACACGATTTGGAAGTACAGGTGTTCGAATAATTGAAACATCAGTAAAGTCGATGTCATCCCAATATTTTCCCTTTTCAGATAAATAAGGTGAATTGTACCAAGTCAGGTACTTCGCCAAAAAAGTGTCAGGATATTTTTGGATTGCAGCATCTTGAGCAGAACGTTTCTCAACTTCCTTCGCTTCAATTTGTTGATCAATGCGCTCTTTAAAAGAAGATTGGCTGCGTGAACGACGGAGGTTTCGCACCTCATTGTCAAGCTTTTTCTCCAACAAAAAGTACGCTACCCATCCTTCATTCTCTTTGCTCACTATGGCAACAGGAGCCGCATCAAGTCTTGTGCTATTAAAATCAACCTCAACCTCCTGTTCATCAGGATTCATGATTAAGGCTACTTTGTTATTCGCATCAAAGCTGAGCATATAGAAACCACGGTGAAACTCATTTACGCCAAAATCATAGGCTCCAGCTTTTATAGTTGTGCTATCAGTGATTTGATCATTCTTACCTTCGGTTTCACCCAAATAGAGGGTCATTCCTTCTCGTGCGCCTTTTACCTTTCCATGCAAGCGGATCGGTCCAACTTTATCACCCGCATTCTTCTCGGAGATACCAGAAATTAAGGATACAGCGGTCGTTTCTGCAACGTCTTGAGTCTCTTGAACAGCAGCCACAGATTCAGCTTGTGTTTTTGAAGCATCAGCATTAGAACACCCTAAGAGTGCAAAAAGACTAAACAGGGTAAGAACAATTTGTTTCATTTCTTTCAAGTTTGGGAGCGTAAATATACGAAATGCGTTACTGAGGAGAAGGAAATGTACGCGATGAAAGCAGTAATGATGGCAATTTTAAGTCTGCTTTAACATAGTTTTGCCACATGAATGAAGCTCATGCGCTTTTACTTCTCGGTTTTTCAAGCAAACCAGATGCATCTGAATTGCCTGACCTCATGGAAGAAAAGGTTTTTGAAATCCGAACCTATTTCCTTCGTCAGCCTGTTGTGCCTGAGCTGTTCCGAAGTCGAATTCGAAAACTAACTCAACTCGCTGAAGCCGCATCATTACTTGGTCTAAATTATGAAGCAATGCAAGACCCATTGGCTTCTTCAGCACAAACGCAAGAACTCATCCCACTGCTGAATGCGTGCAGCGTGCAAATGGCTGACTTGAAACTTAGCATCTCATCAACGCTTAACCCTACAGCCATAGCAACACTGGCAGGGGCAATGGTAGCATATCAAATACAATTTGAAGATGTCTTTTTCGAACTAACAGCAGGCTATCCCAGATCTGAAGAAAAGGTCAATGCCGCAGATGCATTAGATGTTGGTGAACTTCTATTTGAACACAAGAAACAGAATTCAGCTCGAATTCAGGAACTAATCTCTAAAGAACGCATTCGTATTTCAGCGCGTAAAGCGCGAATGAAATAAACTAGGCTTGATATAATGCACCTGCCTTAACTCATTGTTTACTCACTCTTTCTCAGAATTACCCTACATAGGATTCATACTGCAATTAAGTTCTCCATGCAGTTGGAGTGCATTAATTCGTATCTTAATAATTGAAACCAATAAATCTCAAGGATTATGAAAAAAATGCTACTCTTAGGGGCAATCGCTTTTGCTTCATTTACTTCATCTGCACAAATACAAGGATATGGTGTAGGTGATACGGTAGACAACTTTACCGTAACAGATATAAACGGCAACACCCATGATCTATATGCTTACGCTGAAGCAGGTAAGTACATCCTTCTAGACTTTTTTTTTGACACTTGCGGACCCTGTCAGGGAACCACGCCAATCTTCAATGAATTTCATGATAAATTCGGTTGCAATGCTGGTGATGTTATCTGCATCTCAATGAACAATGGAAGCGACTCTGATCAAGAAGTGGTTGCTTTTGAAGAAAATTTTGGTGGTTCATTTAACCATGCACCAGCAGTCTCAGCAGATGGCGGAGCAGGAGATGTTGCTGCCGCTTTCAATCCGTATGCCTATCCTACATTCACGCTAATTAGTCCAGACAAAATCATGATCAATGATGACATTTGGCCACTAGCAGATGTAACTTCTTTGGAAGCAGCATTCCCTGATGGGGTGCTCAATGAGATGCCTTGTTCTGTGAATGTAACAGAGTCTTCGGTTGAATTGAACTTAGATCGTGTTTATCCAAATCCGACTTCAGGAAATGTGACCATTGAATTCACAACAACAACTGCTCAACGCGCTCAGATTACAGTAATCAATCTGGTTGGAGAGCAAGTAGCTATCTTGTTTGAAGGAACACTTGCTGCAGGTCAGCATAGAGAAGTAACAGATCTTTCAGGTCTAGCATCTGGAATCTACATGCTTCGCATTGACATGGAAGGGAAAACAGCAACACGCAAGTTGATTGTTGAATAATTATTATTGCTCTTACACAGCTTTAGGCCCTGACAACTTCGGTTCGTTAGGGCTTTTTTTATTGGAATTATTACGTTAAAAATTGGTGATTGGGTGGTTGCCTAGTTAGGCGACCCTGCAGGACAATGGTCAAGTCCTTTTTATAGGGAAGGTTTTTTCCAGGAAGCCATTCCAACTGGAACGATTGGAAAAGGTAGACCTAAAAGAAATGTACCTTCCTTCGTTAAATTGAAGCGTGAAAACCCCTGAACCATCTGCTTGCAGTTCAGACCGCACAAATCTAAAGTCAGAGCGATTGAGCGGAATACCATACAGCTCTAACCTCACTTTAAAGAATAAAATTCCGCCATCAGAAGTGCGCTGAATATTGCAATAATCAGCATTACTGGTTTCTGTTAGCATGCTGTTCAGTTCTGTTGGCAAATGTAGCAAGACTCCTCTTGGCGAGCCTGTTCCTCCCGCTTTTATTCCCGCAATAAATGAAAGTGGCTTACCTGAAATGGCATGCACTTCAGCCCACCTATCGGGATCATTATAAGTTAAATTCCAGCATCTCATTGTTCCATAGTTGTTGGTACGCACCTTTCGGATCGTACATATCTGCTTGTCTCTTTGTATTAAATTTCCGATTCGGCCTTGGGTCATTTCCAACACCAGCAACATACATCCAGTTCCCATAATTAGAACATGGATCATAGTCTAACAGAAAATGTTCGAATGCAGCGGCACCCATGCGCCAGTCAATTTTTAAATCATGCACTAAATAGCTCGCTACATTTTGCCTGCCTCTATTAGACATCCATCCCGTTTTGGTCAATTCACGCATGTTGGCGTTCACGAACGCGTCATTTGTCTTTCCTTCTAACCATGTACCGAAAAGACTCAAGTCTTTACTCCACCGCATCTCCTCATGCTTGATGCCTTTTTCTTGGAAAACTGCATTTCCATACTTCATGGATACCAATCGGAAATAATCACGCCACAACAACTCAAAAATGAGCCAATAAGTGCTCTCATTCGCCCCGTGTTCTGCTTCGTACTGATGGATTTCTTTTACAATTGCCCTTGCTGAAATGCTACCATTGGCTAGCCACGGAGAAAATTTACTAGAGTAGTCTGCTCCAATCAATCCATTCCTCGTTTTCTTGTAGACTCCAAGACGTTTGGTGTCCCAGAAATAATGATCCAATCGTTTTCGCGCTTCGCTGCTCCCTCCTTTGAATTCCAGCGCAGCTCTTAAATCTAAAGAGGGCCTCCCTTGATTGAAATCAGCCATAACAGGAATGGTACTTTCAGGAATATCTGCACTAGGAATAGACAATACTTTTTCTACCAAGGGCCTCCATTCGCCTTGTTTTTCAATCGCTTTCCGAAATTGTGTGAATTGGTCTGGCAGGTCGCTTATAGCAAATGGAAGTTTGCTAAGGTCACACAGCGTAAATCCTTCAATTAAATGCAAAGCCCCTTTTGGAAGCAAGTTTGACACCTCTTCTTCAAGTATTATTTCTTCAGAAGTGTGCTCTTTTTGGGCGAAAATGGCGTTGCAATCGTACGCCTCAATCAGCTCTTGAAACACAGCCGTGGTGTTTCCTTTTCGAATCAGCAAATTCGAACCAACTGCTTTCAATTGCTTCTGAAGATCTGCAACTGATTCTAGCAAGAACTGCGTTCGAAAAGCGCCTGTTTTTTTAAAGCCCCATTCGTCGGTCTCCCACCATCTTTCCTCAAAAACAAATACAGGAACAAGCTCATTTCCGCTTTTTAGTGCTTCAATCAATGCCGGATTGTCTTCCAGCCGAAGGTCATTTCGAAACCAATAAAGTGTGCTCATAAATTTTCAATGTCGTCCAGATAACCTTCAGCTTGGTCCAGTAGTTCATTCCGCTTGGTTGGATCCATCTTATCCCACGTGCGATACGCCATTCCAATGCGTGGATTCTTCTCCAATTTATCCCTGTTTCGCGCATAGAAATGCCAGTACAGAGAGTTGAACGGACAAGCGCCTTCGCCCGTTTTCAGATCTTTCTTGTAGGAACAGTTGCTGCAATAGTTCCCCATCTTATGAATGTAATTGGCACTGCTCACATAAGGCTTTGTACCGACGATGCCGCCGTCTGCAAACTGACTCATGCCGCGGGTATTGGTAATCTCAACCCATTCAAACGCATCTATGTAAATGCCCAAATACCATTGATCAACCTCATCAGGATTTATGCCCGCAAGGAGCGCAAAATTGCCTGTCACCATGAGTCGTTGAATGTGGTGGGCGTAGGCATATTCCAGTGATTGCTTGATGGAGTGCCGCATGCATTTCATCTTGGTTTCGCCCGTCCAAAACCAGCTTGGAAGTTCCCGATCATGGTCGAAGAAGTTCAGCTGCGCGAAATCAGGCATTTTCGCCCAATATACACCGCGCATGTATTCTCTCCATCCTAGAATTTGTCTGATGTACCCTTCCACTTGGGAGATGGAAATGGATGCTTCATTGGCATGCCAAAAAGCCTCTGCTTTCTGAATAATCTCAAGCGGAGACACCAGCTTTATATTCATGGCGAAGGAGATGCGTGAGTGGTAAACGGCCCAATATTCCGTGGTCATGGCATCTTGAAAATCTCCAAAATGCATGAGTCCGTTCTCCAAAAAGAAATCAAACAACTCCAGGGCTTCTGCTCGGGAAGTAGGCCAAATAAAGCGTTCAGCATCAATCTCACCAATGGTTTTCACCCCATTACTCTTAATCATGGTCACAATAGCCTGCACATCCTTCTCAAACAACAAGGCCTCCATTGGCCTATGGTCTTTAGGCATCTTCTTCCGATTGGAAGCATCGTAGTTCCACTTCCCCGTTACAGGCTGACTGCCTTCCATAAGAATGGAATATTCTTTTCGCATAGAACGGTAAAAAGACTCCATCAAATAGGTCTTCTTCCCTTCAAAAAAGGCTTCAAGTTGATTCCGCTCTGTCAAGAAATGCTCAGTAGAGGAAACGTTAGAATGATCAAAAAGCGCAGCTATTTCCATTAACTGAATATCTAGTCTATACTCGTCTGGTTCTTGGTATTCAAAGCGTTTCGCTTCTATTTCTGTAGCAAAATCCAGTATAATTTTTTTGAATATCTGCGGATTATTGGCCGCATCTAAACTGATGTACTGCACGTTATGTCCTGCTTCGCGAAGCAGATGAGCAAAACTTCGCATCGCAACGAATATCCCCACTACTTTTTGAATGTGATGGGGTGCGTAATCCGTTTCTTGGCGAACTTCAGCCATCAGATACACCACGTCTTCATTGAGTTCTTCGAACCACGTATGCTTTTCATTCAATTGGTCGCCCAATATGAGCCTAATGGTCTTCATGCTTTTCCTTTGTTTCTTCTGCAGCGCTCACTGCAATATTTCACTTCGTCCCAGCTACGTTCCCACTTTTTTCGCCAGGTAAAGCTCAAACCACAGACAGGGCAGTTTTTCACTGGCAGGTTTGACTTCGACATTTAGAAAATATTTTTCACTTAATTCAACTCAGTGTTCACTAGAAACAATGAAGCTTCATGTATGTTTTTATTCCCTTTCCCACCTTTCCTTGAACCTCAAAACCTTATTCCTATCTGCACCCAAACTCTCTGCGTTGAAACATGGGTTCGATTACGGAATTTCGGCTTGAGCCTCTACGGGGCACGAAAAAAGCGCCTTTTAGATTGTAGTAGCTTCAAGATGAAGCGTTGAAATCACAGGATAGGTTCAAACCAACCTTCAAGAACCAGTTATCAAAAAAAAAGAACATTTCGAAGTCACCTTTGTTTATTACGCATGTTGAAAAAGCCAGATCGGATTTTAAGCGACGAAGAAGTTGACCGCATCATTGAAATGGCGTGGGAAGACCGAACAACATTTGACGCCATCACATTTCAATTTGGGATCAGCGAGGCCGAGGTAATTGAACTCATGCGACGTCAACTAAAACCAGGAAGTTGGAGATTGTGGAGAAAGCGCGTGCAAGGCCGAAAGACCAAACATGCCGCCTTGCGGAACTTTTCTGAAGGAAGGCACAGGTGTTCTCGTCAAAGATCTATTTCTAACAATAAAGTATCAAAAAGGTAATGCCGTTTATCAATTTTCAAGGACACATTATTAGCTGCGAAAAAGGCGCTTCGCTCAAGAAGGTATTGCTTGAAAACAAGCTGAAAATTTACAATGGAAATGCCGCATTTTTAAACTGCAGGGGCTTGGGGACTTGCGGAACTTGCTGTGTACATGTTGAAGGCAAGCTTTCCCTCATGACAAATGTAGAAAAGTGGCGACTGTCTTTCCCTCCCCATAAAGGAGAAAAAGGCAAACGTTTGGCTTGTCAATCAAAAGTTCTTGGAGATTTGGAAGTGAAGAAAGGTGGTGGATTCTGGGGAGAGGTAGTTAAGTTGTAGGCTCGGGCTGCGCCAAAACTTTAAATGTTTAATAATTTTTCTTTTCCGTCCTTGAATTGGAGAATCAGTAGCCACGAAATGCATTCATGGTTAGACATGGAAACAACCCTAAGTAGTCGCTAGATTAGCCCAATATCCATTTCTTTGAGCGAGTAACAGGATATCAATTCGGGAATCCAAAATGATCTTTTGGGTACCCCGAGCTCCCCCTCTCTTCTTCACCGCACTCTTTTGGCATATCAACCAACTAATTGGGGTTACCGAAGTTCGTTACCAGGTTACCAAACTTTGTTGACGGGACAGATCAATCTACTGAGGGATTAGCGAAAAATTCTGGGGGACGTATTCAAAGTTCTGGGACCGTATCGCAAAGAAACTTGGTCGATGATTTTTCGGGATTAATAAGTCTAATAGTTTAGAATAAGGCAATTGGGCTGGCTTGAAGGGAATCAGGGATGAAAATGGGTTTTTAGAATTGGGTGGGTGTTACTTCTTGCGTATGATTGCTTTCTAGAGAGGGTTGGATTTATAAGGGTTGTAAGATGCGATTCACAACGTGCAAAAATTAGCGGGGTACTGTGGAATGAACGCCTGGGTCAAGCCACACTTTAGGGTGGCAGAAAAACGAGATGGATTAGGTAGATTTGGGGGAAGCGATGTAAGTGGATAAACGCTATGTTCTTTATTGATTTATTGTAACCAATTAGATATCAACCTTTAAAATGGATTTTATTAAACGTTCTATATTATCTAAATCCGAAAAACTTGAAGTTTTCGAATTGTGGAACAATGAATATCCCGAAAAGTTATTTTATAAATCCATAGAGGAATTGGACAACTACCTTGACAGTCTTAACGATCAATCTCATATACTTTTGATTGACCCGAGCAAAAAAATTAATGGTTGGTATTTTGAATTTAGAAGAGAAAATGAAAAGTGGTTTGCAATAATATTAGACTCAAGTATTCACGGAAATGGTTTTGGAACTAAAATACTCGACCTTGCCAAACAAGATAAAAACGAATTAAATGGCTGGGTAATTGACCATAGTAACGAAAGAAAAAGCAACGGAAGATTATATATATCGCCCTTGAATTTTTATCTTAAAAATGGATTCAAAAAATTATCAAGGAATAGATTGGAACTGGACAAAATTTCTGCGGTTAAAATAAAATGGGAAAAATAAAAACTGGTTACAGTGGAGCAGACGTCTCCGCTCCTAATTAAAGGAACGGAGTGCGCCTCTCAACTTAGCGAAGCGATTTCACGAACACATTAAAAAACAAACAACCGTGAGTACACCACCTTACGCGCGTGAGCTACGCGCGTTCCATTCTAAAACACATTCACTGAATGTAGTTTCTTAGGAACGTATGCGGCGGTTCATTAAATCAGAACTTTACTTTTAGGTAGTATTCCAGCAAGCTTTCAAAACCTCTTCTTCTTAAGCGTTTTTCTGTGATTGCAGTTCTAAGAATGGGGCTTTGGGCGTTACAATGACGTGCTTGATTACCCACACAACTAAGCCTCATATACGGTTTACTCACTTATTCTATCTTCTTAGGGGTGTTCATGATGCCGCTGCGGTTTGGTCTTTTCATCAGTACCGCGTTTTGCAGTAGCTCCTCCTCCAAGCTGGCTCATTCGCAAAAAACGTCTCCCAGACATTTTCTTCACGCTCTGCCCCCTTCAGTCCTAACCACAAGAGTAGCAACCTTGTGACTTGCTAATAGTTCAAGGCGTTACCCCTGCCCATAAGGGACTTGCACCCTCAAGAAATATTTTATCTTACAATAAATTTAATGCCCATGCTGGGCACTCACACTTTATATAGCAATAGCGGTTTAGGTGTTAACTTGAACCGGTATTTGTCTTTATTAAATATCATGCTATCTGAAAAGTCGTAGTTGTTTATCCGCTACTGTTCATATACTAACCGTTGTGATCAACCCCTTTCGCCAGCCAATTTGCTTCTTTCAATAGTATCTCAGTTGTTTCTTGCGTACCCATCACCTTCCGTTTGCAGACCCCTAGGTTGAACGGGAACACGGAGACTAACCGCAAACCGAATGATCTTACCGATGAACTCGTTAGGCGGATTAAGAAAAGATCGTCCTACTTTTTTAGTGGTTGCACAGCCCGTCCCGGGCCCTCCCTCTCCCGCCAGCCAACCAGCTCAACGAAGCTAATCCACATAACCTAACCATTTCTTCGCCACCTTCCTTTTTTCCATGGGAACTTTACACCCGTGCCAATTGAGTTTGTAACTGTCGCTTAAATTCCTAAAACGCATTGATCAAACCGATTTACAAGTCAGGCGGATCAGAAAGGATTCTTTTCTTTCTTCTGGAAGCCAAAATACGTGCTGGTCACAACATGGTATAAATGCCACGCGTGAGGATATTTATACTGGGCGTTGGTGCCATTGAATAATTACATGACCTCGCCAATAAATGAATATTATTATGCAAAAAAAAGCCTCTATTGCCGATTGACAATAGAGGCATAAATGATTTCTTATTTTTTAATTTAGCATGTCCTTCATTCCGAAGGCAGTAAGAAAATTAGCGTAATCTTCTTTTATATTTGCATTGGCATTTTCAACAAATTTCCCTGTCACAGCATCTACTACTGTTCTTAATGGTCTTTCTCCTTTAGGAGTGTCGATCAATTTAAAAATTGCGTCAGGCACCATTTGAGGACTTGGTTTCATGGCTTCAAACATTTGTCTCATTCCTTCACTAACCTGTTCAGGAACTTTCGCCAAATCTCCATAACCAGCAGCTATTTCTTGATCTGAACCATATGCAACTTTGTTAAATATCTCAGTAGGAAATGCCCCTGGCTGAACCATAACCACATCCACACCTAGAGGTCTTACTTCATAATGTAATCCTTCTGTCAAACCTTCTACGGCAAATTTGGTACTATTATAAACCGTCATAAAAGGTGCTGAAAATCTCCCTAAACCACTGGATGTATTAATAATCAAACCATCTCCTTGTTTTCTCATTTGAGGAAGGGCCGCTTTGGTGGTACGCCATGTCCCCTTTACATTTACATCATACATTTTTTCAAAATCATCATCTGTATATGATTCCGCGAGACCACCGCCAAAATAACCTGCATTATTGACTAGCACATCCAGTCTGCCTTCTTTCGAAATTAATTCGGCTATGGCTTGTTTCACTCCATTACTATCAGTTACATCTAATTCGATAACACTTATCCCTTCTATTGCTTGCAATTCTTTTGCTTTTTCAGCATTTCTTCCCTGCGTATCCCTCATGGTGGCGTATACATTGTAGCCTTTTTCTGCTGCTCCCAATGCTGTTAAATAACCAAACCCACTACTTGTTCCTGTAATTAATACTACCTTTTTTGACATATTCATTACCTTTTCTCTAGTTTTGTTACCCAAAGTTACTATTAATAGTTACCTTTTGTACCAGACAGAGTTTTTTCACGGAAAAAAGTGGTTACCTGAAAGTAACAAATAATAAAAACATGATTTGTAGTAATCCAACATGCCCCTTAACCCAAGCCTTAACCGTAATCGGAGGAAAATGGAAGCCATTAATACTTTATAGACTGCATCAGACCAAAAAAAGATTTGGACAGCTTGATGCCACTATACCAGGAATTTCTAGAAAAGTACTTACGTCACAATTAAATGAACTATTAAGAGATCAATTGATTGAGCGCAGGGCGTTTGCTGAATCTCCGCCTAGAGTAGAATATAGCTTAACAAAAAAAGGAAAAGAATTGATCCCAATTTTTGAGTCTATTGCAACGTGGGGGAAATATTTAGTTGAAGAATACATACAGAAAGATGATGATATAAAAGAAGAGATAAAAGCATCTAAGACTGCATAAAAATGCATCTTATACTAATCGCTGTTGAACAGGTGAAAAAATAAAACTTCCAAGTATGAAAATTCAAAACCTTAGTCAAAAATTGATTAGCGCTCATCTTGTTTCAGGCAAGATGATTCCCGGAAACGAAATCGCATTAAAAATTGATCAGGTGCTATTGCAAGATGCCACAGGTACTTTAGTAATGCTGGAATTGGAAGCGTTTAATTTAAAAAAGATTAAAGCTGAGATAGCAGTTCAGTATGTGGACCATAATCTACTTCAAACGGATTATAAGAACATGGATGATCATCTATTTCTTCAGTCAGCTGCTGCTCGCTTTGGATTTTGGTTTAGTAAATCTGGAAACGGAATTAGTCATGTTGTACACATGGAACGTTTTGGTAAACCGGGGCAAACCCTATTGGGGTCGGATAGTCATACTCCTGCAGGAGGTGGCATTGGAATGCTTGCTATGGGTACAGGTGGCTTGGATGTAGCACTGGCTTCGGCAGGCGAGCCATATTATATTAAAATGCCAAAAATTATGGGCATCGAGCTCACTGGCAAGCTACCAGACTGGATAAGTGCTAAAGATATTGTTTTAGAAATGCTTCGTAGGTATGATGTGACTGGAGGGCGAGGATATATCTTAGAATATTATGGTGAGGGCTTGAAATGCTTGAGTGCTTGGGATCGTCATGTTATAACAAATATGGGTACGGAGTTAGGTGCTACTTCTTCTGTATTTCCCTCAGATGAGATCACCCATGAATTCCTACGAAGAGAGGGAAGAGAAAATGACTGGGTTAAACTGGAAGCCGATGAAGGAGCATCCTACGATCATTACGAAGAAATAAATTTATCTGAGCTAGAACCTTTAATTGCACTTCCCAGCAGCCCGGGAAAAGTTGTCCCAGTAAGGGAGGTTAGCGGATTAAAAGTAGCCCAAGTCGTTATTGGCTCTTCTGCCAATCCCGGACTGCGTGACTT
>JBLIGQ010000050.1:0-19361 GCA_047636995.1 Flavobacteriales bacterium | reverse complement strand
TACTGACCAAAATAGAAAACATCTCTTTTCAGGTTATTTTCATCACCTCTTTTGCTCATTATGCCATCAAAGCGATTCGGTTCAATGCCATGGATTACTTGGTGAAACCAATTGATTTAGGCGAACTAAAGGCTGCTATCAAGCGCTTCAAAAAAAAACAGGCCACCCCGTTTCCGCACCAAGACATAGCCAAAGCCTTAGACAATTTAAAGACGTCGAATGCAGCTGACCAAAAGCTCATCCTCCATACCCAAAAAGAGGAATTACGTATTGCATTAAAGGACATTATCATGGTGGAAGGGGAACGAAACTACAGCTACATCTACCTGATCAGGAATAAACGAAAGCTCGTTACTAAAACCTTGGTCGAATTAGAAGAATTGCTCCATGACAAGGGCTTTTTCCGTTGTCACAAATCGTTTATCGTTAATGCTATTCACATTCAATCGCCCCCAACAAGAACCTCTCTTTTGCTGTCTGATGGCAACTCCATTCCTATTGCAAGAAGAAAAAAGGCAGAATTTATCAATTGGTGGGCGAGCAATGAACACAGCTAGCTCAATGTGAACTAGGAGTCAACACCGCAATCAACGCTCACAAACATCTGTTCTGAACTAAGCATGCACGACAGAAAAGCATGCGCTGTCATTCAACACTGTTGATTAATCGGTAAATCAATCGGTCATCAGAACCACTAGATTTCCCTACAAGTACTCCTTTCAAACTCACATCTCAATATCATTCACATTCTCAAACGGCGCAGGAATATTCTCTGGGTCCTCATCAATGATCTGCAAAATATCCCTTGTAATTCCTCTGGCGATGTTAGAGATAGGCACGTCATTCGGTGAACCTTCGAACGGATTCTCACCAGCCAACCCAATGCGCAACATCGTATTGAAAACCCAGATGACGATCACGGTAAAAGGGATGTTCAGCCAAACAAAATACTGACCTATGAGCGGATTGGTTTCCGCCATTCCATGACCCATGATCGCAAATGCAGGAATGATGGCCATGGGTAACAACCACATGAAGATGTGAACGAAATGATATCCGATGCTGCCGTATTGTTTTGGGTATGGGAAGTTCTTAATGCGTTCCGACTTCCCCTGAAGGGCTGTCATTTCATGCAGCATTTGTTGCAAATTCAACAACGTGAAATCCCAAAATTTCTTTTCATCTGTCAGCTTTCGAAGGTGCTGCGATTGAAGATTGATAATCGCGTTGGGCTTGTTGTCTTTCGACATCACATAGCCGAATTCTTCTTTCGATAAGTAAGGCCCTATCTCCTCCTCAAGCGTGGTGGTGAATTCAGGGATGTTGTAGGGGAACTTTTCATGCTTGTGCGTTTCCTCATAGGTCGATTCCCACGTCTTTTTCGAGCGCATGGCATAACGCAAAGCGGTTAACCAAGCTATGTGCCTGTGGGTAATGGTTTTGAGCGCCTCAGATTCATCCTTCGTTGCCTCAGAGCGGTGCATGTAGAAACTATCCTTAACAGTCATAATGAACGACCTAGAAGTATTGACTATGCCTCCCCAAATTTTTCGGGCTTCCCAGATTCTGTCATAGGCTGCATTGTTCTGAAATCCAACCATAAAAGCTACAGCAGTTCCAATCAATGTGACGGGCGCCAGGGGAACCTGTAACCATTTTACGCCTATCACTTCATATAACGTGGTAATGACCGACGAGAAAATAAAAAAGAAAATGATCTCTCGTCTCGTCCAGATCAATACACTCTTAAAGGGAAACCTTCTTTGTACGTACATGCGGTATTTGTTGAATTGGCGGCAATGTATGAAAATGAGGCTCGTGTTGAAATTTTTAGTTGATAAAGTGGTAGTGTGTTAGCCAAAACGGAGTCAAGTAGAACTCAAGCAACCTTGCTGAACTCCTTATCATCAGGCTTGAATCTCGAGCTTCGCACACATTTACTTATCTACATCACATGTATGAATGAACAAGGCTCAACCCTCTTATTACTGAACATATAACCACCCTATAGGATGAGACCAGATGCACCAGAAGGGTGTTGTGGATAAGGAGGGCACTAGTTAACTTTAAGAGTTAGAAATACAACGTGAAGTGTAATGTGTTCTTTCTATCTGAAGCCTACGTGAAATGTTACTTATAGGCAGCTTTTGTAGGTCATTGGGAGCCATCTAAACTTGCTCTTTAAAGAGATATAAAACAACATACCTCAATGAACACAATTAAACAGCAAGAAAAGTACTATTTGACCGATTGAAACGTGAAGAAATAAATTGGGTAAAAGACGGAGCGGTAGAACCTGTGTTTTCGCAGATAGTAATCCAAAAGGATTGTACATTTTAAAAGAAGCCCATAGCGGTAAAAAAAAAAGGATTGGAAAAATAGAGATGTAAGAAACTATTTAAACAAGTTTGCAGACAAATGACAAACTTGAAACACAGTTGCGCGCTGGCAGTAAGCCATTTCAAATTTCAAAGAAGATCTAGACTGGAAAAGAGTAGATCGAATTTCTGAAATTTTAGAAGAACATTGCTTAAAAGTGCAGTTGTAATAAATTTAAAGAAAGCACCAAGTAACCAACAGTCAAAAACGAAAGAAATAAAAACCTTTGCTGAAAGGGACAAGGACTTTCTAAAAGAACAAAATACGTATTTACAAACCACATATTGTAATTTGTGGAGGCACAGGCGATATCTTAATAGAGTTAGAATTGTTCCTAACCGCTTAAATAGTTGGACTGGTTTTATACCCCAAATCAGGAAAAAAAAATAACCGAAGAATCATTAAGTAAGATAAGAGTTACGGCCAGAGAAAGAAGCCTCCCACCACCAACACCCCCACCCCCATGAACGAAATCATCTGTCCAAACTGCAAAAAAGCCTTTAAAGTGGATGAGGCTGGTTTTGCCGATATCCTAAAGCAAGTTCGAGACCATCAATTCGAAGAAGAATTGCAAAACCGATTGACCCTTGCAGAAAACGATAAGGTCATTGCGATCAAGCTTGCAGAAGCGAATCTTAAAAATGCCCTGCAGGCCGATTTCGCCAAAAAAGATCAAGAGATAAATGATCTGAAAGCTAAAAATGATCTTGCCCTTGCTCAGCAGCTAGCTCAGAAAGAAGCAGAGATCGCTGAAATGAAATCGAAAATTCAGACGGCAGAGATTGAGAAAAAGCTGTCAGTAACAGAGGCGATCAAAGAAATTGAAAAAGAGCGCGATCAGTTTGCCAATGACCTTAAACGTAAAGAAACAGAACAGCAATTGCAGGAAAAATCTTTGAAGGAACAGTTTTCCGCAGAACTCAAGACAAAGGACGATATCATCAAGCTGAGAGAAGAAGAGATTGTGCTTCGGAAGGACATGAAGCTAAAGCTCTCAACCAAAATGATTGGTGAGACGCTTGAACAACATTGTGAAGCCGAATTCAACAAGCTGCGTGCAACTGGATTTCAAAATGCTTATTTTGAAAAGGACAACGATTCTAGACAAGGAAGCAAGGGCGATTTCATCTACCGAGAAACTGATGAAGCAGGCAATGAGATCATTTCAATCATGTTTGAAATGAAAAATGAGGGTGATGAAACGACCACCAAAAAACGAAACGAGGACTTTTTCAAAGAATTGGACAAAGACCGCAACGAAAAGAAATGCGAATACGCTGTGCTTGTTTCGCTCATAGAGGCTGAAAGTGAGCTATACAATGCAGGGATTGTTGATGTCTCTCACAAATTCGGCAAAATGTACGTTGTGCGTCCCCAGTTTTTCATCCCTATCATCACCCTTCTTCGGAATGCGGCCTTGAATTCAATGAAGTACAAAGCAGAACTCAATTTAGTGCGAAACCAGAACGTCGACATCACCAATTTTGAAGATAAGATCAACACGTTCAAAGAGGGCTTTGCCAGAAATTATGACCTAGCAAGCCGCAAGTTCAAAACGGCCATTGATGAAATAGATAAAACCATTAGTCATCTGCAGAAAACAAAAGATGCGTTGTTGTCTTCGGAGAATAATCTGCGCTTGGCGAATAACAAGGCCGATGATCTTACTATCAAAAAGCTGACTCATGGAAACCCTACAATGAAGGCGAAGTTTGATGAGCTATCAGATGAAAATGAATGAATTATGACATCCCAACTTCTTGTATCGAGGGCAAACAACAAGCACCGCCTCTTTTAGCCTATAACAAAGACCTCTATTTGACCTCAAGGGCCCGGTTCTATTTCGCCAGGCCACTGAACTCCTAATCGAAGACTTGACCGAGGTATGACCTGCAAAAAAGAGGAACCACCCCAAGTAAAAATGCCTTTTCAAAAAAAATGCGTAAATTTATCATACCCCACCTGAAAAGAAACTCTCCTAATTTCGTTTTTTATTAAACCGAAACCAGAAGAGATTCAAACCAAAACTTACTTACTATTAATCAATGAAAAAGTATACTCACTTTCTCCTTGCCCTCATTTTAGTGATGGTTTCAGTCAGTTCTCAAGCTCAACTACCTAATGGGTCCTTTGCTCCAAATTTCACGGTCACCGATATCAACGGCAACTCTCACACGTTATACGATTATCTGGATTCGGGCATACCTGTCATTCTGGAATTCACAGCAACGTGGTGTGGTCCGTGTTGGTCCTATCACGAATCTACTGCGCTCCAGCAACTCTATGACAACCATGGTCCTGACGCCACCAACGAAGTGATGGTTATTTTGATTGAAGCAGATGATGCCACAACGATGGCAGATCTAAACGGAACGGGAACGAACACCATTGGTGACTGGGTAACAGGAACTAACTTTCCGATTGTTGATAATGAACAGTCCTTGTCTCAAACCTATAATGTTGGATATTACCCTACGATTTATACGATTTGTCCCAACCATCAATTGACAGAAACCGCGCAGATGGATTATGCCCAACACCTCGCATTTATCCAACTGGCCAATTGCGATGCCATTACCAACACCAATAATCCTTCGCTTCTTAATTACACAGGCCCAATTTCAGATTGTTCAAATAACGTAGTTGCAGAACTAACTCTTTTTAATGCAGGGCTGGATGACCTCTCAGCGGTTGAAATTACGACTACAGGATGTGCAAATTGCCCCCTAGTTACCAATTGGAGCGGCTTGTTAGGAAGTCTAGATATGGTGCCCATTCAGATCCCGAATGTTCAGCTGACCGGAGATTCACAGATTCAATTCCAAATTACTTCGGCAAACGATGATGTGAGTGATGATACAATTACTGAAGATTTATTCATTGCCATAGACGCGCTGAGCGAAATTCATATCGATGTATTTACAGATTGTTGGCCAGAGGAATCTTCTTGGTTCATCTTTGATGAAAACAGCACAGTTATGGCTTCAGGGACTTACCTCTATGGTGAGACCAATTACAGTGATGTTGTTAACCTGACCGACGGGTGCTACACCTTCCAATTCAATGACAGCTATGGTGATGGAATGAATGGGACTATGTTTAACTGTGCTTCTGATGGAAATGTGCAAGTCACATCAGTCAATCCTGATCAGTCAATCTTCTCCTTAATTTGGGATTACGATGGGAGCTATCCTTTTTTCGAGAATACCATATTCTTTACGATTTGTGCAAATGGCTGTCCTGGTTGTACAGATACAACGGCCTGTAATTACGACGAACTTGCGGTTGGTGATGATGGCTCATGTGTCTTTGGTGATGCCTGCGGATGTACAGATACAAATGCATTAAACTTCAGTTCTCTTGCTGTGTGGGATGACGGTTCTTGTGAGTACATCCCTGTTAATTATGGAACCGTAACAGATGTAACTGGAGGCGTTTATAATCTTGACTCAATAGCCGCTGGCGGACAAAAAATCCTCTTCCACTTCTTGGCTGACTGGAACACCTTTGATGTGTTGATCACACCAGACATCAATAACATCTATACTCTATACGGTTGCAATACAGCTGATGTGTTTGTGATTGGCATCAACAATCAAGGGGAAGATGTTGTGACTCAAAATTGGGCCAATTCCAATGGCTATTTGGCGCCTGTAGTTTCTCTGGACGGTGGAGCAGATCCTTTATCGATCTTTTTCGGAATAAACGCCTTCCCAACATTCATTCTCGTTGACCAATTCCAAATCTTGGATGGAAATGTATACAGCGGCCTGGATGGAGCAACTACAAGTTATTTTAACCTCATTGCTCCTGGCTACTCTATTGCCCAAGCCCCTTGTACGGTAGATGTTTTTGGATGTCTAGATACAACTGCATGCAATTATTTAGCCCTAGCAACTATAGATGATGGCTCATGTGATTATAGCTGCAACCAAAATTGTTCTACCCTAGGTCTCGATTTCTGGGACGGAATAGACCCAGGTGTCTATCCAATGCAAACTACAGTCATGGAATTTGGTGTTCCCCACGCTTCTGAACTGGTATTCAATACCACTCTCCAATATTACGATCAGGACTCTCAAAATATTTTTGATATTGATTCTGTGATGGTCAACTCGGTGAGCATGTTGCCCAATGGTATTGGTATTGGACTTCCTAATTCATCTGTGATGTCAGGTGATCAAGCGTGCATGCCACTTAATGGAAGCCCTGCAGAAGAGGGTCTTTTCATGACTACATTTAATTGCTCGGTCTATCTTACCTTTTTTGATAATGTGATCGAAATCAATGATGTCATCTACACTCATGTTATTGAAGTAACACCGAACGTTAACGGTATTTACGGATGCACTTATTCCTTCTCGCCGAACTACAATCCATTGGCGAATTTCGATGATGGTACTTGTGTAAGCTCTGGTGGTCCTTCTAATTGTGGTCCAGGAACCGAATGGGATAACCAACTCGAAATGTGCATGCCAAGCGCTTCAATATGTGTTGAAGATATCGATGGCAGCGGAGCCGTGAATACGGGTGATCTCTTGTTCCTGCTAGCGGCCTATGGAAACATTTGTGAATAAGAGAGGAAGGCAATAAGTTGAGGCAAAAGTGTGCTTAAACCAAGATCTATTGTGATACTGAGGTTCTTTGATGTTCTGCTTTGTCATGCTGCAGAAAACAATTCGTACACCAATAAACATGTGCAATATCATTTTGAGAATCTTAACTTTGTACTATTCACAAAAGATATTTTTCTCATTAAAATTAGAACACAATTGATATTCTTCACGAGGCTATTGAACCTAACTTCTCTATTGGCATTGATCATTCTCACAAATGGATGTGAGGAGAAAACTGACCAACTTGAATTTGCAGAGGCGATCTATTTTAATGGCGACATAGTAACCATGATGGAGGAGCACCATTCTGTGGAGGGCATTGCAACCAGAGATGGGGCAATAATGGCCGCGGGCTCAATGGCTGAACTAAACGACCTAAAAGGGCCTGGCACCAAGCTCATTGATCTGGATGGCAAGGCATTGCTACCTGGGTTTATTGACTCGCACAGCCATGTTGCGCAAGGAATTAATGCCCTAACAGAAATCAACATTTCATGTCCTCCCGTTGGAAAGTGCGAGCGCATTTCAGATATCATTGATGAATTGAAAAGAAACTCTCAGGGCATTGAAGCTGGAGAGTGGATAATGGCATGGGGCTATGACAATGAGCTTATAGAAGAAAAAAGACATCCAAATGTAAATGACCTAGATGTCCAGTTCCCAAACAACCCTGTAATCATGGCCCATGTATCTGGCCATATGGTAGTTTGTAACAGCATGGCGCTTGAAATTGCCCACATTGATAAAACGTCAACTGAACCAAGAGGAGGAGTGATAGAAAAGGATGAAAATGGCGAATTAACCGGCCTGCTTCAAGAAAATGCCGCCTTCGGTTTGATGCCGTTCATCCCACAATTATCTGCTGAAAAGAAACTGGACCTGATCGATGACGTTTTGGAGCAGTATGCTCAAAATGGATACACCACGGCTCAGGAAGGATTATCTGACCTAAGAACGAGTGAACTCCTTCTGCAGGCCAGAGATTCAGGACTATTCATAATTGATGTGGTCTCCCTCCTGGATGCAAATAGTTTAGATCAGTACTTAACTGACGAACGGTTTCAATTCAACACCTATGATAAAGGGTTAAAGTTTGGTGGCGTGAAAATAATTGGAGATGGGTCTCCACAAGGAAAAACTGCATTTTTCAGAAAGCCTTATTGCGCTCACGGAAACTGCACATTATCTATGGGTTTCAGAGGTGAATCAAACCTATCACAGCAAAAATTGGATTCCATTTTTGGTCAATGTTATTCAAGAGACATCCAAGTATTTATGCATTGCAATGGGGATGCTGCAATTGACATGTTTATCGAATCCCACAAAACGAATAAAGAAATAAAGCCTAATAAAGATTACAGACCTGTGATTATTCATTCGCAGTTTGTGACAAAAGATCAACTGCAAGTTTACAGTGATGAGCGTTTAATTCCTTCATTTTTTACCAACCATTGCTATTTCTGGGGAGATGTTCATCTCAAAAATTTAGGAGAAGAAAGGGGCAATTTCATTAGCCCTATTGCCACCGCAGACTCATTAGGACTGATCTTTACAAACCACACTGATTACCGCATAACACCCCTTGACCCCATGTTTGTTTTATGGACCGCAACGAACAGATTATCTAGAAGTGGAATTGTTATTGGAGCATCTGAAAGAGCCACGGTATACCAAGCATTAAAAGCCTTAACCATCAATGCTGCTCACCAATATTTTGAAGAGGACTCAAAAGGCACGCTTGAAGTAAATAAGCGAGCAGACCTGGTTATTCTATCAGCAAACCCCATGAAGACTCCAATAGAAAAGCTGGCAGACATCAAAATTCTTGAGACGATCAAATCTGGACAGACAATCTTTAAGAAATAGTACTTCAAATAGCTTTGATCAACCTTCTTTTCTGTCCTAATAAATCATGAATACCAGAGATAAACTCAGCATCAGTTGGCAAGGAGTATCACCCACATTTTAAGAGAGGCAAAGCGCTTGCTCAGATGCATTGGGATAATAGACCCTCAAAATGGGAGCCTTTTCTTTGCACTCCATCGGTGAAAAGTTTCCTCAACTCATGGTGTATCTAATTGAGGGTGCTAGTTGCATTAGAAACTCACTCTTCCCCAACCCCAATCACATCAACCTCACTTTCCCTGATGACCGCGTTGTACTTCCTCAACTCCTGATCACGGATCGCATACCACTTTTCTAACTCCACATTGATCTTAATGGTGAGGTCATCTTTGACGCCAATCATTTGGTCGGTCGGACGGTAGATTCCAATGCTGGCAAGCGAAGCCGTGTGGGCCAACTTGTTGTTTAAGCGAATGGGATAGTTCAGCATGTCTTGGTTGCTCTTCAGCTTCGTTTGATAAAGTACCTTTTCGATGTCAAGCATAAGGGAATCCAATCTTTTGCCTTCATCAATTACGGCAGCATAAACCGCGGTATCAAGACGAGAGCTGAGGTCTTTGATCTGCTTTTTGACCATGCGCATGTGGCGGATGGCATCGTGGGTTTCGTCCACCTTATTTCTAATCTCCAATAGGAAATCAAACTGCGCCTGACGGTCTTCTAGGCTCCCTTCCATGCGCGGGTCAAGCAAAATTGCAATGGTGGTTTCTGCGCTATCATTCTCCGTCACCAATCGGGCGCTGTAGCTTCCTGGAGGCGCTGTAGGACCTTCGGTGGTCCCAAACCACATTAAGAGTCCTTCAAATTCATCTGCCTTTTCATAGCGAGTGTCCCAGTTGAAGACATTCATGCCTTTATTGATCTCCAATTTGTCAGATTTCTCTTTCGCCTTGGTGCTGAACGTGCGAATCAGTTCGCCCTGCGCATCCATAAACTTGAGTTCTACTTCTTTACTGGTCTCTGGGAGGTTGAAATACAACTGGACGCCGGCAGGATGATTGGTCCCCTCAGTCTCAGACGCTTTGCTTCCGCCGCCATACCCTACCGTGGGATGAATGCTAAACAAACGCATCGTTTCCTTCGTGGTAGCCGCTCCTACTTCATCCCATAAAATGTTCAGGTCATCAAGCACCCAGAAACTCCGGCCCTGTGTTGCCACAATGAGGTCGTTGTCTTTGAGGGCCATGTCGGTAATAGGAACTTGCGGAAGATTCAGCTGGAAAGGCATCCACTTCGCCCCATTGTCTTTGCTGATATACATACCAAATTCGGTTCCGCAATACAGCAAACCTTTCACTGAGCGGTCTGCGCGAATAACCCTCGTAAAGTGGGTCTTTGCAATCCCTGTGGTCATCAGTCGCCAAGATTTCCCGTAATCGATGGTATGGTAAAGGTACGGTTGGTAATCTCCAAGCTTGTAGCGGGTAGCCGCAACATACAGTCCGCCTTTCTGGAAAGGATCAACCTCAATGCTGTTGATTAAGGTCCATTCCGGAAGCTCCTTCGGGGTCACGTTCTGCCATTCTTTTCCGCCGTCACGAGACACATGAATGAGTCCGTCATCAGAGCCGCACCAAATCAGGTCTTTCTCATAGGGCGACTCTTCTGCAGCGAAAATCGTAGCATAGTATTCTACCCCCGTATTGTCTTTGGTGATAGGCCCTCCAGACGAAACCAGCTTGCCAGGATCATTCCTACTGAGGTCTGGTGAAATGACCTCCCAACTCTCACCACCGTTGGTTGAAGTGTGTAAAAACTGTGAACAGGTATAAAGCTTGTTTTGATCATGGGGCGAAAAGAAAACCGGAAAGTTCCATTGAAAGCGGTACTTCATAGCGTCTACACCATCGCCCAGCGTATTTTCTGGCCATACATTGATGGCGCGGGTCATATCTGTATGGTGGTTGTAGCGTGAAAGAAATCCGCCGTAACTCCCTCCATAAACAATATCGTTGTCGTTAGGATCGGGTGCCAAATGAGCGCTTTCTCCCCCAGCCGTTGACTCCCAATTCTCTTCGGTAATGTTCCGCCCTTCAGATCTCGAATCGATCCGAATGGCTGAATTGTCTTGCTGTGCGCCGTAAATGCGGTAGGGGAAATCATCATCGGTGGTCACACGGTAGAACTGCGCAGTAGGTTGATTCATGTAAGTAGACCAAGTTTTTCCCGCATCATAAGTCACTTGAGCGCCGCCATCATCTGCAATGATCATGCGTTCCGGATTCTCTGGTGCCACCCATAAATCGTGGTGATCACCGTGCGGTGCGCTGTTGCTTTTAAAAGTCTTTCCACCATCGCTAGAAACGTGGTAGGCAACGTTCATGACATAGACCTTGTCGGCATCTTTTGTGTCGGCATAAATGCGCGAATAATACCAAGCACGTTGACGCAGGCTTCGGTCGCTGTTAACAAGCGCCCATTTCTTTCCGCCATCATCTGAGCGGAACACCCCTCCATTTTCGTTCTCAATAATGGCCCATAGGCGATCAGGATTTACGGGCGAAACCGTCACCCCAATGATTCCCATGTCGCCTTTAGGCATGCCTTCATTTTCCATGAGCGAAGCCCAAGTTTCTCCGCCATCGGTTGATTTCCATAGCACTGAACCCGCTCCTCCAGAAGAGAAATCATGGGGTGAACGTCGAACGTTCCAAGTGCTGGCATAGAGGATTTCCGGGTCTACGGTATCCATGATTAAATCTACTGCTCCTGAACCGTTATTAGCGAAAAGAATCCTTTCCCAAGTCGTTCCTCCGTCGGTAGATTTGTACACACCACGTTCTTCTGAGTCTTTAAAAAGGTCGCCCAAAACAGCTGCATAGACAATGTCTGGATTGGTTGGATGGATGCGCACCCGTGGAATGTGTTGTGATTTTTTCAATCCGATGCTGACCCAACTTCTACCGCCATCACTGGATTTATACATCCCCGTACCAGGAGAAACATTCCCTCTGACCGTTACTTCACCTCCACCTACATAAATGACATTGTGGTGCGAAGGCGAGACAGCCACAGCACCGATCGAACCACCAAAATATCCATCAGAAAGGTTCTCCCAAGTGGACCCTCCATTTTTGGTTCGCCAAACACCCCCACCTGTAACGCCCATGTAAAAAAGAAGCGGTTCACCTTCCACGCCCGTTACCGCAGCTGACCTTCCCCCACGGAAAGGACCAATACAACGAAAGTTGAGCCCTTCATTAATCACAGGAAAAGCATCTTTACTTCTGTCAAGTTGAGCTGTGGTAGGATTCATTAAACCTCCTGCAAAAAGCAGTGAGAACAATCGTATCCAATTCTTCATTTTTTAAGTCTTTGATCCGGGTGCAAATTCACAGCGCATCTTGGCGCATTTTGAATGAGCTAAAGATATGGATGAATTTGATTTGTGAAACCCCAACTTCCCATTTCCGAATTAAGCCTTACGCTTCGCGGCGCATTAATAATAATCTTACTTAACCTCTCCCCTGTTTTTTTGCAGGTGTTTTATTTCTTTCCGTATGAAATTCCTTAACGTTCTATTTTCTCTTGCATTGATTTATCTTAGCTCATCTCATGCCATTTCTCAAACACCGGGCTGCATTGATCTGCTCGCATTCAATTATGATTCCCTGGCAACAGAAAGTGATGGAACTTGCACCTCCCCCAGTTGCATTGAATTGCGAGGCAACAGCCGGATTTGATGATGGCAGTTGTCTTTCTGGCGGGAACGCTATTGCAGGCAACGAACCAATTCATTTCTCTTCGGCTTAAAATGCGCATAGCCCCACCTTCGTGGCTCAAGTAGTTACCTCAGATGCAAATTAGACAAGCACAATCGCAGGGTATCAATCAAATCTTGCAAGCTCAACGGCCCTACAGATATGCTATTGGAACTAGCTCCACTCAGTGGTTTGCCAGAGTGGAACAACCCAATTGCTTCGATCCTCGTTCTTGAACTAGAAACCCCAGAAATGGCCGCGAGCGGCACTCCCTCTTGACCCTTTTAACCCATATACAGGTGGAAACATCTGGGAATACAATGGCGACTTTATGAATGAATGGATCTGAAGACACCAATCATGATTTAGGCTTCTCAGTATGTGCTGTTCCGACTCCAGGACGCACTAATACGTTGGCTTGCAATTACAATCCATCTGCTTCCATTGATGATGGAAGTTGTATTCTTCCTGATGGCTGTTCAAACATTTCTGCGTGTAACCTCGACCTGATAGCAGCATGCGACGATGGAAATTGCGAGTACACTACTTGCGCCCGATGCACCTACCCTGACGCCACAAACTATGACCTCGCGTTAACACTTGATGATGGCTCTTGTTTGTTCGAAATGCCCGCTGATTGCCAAAGTGATTTCAACGATGACCACATAGTCAACGCTGCAGATTTATTGTTCTTCTTAGGAACGTTTAGGTCGACATCTGCGCCATGATCTACGATTCCTAACTACGTGTTGATTTACTTTTAATACAGGGTGTGTCACAGCCCCCTGTTTTTGTAAGCCTCTATTCTTAGATTGATTTGCCTTGGTGGTTTGGATTTCAGCGCAGTTCAGCTCAAGATGTCAAATAAAGGTATCTCATTATTCCTAAAACATCTTATTTGCAGATTTTAACAGCAGCTATTCAGCCCCTACAGAGACAACCCAACTGTTTTTCAAATAAATACACATCTAACCAATTTCGCCAGGCAATCACGCTTCTAATGCATTAAACCCTAAAATAACAGAACTACACTGACCGACCGATCTATGCGTACGGCCACCATCGGAAACGCTGCCCTTACAATTACCTCACTCCCAATCAGATCAACTGTCTGCTCTTTTTAAACCCCTTTTAGCACGTCACACTGAACATTTTGTTGGTTTCTAGAGCCAATAAAAATTGAGCTCCCCTGCGCAATTATGACTATCGACCAACTGTCGATAAATACACACCAATACCAGACAAACACACACCAACCATCGAAAATAAATAACAAAAACAAAGAACTACCCGTAAAACTCGTTGTAGGATGAAACCGTTATTCCATGAATACTGATGGAACAACGGTTTCGATAATGTCCTCTTTATTTTGAATTCAATGCTAAGCTTAACAACTTTTCTTAAGCTTATAACATCAAATATGGACATGAAAATTAAACTAAAAAATATACTAATTGCCCTTGTGGTATTTTTAATACCAGTAGATATTGTTGCTCAAACTCCGCCACCGCTTGGAGCTGTTGAATCCTTTGCCATCTTTTCGTCATCAGGTGCACTTACAAATTTGGGTATTTCAGAAATCACAGGAGATGTAGGAACAAACTTAGGTGCAGTTACAGGGTATTTAGATGTAGACGGTGAGATGCATGTTGTAGATGCCACAACAGCTCAATGTTCAATTGATTTAGCCATTGCACATTCTAATTTAAGTGGTCAAATACCTGGTGCTATTCTCCCACTTACGCTTGGAGCGGGCCAAACACTGCTTCCAAATGTTTACCTAGTACCAGGTGCTGCATCACTGCTGGGTGCTCTTACCTTAGATGGAGGTGGAGATCCTGACGCCTGTTTTGTATTCAAAATAAATGGAGCTTTCTCAGCCGGTGCCGCCTCTAGTATTGCTTTAATAAACGGAGCTCAAGCTTCCAATGTGTTTTGGTTAGTAAATGGACAAACAGGAATAGCAGCGAACACTATCTTTAAAGGAACTATTGTTTGTTTCGGAGCAATACCACTTGGCGATGGAGTCAATCTTGAAGGCAGAGCACTTTCCGTTTTAGGAGCCATTTCTGCAAACAATTTAACCGTCTTTATTCCCATTCCATTGGTTCAGGGCTGCGACGACCCTGGGGCGTGTAATTATGACCCACTGGTTGATTTTAATGATGATTCGTGCGCTTATCCTGGCTGTATAGATTCTTTAGCCTGCAACTTCGACGCTGCCGCAGGTTGTGACGATGGTTCTTGTCTGGCGCTTGACCAATGTGGTGAATGCGGTGGAACAGGCCTTGCCGGGTGCACTGAACCATCAGCATGTAACTTCGACCCGAATGCAGATTGCAATGACGATTCTTGCCTAGACCTTGACCAATGCGGAAACTGCGGTGGTACAAGCATTGCTGGATGCACTGAACCATCAGCATGTAACTTCGACCCAAACGCAGCTTGCGATGATGATTCTTGTCTAGACCTTGACCAATGTGGAAACTGTGGTGGTACAAGCATTGCTGGGTGCACTGAACCATCAGCATGTAACTTCGACCCGAATGCAGATTGCAATGACGATTCTTGTCTAGACCTTGACCAATGTGGAAACTGCGGTGGTACAAGCATTGCTGGATGCACTGAACCATCAGCATGTAACTTCGACCCAAACGCTGCTTGCGATGACGGCTCTTGTCTAGACCTTGACCAATGTGGAAACTGCGGTGGTACGGGCATTGCTGGTTGTACTGAACCTGCAGCTTGTAACTTCAATCCGAACGCTGTTTGCGATGACGATTCTTGTTTAAACTCTGACCAATGTGGAAACTGCGGTGGTACAAGCATTGCTGGATGCACTGAACCATCAGCATGTAACTTCGACCCGAATGCAGATTGCAATGACGATTCTTGCCTAGACCTTGACCAATGTGGAAACTGCGGTGGTACAAGCATTGCTGGCTGTACTGAACCTGCAGCTTGTAACTTCAATCCGAACGCTGTTTGCGATGACGATTCTTGTTTAAACTCTGACCAATGCGGAAACTGTGGTGGAAATGGAATTGCTGGTTGTACAGAACCATCAGCGTGTAACTTCGACCCGAATGCTGCTTGCGATGACGGCTCTTGCCTTGACCTTGACCAATGTGGAAACTGCGGTGGTACAAGCATTGCTGGATGCACTGAACCATCAGCATGTAACTTCGACCCAAACGCTGCTTGCGATAATGATTCTTGTCTAGACCTTGACCAATGTGGAAACTGCGGTGGTACAGGCATTGCTGGTTGTACTGAACCTGCAGCTTGTAACTTCAATCCGAACGCTGCTTGCGATGACGGAAGCTGTTTCTACTCCGGATGCACCTATGACTTCGCGTGTAATTACGATCCACTGGCCGGCTGTGATGACGGCAGTTGCGAATACATGACTTGCGCTGGTTGCAAAGGCCTTATGGCATGCAACTATGATTCGTTAGCCATTATTGATGACGGAAGCTGCGAGTACACAACTTGCGCTGGTTGCACCTACTCTGACGCCACAAACTATGACCTTTCAAGAACACTAGAAGATGCCTCTTGTATCTTTGAGGCCACCTCTGTTTGTCCAAGTGATTTCAACAAAGATAACATCGTCAACGCATCAGATTTACTATTCTTCTTAGTCACATTCGGACAGAGTTGCGCACAATGATCAGCATTTAAAAAACAGAGTATGAATGAAGGAGGAGCCCAAGGTTCCTCCTTTTTTTTGCCCGCTATTCTCAGGTTGATCTGCTTTGGTGGTTCGAAGTTGCGCGTTGTGCAACTCAAGATGTCAAATAGGCTATCTCATTATTCCTAAAACATCTTATTTGCTGACTTGAACAGCAGCTATTCAGCCCCAACAGAGAAGTGACTGTGATCACAATCGGAAAGGCTGCATTTAGGATCACTCCGCTCCCTAGCTGATCCAATTTCCATTTTTTTTTCCTATCGCATATTTGTTCACCCCTCTTAGTCCCCACACCGCACATTTTGTTCGGTTTCTAGTGCGAACAAAAAATCGAATTCCCCTGTGAATTTAAATATTCACCAATTGTCGACAAAAACATACCAACACACGATTAATACCCTCCAACTGTCGAAATACAACGACTAACACTGTTAATAATGGTAGATTTGAGCCCAAAGAACCGCGGAATGGTAAATTGGATAACACATCTGGTTTTGAAAATACCCTTTTGAATAAAAAGCATACCGTTTATAAATTAGAATTCTTTGTTCAGTCCTATAAAATTGTGCTGAATGACAGAAAGTGGAAAATGCTCTTGCGATAAACACTTTACTAAGTTAGTCTCTAGCTATTTGCAGCGTCAGAGATTCATGAAAACAATAAATTATGCAAAAATTTTATTCCACCTTAGTGACCGTAGCAACACTTGCAATAGTCATGTTTACAAATGTTTGCTTTAGTCAAACTCTTGAATTAGGAATACTCTCCTCTTTTGAAGCCTATACAGGGGCGGGTGCAATTACAAACTCTGGCGAAGTTACAGGCGACGCAGGGTCAAATATTGGAATAATTAGCGGTAGCGGATTTGGGGTAGATTATACGGGCACAATATATGAGAATGATTCTGTAACCGCTCAGGCCAAAATAGACTTACTTAGGGTATACATTCATCTTAGCGATGTGTTTGTGACATTCCCTGGCACTCATGCTCCTGATTTTGGAGGCGGAGAGACAATCACCCCTGGTGTTTATTCAATCCCGGGAGCTGGATCTATAGGTGGCACTATCACGCTTGATGCAGGAGGAAATCCTGATGCTTTTTTTATAATGAAATTTGAGGGTGCTTTTACCATAGGCGTAGGTACAGAAATTATTTTGGCTGGTGGAACACGAGCTGCTAATGTTTACTGGATCGCTGAAGGCGCTATTTCTGTTGGATCAGATTCTGTTTTAGGAGGGACTTTATTGTCACATCCCGGAGCCGTTAGCCTTGGCACTGGTTGTACTATAGATGGCAGAATCCTTGCTACAGAAGGAGCACTAACTATTGGCGCCGGAAGTGTAGCAGTTGTGCCTGAAGGGGACAGCACCATACCAATAAAATGCCTCGGTCTTTGTTCTCCCAATCCTGCCGTTGATGTTTTAGAAAGCATTAGCAAATACGCCCTTTTCACGAGTGCTGGCGCTGTATCAAATGCTGCCTCGTCTGGAATTGTTGGTGATATTGGCACAAATCTAGGCGCAGTCAGTGGTTTTGGCACTTCAACTCAAGTTGGATCTACTTTTAGTGAAGACTCTGTTACAGCTCAAGCCGCAATAGATTTAGATTTCGCTTACAACCAACTTGTTATTTTAGAAAACACTGAGCTTGGCCACTTGCCAGCTTTTGGAAGTGGAGAAATAGTCTTTCCAGGAGTTTATTATATCGGAGGTGCAGGGTCTCTCGCAGGAACAATCACTTTAGATGCCCAAGAAGATGAAAATGCAATATTTGTTTTTAAGTTCAATGGTGCATTTGCAACAGCGGCACAATCAAAAGTGATTTTGATTAACGGAGCACGTCATTGCAATGTTTTTTGGATTGCTGAAGGTGCCGCCTCTATGGGAACCTTTACTTTTATGAAAGGAACTGTTTTAGCGCATGGAGGAGCTTGTACCATGGGAGCAAATGGAAATCTTGAAGGAAGAATGCTTTCTACAGCTGGGGCAATTGGATTTAGCACTGGTGTAATTTATAATGATACCCTTTGCTTTGGAGATGACACACCTTCTTCTGGTGGAGACCAAGATGTTTGTTCAGATGGAACCGCTAATCAAACCATTACAGCTACTGCTACTTCTAATTCTAATGTTGGAATCATAATTTGGTACGATGCTCCAACTGGAGGTAATTTAGTTGAGGTGCCTTCACAAGTTGGCATTGGAAGTGTTACCTATTATGCAGAGTCTTTCAACGGCTCATACTCGAGTGAGACTAGAGTTGCTGTCTCTTTAATTATCAGAGATTGCAGTGTTATTATTGACGCTGTAGCAGACATTACTACCACAGTAAATGGACTAATAGGAGGAGTTACAGCCGCGTTAACATTAAATGACACCTTAGATGAAGACCCAGTAGTTATTGGAACAAATCCAGGAGAGGTAGCCCTAACAGCTATTAGTGTACCAATGCCCCTATCACTAAATGCAGATGGTACAGTGACTATTCCACCAAATACGCCAACAGGAGACTACATCGTTGAGTATGAAATATGTGAAATTGACTATCTATCGAACTGTGATTCTACAACCGCTACTATTGTAGTTTTATCTCAATGTTTTGAACCCCAGATTGTAGGCGATGAGCCCGCTGATGCAGAGTACTCTTGCTCAGAGTCGCTCCCAGCAGTTCCTACTGTTGAATTCTCAGATGTTTTAGATGATGATTTAGTGATTACTTTTTCTCAAACAATTGAAGATTTAGATTGTGGAGAAGCTGTAACCAGAACTTGGACGGCTACTAATTTCTGTGGAAACTCAATAACCGTTAATCAGGTGTTGAGTTCTTATGATCGATCGGCTCCAATATTAATCGGTATCCCTGAAGATACCACGCTAGAATGTGATCAAGCTATTCCTGATGCCATTGTCTTCGCTATTGACAATTGCGATTATGACTTAACTGTAGCTCTCACTGCTGTTACAACCCCATTGGATTGCGGATACCAGTTCATCAGAACATGGACAACCGCTGATGAGTGTGGCAATGAGGCTTCAGCTTCTCAGGTTATTACGGTTGAAGATACT
>JBLIGQ010000049.1:0-20039 GCA_047636995.1 Flavobacteriales bacterium | reverse complement strand
GTTCTTGTGACCTTCCAAATGGTTGTACTGATGGCACAGCTTGTAACTTTGATCCTGCTGCAACATGTGACAATGGCACATGTACCTTCGCAGTAGCTTACTACTTCGATGGAGACAATGACGGATATGGAGATGAAAATGGAACACCTGTGATGCTTTGTGCAGCTCAGACGAACTATGTGCTAGACAACACAGATTGTGATGACACGAATGCCGACATGTATCCAAATGGTCCTTCTACCGAAGAAGGCATAGATAATGATTGCAACGGTGTGATTGATCTTGATGAAGAGATCGTGACCTGCATGGGTGACTTCAACGGTGATGGCAACAGAGATGTAGCTGACCTCCTCATAGTTCTGGGCAACTTTGGGTGTTCTGATTCTTGCATCGCTGATATGTCTGGAGATGGAGTTGTAGACACACAAGACATGCTTGCCTTCCTTGGAATCTTTGGGATTCCTTGTGACTAATTAAAAACTAAATTCGAAAAGAAAGAGGCATTCCTAAACAGGGATGCCTCTTTCTTTTATCGTTTCCGCATGTCCCTTTAAAAGAAGGACAGCTGATGATCCTGACTCTCTTTTTGGAATACGCGCTCTTATACTGGAAATTAGCGTCAATTTCAATGGTGTAAATTAATTCACGATTTTCAGCTTGACCGGGCTTCAAATCTACCAACCATGTTACGTCTCCCGAAGTAGCATCAATCTTACCATTGGAGCGCTTCTCTAATTCAACTTCAGCTGACATTGTTTGTGATATAGGCAATTGATCTACTAGTTCAAATCTGATGGGGAAAAGATTATTGTTTTTCAACGCATAAGCCAAAGTGGTCTTCCGCTTCTTCCCGATTGTAGTTACCTCAAATTACTTCTGATCAGGGGTTTCTGCGCGGGTCATATAAACGCTATTGTCTTTACCCACCGAAAGTAGCAACGTGTCTTTCGACTCACTGAACTTCAGGATAGACTTCTAAAATATTATTGTCAGCATAAGTGATATTAGCAACCCCATCAACAAATCTGAGTGCATCCCCTTCCAGTTTGTCAATTTGCTGTAGCTGGGCATTTTTCTGTTGTTCTGCCTCTGACCTCGCTTAGGTTTCATGACTAAAGCCATTACCATTAAGCACCCAAGGACTATCTGTTACAGGAATGTTGGTTGGGGAAGCAAGTGGAAAAGAAGAAGACAGGTTCACAGATACATTGTGCCCGTTTTCATCGGTTTAGCTCATCGCCTTCGCCAGGCATATTATTTCTATTGAACTGTCGGCAGAGCTTTCTACCGTAACTTCATAAGCGGAACTCCATCCTATTTCTCATCAAACGTATTGAATTTCAAATGGGCCTGCCAGAGCTGGCCATCCTTTGTATGCATGGCTTGGAGTAAAGGTTGTGACATCGAAAATGATGCTTCCCATCAAATTGTTGCAAGTAGGATTAACGAATGTAAAAGTTGCTTGAAAGACGCCTATTCCTTCGGAATCAACGATAAGGGGATTCGGATAATGAAAAGAATCATCAACTGCCATAAGATTTGAGGAGCTTAGACCAAATAGGACGCATAATAGCAATACGAGAAGTCTGCTACTTCGCAAGAAATAGTAATGAGTCATAGTGTTGTTTTTAAGGTTAAAATAGAGGCTCGAATACACTTAACTTAAGTGTACCAACAATAAAACAGATTATCAATTTCTTTACAAATGCTTTTGTTTGTCTGCCGGTTCATGACTCTTCAAGTTCTAAGGCAGATGCCACAATGAATCTGATTTCAAGCCAAAGAACACTTCATTCTGAGCAGACAATTGAACGGTCGAATCTTTATTCATTAAATAGAAATCTACGTTGAATTCGGCCGTTTTAGCCACTGGCCAGAGTTGATCTTTATCGAGTTCAGGATGCTTCGCACAAAACACAGCACTTACCTTATACAAATGAAAAATGGCATGTAATGTGTCATTTTGAATGCAGTATTGACCAAAGAAGTCAGCACCATTCCCATGAGATTCTGGACCTATCTGTGCTCTACTAGAACAGCACTGTTCGGTGTTAGAGAACTGGTATGTCTTTTCATGCGTTACCATGACACGTGAAAATTAATGCGCGTAGCTCCCTTGGATTGACCGGTCACCTTTTGGTTGTTCCCTCAAGTTTGCCTCAGCATTGTCTTGCACAACCGCTCAGCTAGAAAAACAAAAAGGAAGATGTGCCTCATTCTCCCTTCATCACACCTCATTAGCATCAATCTCTTCTATCATCTTGACTGCCTCAGCTCTTGGAGGGTATATCTTAGAGACAATTACACCAACAATCATTGAAATGATGAAAGAGGGAGTAAGCACTTCAAGCGCTACAAAGTAATCACCAATGACAGGGATTTTTTGGATGACAAAATTAAAGAGTATTACAGATACAAATCCAGATATCATTGAAGCAATTGCTCCCTTTTCCGAATAGCCTTTCCAAAAAAGAGAAAGAATAATAACAGGGCAAAAGGTAGCCGCGATCCCTGACCACCCGAAAATAATCACCCAGAAAATCTGCCGATCAGGAGAGACATAGTTCATGATCATTGCAATGATTAAGGCAGTTACCGCCATTATAATGGTTGAAATTCTAGAAATCTTGGTTAGATCTTCATCTTTAAGTTGAGGTCTAAAGATTTTCTGATAGAAATCACGGGTAATGGCGCTTGAGGCAAGGATTAATAGAGAGTCAATAGTAGACATTATTGCTGATAAAACGATTGCTACAAAGACAGCCACTAGCAGTGTTGGTAAGAAGGTTTCTGTAACCATGCTCAATACATCTTGGCCATTGTTCCCAAGGATCTCTTCAGGATCCTGCCCTTCACTTGTGAAATAGATGCGTGCTAGAATCCCAATGGTCACGGCAGCGGCATCAGTTAGAAGTGTAAAAGCAACTGCTACCCATTTCCCTTTATCTATTTCCTTTTTGTCGCTTATAGACATAAATCGAACATACACTTGAGGAGCACCAAGGAAACCCAATCCAATCATTGAGAACCCTAAAATTGTAAACAGATTCATCAAACCATCATCACTTCTTCCTAGTAAGTTTGTGAGCGTTGGGTCAATGGCATTGAGCCCTTCGGTTACACCAGTGCCATGATCCATAGAAAACCAAACAACGATTGGAAGCAACACCAATCCTAAAAACATGAGTACTCCTTGAAACAAATCTGACCACACTGCCGCAACAAATCCGCCAATGAAAATGTAGGTGAGAACAATTAAAAATCCAATTAATGCACCCAGTCTATAGTCTATTCCAAGCATAGACTGAAACGCGATACCAGTGACATCAATTTGTGAAGCAACATAAATCACAATGAAAACCACCAAGACTGCTGCAGCTATAATTCGGAGTGTATGAGTAGTTGATTTAAAATGACTTTGAAGATAATCAGGGATGGTTATAGCCTTGTAATTATCAGATCTGTTTTTGAATCGCTTCGCCATAAATTGCCATGAAACAAAGACTCCGAGTAATTCACCAACAACAACCCAATAGCTTGAATAGCCCGCCATTGCGCCCATTCCTGTAAGACCAATAAGTAACCAGCCTGATTCACCAGTTGCTCTTGCTGAAAAAGCCACGGCCCAAAAACCCATCTTTTTTCCTCCGACGTAATAATCGCTCATGCTTTTTATTCGTCTGGAAGCGAAAATTCCGATAAGAAATAAAATACCCACATAAACCGAAAGAACTGCTATTTTGATGATTAAATCTTGGTCTTGCATAACTGTGAAATTTTAGATTCAATTTCGAATGACTAGGAAGTTAAAGAGCCCAAGAAACTACAAAATAATGGATTTCCAATTGTGTATCAAATGCATATAAAATGAGTGAAAACTAGAGTTTTCATGCAGGAAATGATTATTTAACTACAAAAGACAGCTGAAAACCGCACAAAATCATGTACATTTGTATCCTAGGTTGTTCTAAGTAATTACATCATTCTAGCCTAGTGGATTTGGGGATTGACCTTGGATTTGTGCATTTAATGAACAAAAAAAAGCGATAAAATCATTTTGATTTCGAACAAAAAAGCTCCCACAACACATCAATCATTAAGCGAATTAGTTACTGCTCTATCTGAGGAAGAGAGGACGAAGTTTGACAACATAATACGTTCAATGAAATTGCTCACTAGCGATTTTGAGGACTATTGCTCTTGGTCAAATGATTCGTACACACGAAATTGTATCATCGATAACGAAAAATTTGAATTGATCCTACTTTGCTGGGAGCCAGGACAAACCACCCCCATCCACGACCACGGAGGTGAACGGTGTTGGGTGAAAATTATCGAAGGTGAATTTAGAGAGACGATCTATCAGAAGAATGAGATGGGCGAACTTTCTGTTATAAAAACAGCTATATCCAGCGCCAACGACATCACATTCATGATTGATTCTATGGGTTTTCACAGTTTAGAAAACCTCTCTGACAAAAGAAGCATGTCTCTCCACCTCTATGCAAAACCAATTCGAACTTGCAACATGTTTGATGAGGACTCAAGAAAATTTATTAGTAAGGATTTAGACTATCATACTGTCCCCGAAATCGCACACGAACTTTAAGAAATAAAAATTAGATGTCTGATATTAAGCATGATTTAGCCTTATTCAATGAGCTTGTTGAAGTTTTAATAAATGAAGAAGAGAAGAATCCAGTAGCTGATAGAATAGATTCGGGAGAGTTATACGATGCTGTTGATCTCTCGTTAAATGCATCTCCCATGGTGGATGATGAATTTAAGTTGGCCCTCAAAGACATTCTTGTTACTACACCAAAAACAGCGACAAACTTGTTTTTCAATCAACTCTTTGGAGGAAGACAAGGCAAAGCAGTTTTAGGTGATTTACTGGCTGTTCTGCTCAATAACAGCATGTATACCTACAAGGTTGCAGGCCCCCAAGTTGGTATTGAACAAGAAATTATTAGACAATCTTGCAACCTAATCGGATACGGTTCTGAAAGCAATGGCACCTTCCCTACAGGAGGATCAATGAGTAATTACATGGCCCTTATTATGGGACGTGATGCCAAAGATTCGAATTGTAGATCAGAGGGGATGTCCAAACCACTGATTATCTACACTTCTAGAGAGTCGCATTATTCAACTGTGAAGAATGCTAGTTTTGCCGGAATCGGGATAAATAACATTCGAAATATTAAAACCGACTCAAAAGGACGAATGAGCCCCGAAGAATTAGAAAAGCAAATCATTGTTGATCTAAAAGACGGATTCATTCCTGCCTATGTCAATGCCACTGCGGGAACAACAGTACTCGGTGCATTTGATCCAATTGATAAGATTGCCGATATCACTGATAAGTATAAGCTTTGGCTGCATATTGATGGCGCCTATATGGGCAGTGTTCTTTTCAGCGACAAGTACAAACACCTTGTTGTAGGAATGGAAAGATCAGATTCATTCAGTTACAACGCTCACAAAATGCTGGGCACGCCCTTAACGTGTTCAATCATTCTAGTTAAAGATAAAAAGAACCTTCACTATTCATTTAATAATGAAGCAGATTACCTCTACCAAACAGATGGTGACGATTTCAATTTAGGAAAAACTTCGTTCCAATGCGGACGAAGAAATGACGCCCTAAAATTCTGGACGCTCTGGAAATCTATAGGTACGACTGGTTTGGAGAAGATTGTTGATCATCAATTTGATTTGGCAGATATCGCCCTAGAATATGTCAGACACAATGCTGATTATACTTTGTACAGCTTTGATGAATCAATCTCAATCTGTTTCAATTATAAAAATATTGATCCAATTGCACTATGCACCGCACTCTACGAACATCAGATTACGGTTGTAGGGTTTGGTTCGTTCAACGGTGACACTTTTGTTCGCCTTGTGACGATTAATGCCAACAATGAGAAAATTGATATTCTTAACTTCTTCAAAGTAATGGAAGAATTTGTTGAGCAAACTCCTGACTTGGCTAAATTGGAGGTAGAGATTCAATCGCAGTCATAAAGCAATTTTTTTTTTCTGAGCATGCCATCGGGTGGACAAAATATGACCATCCCTTTTTCGCACGGACAGAAATCTGGAAGCCAACAAAAGCTTCTCGACATGGAGAAACTTTTGTTGCATCTTCCTAATTGGTCAAATGCTTGCCACGAAATCTAAAAAGACCTTTTTATGCAGTTCGAAATCCATGTTAGGTGACAGTGCAACACGCACGATGTAATCTTTGTCGCCCTCCTTCGTAGTTCCCTGAGTAGATGTTGCAGGTATGGTCCAATAACACCCCTTCAATTGCCCGTAGCTCACACAAAACTTACTTTCGTGGGGAATTTCATTGATCATTAAATTGATCAATTTATAATTTAACTCCCGCTTGTACGTCTCTCTTTCTTCATCTGTATTCCCTTTCGTAGGAAGATCTAATGAAAATACAGATGGAGTGAATCCTTCTTGCGCAAGCTCTTCAGAAACAAAATTAATTTTCGCCGCAGGCAAAGCCTCATGAACAAAATTCACAAATGCCCGCGTGTTCTTGTAGGCCTCATGAATTCTCTGGTTCATTGAAGGCAATTGTTTTGCTAATAGTTCATATTGAAGATGCGTAGCTTCGTTGTCACAAAGATTTAGATGCAATTCTATCTTATCTATCAAAGCCACCGTTTTCTCGTTCCCAATGCAGTATCCAGAAGTGCAAAGCCCTCCACTCGGGAATTTCGAACCACTTGCATATGATATGGTTCGTATAGTTGAGAGTATTTCACCTTCGCCCAAAAAGTGCACATTGGGACAGAATGTTTGATCCAAGATAAAGACAGGATCAACAGCGATCTCACCCGCTGCCGTTTTTCGCTCCTTGGTCAAAACATCTCTTAACTTTAAAAGATCAGGAACTTCAACCCTCGGATTGGTAGGGATTTCAGCAATGATTAGAGCAACCGCATCTTCATTCGCCGTTTTAGCTAAAACGAGCTCAATTCCTTGAACCATATCGTTGCCGCCATCAACTGGTAAATCCAACACTTCAACATTGTGAATGCAAGCAGCAACTCGTCTTGCCTGGTCATTTGTTCCGCCGTAACAATTTGGAGGAACAATAATTTTGATCTCTTTTCCTTTGTGATTTTCAACTGCATCATGAATGAGCCCCATCATAATTGCATATTGAACAGACAGTCCACTGGAGCCAACGAGCGCCTTTGTATTTGAACCCGTAATCTCTTGAATTGAATTTATGACACTTGCTTTATTTGCTTCCGCAGTACTTTTCTGAATTTCAAAAGCAGAATTAGCTGTTAGAACCTTTAACGCTGCAAGAGAATTCACTGGCGTCATTGCTATTGTTTCTCTTCTTCTGACATGCTGAATTTCAGAGACGTAACTTTCATTTTGTTCCCCATTCACCATTAAAACACTTCCAAAATGCGCGTGAATGCTGACCAAAAAGTCAATGTTCGGCGTTAAATTAACATTGAAAATTTCACCTTCTTGTGAAATGAAAATGGTCGTTCCGCTGAATTCGGGAATGGCTTCTACAGACTCAACCTTCTTTACATGGAAGTTGTAACCATAAACTGCCTTGAGTACATCAACATCAAAAAACGCAGGTAATTCGTTCTTATAAACGATTTGAGTGCTTTTATGCGCTAATAAATTTTTTCTTAGAATGGCTAGAATGGGAACCGTCTTTGATGAAAAGCTGATTACATTATTTGCGGGTAGTTTATTCAAATTTGCAATTGCCCATTCGAGGATACAAGACAACGGATGACCTAATCGAATGTAATCGAACGCGGTAGGCAACTCACTTAACGCTGAAGCTTCTGAATTAGAGGCATTATATAAGGCCTCAAACTGATCTAAAAATTGGGTTTTCGCCAATTTCTCATCATAAACATCTAGTCTATGTGTTGTTAGATTCAACCAACCCGTTGGCAAATTTTCTAAAACATCTTTGAGGTAATTCAGCATTTTATTGTCTTCCATAATTTTCACCTTTAGACCGGCCTGTTCTCTACATCATAGTAGTGCAACAAAACGTATTGTTACATTGTGCCTATCTCTCTGAAAACGTGCGGCTGCGGGGTGTTTTAATCCCGATGCAGATCGTTCGTCCTTAAAAGGCCAAAAGGTAGAAAAGAATCGTTGCTTAATGGTCAGTTGTGATTGGGTTTCTCACTTGATCTTCGTTACTTTTTCAGTTCTCCTTTATTCTGAAATCAAGTGTCTTTGCCTTACGGTGTCAATTCAAAGAGACTTCGCCCCTCTCAGTCACCGCTATCGTTCACGCCCTTCCATTTGGAATAGAGCCGAACTTACTTTCAGTCAGCAGTTTTTGGCGGGTTTTACGGAAAAGTATGATCGTTTATTTTTCTTAATTCTAACGCAGCAAGATTATTTTCATGGCAAAGCGAAGCCCTTTGATTCCGCTTGCTATTCCATTTTTATAAATTTCTCCAATCTCGTTTTGCCATCCATTTCACATTTGAGGAAATATGAACCACGAGCAAGGGCATTTATGTCGATTTCTGTTGTATTCGAAACAGTACTAATGGTTTCACCAAGCAAGGTGACGACTGATAATTTTATGTCCCGGTAATTTGAATCTGTTTTTATATTGAGCTGTGTTTTTACCGGATTTGGATAAATGGTAAACGCTCCCTTTTCTGCAGATGGGACTATATTCAAAGGAACATCTCTGTATCTCATGACTATTTTGTGAGATCCAGGAATCATCCTATGGTAGTATATTACTTGCTTATCAGCGGTTAATGTTGGTGCTTCAATTAAGTCTGAAATTAGCTCAGAGAAGAGCACTAAAGGTTCAGAAAAAGCAGCTGTTGGCGTATCTCTAACAGCTACACATATTTCAAACAGGGTACCTGAAGTGATTGTATCATTTAGATACCTCGTATAATACAATTCTAAATTATCTATTGAAATGCATGGAGCATAATAGTTGTAATCGTTATCAGTAATTGTTTCTAAGATCAAATCAGAATCAGGAATTACATTAAATGTAGAATCATTCACTTTCTGAGCAATTCCCATATTTGTTTCACAAGGACCTAAACAGTTATCGCTATCAAATCTCGCATTGTTGAAATAGAGAAGCGCTCCATCCCAACTAATTCCATGATCCATCACTAACCAGCCGGGAATGCCCATATTAAAATCTCCATACACCCTTCCTATATCAGTAACATCTCCTTCATCAAGAGTGCCGTGAAATAGGTTATTGAGTTCAGCAGGATAATCCCTTGTTGAAGTCCAATAGAAATTATTGATCGAATCCATGTCTGCTACAGCATCCAATTGAGGCGCTTCCAATTGATTTGGACCATTTAATTCATCGATGTAATTGAAGGTGGAGTCATTTACTTTAGACGCATAATAAAGCTTCGTATTTACACCATCATTTAGGTTGTTGAAGAACAAATAGTTCCCATCAGCAGAAATAAAAGGCTCCATTGCATCAAAGGCTTCAAATCCAATAATTGTTACGTCTATTTCTGGGCCGAAGGAAGGATATGTTTGACTGTTGGTTATTAGTGCACTTAGCCCGAAGGCGAATACAATTAGCATCTTCATATTTCTTGATTTTCAAGAGAGCGACCTTACTTGGATGAAATGTATTTCTTTGTCACCTCAGAGTCGTTATTGGTGACATTTATGAGAATAAGTCCATTGTAATCTATGTTGAAGTTGAGTGTATTCTTGAACGAATTTTGATAAAGCAACTGCCCGCTAATTGAATAGATGTTGATTGTAGCGGGTAAAGTATTATTAACCTGAATAGCGCCTCTATTTTGAGCGTACGTTATGGTAATGTTAGAATCAATTTCATCCTCTTCAGAAATGACCGTTGTATTTTCGAAGAGGTATTCTGAAGTCCCAATTCCCCAGTGACCCGGGTCAGGATAAAGGTCAGACCCAAACAATTGGACATTGTATGTTGTGTCTGCGCCACTAATTTCAGCCAAATCATACCCCCAATACCATAATCTAAGTCGATCATCATCCATTAAAGGAGTTGCACCCAGTAGCTGAGATAAATAATTACCGTCAGTCCAATCAAAATCGCTGCTCATGTGAATGGACGTAGTATCATGGTACCATTGATTAATGTCGCCATACGACTTGAATTGGTGAAGGCCAACTTGATTCCAGTAGGTATGTGTATCTGTTCGCACAAGATCAGTGAAAAGATAGATGGTATCTCCAACCAACGTTGCATCAGGCGTGCTCAATCCTAAATATCCTTCATCATCAGGATAGACTTCTGAAGGAATAGTGACCGCTTGCGTTGTATCAATGAATGAACTTCCATCAAGACTGCGGACAAGTCCGATGCTTACAGCTCCACTATTTGAAATTCCTGTATAGAATAGGTAGAGTGTGTCATTTTTAACCAATGCACCAGGTTCTGCAATAATGTCGCTCATCCAATCTACTTCTGGATCTGGAACGAGCACAGGTGTGTTATCCATGGTCCAGTTGATCCCATCTGGTGAAGTAGCATGTGATATTTTAAAAAGTGCGGGGATGTTCTCTAGGTAGACCGAATTGTACATGTGATAAACTCCATTAAAGAAAACCACATTCGGTGTTTCTATTCCACCCTCATAAAACGTTCCCTCAACTGGCTCAAAAACAGGTGTTTCAGGAGCCATATCCCATGAATATCCATCTAGAGAGGTAAATCTATAAATGCCAATGGGCTGGGGAGTAGAGATTCCTCCGTGCATTGCTGACGCGTACATAATGTATTCATCGTCTACTTTTAACACCGTTGGGTCAGCCCATGAACCTACAATAAAGTCATTCCAATCAATGATTGGGTTTTGAGAATATGCAACAAACTGAGGAAAAAAAGTAGTGTCAGATGATTGACCAAATAGTGGACTAGAAGCCAACAGTAAAAGAAAGAAAGTTATTGTTCTCATTTTGTCCTTTTTAAAATTAAACACACCTTTTAAGCTAAACTAAGCTTCACTATTCTTAAGGTTTTATGTTAGCCACTGCATACTAGGTTTTAAACTAGAATGGGCATTTTATTTTCTTTCTTCCCAAGATAACATGAATCGAGCCTTTCCGCTCAAATTCAATTCCGTTTTTATCAATTTATGTCCAACTAAATTCCCCATCCGCCCCTTCAGCTCGATTCCAGTAGATTTGGAAATCCTTCTGTACTTCCCTGATAAACCTGTCTTTTTGAAGTCATTTCTTTATCAAGACTGTCATTGTTGGATAAAATTTTGCTTGAGCCCCATCTCAATTGCAGCTTATTGAACATCGGAAAGCTCAAGCCAAGATCCTGGTTTCTTTTGTGAGAAATATGGAAAGTTTGTGAATTACTCAAATGCAATGATTCTTCTGTTTTGACGGTTTTGATTGATCAGATGCATGCATAGAATAACGTTGAAGGAAAGCCCTCATTTTCTTGTTCGGGACAGCCGCGATAAGCAGGCGTTTTTATAGCATGATAGCGGTCCAAATGAAGTCAAATTACACCCATTAACATCGGGCTCGAGAACAATTAATCTCATAGATTGTTTAGCATGAGCGGAAATGAGCTTTTTTTTGTTATCTAGAAACTCAATAACACAACTCTTGTTGCAAACTACAGCATAACAAAAACACTTTTGCAATTTACGTCATTGACACCTATTTTTGGATTAAACAAAACCAACTGAGATGATTAAACTTGGAAAACTAACCTTAGTATTTGCATTGCTTGCAATGACCACTGCGTTCAGCTCAAATCTTGTATTGGAAGAAAAACATGAAGCCAAAGACATTATTGGTGTTTGGATGCCAAGTGAGGGCAATGCTTACATTAAGATTTTCAAGGAAAAAGGCAAAGACATTTACCATGGAAAAGTCGTTTGGCTTAAAGAGCCCAATGATGAGGCCGGAAATCCGAAGAAAGATCCTGAAGGCACCCCAATTATGAACATGCTGAATTTGAGGGATTTCGTTTTTGAAGATAATGAATGGGTTGACGGAACCATCTACGACCCTAAGGCAGGCAGCACATACTATTGCACTATAGAGATGCTGAACAAAAACAAACTTGAAGTCCGTGGGTCACTTGATCCCTTTGGCCTTATAGGCCGAACAGACACATGGGTACGAATGAAAAACAACTAAATTAGCGCCATGTCAAAATCTTTTTGGACTCTTTTACTTGCTTGTTTCATTCTACCCGCAAGCGCACTGGCACAAACAGACTCTCCCATTGAAGAGGAAGACGATGACAGTGATGTTGATTACTCAAACTTGATACAAACTGCTGAAAATAAAGCTTTTTGTTCTTCGCGTATTGTAGGCCAGGTTCCCATTAAGCTTTTTTCAGTTGGCTATGATTTTCAAACAGGTCATTCTTTGGAGCCACAACCATTTGCCCCCACACAGGAGGCCACAGAAAATGGAATAGACAATGCACATGGTGCCCGTTTTGCCCTCAATTACCCAGTGTATTCAAAAAATTCCTTTCTACTCAACTTGGGGGTGAATTATGCTGAAACGAGGTATTCGTTTTCCAATCTGGCCGCAGATGCCAGCTCACCATTAAGCCAAGCCTTAGACAACAATGGCTTGCGGACGATGGGCTTCACAGCAACGGCATTCAAGCCGCTGAATCGAAAGCATTACATACTAGCGCAGTTCGGAGCGAATCTGAACGGCGATTATTCAATTTCAAACATGCAGTCTCTCAGCTACACTCGTTTTACGGGGGCACTGATTTATGGAATAAAAGCAAACGACAGAAAGATATGGGGCTTTGGTCTCAGTAGAACTTATCTTGGCGGGGCACTGAATTATGTGCCTGTATATTATATGCTTTATACTGCCCAAAACAAAAAATGGGGACTTGAGATGTTGCTCCCTGCACGCTTCAATTACCGTAGAAATCTGAATTCCAAAAACATTTTATTACTTGGATGGGAAATAGAGGGCAACACCTACCGCATTAGCAATGATGAAAATCGCTATGACCTGCCCTTCAATGATCTAGAACTTAGAAGATCAGAGCTGAGATTTCGCATTACATGGGAGTACGCGCTCAGTTCTCAAATTTGGCTCTCTGCACAAGCGGGCTACCGGTACAATTGGGCCTTTGACTTAGATAGAGGAGATTTCTTTCGCCCATTTGGAGATGACACACCGTTCTTGGCCGAGGCCAACTTTACCAATCCCGCCTACTTCAATCTATCTATTAACTGGGTTAGTCCTTGAGCTGACCTCCAAGTAATCAATTTCGACGTCCTACTTTTAACCTCTTCAAATTGTAAATCCGGAAGCGTTTAATGATACGGGAAACGTTCGGTCTTAATGGTATCCTTTGTTGCTTTTCGGCTTTGCCCCAAAATTAAATTCCGAAAAGCTTAGAAACAGCTTCTAATAATTCGATGGCTGGGGCATCTGAAAAACACGATTTACAGTTTGAATACATCATGAGACAATCAATCAGATCTGTTGCCATGTGAAACAGCAGTCCGATGCCAATTATATTGAATGGTTTCCTAAAAAAAAGCAATGCAACATAGGCGATCATTGCGTAATAGGTATGCAAAACATGGAAATTAATGCTGCACCTGTTTGCTTGAAAAATTGGATCGGCTATCAGGTGGTCTGCATCAACCAACATGGTAGCTAACAATATGAAATACACCTTCTTCCAATCTTTTCTAAAAAATATAAACGCAATGAAAAACGTAAAACCAAAGTGCAGAAAGTAGTGTATAAAGGTGTGCATTGGTTTTTGGTTTCGTTTTTTTGATCGTCCTTCACGTTCTTCTCCTCTGCTGCAAAAACGCGAGGCATTGAGCGTTGTGATGTGGTCAATTCTCTGTGGAAAGTTAGCTTATGTTCAAGGTGAATTTCAATCAAGACATCCTTCTTTTAGTCTTCAAATAATTCCGCTAATTTACTTTGAATATCATTTAAAAGTGAAGGTAGCAAAAGCACCCATTTTCTTTTGGAGTAGTGCACAAAATTATGCGTTCATCGTGTATCTTGAGCGCTCATATTTAGGACCATGAAGGAAGCGAAAGCAGTTAAACAGCCTTGGCCCACAAAGAATGCTATGGAGCAGGTCTATAAAGACCATCTTTGGGGTGGAGCGCTTGCTGATTTTTATTCAGGCGAAGGATCACATCTCCCTGAGCTTGTAGTTCCTTACATCGAAGTATTGACCACCTTTCTATCCTCCTTCGCCCCTCCCCTTGTTGTTTGTGATTTAGGTTGTGGCGATTTTAATGTGGGCAAAGAACTGGTAAAGTACACGAAGAATTATGTGGCTGTGGATATTGTGCCGGAACTTATAGCGCGAAATCAGGAAAATTTTAAAGCAGAAAACCTCACATTCCTCTGTTTAGATTTGGCTACAGACAATTTACCTTCTGGAGATTGTGCTATTGTAAGGCAAGTTCTTCAGCATTTATCGAATGCGGAAGTGCAGCGCATCGCACAAAAGTTAACTGCATTCAACTATGTAATTATCACGGAACACCTTCCTGAAGAAGCATTCACTCCCAATAAAGACATTATTTCAGGGCAAGGCATCAGACTGAGGAAACACAGCGGCGTGAACCTACTTGCCTCTCCCTTTAATTTTGAGGTACAAGACGAAAGACAGCTGTTGACTGTTCGTCTGGAGAAGGGCGAAGGAGTTGTTGTGACGATGTTGTATACGGTTAGAAGCTTGGAATATTAGCGGGAAGTATTTCTACTTAGCCTTGCTTCCCTCAGATTTTAAAAATTATTAAAGAACGCAAGAGTCACCTCGGGAGGAAGAAGAGTCCTCTCCTCAGTTCAAAAGGCATCAATAGTTGAAGAATGGGAATCTTCTGGCTTATCTTGTCCTGAGTTTTGTAGACGACATGGATTGATTTCAAGTCAGTTGTATAAATGGCGAACAGACGCTAAAACAGGAGCAATTATGAGCATTAAAAATGATGGAGAGTTACATTCGAAGGCTGAAATAGAAATGCTTCGGAGAGAAAATGATGAGCTAAAAAAGGCATTGGGAGAATCAACTCTGGACATCAAGATTCTAAAAAAAAAGCTCGAAATGGATCAACAACGAAACAAGAAGTTGAATCGTTATCCAGGGAGTTCGAAATGAGCATCAATCGGATAATCAGAGCATTAGGCGTACCCAAATCAACGGTGTATTACAAACCAAAAACCTATCCAGCTAGAAAGCGAACACTTCGTAAACAGCTCACGGAAGAAGTTAAGTCAAGTATACTAGAGATTACTGAGAAAAAGGCGACTTATGGCACTCCTCGCGTAAGAGCGATTCTCAAGCGAGATCATGACATGCATGTTTCCAAGTACATGGTTCATCGTTTTATGAAAGAAGAGGGCTTATTGATTACACGAAATAGAACGCGAGGAAGCAATAGGCTGCATACTGGAAGAATCGCTGTTGATCAACCCAATACAAGATGGTCAAGTGATATCAAATCCATCAAATGTTGGAACGGAGAAAAGCTGCGCTTTATCTACATACTTGATTGTTAGCAGTAATATGAATTTATCTTGGAAAATAATACTTGTCGTAACTATACTGGAGCTAATGTCATGTAGTGTAATGAAAACAAAGACTCACGACACCAAAATTACTTCAGGCAAACATTTTGACGCTAAGTATACTGTAATAAGGCAGGTAACGGGGATTGATATCGGCAGAAATAAAGGTTCAATTACTTTAAAGCATAACGGAACAATGGAAATAATTGCTCCTACAGGAGCTATAGAAGGAGGAGCAGAATATATGACACTTACTCATAAATATGGAATACATGGGGATACAATATTTGCAAATGGTCCATTCTATAATGAAACCAAGTATCTAATGAATAAATCAAAGGATTCAATAAAAATGGTTTATCCTGAAAAGCAAAGAAATTGGACATACTCAAGAACTACTGCTAACAAAAAATAAATGCTATTAAAACAGGCGTTTATTCAAACGTTGTGACCGTTCTATTATTGCATGGAGAGCTGGGCTTCTTCATCAATGTGATTTAGGTTAAGTTGAAAATCACGCTGTGTCTTATAGGACCAATGACTTCTCTGATGCGCTCACGATATCCGCTCTTTGAAAGTCAAATCATTTATAAGCTTGTTACTGTTTCCTATCAATTTCGATCCGAGCCGAACGAAAATGACATCCTACAGATCCTTAGCTGTCGTTTTATAGGATGCGCTTTTGATAGAGGTTGTAAGCAGACAAGGGCAATGTTTTTATTCCAACTTTTTCAAACCCTTGGTTTACATAATAGCGGCAGAGTTTTGGGTTTTTAGCATCCGAGTCTAACCTTAAATAGGTGTAGCCATTTTTGAGCGCGTCCTTTTCAATTTTTTGAAGAATCATTTTCCCGATTGCCCTCCCTTCAAATGCTTCTATTACAACCAATGAGTGAATGTATTTGGCTTTAGCTGTTTGTTTTCCCCAATACAGAATATCCTCCTCTAGAATCCTCACCATACCTATGGTTTGTTGATGCGGATCTTGAACGAAGAAAAATTCATTGTTGGAAATCCCCTCCTCTACCCATTCTATCTTTTCTGTTGGCGGATTTTTCCAGTACTGCCAATGGTCAATATTTTTCTTCGCTATTTTTTCAGCAGCCTCTTTGAACAAGGTTAGAACTTGACTCTTGTCACTAATTTTTATGAGGATTAATGTAATGTTCATCTTTCAGCTGTTGTAGAGATTGACAAGCCTTTTCACTTAGAGTGCGGCTTATTCTTTTTGAATTCTAACCCCATTCCTTCAACCCCTTGAGAGATAAACCAATTACTGTCTACTTTCCTGGTGTCACTATCGGATAGAATTAAATCTGAGATTATTTCACTAAAATTAGTTGCATTAAATTCAATCATATATTTCTGTTCACCAGAAAAAATCCAACCAGGATATCCAATTGATATCATACTTAAATCACTAAACATTTCAAAAGCATCAAATGCAAAATGAAACTTGTAGCTGAAGATAGTGTTCTCGCAAAGAAACCATTCTGATTGAGCCATATAGATGCTATCCTGAACAATCATTGTAAGGTCGTGTTCTGGATTGGCATCAGATAATGTTCGAAATGCACCAAATGCCAACAATCCTGCGTCAGTTCTAGTTAACTCTATGCAGGTATATTCCATAGAATCTGAGCGCATAGTGTAATACCAATTGTTCAGCTTAGATACTTTTTTATAACTATTTAATTAAACTACAGAATCGGCTGCGGAAAGCGTTTTCGAATCGGCTGCAGTGTGGGCTTCCATAACAGAGGAAGTTGAGTCAATTTCTTGAAGTACATTTTCTAAAATAGTAGACTCTGGTTCAAGCTCCTTACAAGACCCTAGAATCAAAGAAAGCACAAAAGACACTCGCCTATTTATATACATATGTACTTTTATGATTGATTAGCCCCATTCAAACATACGACCGGTTGCCGTAAAGACCCTGTTTTGAGCTGAACGGTCTTTTACCTTCAAAAGATAGAAAAAGAAGTAGTGCTCATCTTGCTGCCTGACCCATTGGGTTGCTCAAAAACCAATGTTCCTAACATTCCCATGGCGCGGTTAAGAAACTAACCTTCCAATTCCGTCACCTTTTCGGTTGGATGGCACCATCTAAGGTTCTCCCCTCACAGAACAAGAACAATCATCACTATTCCCTCCTGAATTAAGCCTTTATTTTTCGCTTTAGTCGTTAATTATAATAAATCGGTCCAGATGCGATAGAACCCAGATAGACTCGGTTACCATTCGAATAGTTCGCCATAATCTAGTTTAGAATTTAAATCATTTTTGAAAATCAGGAACGAAGAAATTACGCGATCAGAATCCTTTTAGGACTTCTACACATAGGGTACGCTTATGCAATACATAATAAACATAAATAAAAACTTATAAATCATGGACCCTACATTTGCATCCTTAGAATCATTATTTACCCCAACAATCAGTTAACAGGCGTTGAAAACTAGGAGAAAGCAGAACCACCTGCAGCATGCAGCAGCCTTTTAACGAGATTTAATAGCGTCATGGAAGATTAAAGTGAGGAACTTATGTTGAATAATTTTTTAGGAAAAAGTCCAAAATGGTTTAAAACCACAATAATCAGTTTTCTGATTATAAATGTCATTTGCTTTTTCGTGTTAGGGCCTGCAGTAACGGCATGGCTATTCATAGGGGAATTCATTTTCACTCTTGCCATGGCCCTGCAGTGCTACCCGCTTCAGTCTGGTGGTCTGCTAGCCATTCAAGCTTTACTTCTAGGCCTAACAACCCCCGAAACAGCTTACAAAGAGGTCAGTCAAAACTTGGAAGTGATTTTACTTTTGGTTTTCATGGTTGCTGGGATTTATTTCATGAAACCCTTGCTCATGTATGTTTTTAGCAAGGTTTTTACCAAAATAAAATCCAAACTTCTCCTCTCCCTTCTTTTCGTTTCTCTGTCTGCAATCTTGTCTGCTTTTTTAGATGCACTGACGGTAATGGCCGTTTTAATAAGTGTGTCTGTGGGCTTTTATGGGGTGTATCACAAAATTCATTCTGGAATAAAAGATTACAACGACAACAATATCTTAGATAAAGATGAATTAAGCGGAGACACCTTGGTTCAATTTAGAAGCTTCTTAAGAAGTCTCATTATGCATGGTGCGGTAGGTACGGCTCTTGGAGGTGTTTGCACCCTAGTTGGAGAACCTCAAAACTTACTTATTGGTGAACGAATAGGGTGGGATTTCGCTGAGTTTTTCTTCAGAATGGCACCCATTACTATCCCCGTATTTTTTTGTGGCTTGGCTACAACTGCCCTACTAGAATTAACAGGATGGTTCGATTTCGGGGCGAAAATGCCCATTGCTGCACGAAATATCATTGGTGAATACATTGAAGAAGAAGATGCTAAAAGAAAGCCAATAGAAAAATACGCTTTGTGGGTTCAGGGCGCAGCAGCAATTTTGTTAATCATTAGTCTAGCCTTGCACATCGCCCCAGTGGGCTTTATTGGATTGGGATTGATCATATTTCAGACTGCGCTCATTGGCATTACTGATGAACATTCGTTAGGACATGCTTTTGAAGAAGCGTTGCCATTTACAGGCCTATTGGTTGTGTTTTTTGTAATTGTTGCCCTGATCCATGATCAGCATTTGTTCTCTCCAATAATTGAATGGGCTTTGCAGCAAGACCTAGATGATCAACCAAGTTTATTTTATATCGCAAATGGTGTTTTATCTGCCATTAGCGATAATGTATTTGTAGCAACCGTTTACATTGGAGAAGTTGACAATGCTTATCAAAATGGGGAAATTGACAGAGCTCATTTTGAAAAATTAGCCATCGCAATCAATACTGGAACTAATTTACCGAGTGTAGCGACTCCAAATGGACAAGCTGCCTTTCTATTCTTATTGACTTCCTCATTAGCACCGTTAATTGGTCTGTCCTATGGGAAAATGGTGAAGATGGCCCTGCCCTACACTATTGTGCTTGGAACAGCAGGATTACTGGGAGTAATTTATTTTCTGTAGGCTGACTCCAACGCTACCGCTTATCCAAAATGCGGCTGAAGGATTGCTATATCCTACAGCCAAAAAAAACGCCCAAAAACCCCTGGCTTCGTCTGCGTCTTGCTTTTTTATTCGATTGAAGGGATCTCAATGCGAAGAAAAACGGCCTATTCTCCTCCTCCATTCGCAACAAAACAACAACTTAACTTCTGCCAGGAAGAAGAACTCTATTGAATCCCCAAAGCTAACAGGTATTTTCCGCTCACACAGGAAGAGTGCGACATCTGATCCAAAGAACCCGCCCTACCGCGCTTCGTTAGAGCTTAATTGTTGTAGCCCGTTTTTTCATTAACACGTGCACAGACTAACAATAACAGTTTTCAAACCTTCATGTTTTTTAAACAAAAGCTCTAATGATTCTCTTCTTTCTTGATAGATGTCCTTCATAATCTCATCGTATTCTTCGCCTGAATTTATTTCGTG
>JBLIGQ010000048.1:0-20167 GCA_047636995.1 Flavobacteriales bacterium | reverse complement strand
TTGTTTTTGTGCCGAACTTCGCTTTGGGGAAAGGGCTAATCTTATTCCTATATAAAGGTAGAGTCCAAATTGAGAATTGTTGATGCCACCTCATAGTCAGGGGTAAATGTGTGGCAAGACCTAATCGTACGGTCAGAAACAATCGAGTGGCCAGACATAAATGGCTGACCCTACGGCCTTTCAAAAAAGCTTTTGAAATCAATATTGATCGCCAAACTAACATCCCTTTCCTAAATCCCCTCCCAACAAAACCACCTTCACTTTGTTAGTATAACATGCATCACAACCCAAACATCATTGCCTCCTTGCAGCGTCTCAGGATTGGTCATCAAATAATGGGCTACAGAAGACTGGAAAATGATACAGCCTTTTTCAGCAAAGATCTATTTTGGTGGGACGGCATCAACCTCCCTTTTACGAATATAGATGAAGCAACCAGGTTCAAAACAAAAACAAATCGTGTGCTCTTCGTAAATGACATCATTGAAGTAACAGAATCCAGTTGGTTTGGGCTGAATCATTCAAAAAAGCAATTTCGAATCGCAAATGAGAATGATTCTCAGGTGCTGATAAACATCAAAGACAATTCGTATGAATCAATGGATTATCTGAATGATGTGTTGCATTATTCCTTCCTATCGTATGTATTCATTAACCCTGATGTAGTCTAGGACCAATTGGAAGCATCTTTTTGTAGTTGTTCTTCGCCCTTATTCTTATAGATTTTGCCTACTTTTTGGCTTGCTATGCGAAGATCACTAATCGTCTTGTTCCTTCTTACCATTAACTTCATTGCATCAGCGCAATCCATTAAGCAATGGCTGTCTTTGGGCGAAGAAGCTGAAGCGAATCAAGAGTATGCCGCAGCAGCCCAATACTACGGTGAAGCATACGCTCTGGACTCACTTACTTTTGAAATTACCGTCAGCTACGCCAATGCAATGCGATTAACGCGGAATTACTCAAAGGCCGAAGCGCTTTATGAAAGGGCTTATGACAAAGACAAGGGAAGACTCTATCCGAAAGGACAGTTCTACCTAGCTCAAATGCAAAAAATCAATGGCGAGTACAGCAAGGCTTTACGGAATTTCAAGAAGTACAGCAAGCGGGTTAAAAGGGATAAAGACGGATATGAATACAAAAAAAGTATTCAAGAAGTGAAGGCGTGCGAATTTGCCATTAACGCTAGAAGGAATGACTCCCAAATTTCCATTGCCGAATTGGATGGCGATGTAAATACTTCCGAAGGCGAATTTGCTCCACTCTACAAAGACAGTGCGCTCTACTTTACTTCCAATCGTCCAGACTTTGCTCCTTATTTAGCCAATCAATCAGACAGTAGTTTCTTCCTTGACGCCACCTACGATCCCATTTGGCATAAACCAGGAATCCCTTCAGGAGACCTCGTATTCTCACCGAATGGAGACTATGCCTATTTCGTTGAATGTCCTGACTCTACCTGCAGAATCATGGAGGCCGAAGTGGTTGACGGTGTGATTAAGGCGCCGAGCTCAATTTCAATCATTAACAAATCTGGCTACAACTGCACCACTCCTTGGATTGGTGTTCATGGCGGACAAGAAGTGCTTTTATATGCTTCTAACCGCCCAGGTACCAGAGGAGGAATGGACATTTGGTGGTCATTCAGACAGCCCAATGGTGACTGGCAAGCCCCTGCCAACGCGGGCGACAACGTAAACACTGCTGATGATGAGCTGGCGCCATTCTTTGACGGGAAGCATCTTTATTTCAGTAGTACGTGGCATGAAGGCTTTGGTGGTTTTGATGTCTTCAGAAGCAAAGGATATCCGAGAAGTTTTGACCTCCCAGAAAACTTAGGCTACCCTATAAATTCATCTTACAACGACATTTACTACCGCTACTTCCCAGAGGCTGGAGGCGCCTTTCTCGCAAGCAATAGAAGTGCGGCAGACGAACCGAACAACTTCTGTTGCACTGACCTTTTCTTTGTCCAATACAAAGACTCCCTTCGCACTGAAGAAAAAGATGTTTATGCTACGCTGGAAGAATTGAACACGTATTTACCGGTGACTTTGTACTTCCACAATGATGAACCAAATCCCAATTCACGCGACACAACCACCCAGCGGAGTTATGAAGACTGTTTCGCTAGCTACCAAAAGCTTCGTCCAACGTATTTGCGTGAAAATGGAAAAGGATTAAAAGGAGAAACGAAAGAAGAGTCCGAATTTGATGTGGAAGATTTCTACACCTTTTTCGTTGAAAAAGGCTTCAATGACCTCGCACTCTTTTCTGACTTGCTGCTGAAAGAGCTGGAGAAAGGATACTCAATCAACTTGACAATCAAAGGATTTGCTTCGCCTAGAGCGAAAAGCGATTACAACGTCAATTTGACCCGAAGACGAATTGCTTCTTTGGTCAATTCCATGAATGATGCCCAAGAAGGTGCTTTTCGCTCCTATGTGAATGGAACTGCTAAAAACCACGCTACATTGAGCTTCACAGAAGTGCCATTTGGTGAATACGAGGCCAATCAATCTGTTTCTGATGCCATTGAAGACGAGCAGGAATCTATCTTTTCTAGAGGAGCACGTTTGGAGCGGAAGATTGAGATCCAAAGTGTTCAAAAAGGAATGCCTGACAGTTTATTTGTTGCGAGTTCATTCAATGAACTCGTGCATGATTTCGGAACTATTTCGAAAAACAGTCCGATCAGTACCACCTTTGTTCTGACCAATTCAGGAACAGACACCATTCGCATTGATTCAATTGCTAGCTCATGCAGCTGCACCGTTCCTGTGTTGACAAGCAATAAGCTTGCTCCGGGAGAATCAACAGAAATCAATGTGCAGTTTGACCCCTCCGGATTGAACGGCATCATTTCTAGGAAAGTGACCTTGTTCCTTGAAGGACAAGAAGACCCTCTGGAACTGACCATCACTTCTGACGTAGAATAATTCTCCTTCGCTTTAGCGCATAAAAAAGGCCCACCGAAGTGAGCCCTTTCAAATTTTTTATTGAATTATTTAGTACTGTGGCTTCACTCCCATGTTCATAAACATGAATGCCCACTTGTCTGCTTGTTCATCAATCACTTTCGATGTTGGTTTCCCTGCACCATGTCCTGCGCGCTCCTCAATGCGAATGAGCACCGGAGCATCACCAGAATGAGCCGCCTGCAATCGCGCTGCAAACTTGAAGCTATGCGCTGGTACAACACGGTCATCATGATCAGCCGTTGTGATCATGGTTGCTGGGTAAGCAGTTCCATCTTTCAGGTTGTGCACTGGAGAGTAGCCATACAAGTTGTCAAAATCAACTTTACTGCTGTCTGCGTTTCCATACTCCGGAACCCAGCCCCACCCAACGGTGAACTTGTGGTAGCGAAGCATGTCCATTACTCCTACCGCAGGGAATGCTACTTTAAACAATTCTGGACGCTGCGCCATGCACGCACCTACCAACAGTCCACCATTTGAACCACCAGCAATACCTAGCTTCTCTGAACTGGTATAGCCTTCAGCAATGAGGTATTCAGCCGCGGCAATGAAATCATCAAATACATTCTGCTTTTTAGTCAACATACCTGCCTTGTGCCACTCTTCTCCATATTCACCGCCACCTCTGAGGTTGGCCATGGCGTATACACCGTCGTTCTCAAGAAGGATGATGTTGCTTGTGCTAAAGCTTGGAGTTAAAGAGACATTAAATCCACCATAGCCGTAGAGCAACGTCGGATTTGTTCCGTCAAGTTTCAATCCTTTTTTGTGGACGATGAAGAGTGATACTTCGGTTCCATCTTTACTCTTATAGAAAATCTCTTTTGATTCGAACGCCATTGGATCAAATTCCAATTCTGGCGCGTAATACAATTCAGACTCACCGGTCTCAATGTTCATTTCGAAAATAGTAGAAGGGTATGTGAACGAAGTAAACGTGTAAAAAACAGTTTCGTCTTCTTCTTCCCCTCCGAATCCGTATGCTGACCCTGTTGCGTCTGGCATAGCGATGGCTACTTTGTTTGCACCATCATGGTCCAATTTATATACTTTGCTATTCGCATTCTCAAGATAGGTGGCGAAGAACTTCCCTCCAGCGTTCGTTACAGACTCCAAGAGGTGTTCTGTTTCAGGCAAGATCTCAACCCAATTGGCTTGATCAGGATTGGCAGGGTCAATTGATACGAGTCTATACTTAGACGCGCCAATGTCGGTCTGCACAACAAACCTCCCATCGATGTGCTCAACAACAGAGCTTTTGTTTTCAAAGCCCGTGAACAACGCTGTAAATCCGGCTGCTCTGTTCTCAAGATCCATGTAGTACACTTCATATCCATCTGTTCCGGTTGAAGCGTATAGGATCAAGTACTTATCATCTTCAGTGGTATTTGACCAATGATACATGTTCGGAGCCTTCTCGTTCATGTAGATTAATTCGTCTTCAGACTGATCTGTTCCCAATGTGTGATAATATACTTTATGGAACGTATTGGCCGCAGAGAGCTCACCCCCTTCTGTTGGTTCTGGGTAACGGCTGTAGAAGAATCCATCTTTGAACCAGGCAGCTCCAGAGAACTTCACCCACTTCAACACATCGCCTGTTTCTTGTCCAGACTCGATGTCCATCACACGAATTTCTCCCCAGTCAGAACCCGCCTCATTGCGAGTAATGGCCATAAACTTATCGTCATCACTGGCACCCATGAGTCCAGCGGTAACGGTTCCATCATCACTTAAGGTGTTTGGATCTAAGAAAACGGTTTCTTCGGCATCTTTACCCCTTCTGATGTAGATGACACTTTGATTTTGCAATCCGTCATTCTTACTAATAAAATAGTTCGTTCCAACACGAAAGGGAGAACTCACTTTTTCATAGTTAAAGAGTTGTTCATACCGGTCTCTGATGGCGTCTCGATAAGGAATACTGTCTAGAAAAGACCGTGTAGCCTTATTTTGAGCTTGAACCCAATCTTTTACTTCAGGAGCGTTGTCATCTTCCAACCAACGGTAAGGATCTTCAACAACGGTTCCCCAGAGGGTATCAGAAACAGCGTCTTTCCGCGTTTCAGGATAAGTAACTTTCATCATTGCGGTTTCCTCTTTAACATGAGGTTCTGGATTCGCGCAGCTCCCAAGAATAAGGAAAGATGCGGAAGCTAATATTAGGTGTCTTTTCATGGCGAATTTATTTCAGCCAGCAATAAAAAACACTTTGACGGAATATGAAACCAGAAAATGATAAGCGGTGTGAATCAGAGCAATTGGATGCGATTCATCAAATCATCTTTGTAGGTTCTACTAACGGGAATATCGCGGTCCTCAATTTTAATCATGTACTGCATCGTATCAATGAAATCAATGCGTTCCAAGTTGATGACAAAGTTTCTAGATACACGCACAAAGTGCTCTGTTGGAAATTTCTCCAATAAGTCTTTTAGTGAAGCCTTCACATGAAACTTCCGGTCTGCTAGTTGAATGCTACTGTACTTCCCTTCTACTTCAATGTAGAGAACCTTTTCAAGATCTATGCGTCTCAGCTTGTTCCCTACCTTCGTAAAGAAGAACGATTTGGTTGTAGCATTAAAGCCCTCCACTAAACTACCGTTGGAATTTGCAACAGCACCAATGGCGCCATTACCTTCGTAGGCCAATGCGAGTTCAGTAATGCGTTTTATCTCCCCTAGCTCGATGGGTTTTAGTAGGAAAGCGAATGGTTTTGTTTCCTTCACTTTTTTGAAAAAACCTTCCTCTTTCGTTTCCGAGATAAAAATTACCGGCGTTTTTCGTGTTGCATTAACGTGCTTGGCAATCGCTTCTGCTTCGTCGAACGTTTCTGGCTGCACCTCCATAAAAAGCAAATCTGGATTAAATCCTGAAGCCTGAAATTCTTCAGAAGTCGGGAATTCTCCATATATCTCAAGTTCATACCCTAATGAGTTCAGCAAAGATTCCATTGTCGCTTTCAAGTGCAAATCTTGAGCAATCACAACTATTCCAGGTTCTTGTTCTCTATCCATGATTACGTTTGCTTAGAGAACAATGAAACCATCTTCATGTTCAATTTACACTTGTGTTCGATTTTATAAATTTTGGGCTATGATTTGCTACTTTTGTACTATGATGACGCTTGTGAAAATGGAAACTACCACTCCGGGCGTAGAAGAGGATGTGGATGTTGCCGTCTTAGAGGACGAAGAACGTGGTATTGTTGTTTTTAATGATGAAGTGAACACCTTTGATGACGTGATTGAAAGTCTGATCGAGGTTTGTGGACACGACTCCATTCAGGCTGAGCAATGCACATTAATTATTCATTTCAAAGGAAAGTGCACTGTGAAGAATGGCTCTTTTGAAAAACTGGAACCCATGTGCACAGCTCTACTTGAAAGAGGGTTGTCTGCTGAAATACACTAACTATGAAGGTTTACCGCGTTTTAACAATCTTGGTATTTGTAGCTTTTGTTGTTGGCTGTTCTAAAATCCCAATTTCTGGAAGAAGACAGATCAACCTTGTTCCTGAAAGTCAAATGATAGGGATGTCTCAGCAAGCCTATGCAGACTTTCTTTCTGCAAGCGCCATGGTTGAATCAACTGATCGTGACGCCGAAATGGTTCATAATGTAGGGATGAAGATTGCTGCTGCAGTGGAGGAATACTTGGCAGAGCACGGACAATCAAAGCGCGCTGAAGGATTTGAATGGGAATTCAACTTGGTAGATGATCCAACTGTAAATGCATGGTGCATGCCAGGTGGTAAAGTTGTTTTCTATACCGGTATTCTTCCTGTGTGTCAGGACGAAAAAGGACTTGCTGTAGTTATGGGGCATGAAATTGCACACGCAATAGCACGCCATGGTAATGAACGTATGTCTCAGCAATTAGCAATTCAAGCTGGAGGTGTCACGCTTGCTGCCATGCTCAGTGAAAAACCTGCAGCAGCACAGAACCTCTTTCTTACCTCCTACGGGATTGGTTCACAATTGGGATCGCTCTCTTTCAGTAGACAACACGAGTCTGAATCTGATCAACTCGGATTGGTATTCATGGCCATGGCGGGATTCAATCCTGAAGAAGCACCTTTATTTTGGGAACGCATGTCTGCCAATGGAGAGGCACAACTACCAGAGTTCATGTCTACCCACCCAAACCATGACACCCGCATTAGCGACCTGAATGCTTTTATGCCCGAGGCCATGAAGTACTACACACCGGGGAATTAATCTTTCCTAAGGTACCTTCTTAAGCAATTTAAACTTTTTCATAAACGTTAGCATTGCATTGATTTTGGTGTATCTTGGATTCACCTTAATTAAAAATGCTATGCGCTGGATCTTTCTTGGCGTTGCGGTGCTGTGTACAACAACAATTGTTGCACAGCAATTTAGTAACGTAACCAACGAAAATAGTCTTTCTGTAAACATTGGAACGCCCAATTTGGGCTCAGGTATGAGTACCTATGATTTCAATGAAGACGGCTGGGACGACTTGACTTTTGCCACTGAAAGCAATGGAATCTATCTCTTTGTAAATTACCAAGGCGAATACGCTCTTTTTGACATACTGCCCAATTCAGGCATGGCAAAAGCCGTCTTATGGGCTGATTATGATAATGATGGTGACCCTGATCTCTTTGTCTCAAATGACCAATCTGCTTGTCGGCTTTTCAACAATGATGGAACGGGAAATTTAACAGACGTTGCTTCAGCAGCAGGGATACTAGCACTTTCGCCAGCTCATAGTTATGGCGCAGCTTGGGCAGATTTCGATCTTGATGGGGATCTGGATCTTTACATCTGCAATTATGATTGGTTGAATGGTTCAACAAATTGGTTATTCGTAAACCAAGGCGACGGTACTTTTCTAGAATTAGCTTCGGAATTTGGGGTGGACAATGAAATTGTGCCTTCATTCATGCCTTGTTTCGCAGATTTCAATAATGATCTGCGTCCAGACCTATACATAATCAATGATAAAACCCCGCCTAATGCCCTTTTCTTGAATGATGAAGAGGAAGGTTTTGTTGATTTTTCCGTTGATTCAAACTCCAATATAGTGGTAGATGCCATGAGTAATACAATTGGCGATTATGACCGAGATGGTGACCTAGACATTTACATTTCAAACAATGCTTCAGGAAACAAGGTACTTAGAAATGAAGGAAACTCAACTTTCGTGGAGGTGGCTTCTAACCTTGGCATAACCATAGATCGGTTTTCATGGGGAGCTTTGTGGTTTGATTATAACAATGATCGATTTCTTGATCTTTTCGTGAGCACTCAATCTCCACAATCAGCTAATTCAAATCCACTTTTTTCCAATAATAATGGCCAAGAATTTACGGCTGAGAATAGCTTTTCCCCTTCGAACCTCACTCCTAGTTTCTCCAATTCTTACCTAGACTTTAACAATGACGGAGCAATAGATCTGGCTCAAGTTAACAATGGTATTTTTGGAGTAACGCTATGGGAAAACATTGGGCCAACTGGCAATTGGGCCAAAATAGAATTGAAGGGCACGGTATCCAATAAAGATGGCATTGGCGCATGGATTGAAGTCTATGTGAACAGCGAAGTTTCTAGACATTACACTCAATGTGGCGAAGGCTACCTGAGTCAGCGTTCACAGCATGTACATTTTGGATTAGGAGAAGCACTTTTAATTGACTCTGTGATTGTTAATTGGCCCAGCGGCTGGACAGATATCCTGTATGATGTAGAAAGCAATCAACTTTTTGAAGTGGTTGAAGGAATTACGTTTTCTTATGCACTTGATCTTGGGTCTCAATTGCACCTGTGCGCAGGTGATTCTATTATTTTGGACGGCGGTGAATTTGAATCTTATTTATGGACAAATGGTGAGACGAATAGATACGTCACGCTCTTCGAGCCCACATTAATTGCAGTTGAAGTTACAACTACTGATGGCTTTACGGCACTTTCTCAAACGATTAGTATTGAACCAGCCCCCGAATTTGAGTATGAGTTGTACTCTGAGCAGGTTAATTGCCACGGTGATTCAACGGGAACAATTGAACTTTTCTCAGAGTCTAGTTATGACGTCGTTTGGGACAATGATTCCACTTCATCAATCCTCGTTGAATTGATCGCTGGGACTTATGTTGCTAGTGTTATTGATGCCTATAATTGTACGACACTGATCAGTGCAGTTGTTACTGAACATGATGAGCTCACAATCAATCTCGAAACCATAGATGTTGCATGTTTTGGACATACTTCTGGCGCTATTGTGACTAATGTATCTGGTGGATTTGGAAACATAGCGCTTTTGGGGCCTACTGAAAATCTTCAAGCTGGCACTCATAGCATTACTGCGAGTGATGAGTTAGGGTGCATTGCCCAAGAAACATTTGTTATTAATGAGCCACCACCTTTGTCAATTGATTTTGAGATCACCCACAGCATCGATGGCAATCCTGGGGCTATTTCGAGCTCAGTTGAAGGTGGAACCCCATCCTACTCTATTGTTTGGTCAAATGCAGCAACCACTTTTACCATTGCTAATCTACTACCAGGGATTTACATTTTGAACGTCACTGATTCCAACGGTTGCCAAAATAGCGCATCAGCCGAAATTGACATTGATGATTCTATTCAAGTCCATGAAATTGAAAATTTCGTAGTTTACCCCAATCCCTCAGACGGACAATTCTCAATCGGCAATCTACCTTTCGATCGCGCCTATATTTCCATCTTCAATGCAACAGGAAAAACCGTCTACGCTCAAGAAACAAACCAAAAGATATTCAACTTATCGCACTGTCATTCAGGGATATATACAATTGTTATTGAAGTAGATAATCAAGTCTTTAGAAAGGTCATCTTCATTCGCTAAATTTAGACATGCGAATTTTTAAAATATCTTTTATAGCCCTTTCAGTCTTGCTCATCATGGCAGCAGTTTGGTTCAATTTCCATGCAGAGAGCAAGGTTCCCCAACATGAAGGCTCCAAGCAATTTAACGCACTTGGCTCAGATGTCTATGTCACTTTTGACGGTTTTGGTATTCCACATATTAAAGCGCAAAACAAAAAAGATGCCTACCAAACATTGGGCTATTTAATGGCCAGTGAGCGTCTTTTTCAGATGGATATTATTCGCAGAGTTGGAAAGGGTGAACTGTCAGAAGTGCTGGGAGATAAAACCATTGGCGCAGATTTGTTTTTCAGGTCATTGGATTTAGGTAACCATGCTCAGGCTTCCGCAGATAGTTTACTGGTGCGAAATGATACTGAGACCATTGAGGAATGTTTGGCTTTTCTAGAAGGAATAAACACCTTTATAGATGAAGGGAACTTGCCGCTTGAATATGCCATTGGAATTGATGCTCGTTATTTTGAACTTCAAGACCTCTATGCCATCGCCGGTTACATGGCCTACAGCTTCAGTATTGCAGCAAAAACAGATTTATTGGCTACAGAGATGAGCTTACAGCATGGTGATGCATGGACAGAAAAAATGGGGCTTTCATCAAACAGTCTCCCTCCCTTTAATCCAGTTTGTTTTCCAGACTCCACTGTCTTTCCTGTTATTGAAAATTTCCTCGGTAACATCGGTATTCCTGAATTTATCGGTTCCAACGCTTGGGCTGTAAACGGATCAAAAACCAGAAGTGGAAAGGCCATGATGTGCAATGACACGCACATTGGCTACAGTGTTCCTCAAGTCTGGTTTGAAGCAAGCATAGATTGTCCTGACTTCACCTTTTATGGCAACTTTATACCCGGCATTCCTTACGCGCTCGTAGGCCATGATTTTCACAAATCGTGGGGCCTCACAATGTTCGGAAATGATGATGTAGACCTCTATGCAGAGCGAAGGAATGAAGACGGAACGTTCCTGTTAGACGAAGGATCTTATAGCGCCGAAGTGCATGAAGAAATCATCAAAGTGAATGGAAAAGCAGATACAACCGTCCAGGTAATCAAGACGAAGAATGGCCACATTGTGAATGGAGCCATTACAGAAATGAGCGATTTCCCATTGGTCGCTTTGCGCTGGGAATACACACAAGGAGAAAACATGCTCTTGGATGCCTTTCGTTCAATGAACATGGCAAAAGACATTTCAAGCTTTGAATCTGCGCTGGAGCTTATCCACGCGCCCGGACTAAACATTATTTATGCTGATTCAGCCAATCACATCGCTCGTTGGGCAGCTGCAAGACTCCCGAAACATCCTGAAGGGGTCAATTCAAAGAAAATGATCTCTGGTCACCGCTCTGCCAATATGCTTACTGAGCACTATCCTTTTAGCGTAAACCCTAAATGCATAGATCCCAGCAATGGATTTGTAAGCAGTGCCAATGAGCAATCTGAATCATTAAATGCCCTCTTCATTCCAGGATATTATGTACCCCCTGCAAGATCAGAGCGCATTAGGTCAATACTCACTGATGCAGAAATGATTGACGTTGAATTTATGCAAGCAATGTTACTTGATGTGACCAATCCCGATGATGCCCGCATTGCTTTGAAAATGCAAGAAGTGCTTAATCTAGAGTCAAATTGGAATTCGCTTTCACCATTTGAAAAAGAGTGCGCCTCCCTGCTAGCTTGGGACGGAAGCTATGAGCTTGACGCTCCTACACCAGTCCTTTTTCAGCCCTTGCAAATAAGACTGCTCAAAGCGGCCTTGATGGATGAAATGACCGGAGAACAGTTTAACCGCTTTGCAGAGACACATTGGCTTCGCAGACTACTGCATCTTGCCCTGCGCGATCCAAACCACCTCGTTTGGGATGTTGTAACTACAGAACCCACTGAAGATATGTCGCACCATTTGCTACCTGTATTCCAAAAACTGTGCAGTGAGCTCTCATCAACCTATGGTTCCTCTCCTACTGACTGGAAATGGGGCGAAGCACACACTTGGCAGCCGCAACACATGTTGAAAGACATTCCCTTTTTAGGAGATTGGCTGAGCGCCGAAAGTGTTCCAATGCGCGGAAGCAATGAAACTCTGAGTCAAAGTGGCTTCACCCCAAGTACGGACATTCAGTCTAAAGGAAGGTTTGGGGCCCAAATGAGAATCATCGTTGACTTCTCTGATATAAACGGCTCAATGAGTATCACACCTACTGGTCAATCAGGCGTATGGCGGTCAGATCATTACATGGATCAAGCCGTGTTGTATATCAATGGTGATTTCCGTCCGCAGTACATCCACACAGCTGACAGTCTTAATTTCAGCGAAATTAAGTTCAATTCTGTTGAATGAATCTGTCTTTTCATTATCTTTAGTCACCTTTACTAATTATAATGAGACTAACTTTAATGTTGCTTTTGGGCTTCTGCTCAGGAACTGCGGTGGCCCAGTTATTTACTGAGGTGAGTTCTGACCTAGGTATTAATTATTCCTTCAATGGAGGTAGTTATGGCGGAGGAGTCAGTTTCTTTGATGCTGACCACAACGGCTGGGATGACATTACATTTTGCACGAATGGGAATGGCGTTATCATCTACCAAAATTTTAATGGTGTATTTTCTCCTCCTGTTAATATTTTCAACGAATCCGGACAAGTAAAACAAGCCATTTGGATTGACTATGACAATGATGGCGATTCAGACCTATTTATAACACGTTACTTTGGTAAATGGTCTTTGCTTCAAAACACGGGCTCTATTTTAAATCTGACTGATGTGACCGAATCTTCAGGGCTAGGGATTGATGTTTTCCCTCAATCAGGTGGTTCTTCTTGGGCAGACATAGACAATGATGGATTCCTAGATGTCTACATACCGAACTATGATTATACAATAGGAAGTCCGAAAAACTTTATGTATCACAACAACGGAGATGGAACTTTCTCTGATGTTTCAGAGAGCTCAGGAACCGAAGATGGAAATAAAGCCTCGTTCCAAGGACTCTTCTTTGATTATGATCAAAATGGAACCCAAGATTTGTTCGTTATCAATGATCGCATTCCATTCGCTAACAGCTTCTTCAGGAATGACGGTAATGGTATCTTTGATAATAACACCATCACAATTGGTCTTGAGCAATACATTTTCTCCATGAATGCGTCTATATCAGACATCAATCATGATGGTCAATATGAATTGTATGTCTCTAACAACCCAACAGGCAATTCTTTGTTTTCCTACGATCCTGAACTTCAGCAATTCCATGACATTAGCAGTGCTTCTGGAACACAAGTTTTTGACCACAGCTGGGCGGCAAACTGGCTTGATGCAGACAATGATACGTGGGAAGATTTACACGTTGCCATTTCTCCTTTTTGGGGTCAACCAGGCCAGGATCAATTTTTCTTCAACAATGGAGATGGAACCTTTACCATGGACATTTCAAGCACAGGATTTGATGGAGATGCCACAATCTCTCACTCAACGGCCATTGGAGATTTTAACAATGATGGTTTTTCAGATCTAGTGGTAGTGAATAACCTACCTCAAACAAGTTCGGTATACCAAAATAACGGAAATAACAATCATTATCTAAAAGTAGCTTTAGAAGGAGTAAATTGCAACAGAGATGCTTTTGGGGCGCGTATTGAGGTCTACCTGGGAGATGAACTATTGGTGAAAACACTGCACGGAGGAGAATGCTATATGACCCAAAATTCTAAAACTGAAATTTTCGGATTAGGCGCAGCTGAAATGGTTGACTCACTCTCTGTCATTTGGCCGGGCGGATTCACAGAAACAGCCTACAACATTAATGTCGACCAGGAAATCAAAATTGTTGAAGGCGAAATAACAGAAATCTACACTCAACCATCAGGCGTAGTTGAACACACTAACTTAAACCTTTGTACAACAGATAGTATTTTACTTTCAGCCTCGAACAACCTACCTGTGCTCTGGAACAACCAAGTTTTTGGCAATTCCATTTGGGTTACTTCTGCTGGAGAATACCATTATTCTTATACCATGTTTAATACCGAATATTACTCTGATACAGTTGATGTCTTTGGAACAACTAATTTCGATCTTGATCTCAGTGTTACAAACCTGCTCTGCGCCGGACAGCCAAATGGAGCAATTTCATTCGAAGTCGTGAGTAATGATGCCATCTCAGACTATCTGCTAGATGGTGAGTTAAATGCAGATTTGGAAAACCTTTTTGCAGGAGCATACCAATTGAACGTTCTCTTAGAAAATGGATGTGAATTAATTGAACAAGTGGTTATTGAGGAGCCCGATGAATTACTGGTCGATTTCATCGTTGATCAAGCCCTATGTTTCCCAGAAGTAAGCACCGTATCTGTAAATTTTTCAGGCGGCACTGCCCCCGTTAATGTTGTATGGGATGGTTTCGATCCAGATGCACCGTCTCCTGGTATTTACGAGCCTTACGTCCAAGACTTTCATGGATGCATCACAATAGAATCAATTGCCATTGAAGAAATAACCTCTCTGGAGATGTCTTTTCAAACCACTTCCTCTACAGAAGGAAACAACGGAAGCATTGAAAGTACAATTACTGGTGGGGCTGGAGATTATCAATTCAACTGGAGTGGCCCAGATAACTTTACGAGTCAAAATCAGAATTTATACAATCTTGCACCTGGAATGTATTCGTTGATTGCACTTGATGCCAATGGTTGCTGGGAAGTTTACACCGAAAATATATCAGCGACTTCGATTGATGAAATAAGTAGGCAAGTTTCTATTTTCCCAAATCCTGCAAGGAATAATATCACCATTGAGCATACCGAAAAAATCACGAAGATAGAATTGTTCGACACAAATGGTAGACTGCTTTTTACTCAGGATATGCTTAACCAAAATGAAATCATTACACTTCGTTTAGAAAGCTACGCTAGAGGAGTTATACTCCTTAAGATCAGTACTAGTCAACAAATTCTCAGCAGAGTCATAATGCTTGAATAAACCTCTTCAAAAATAGGTTGTGTTTTTTAGATTAAACTTCACGTTATTGGCTCAATTTAATGTAAGACTTTATGCGTTGTTTTTTATCTGTATTGCTGTTAACAATTAGTCCTGTCCTCTCTGGACAAGTTTTCACTGATGTTAGTGAAGAGTTAGGCGTTCAACATACCTATGTAGATGGATTATACGGCGGAGGTGTAAGCTTCTATGATGCTGACAAAGATGGCTGGGATGACATTACATTCTGTTCAAATTCTATAGGAATTGTTTTGTACAGAAATACCGAGGGCGTTTTTGATGATGGAATAATTCTAATTCAGAGTACCGATGAATTCAAAAGCGCTCATTGGGTTGATTATGATAACGATGGTGATGCCGACCTGTTCGTAACACGCTATCTGTCTAATTGGTCCTTGTATCAGAATAATGGCTCAATCTATGAGCTTGAAGACGTAACTGAAGAGGCAAACCTGCCCGCGTTTACCTTCTACGAAACGATGGGACATAGCTGGGGTGACATTGACAGAGATGGTGACTTGGACCTCTACATTTGTAATTACAACCTGGATGATGCTACGAACTTCCTCTTTCTAAACAATGGAGATGGAACATTTTCAGATGTAACGGAAGAAAATGGAGCTGGAGACGGACATAAACCAAGCTTTCAATCCATCTTCGTTGACTTGAATCACAGCAGAAAATTAGCACTATTTGTTATAAATGACCGCATGCCTCATGCTAATTCTTATTACAAAATCGACCCAAGCGGTTTAACTGATATTACTGCTTTCACGGGGATGGAGATTTACATGTGCTCAATGAACACCTCTATTGCAGATTATGACCACGACGGTGATTTCGACATGTACATAACCAATACCACAGGAGGAAACCACTTATTGGATAATGACATTGAAAACAGCCACTTCACAAACGTAGCTCAAGCAGCAGGTGTGGCCATTTTTGAACGAAGCTGGTCTGCACTTTGGGTAGATTATGACAACAACGGTTGGGAAGATCTTCACGTGTGCAAAAATTCATTTCTAGGTTCTAGCAGCCAAAACAAATTGTTTCAAAACAATCAGGATGCAACATTTACCGATGTAACGAACCCTGATTTTCTGCCAGATGCCCCGAATACAGCGTCCTATTCTTCGGCTAAAGGTGATTTTAACCAAGATGGTTATATTGATATCGTTGTTCTAAACCAAAATCCTCATAATGCTGAATTACTCCAGAATTCCGGAGGGACCAACAATTACGTAACCGTTAATCTTCAAGGGGTATTCTCAAATAGTGATGCTATTGGAAGTCGAATTGATGTGTGGGCCAACGGTGAACAATATATGCGTTTTACGCACTGTGGTGAAGGCTATCTAACACAGAATTCAGCCACGAACATCATTGGAATTGGAACCGCAGAAAGCATTGATTCAATCCGAATAGAATGGCCAAATGGCTTAACCGAGTTTCTTTATGACATTTCTGCAAACGACAGATTATTTATTGTTGAAGGACAATTAACTGATGAATTGACTTCTAGTTACGCTCAAATGCAATACTCTGACACCTCACTCTGTGGTCTTGATAGTCTTCTTCTTATAGCGAATGTTCCTGACGATATCACATGGAATACCGGACTTCAAAATGATTCACTCTGGGTTACATCCACCGGTGCATACTGGTACACCTTCCTCTTCAACCAAGAAGTTTTCTATTCAGATACCTTGAACGTCTTTTCGAATGAAATCTTTGACGCAACAATTACCACCTCTCCTTCTCTTTGTTACACTGATGAAACTGGAAGTATTGGTTATGAATTGAACGACGAAGATGAACTTAGCTATTACACGATGAACGGTGAACTTGATGCTTCTTTGACTTCGCTCCAAGCAGGAACTTATGAGCTCATACTGGTCAATGAAGTGGGATGTATGTATTGGGATACCGTAACAATTGCAAGTGCACCTGAACTTATTACCGAATTCGAAGTGTCACAAGCACTTTGTTTCGATGAGCTTTCTACCGTTAATTTGACCATCGCTGGTGGCACACCGTCTTACATCACCTACTGGGAAGGGTTTAACCCAAATGATGCGATTCCTGGCACTTTCTTCCCCTATGTGACTGATGCCAACGGTTGCACTTCCGGAAGTATGGTTACTATTGAACCGGTAACTCAGGTCAGTGTTGACCTCAGCGCACTGCCTTCTTTGAACGGAAATGACGGTAGTATTACCTTGGAAATTGAGGGCGGAACAGGTGATTACACCTTTCAATGGTCTGGTTCCGATGGATTTACATCTAACGATCAAAACCTCTCTGACTTAGCACCTGGGTTTTACACACTCATTGCACAAGACTCAAACGGATGTATTGTTTCTGACTCTATCCTTGTGACGGCCGTTACTGTGGTCGAATTGGTTAATTTTGACGGTGTAATTTACCCTCAACCTGCAGATGACTATGTTGTGATTGAATCTACCTCTCCTATCCAAAAGACAGACATATACGATCTTCAAGGAAGATTGATTGAGACATTTTTCAATTCTTCGTCAGAGTTGAGAACTAAACTCAACATTGCTCATCTCTTCGCAGGTCCCTATTTACTGCTGTTACACCATGAACAAGGTCTCAGTCGAACAATACTAATTGTGAAATGATTCAACAGATTCTTACTATCCTTTTGTCCCTTCCATGCGCATGGAGCTACGGACAAATGATTCCTACCAATTTTCTAGCTCCAGGAGCAATTTCATCTGATTACAATGGCAACGGCTGCAGTTTCGTAGACTTTAATTTAGACGGCTGGGATGATGCCACCTTCGCAACACCTAACGGGGTTTTCTTCTTCGAAAATGATCAAAATGGCCAACTTATTGAAGTTGATTTAGGCATCTTCAACATTGGAAATGCAAGGCACCCAATGTGGGTCGATATTGACAATGACGGCGACCTAGACTTTTTTACAACCAATTGCAGTTCTCCAAATCGAATCTGGGTGAATGATGGTCCCAACGGTTTTGTTGAATTCAGCGAAACATCTGGTCTCATGCAAACTGATTTCTGGGAAAGCCATGGAGCATCATGGGGCGACTATGACGGTGATGGTCTCCTGGACCTTTACATTACAAATTATGACATCCAAGGTCTCACTACCAATTACCTCTACCGAAACAATGGTGATTTAACCTTCACCAATATGAACGCTACTTGCAACTGTAGCAATGGCGTGCAAAACTCCTTTCAGTCTTTGTGGATGGACTACAATGCGGACGGACTGTTAGACCTCGCTGTGATCAATGACCGCATTGACAATCCAAATACGATTTACGAAAATCAAGGTGACGGTACTTTTAATAATGTGGGGCCTAACCTCAATTTTAATCAGAGCATTTTCGCCATGTCGCTTTCTATGAGCGACTTTGAGAATGATGATGATGATGACTTCTACATTTCAAATGACACAAATGGAAACCTCCTGCTTCGGTTTGAAGACGGTTCATTTCAAAACGTTGCCCCAAACTTAGGTGTAGCAGTCAATGAAGTCTGCTGGGGAGCGCAGTGGTTCGACTACGATAATGACCGCGATGAAGATCTATTCGTTGCCACATATAGCGGAAACGAAAACACACCAAATGCCTTCTTCTCTAATACCAATGGCACCTTTAATTCCCTGCCAGAAAACATCGGCAACAGTGATTCAGATGTGCACGCAAGCGGAGCTGGTGACTTAAACAATGATGGATTCACAGATCTTCTCTTGCACACCTTCGCTCCACACTTTCAAGTACTCGTGAACCAACCAAACGAGAATAATTGGTTGAAAGTGAGGTTGGAAGGAACTGTCTCAAACACCTTTGGAGTAGGCTCTGCAATTAGAATGTATACCGGTAGTCAATTTCAAAAACGATTTGTTCATTGTGGCGAAGACTACATGGGACAAGACAGTTACACCGAAATGTTTGGACTTGGTTCTTCAGAAATGGTAGACTCTATAAAGATCACGTGGCCTAGCGGATGGATTGATACCTTCTATGATCTTCCTTCAAACCAAGTTCTAACCGCAGTTGAAGGTGTTTCATTTGATCCTGAAATTGTTATATCAGGCTCCTTGTGCTCAAATGAGACCAACCTATTGACTGTAACAGGTGAAGAACTTGTGAGTTATGAGTGGGACAATGAAACCACGGAATCTTCTCTTTCCATAACGAATTCGGGGATTTATACTGTTATAGCAGCGAATGAATTCAACTTGATTGACACCATTTCCATTGAAGTATTACTAACTGAATCTCCTGACCCTCAAGTGAATACTACGAACGTCACTTGTGCAGATGGAAACGACGCAATGATTGAACTCTTCAATGTTTCAGGCATTGTGGTTGAAACAGTTGACTGGAACGAAGGCGCCTATTCTGGTGAAGCCATCTTCGGATTACCAGCCGGAGAATACATCTTCCTCATGACAGATGTCAATGGCTGCGTCGACTCAGACACGGTTTTAATCACTCAACCGGAACCCATTGTCACCAACTTGGAGTTCGAGTCGCCTCTGTGTTTTAATCAATTTGGTTTTGCCGAAGTTAACCCCATCGGTGGATCAGGAATCTATGAGGTTCTTTGGTCTGCTGCAGACAACATGAATTTGCCAGACGGGGATTTTGAAGTCGAAGTAATTGATGATTCAGGCTGTTCAGCCGTCACTCCTTTCACCATTGCAGTCCCAACAGAGATTATAGGAACGTTGACCATTGAAAATGCTATTGACGGCGACAATGGTTCTGCAAGTATTAATGTGCAAGGTGGAACGCCAGACTATCTGATCCAATGGAGCAATGCTGACCTTGGCGAAGAGGCCAATGATTTAGGACAAGGAGCCTATGTAGTGTTTGTAACGGATGCCAACGGCTGCACTTGGTCAGAATCCTTTAGCATAATTGATACCGGCATCGATGAGCTTCAGAATGAAATTACCATAGCTACCATGGGCCCTGGTCAATTTGAACTAACACTCTCCATCCCAACTGTTTCTATGCGCTTGATTGATGCCATGGGAAGATTGATAGATACTGATCACAGTTCACAGATGAGCTATACCATCAACTTGGAAAATGCTCCTACTGGAATTTACTTTGTGATACTGACCTTTCAAGATGGAAACGAATCAAGAATTAGGTTGATGAACGTTAAGTAATCCAACGTAACATAGTCCATTTATTCGTTCCAATTCAATCACTGTTGTGTGGCGTCAAGACGAGTCAATGCGTGCTGTTTGTGCACCGCAATTGACACTTTAATCTGCTCACATGAA
>JBLIGQ010000047.1:0-20518 GCA_047636995.1 Flavobacteriales bacterium | reverse complement strand
CTGTTTCCAACGCATTCATCACCCATCTAACCTCGTAGTACTCCGCATCCTTGCCCAAGGAGTCTTTGATTGGCTTCATGCCTTCTCCGCGGTGCAGTTCGATGGCTTTTTTGATGGCCTCAATTTTAGGTGCTTCCAGAAGTTCGCTCAATTCAACTTCACCTGTAGAGATGAATCCTCCGAGGTGTCCACAAATGGTAGATACCGTAAGTGCCCGCTCTGTGGCCACTTGATCAAGTGTTTTTCCTTCTTTGAAGAGTGTCAAAGATGTACGTTGAGAATCGCCTTTACGCACTTTCCCTTTCATTCCAGTGGGCTTCGATTTTGGCTTGGTAGATTTGCTTGATTTCAAAGTCTCTGCGCGTTCTAACCCCGACTGGTCATCGTTTACCGCCAATTCTTCATCGAAGAAATAGTTATTAGCTAAAAGTGCTGCAGACTGAAGCATCTTTTTTCGTTTGAAGGCAATCATTTCCAGTTCTTTCAAATCAGAGACGTATTGCTTCACACCCTTTTTGGCTCCCAATGCTTTGATTTTCTCGAGTAACTTTTGGGAAACTTCGTAGATCTTCGGGCCGAAATATTTCTCAGCACTTTCGAGTCGCTCAACAACCAATTTTTGATCACAATCTTCTTTAGACTGCAACAAGCGAGCGAGTTGCCTCTGGAATTTCGTTGAAGGTTCCTTTAGTTCTTGCACTTCGGCATTGAGTTGCGCAGCCCATTCTTGGTCTTCTTGCTTTGCAGAGCGCGATTCGCTCTTCGTATAGCTCTGCGCGTGGAAGAGGATCATTCGTGTTAAATCGCCTAAATCAAATGTCTGAATGAGCTGGTTCTTCACATAAATGTATGCTTCTTGATCAATGAGGGTTTCTAGTTCGTCTTTCTCTTGCTTTGTTGAGGCGAAACGTTCAACACTGGGTTCAATAAGGAAAGCATCAATAGGCACGGAAGAGGTGAGAACCAATCCGTCTAAACTGCGCAAGCGCGAAAGAGCCACGTAAATTTGTCCGGCGGCGAAGGCATCTGAAACATCCACAATGGCCTTATCAAAGGTCAATCCTTGGCTTTTATGCACCGTAATGGCCCATGCTAGCTTCAGGGGGAAGTGTTCGAACCGACCAACAATTTGTTCTTCAATCTCTTCAGTGGTTTCGTTGAGGGAATACTTTTGGTTTTCCCATTCGTAACGTGCAACTTCTTGAGGCTGTTCGCCTAAACAAGTCACTTCAATCACCTCTTCAGATAGGTCAGTAACCTTCCCTATCTTCCCGTTGTAAAAACGACCTTGTCCGGTGGCATCATTCTTCAAAAACATCACTTGCGCGCCCACTTTGAGTTCCATGCGCTCTTCAATGGGGTAGATGTTTTCAGCAAAATCACCTGCCACCACAGCGTTGTAGTGATACACCTTGCCCTTTAAGCGATCTAGTGCATCCTTGTTTATGCGGTCTGCTTTATAATTGTGCGTGGTGAGCGTGATGTATTCTTCATTTGGGTCTGGATCAAATCCTTTCACATAATGTGAATTCAACAACTCTAAATCCTTTTTGTCTGCGCGATTATTGCGCAGGTTATTGAGTATGCGAATAAAGTCTTCGTCGCTTTGACGGTAAATCTTTTCCAACTCTACATAGACAAGTCCGCTTTCTCTTATAGCATAGGAATCAAAAAAGAACGGGCTGGCATAATACTGTCTGAGGAGTTCCCAATCTTCAGGTTTCACCACAGGAGGCAATTGGAGCATGTCGCCAATAAAAAGCACCTGCACACCGCCAAACGGACGGGTATGTCGTCTTCGTACGCTTCGCAATACTTGATCAATGGCATCCAATAGATCTACACGTAACATAGAGACTTCGTCTATTACGAGGAGTTCAAGCTGCTGCAACATACGTCGTTTCGTCTTGGATAAACGCATTGATTTCAAGAGGGAATCGATGTCGTGAATACGCCCATACTGATATTGTGAAAGCGCCAACTTTCGCACAGGCACAAATGACCCGAGGGGCAACTGGAACAAGCTATGAATTGTAACACCGCCAGCGTTTAGCGCGGCAATTCCTGTGGGAGCTACAACGGCAGCCTGTTTCGGCGTAGCCTTCAGCATATTCTTCAAAAAGGTTGTCTTACCTGTACCTGCATTTCCGGTTAAGAAGACACACCTTGAGGTTTGATTGATAAACCTCGAAGCCATGATTGCTGGTTCACTGATCTCGTACTTTTCTTTCATTTCCAAACGATATAGTCAAAGGTAGTTGTCCTATTTGAGCTATGAAACACGATACCATTGCGTTCACAAAGTTTCTCTGAACTAATACAAAGTTGTTCACGAAATAGTTAAAACTCGAATGCAATTTTTAACCTTTGTCGCATGAAAATTGATCTTCTTGCTTTCGGTCCGTCCAAAGAAATCATCGGTCAGCAAAAAACTACTTTAGAGCTGCCTGTAGGCTGCACCTCAGACGAGTTAAAGGCTGATTTATTGGAACAGTACCCTGCCTTGGGGAATTTAGACAGTTTGCGCATTGCCGTAAATGAAACGTATCTCATTGAGAACGTTGCATTGAGGGAAGGAGATGAAGTAGCAATAATTCCACCCGTAAGCGGAGGCTGATGAAAAGTACCATTCGAATAACAGATTCTGTTTTAGACCCGGAAGAGTGCCGAAGATTTGTAGCAGACAATCGCTGTGGCGGACAAACACTTTTTGCGGGCGCGGTGAGAGACAACACGGAGGGAAAAAAAGTTGAGTACCTAGAGTATGAGGCTTACATTCCTATGGCCGAAAAGGAACTAGCACGCATCATTAATGCATCTCATGAAAAATGGCCCGTTGTAAAGGTTGCAGTTCACCATCGCATTGGAACCTTGCACGTAGGAGAACTAGCTGTTGTAGTGGCCGTTTCTGCCGCTCATAGACAAGCCGCTTTTGAAGCCTGCATGTACCTCATTGATGAATTGAAAAAAGACGTTCCAATTTGGAAGAAAGAATTTTTCGAAGATGGGGAAGTGGTAGTGAGTGATCGGGCTTGATAGGGACTGTTTGAAGAAATAATTGAGAAATTTGTTCGCTTTGAGGTAGGAAGCAAATTCATTTCAGGACGAAAGAAGAAAGTGAAAAGGAGCAAGAGTAATTATTTCTTGCCTAGACATCGAGCGAGCGAACGATTCATTTATTTCATTATAGAATTAGAGCGAAGACGAGAGAAGAATTAACCTTCCTTTAAGAGAGCGCCAAGAAATTGCAATCAGCTAATACCTTCTTCATCATTTCCCATTAAATTTCTCAACTGAAGATTTTGGCAAGATTAAGGGCAAATGCATTGTGGAGCCAACCCTTTAGTTCTGTGCATTTAGTAGCGTTAATTATTATCCATTTGAGAGCTACTATTATATAGGAATAAGATTAGCCCTTTCCCCAAAGCGAAGTTCGTCACAAAACGAATACCCTTAACATCCACTTTGTAGGCGTATTGAAGCGATTTGCAGCCGTCTATCTTTCCCAATTTAGAAAACCTGAAGTTGTTGATTTGAGTCGCAATATCCGAATCAATTTTAGTATCTGCCCATTGCAAAGGTCAAGACCTAAAGAGCTTACTTTGCCTGTGACAGTGGGCCTCCAAAGGGCTTCCTTATTAATAAATAAAAAGGGAGGAAGAATTGTTTCCTACAGATCCGCTCTGAAAAATTCAGGTTTTTTTAAATCGATGGCGATCTGGAGAAAAAAAAAGGAATCCTTGGGGATAAAGTAAATCACAGAATTTTGAGAAATACATTGGAAATCCAATACCTGTTTCTGGATTGAATTACATTCTCAAAATAGAGAAAGGAATAATCAGACAGACAAATACACAGAGATTCAAGATAAAATAAGAGCTTTTAGAAATCACAAATCATCAACGTCGAGGTAAAATCTAATCAAGTCCATTTAGAGATGATAATGGGTTTTTGACTCCTCAATAAGCGTTGTTTTCGGATAGGTAAATAGATCATGAAATACCCTCGTTTATAGGTGAAATAAAGTTTATATAGTATACAAAGTGAAAGGTGTTTCCTTCAAGAATGGATGATATTTCAGTTAACTAGATTCTCTCTGGATTGGAATAATTAAAACTATTAGGTGCTAATATATGTTTGAAAACCAATTGTTTAAACTTAAATTTAGGGTGAAGGAACAAATAAATAATCTCCTTGTAAAAAGGGTTTTAAAACATTCTTTTTAAGAATTTGTAGCGATAAGATGTTTTTTTTGGTGAAGCGTAATGCGTTTTAATATGAATGAATCCCATGTGTTAATATCCGAGCACAATTGAATCGGGAGGTTAGGTACATTTGATTTCCTGAGTAACAAGATATGGTAGGATTGGTTAGGGTGAAAAAAAGTTCTATTTAAAAATTTTCAAGCTTTTGAAACAATTAAATCAACTTGGTCGTTTGATATTATTTAGGAGGTTTTTATTGATCCGGTTCACTTTATACGGATTAATGATGATAATGGGAATTCAATAGTTACCGTATTTCCAGATCAGATTAACCTTGTTAGAAAGACAAATGGACCATCGAATCGGAACACATTAATGGGCTGACCAGCCAGAAACAACACTTACGAAAAGGCCTGTAAAACTTCAAAAAACGAAGAAGATGACGAAGACTAAAACATATTTAATCACAGCATTCCTGTTGATTTCGTTTTATTCATTTGGACAGGACATTGATTGTTCTGAATCTGTAACATCAAATAGATGGATGAAGAATAATACGTCTGAACTAGATCAAATCAATGAGATATTTGAAACAGACTGGGAATTAATATTTAAGAGGGACAAAAAGCACTCGGAAATACATCCTTCACTCGGGGAGTTATTCTTGAGCATGCAAGGGGAGAGTGTAATAAATACAGATAAAAATAAATTGAGTGGCCAACTTCATCAGGTGCTATTTAACGATGTTCCTGATTTTGGCGACTCATTTTACATTGACGGCATAGATTATGAATTTCATTTTCAGGTCGTTAAAGTGACAGATTGCTTACTTGTGATTAATGTTCTGGTACACAAGGGGGGCTATTTAAAGGCGGGACCGAGATTGATCTTCAAAAAGAAATAACGTCTGTTTTGGTGGATCATTCTAAATTAGTGAACCCTTCAAATTAATCTGCACCAAAGGGATTTGTCTTTTGAAATTATTCCATCCCTTCAAAGCGCGCCAAATCCTCTGGTGTGTTCAAATTGAATAATGCATTTGCATCAATGGGCTTAATAACAGAAATAGAACTGTTGATGAGCACCTTACGCGGACAGCTATATCCCAACGCAAGGAATTCGAGGAGACGGGGATGTGATGACGGCTCCCAAAGCGTGCACAGTGGGTCAGGAAATCCAGTTTCGCTATTCAAAAATGCCGTGGCAAGTTTCGATGACGCCCGCTGATCAATCAATTGTTCCAAGACGGAAGAGGTAATGTTAGGTAGGTCAGAAGCGAGTACTAACCAAGCGGCGTCAGGATCCTGTTGGAAAGCAGATAGAATGGCGGCGTAAGGACCAAGTCCGGTAAATTTGTCAGGAATGACTTCCCGTGTGGTATCAACAGTATGCACCGCACTAACGGAAATATATACTTGGTCACAAAGCGGATCCAATAATGAAGCTAGGTGTTCGAATTGGGGTTTGCCGTGTAAATTTAATACCGTTTTATCTTTCCCCATGCGGGTGCTTTGGCCCCCAGCAAGCACAAGTCCTTTTATGATGGGAGCAGGGCAGAATGATTGAATTTTTTCTAAAAGGGGCGCCAGTTCACTCATGGAAAAGAACAGGCATTGGGTATTGAGTCGCTCCTTGATTTCTTGCGGCAATTGATCGCCTTCAGATAACACCACAGCAAAACAAGCTTCGAGTTGTTGGGTGCGTTTGAGAATCGACTTTATTTTCTTCTCTGAATAGAGCAAGATAGTGCGCGCTGCTTCAAAGTGATTGGAATTAACCAAGGCCAACTGCATCTTTAATTTGTTCGCTGAATAAACAGCATTTTCACCAGTGAGGTGCAAACTCAAGGTAGAAGGCGTTTCTATGCGGGTAGAAGTGAATCCTGAATTCTTTTGATTTGAAAATGTCGGATTATCGAATGAGCCATGATCTGTGTCTACATAGACTGTTGATAGGGGAAGCGAACAAGCTAACTCACCACAGAAAGCTTCTATTGCAGCGCAATCGTTCCCGAAAACGCCAAGGTCTGTTTTCGCCCATTTCCCGCTAGTTGGCTTGGTCATTTTGGCGTGCTTTCTATGCTTTTTCTCCACGTTCAAAGTCTTTTTTACCACCTGATTTGTGGTTGAGCATTAAATTCGTGATGCGGATATCGTGTGACAATGCCTTACACATATCATAAATGGTTAATGCTGCGGTGTTCGCTCCTGTAAGTGCTTCCATCTCCACGCCTGTTTGTCCGCTGGATTTAGCCGTGCAATAAACCCTTATGTTTGGCGGCTCTAACGCGTAATCAAATTTACACGATGTCAGAGGGATGGGGTGGCACAAAGGAATGAGTTCAGATGTTTTCTTCGCACCCATGACACCGGCGATGGTAGCTGTTTGAAGCAATGCACCTTTTTTGGTCGTGAACCCATCAGATTCTAAAACCTTCCAGGCCTCAATAGGAAACACAACGGTAACTTGGGCTTTAGCAATGCGGTCAGTAGTGGCCTTTTGGGTGACATCAACCATTTCTGGATTTCCATCTTTAAAATGACTCAGTTTCATACGAGGCTGAAATATGGATAAAGTGATCCTGCTTCAAAATCAGTTTGATCTGAAGGTAATTCAATGAATCCATCCGCCGTGCCGAGTTGAGAAAAATCTCCAGAACCATTGAGTGCAACCGGGTCTGCCTGAAGCTTCCCATCAGAACTAACTAAAATTACAGGTTTGAAAAGGGTAAGTGTAGGTTTGAACGAAAAGGACGTAGCCAGTTCAACCTGCATTGACAGCTTAGGAATGTTCAGTAGCGTGTAGATAAATTGTTGGACATAACGAACGGTACAAAAATGTGTGCTAACGGGGTTTCCTGGAAGTCCGAATACAACTAAATCGAGCTTACTTCCGAACCAAAGAGGCTTGCCCGGACGTTGCGTGATTTTATGAAAATGCTCCGTAATGTTCAGCTTCGCGAAGCAAGCTGGAAGGAAATCTTTTTTACCCATGGATACTCCACCAGAGAAGATCAGCACATCGAAATTTTCTTCTTCCTTTCGAATCCAGTGTTCAATGGCCAGTGGGTCATCTTCTAAATGGAAATCGGCGCATTTTACATTTGGTGAGCTTAAAAGTGCTGCTATAGCCAATGCATTGGTGCGTCTGATTTGGTGGGGAAGAGGTGTCTGTTCTACCGGAACCAATTCGTCTCCAGTGCTCACAATGGCAATGCGCACAGCTTTTTTCACCTCCAATTCACCCAGGCCAATGCTTGCGGCAAGAGCAATGTTTGCGGCGTTGAGTAAACTTCCCGCCTTGAGTACAACCGCTCCTTGAGGAAGATCGCTGCCTTTTGAGTGTATGTTTTGTTTCGGACGAACTGTGAAGGAAGGATTGAGGCTAAAGCCTTCTTCGTTTGCCACCAAGTGCTCGTAAGGAATAATGGCATCGCAGTTTCCAGGGAGCATTGCGCCTGTTGCTGTTTCAATGCAGGCGTCTAAATCAATAAGTGTCTTTTGTGCTTCCCCAGCGAATTGCTTCGATTCCAATTTAAAATGAGTTGTTCCTTTCGCTAATGCAGATGAATGAATGGCAATGCCGTCCATGGTTACGCGGTCAAAAGGAGGGAAGGGACGATCTGCGGCGTAGGATTTGGAAAGAACTCTTCCATGAGCAGCAATCAAGGGAATGCGTTCACTTCCAATGGGAGTCTTTTGGGAATTAATAAGGTCGGTGGCTTCTTGAACAGAAATCATATCATCCTCCAATTGTAGCCATACTTCCGTGCATGGAAGCACCTGTTAACAAGTCTTTTTCTGCAGCAAATCCGTCTTTTGGCTTATTAAGGATCACGTTTTTCAAGAAGTCAGCAATCAGTTCATCAGATGAATTGGAACGAATGAGATCTTTTAATCCGTCCGTTTGCTGTCCGTACAAACATGTTCTGATCTCACCTTTCGGGCCAATACGTAACCGATTGCATTCACCACAGAAAGACCTACTGTAGGCGGCAATGATTCCAATTTTGCCCTTAAATCCACTCACCTGATAATCCATTGAGGTGCTCGATTTTGCGCTCGTAAGCGGAATGAGGTCAAAATGTTGGCTGAAATAATGCAACAGCTTTTCGTAGTTCCACCAATCTGCGGTGGTATGAGTGGTGCCATTGAAAGGCATTTCTTCTATGAAGCGGACTGACAGTTTGTGGTCTTTCGTCAAGTTCACCAAGTCTAGCAAGTCAGGAATATTCTGGCCTGGTAAGATCACCGCATTGATTTTCAGGTCAATGGGGCTGTCAATCAACTGCATTAAAGTCGAATTAACTTTATTGAATTGGTCTCTGCCCGTAATGCGTTTAAAATTCTCTGGACTCAGCGTATCAAGGCTAAGGTTTACGCCTGTGATGCCCAGGTCAATGAGTTCTGGCAAATGATCTTCTGTGAGTGTGCCGTTGGTCGTAAGGTGTATTTCTTCGAACAGATTGGCTTCTGATATTGAACGGATGAACTGCATCAAGTCCTTACGAACAAAAGGTTCACCGCCTGTTAGTCTTAGTTTTCGAACCCCCAGTTTACTGAGTAACGAAAGCAATTTGAAATGCTCTTCATAGGTCAACAGCTCTTCTCTCGGAAGAAAATTAACGAACCCTTCAGGCAAGCAGTAATTACAGCGCAAATTGCACCTGTCTGTCATAGAAAGACGAACGTAATCAATGGTTCTGCCGTGGCGGTCAATCAGCATTTGGTGTGGGAAGTCAGCGGGTTTTTGAAATGATCTTCTTCGTTTTCGCCAACACGTGGGGTGAGGCAATTGAAGTCTTTTTCGATCAATACGAGAAGTGATTCTACTCCAGTAGCGACGTTGAAATTAACGCCAACATCTTCATTAACAGCCCACTCTTTCGCCCACAAATGGGGAACAGAAATGATAATTTCGCTGTTGTTGAAAGCTGCAGTGTTTGTTGACGTTGACTCAGCCTGAAGTCTGTAAATGAGACTTTTACCATTAGGGAAAAGAGTTGCCTCTTCTACCTTTCCAAACTCAGCTAACGCCGAAACTTCAGATTTAGTGAGTCTCAACCGGAGTGAATTCCCTTTGATACGGATTTTCATTTTTTCAGACCGATCTCAGCCAAACGTTCATTGAGGTATTCACCAGCAGAAATTGCCGTGTATTGTGCTTTCCCGCCTGTTTCAATGCATGACTCCAAACAATCTAAACGCATTTCAGATCTAGGGTGCAAAAAGAAGGGGATTGAGAAACGCGAGTCGCCCCATTTTTCTCGTGGTGGATTCACAACGCGGTGAGTTGTAGACTTCAAACGGTTGTTGGTCAATCGCTGAAGCATATCGCCAACATTCACCACAATGTGATTGGGCAATGCCGTCACGGCTACCCATTCGTTTTGTTTGTTGAGCACTTCTAGTCCTTCGGCTGAAGCACCTATCAATAAAGTAATGAGGTTAATATCTTCGTGCTGTCCTGCACGCACAGCAGATTTTGGTTCACCTGTGATTGGAGGATAATGAATGGGGCGAAGAATACTGTTCCCATTGTGAATCTTTCCATCGAAGTAATTGACATCTAAGTCTAGGAAAGTAGCAATTGCACGAAGCATGTGCATGCCTGTTTCTTCGAGTTCACCGTAAGCTTTCAATCCGATTTCGAAAAAACCAGGAACTTCATGCACGGCAACGTTCTCAGGATATTGAGATTTGATAGGGTCTCCATCTGTTACTTCTTGTCCGAAGTGCCAGAATTCCTTCAAATCTCCTGCATTGCTGTCTTTCGCGTGTTCCTTCCCAAAAGAAGTATAACCCCGCTGCCCGGCAAGGCCTTTAATTTCATATTTCGATTTCACGTCTGAAGAGAGGCGGTAGAAATCTTGCACTTTGGTATAGAGATCTTGAACGGTGTTTTCAGCAACGAGGTGATTTTTCACAGCAACAAATCCTATGCGCTCATAGGCCTCGCCCAAAGCGTTTACAAAATGTTTTTGTCTTTGCGGATCATTGCTGAGGTAATCTGCAAGATCTACGCTGGGAATTCCCATTACTGAATCGTTCATGCTACATCAAGTTATACTACGAATGTACAAAAGAATTGAGGGTTGCTGACCCCTTTAGCCGAGCTTAATTAACGCATTCAAATCTGTTCCGGCAGCTGTCCAAGAATAGTTTTCTTTAACGAATGCTCTTCCGTTCTTGCCTAATTGCAGTCGTTTTTCTTGGTTTTCAAGCAAATTGCAAATGAGATTGGCGAATTCTGTAGCTGAGTTTCCAATGAGGATTTCTGTTCCTGAATCTGCTTTTAAGGCGTTGTTTGCAAGGGTGCTTGTGATAGAAGGAACCTCCATGCTCATTGCTTCAAGCAATTTGTTCTGCAAGCCTGTCCCAATGCGCATTGGCGCTACAAACACCTTTGCTTTCCCGTATGCCTCCCGAATGTCTTCCATCCAACCGGTGACTTCAACATGTTCAGAAGCAAGCGATTTAACTTTCGAATTCGGACTTGCACCAGCTAGTAATAGTTTGGCATTTGGAATCATTTTTCGCACCAAAGGCATGATCTCATTCGCCAAGAATTCTGCACTATTAACGTTGGGCGCATAACTCATGTTCCCTGTAAAGACAACCTCTACGGTTTTTTCTATGCTACTTGGGGCGAAGAAGTTTAAGTCTACACCATTGAGAATAATCTGGATTGAACTGCGCTTTGAATTTACGATCAGCTGCCTATCTTGATCAGAGATAATGGTGTGTTGTTCGAAATAGTCAAAGATTAAATGTTCATAACGTGTCAATCTTTTCGCCTCAACTTGGGCGAATGGCTTTAAATACCAGACGGCTTGTTTCGAAAGGCGCTCCATTCCTTTGCTCAACGCATCCATGTAATCTAAGGTCTTCGGAATATGGTGCAGGTCTTTCACATACTCTGAGCAACGAATCAGCTGACAATATATGTGATCAAATTTACCAACCTCAATAATCTGGTTGATCTTTCTGTTGGCGGCACGCTGGTAAAAATAGTGTACTTGAAAAGGCCGAGATGAAAACAATGCTAGTCCCAATCTAAAGAGCTGACTTAGCATGTTGAGTTTGACAACATGAACGGCGTGGCAAAAAGTTTCTAAATGGACAACAGCCGCCTCATCAATGCGCTTATCAGTGAGGCAACATAGAGTGATTTCATGCTCCTTAGCCAACTCTTTCATTAAATGATAGGCTCTGAGTTTATCGCCTTTCTCAAGTGGGTAGGGGACTCTGCTGACCAAAATGAACAACTTCATTTTGCTTCAATCAATTGTGAGTAAAACGCAATCAACTCATTTATTATTAGCACATTATCAAAATCTACTGAGGCCTTTTTTCTTGCTCTTTCGCCAATCTGTTGAATGGTGTTCGGAGCGTTTACCAATTGCTCAATTTGGTCAATCATAGACTCAGCATCATCAGCTATAATTAGGTCTTCTTCATTTGTGTAATCAATTCCTTCGGCACCAACGGAAGTAGATATCACCGTTTTCCCAGAGGCCATTCCTTCAATGATTTTCACACGAATTCCGCCAGCTGAAAGCAAGGGGACAATCATTATGCTGTGCTCAGCCATGAATTGTTTAGCGCTTTCAACTTCGCCATGCACCACTACATTTTTCATATTCGAGGGAAGCATGTCCTGATCCAGGCCTCTTCCAGCCAAGTGCAGTTTTAATTCCGGACAGCGTTCTGAAACCTTTGGCCAGACGTCTTCGAGAAACCAGAGAATCCCCTCCAGGTTCGGACGCCAGTCCATAGCGCCTATGTGAAACAGGGTCGGCACCTCTGAAACGACAGAGGCATTGGGATAATTAGAGATGTTCACGCCAAAGGGAACATTTACGGTTGGTTTGTCACATCCTAAGTCAACATATTTCATCTGATCTTCTTTGGAAATAGAAGCAATTCCATCTACTTGATTGATCACAGAAAGCTCGTAGTTCTTTAGTTTTTTTGACAAGTACTTCAAATACGCTTTTTTCGCTCTGTTTTTGGTTCCAGCTGCAATGCGTTCCCAAATAATGTATTCCAAATTGTGCGAACGCAAGACAATTTTTGCTTTCGAGAACCTACGAATGGTTCCAATGTACGGCGTCATGAATAAACTCTCGAGATGAACTACATCAAAATCGCTCCGCTTTAGGATGTCAGTAAGGCGAATGTCTAAATCAGGCGAGAAAAAACGACTTACGTTGTATGAATCTTGTGTGATCAGACTTGAAAAGGCGTCTACAAGATTGATTTGCGTATCAATGAAGACCCCTTCAACATCGGTTGCATCAATGTATTCCTTGCTTAATTCACTTAAATCTAAATCGTGTTTATTCGTATAGACCGTCAAGAGTTTCACTTCATGACCTGCATCTAATAGTCCACGTGTGATGTTGTTCATAGCAATTCCGCCGCCATCTTTTGGTGGGAAAGGAGGTTTATTACACAGTTGTAGAATTCGCATTCTTTCGCTTGAAGGTTTTTTTGAACCACGCTTTGTATGCGTCGATATTCATTATTGAAGAGTCTGTAGCGGCCTTGTATGTTAGGAAAACGCTCATTGGAAAGAGGACAACCGTAGAAATCCACATGCCAACCACTGGTGTTAATGTTCCTGCTTTCACCATTCGTTCGCCAAAAATGGTTGTGATGTAATATACAAGGAAAAGCAAGATGGCAATTACGGTTGGAAGTCCCAATCCACCTTTTCGAATAATGGCTCCCAGCGGTGCGCCTATGAAAAAGAGAACGATGCAAGAGAAGCCAAGAAAAAACTTTCGATGCCACTCAATTAAGTGTTTGTCTTTGAGCCTTTTCTTTCCACGAAGTTCGATCAGGGCGTTGTCAAGGTTTTTCTTATTGCTGCGCGAAAGCTCTTTTGCCACTTCAAAAGCTCTTTTTTGCTGGGCGAAAGAGAGGTCTGCTAAGAAACCTTTTCGAAGGTTGTCATTGGGAGCTAAGGAAGCTAGATCCATGGTGTCTCTGTACAAACGAACCATCCGGTTACCGAACCGTTCAATGTCTTCTTGTTTTCTCAAAATGCGCACATCTATGGAGTCAACCGCTTCCTCAATTTGATCAATACGCATCATTTCATACGCATTCTTGAATAAGTCTTCGTCTGATTTTTGAAAATCGAGTGATGACAAGTCGATGCGCATAATTTGCTTTTCAAACTGATTTACGACGTGCGGATTGGAGCGGTCTTCAGGCCTTCTGGTGTCTTCCTTTTGTTCGTCGTAGCTATAGCCATCATACAACGTGAGCATCAGATAACGCTTGTCATCCGTCTGTTTCATTTCGCCATGATCGGCTCTAATTACCGTTCTACTTCCTAGAGATGCTTCGCGGTGGTCATAGATGAGCACGTCATGAAGCTCTTTGGTTTCAGGGTCTTTGTTCGCTACGCGAATGCTAAATCCGTCAATCCCGTTGTAAAATACCCCGTCATCTAAATTCAAGGCTGGCTTTTGTTTCGTCACTGAATAAAGTAAGACTCTAAATTTTAAGTTCGCTATGGGCCAAATGTTATTCGAAAAGTAAAAAGATCCAATACCGATGAATGTGATCACAATGATCAGTGGTCTAAGTAATCTGAAGAGCGAAAGTCCAGCACTTTTCATAGCGGTGAGCTCGTAATGTTCAGACAAAGCCCCCAATGTCATGATGCTAGACATGAGTATAGACAATGGAAGTGCCATATTTACTAACCTTGCTGAAGCATAGATCATCAGCTCAAGTATGATGCTGATCTCCAAGCCTTTCCCCATCAAATCATCAGCGTAAACCCAGAGGAATTGCATGTCCAAAATGAACAATGCAATCAAAAAGGTAACAATGAATGGCCCAATGAAAGATTTGATTAATAAGATGGCAAGCTTGTTCAATACCGGAGCTTTTACGCAAATATAACAGTATGTATTTGCACTCTGCTGTTCTATTTGATTGGATTACGAACAGGTTGTCTCATGTAAATTCATAATTTCACGCCCAGACCAAACCAATTTACATCATGAGAACAGTGCTAAGCATCTTGGGATGCGCATTTATCCTAGCCTCTTGCGGAGAAGCTTCTGAAAAAGAAGGAAAGCAAGAATTACTAGCAGAAGATTACCAGCCAGCAGAAGCAATGGAGGCTACATCCGTTGCAGATGACTCAGGCTTTAAGTGGCAGACTGAACAGTTTGCAGATTTGAAAATTGTACGCTATCAGATTCCTGGGTGGGAAAAACTAGCTCAAAGACAAAAAGAACTTGTGTACTATTTAACGCAAGCAGGATTGTCAGGAAGAGACATGATGTATGATCAGAATTACCGTTTCAACCTTGAATTGAGATCAGCTCTTGAAAATATTTATTCTTCATTTGAAGGAGATAAGGGCACAAAAGGATGGATGCGTTTTGAAACCTACCTCAAACGCATCTGGTTTTCGAACGGAGTTCACCACCATTATTCAAACGCGAAATTCACACCTGAATTCTCGAAAGATTACTTCAATGAAATCGCTGCCGTAACAAAAACAGCCATCTCGGAAGACTTAATCAAAGTGATTTTTGATGCTGATTTCGACGCAAAGAAAGTTGAACAGAACAAAGAGAAGGGACTCGTAGAAGGAAGTGCTATTAATATGTATGCGCCTGATGTGACTACTGCTGAGGCCATGGCTTATTATCAATCGCTTTCTGATTCTACAGACAGAGCACCGGTTTCACACGGGATCAACTCGCGTTTGGTGAAGAACATCAACGGTGATATTGAAGAAGAAGTTTACAGAATTGGGGGGCTCTATAGTGCTGCGCTTCAGGAAGTAGTGGGCTGGTTGAACAAGGCCATTGAAGTTGCAGAGAACGACAAGCAAGCAGCGGCATTGCGAAACTTGGTGAAGTTCTACGAAACAGGTGACCTTAGAAAGTGGGACTTATATAACATCAATTGGGTGAATGATACGGAAGGTGATATTGATTACATCAACGGATTTGTTGAAGTGTACAATGACCCACTTGGTTATACCGGTTCTTATGAGACGGTTGTGCAAATCAAAGATTTTGCAGCTTCTGACCGCATGAAAACATTGATGGAAAATGCGCAGTGGTTCGAGACGAACTCTCCATTTATGCCAGAACACAAGAAAGACAAGGTAGTAGGTATTACGTACAACGTTGTAAACGTTGCCGGTGAGGCAGGAGATGCTTCTCCTTCAACGCCAATTGGTGTAAACTTGCCCAATGCAGATTGGATTAGAAGAATGCACGGTTCAAAATCAGTTAGCCTTGGAAACATCGTAGATGCATATGATCAAGCAAGTGGAACAGGTATGTTGTCTGAATTCGCGCATGATCAAGAAGAAGTAGATCGCGCAGTAGCATACGGACGCTTAGCGGGAAACCTTCACACGGCCATGCACGAGGTAATTGGTCACGCTTCAGGTAAGATTGAAGATGGAGTGGGAACGCCGAAGCAAACAGTGCAAGAACACGCGTCAACCCTTGAAGAAGGGAGAGCAGACCTCGTGGCATTGTACTTCTTAATGGATCCGAAAATGGTTGAGATCGGCCTAATGGAAACCCTAGAAGTAGGCAAGGTTGAGTATGATAGCTATATCAGAAACGGAATGATGGCCCAGTTGAGAAGACTTGAAATGGGAGCTGATATTGAAGAAGCACACATGCGAAATAGAGCATGGGTTGCACATTGGGTTTTTGAAAGAGGTGCTGCAGATAATGTAATCGCGAAAGTAGAACGTGATGGAAAAGTATACTTCGATATCCAGGACTATGATAAGCTGCGGGGGTTGTTCGGTGAATTGCTTCGCGAAGTACAGCGAATTAAGTCGCAAGGAGACTATGCAGCGGCAAACGATCTTGTAATGAACTATGGAGTGAAGGTTGATCCTGCTATTCACCAGCAGGTACTTGACCGTTCTGAAGCATTGGGCATCGCACCTTATGGCGGATTTATCAATCCAGTGCTTGTTCCTGTAACTGATGACGCAGGAGTGATCACTGATGTGACCGTAACTTATCCTGAAGATTTCACGCAGCAGATGTTACTCTACTCTAAGAACTACGGATTTCTATCAAAGTAGGACAAAGAAATCCTTTAAAATTAAAATCCCCTCTCGTTCAAAACGAGGGGGGATTTTTTAGTTGTAGCTCGGATTATTACGGATTTTGCTGCGCGTAGTATTCATGACTCATTTCAAATTAGGGTTTCCAACCCTGAAACAGTATTGTATTGAGTCTACCCCATTTATTAGACGTACTTTTCGCTGCCTGTATATCTTTTTTTGAAAATTATGGAACATCTCAATCATCGAAAACTGCGATTGATCGAATTCATTCTTAAGGAGGAACACGTTGAAGCCATTGAGAAAATGGAAGAGATCGCTTTCCAAATCGCCTACGACGAAGAGGCGAAAACAAAAGTCATTGGATTTAGACCCAACGGCTTTGCCGTTATTAAACAGGAGTTTGTTGAATCGCTTATTCAAAATTTGCGCGACATTGAATGTGGAGAATACGTAACAATAGATGAACTCGAGCAACGTTCCGAAAACTGGTAATATGAAAAAAACCTTACTCTTAGCCGCTGCATGCGGTTTGTACTCTTTCTCTTTAACAGCACAAACGCCTTGTGAAGGTAATTTAGCTGGTGACTATCCTTGCAATGAAATTTCACTTATGAGTGAGTTCTTCTTTCCTCAAGTTGGAGGCGAAGAAAATGGAAATGATTGCTGGGGATGGACAGGCCCAACTGGACGCGAGTACGCTTTGTATGGAATGGCGAATGGGACTAGTTTTATTGAAATTACAGATCCTGTAAATCCGATTTACATAGGAATACTCGAAACACATTCGTTCAATAGCCTTTGGAGAGACATTAAGGTGTATGAAAACCATGCATTTATCGTAAGCGAAGCTGCAGAACACGGAATGCAAGTTTTTGATTTAATGCAATTGGAATCAGCTGTAGATTTCCCAATAATTTTCGAAGAAACTGCTCACTATGCCGGATTCGGAAATGCGCACAACATCGCAATGAATGAAGAGTCAGGATATGCTTATGCAATAGGGACGGGGACATTCAACGGTGGATTGCACATCCTGGATGTTTCAGACCCGGTCAATCCAGTAATCGCAGGAGCGTTTGCTGAAGACGGTTACACGCACGATGCTCAGATAATTATGTACAATGGGCCGGATGCAGATTACCAAGGAAAAGAAATTGCCGCTGCTTTCAATGAAGACAATGTTGCCATTATTAATGTGGATGACAAATCTGACTGCACCCTAATTTCGTCTGTATCTTATGATGATTATGGCTACACGCACCAAGGATGGTTTACAGAAGATCACCGTTATCTATTGGTTGACGATGAGCTAGATGAAGCCTTTTTTGGTACGAACACAAGAACCTTTATTTATGACTGCTTAGATCTAGATGCACCTTTCTACATGGGGTATTTCGAAAGTGCACTTCCAGTAGCTGACCACAATCAGTATGTCAAGGGAACGCTTATGTTTCAGAGCAATTACTTAGGAGGCCTAAGAGTGTTGGATCTTTCCAATATAGCTGCTGGTGAACTTTCTGAAGTAGCATACTTCGATACTGATCCACAATCAAATGGAAATGGATTTAATGGTACTTGGAGTAACTACCCTTACTTTGAAAGTGGGAACATTATTGTGAGCACTTTCTCTAAGATGTTCGTAGTGAGACCTAGTGATGAAATTCTAGCAATGAACATTGAGCAACCAGAAGTGATCAGCTCATTCTCATTGTTCCCTAACCCTGCATCTAATGAACTTACCATTCGTTTTGACAACTTGTCGCCAGGAACAAAAGAGACCATCTCCATCATCAACATCGAAGGGAAGGTGGTTCAAAATATACACTCATCAGCCTTGCCTTTTGGTTCAATAACACTGGACATATCAGGTTTGTCTAAAGGCCTTTACCTCGTTCGTTTTAATGAGTCAGGCATTTCACAAAGATTCATCAAGGGATAATCAATTAAATGAAAAAATACGTTTTAGCACTTTCAGCATTGGCATTGTCTTCTGCTGTATTAAGTCAAACTTTATGCGAAGACGGCTTCGCAGACATCTACCCATGTGATAATGTGGATCTTTGGAGTTTCATGCCTACGGAAACGATCGGTGGTGGAGCTAACCTCAATGACATCTGGGGCTGGACCGATATCGCATCTGGACGAGAATTCGCCCTTGTAGGGAAAAACTCAGGAACTGCTTTTGTTGAAGTAACTGATCCTGCTAATCCGATTTACCTCGGAGACCTCCCAACTCACAACACAAATAGTCTCTGGCGAGATGTGAAGGTTTATGAGGGTCACGCTTTCATTGTTTCAGAGGCGAACGGACACGGGATGCAAGTGTTTGCATTAGCTCAGTTATTGAATCTAGAAGAGATCCCATCTGTGTTCGAAGAAACGGCACACTATGACGGGTTTGGAAAAGCACACAATGTGGTTATCAATGAAGAAACGGGTTACGCATACGGTGTGGGAGCAACTAGCTTTGAAGGAGGCTTGCACATTGTTAACATCCAAGACCCTCTGAACCCAGTGATTGCAGGTGATTTTGCAGAAGATGGCTACACACATGATGCACAAGTTGTAAATTACATCGGTCCTGATAAAGATTACTGTGGAAAGGAAATTGCTTTCTGTTGCAATGAGAATTCTTTGACCATCGTTGATGTAACTGATAAAACAGATACGGAAGAAATTGCTGTTCAAGGTTACACTGGTTCTGCATATGCACACCAAGGGTGGCTTACTGAAGATCACAAGTATTTCTTTTTAGGAGATGAACTTGATGAATTGAATGGTATTGTTTCTCAGACTCGAACTTTCATCTGGGATGTTAAAGACCTTGATAACCCTTTACTTCTTGGTTTTTGGGATGGTTCTACCGAAGCGATTGACCACAATCTTTACGTCAAATGGCAAATGATTTTCCAAAGTAATTACCGTTCTGGACTGCGTATTCTGGATGCATCTCGTGTTTCTGAAATAAGTCTACCAGAGATTGGTTTCTTCGACGTGCAGCCAGATGATAACAACTCATCATTCAGTGGTACTTGGTCTAACTACTGCTACTTTCCAAGTGGAAATGTTGTAGTTACAGACATGTATTCAGGACTTTTTATTGTAAAGCCACGTGTTGTGACTGCTGATTACTTGGTAGAGATTCTAGATGATCAAAACGCAACTACGTATAATGCATACATTAGCTATCCTGCTGACATTGCCATTGTATCCGTTAATAACCTCCCGTCAGGGGTTAGTGCAGTCATTGAAGCTGTTGCTGCTCCGGGAACTACGCCAATCCAACTTACTGAAACGGCAGGGTTAGATCCAGGAGAGTATACGTTTGAAATTAGCATTAACGCTGACGGAAATGAATCTGTTTTTGAAGCGAAATTGGTGGTGTTAGATCAACTTGTTCCTTTTGTGAATAATGTTTCTCCTATTGATGAGACTTTGCAACCTAGTAGCATTGAAGTGACATGGACAGGAAACGTTGATGGCGCTGACTACTTCGTGGAAATTGCTGATGATGCAGATTTCACCTCTATTGTTCATTCTGAAAACACAACGACAACTTCAGCTACTGTGCCTTTTGATCTTCCTGATGGAGATTATTTCTGGCGTGTAACAGCTTCTGATGCATGCGGGATTTCTGAGGTTTCAGAAGTGACTTCCTTCACTGTTCTTTTTGTTGGAGTAACGGAATACAATGCGAATTTAACATTGGCGCTTTTTCCTAATCCAGCAACTGAAGAAATTCAGATTAGTGGGATCACAACTGAAATTGATGTGCTTGACCTCTATTCAGTAGATGGTAAACTGATTGATTCTTACCCTACAAATGGTGCAACAACAGTTGTTTTAAATGTTATTGAATTACCTACTGGAATTTATATGATACGCAGTTCACTTGGACATCAAGCTAAGTTCACGAAACTTTAAAAGAAAGTCCATTAAACAAGATATCAAAAACGGGAAGATATACGCTTCCCGTTTTTTTATGCCCTTTAACCCACGATAGATGCTTTCACGTCTAGGCCTGTCTGAATTCATTCTTCCAAAATGTTTAGGGAATTGTAAAGCGCATTAAAATCTCCAATTTCGAAATATAGATTTTGGATCACATCGTTTTCAAAAGAGGTGAGGATGGTTTCGTCAAGATCAAATTTCTTGATCTTGATTTGATTATTTAGTACGTGAGCGGTTCTAGAAGATATCGAAATGATTCCCGCGCCATAAACATGAGTTCC
>JBLIGQ010000046.1:0-21470 GCA_047636995.1 Flavobacteriales bacterium | reverse complement strand
TGAAGGTTTGGTCATTGAGCGTTCTCATTAATTCGCACTAAAGTCACCTTATTACCATTTGAAACAACTATGATCAGTTGTTGATTATCTGCTCCTTTGAGAATTGCAGATTTACGCGTGTCCCAAGGTAAAGACAATCCTGTTTCTGCTGTAAGTTGCACGTCGAATTCAGCATTCCCTAAATTCATCAGAACAAGACCGTTCCCCGCATCATAGCGTGTTGTCTCTACTTCTGTGCCGAAAAAATTGCCGTTGCAAATCAAATCCATTTTCCCGTCTTCATTCAAATCTATTGGAATGGCACTGTTGATTGGGGCAAACTGTGCTTTTACTGGTAATTCCGAGATAGTGAAGTTTCCTTGTCCATCATTGTAAGCAATGGCACTGCTAAAGGTCTTCGCCTCAAGTTTCATGGCCTTTTCCAATTTCCCGGGTGTATAGATTGAAGCCAAATCACTTTCGGCAAAAGATTTAAATGTTTTAAACTTCTGGGAAATGAACGGCATTTGCTCTGAGCTACACTCCTTGCCTCTCACAGGGTAAAGCACATCGCCTTCGTATTTCGCCAGGACAATGTCCAATGTTCCATTTTCATCAAAGTCTTCAGCATAGCAGAACAGCGGTTTTTCAGCACTTGGATGGAATTTGTTGTTCTCTCCAATGTTTCCAAGCAACAGGTCTAAATCTCCATCTCCATCAGCATCAAATGGAACTGCGGTTTGCCACCAACCTTGCAAATCATCTGGGAACCGATTTTCAAGTGTAAATCCCTTTTCAGATCTCATGAAAGCTTTTGGTTCCATGAATTCACCTACTACCACTAAATCCTCATCTCCATCTGCATCAAGGTCAGCTACAGTTATGTCTTTTACCATGCCTAAGTCAATGAATCCGGGGGCAATTTCAGCGGTCACATCTTTGAATAGACCACTATTGTTCTCCAAAATAAGAGATGCTTTTGATGTTGGATATGCTCCTGGAATCCCCCTTGTGCCTATGACTAAGTCTAAATCATCATCAGAATCAATGTCAATTGCTATAACGCAAGAACCCATATTTTTGAAAGCGGGGATGCGATTGCTTCCAAACGATAGATTCCCGTTTCCATCATTCAAATAGAGTCGGTCTCTCAATAATTCCGAGTTCACACCAAATTCAGAACTTCCACTCACAACATACAGGTCTAAATCTCCATCCGTATCTGCGTCGAACCAAACTCCGGACACATCTTCCTGGTTCGCGTTTTTAGCTAATTCTAATTGATTGAGCAATTTGAAATCTCCATTTGGAAGTTGCAGGTAGATCACGCCAGATTGTCCGGAAGCTCCGCCAATCCAAACATCATCAAATCCATCAGCATTGATGTCTCCAACTGCCAAGCCAGGGCCTTCTGTTGAAAGTCTGTGTGGTAGAAGCACTTCCTTTTCAAAATCGTTGAACTTACTTTCTTGATGTCTAAAACGAAGGCCTGATTGCGCCTCTATATTCGCAAATTGTGAAGTGGAAGTCTTACGCAATGTAGCTCTTGAATCACCTTGATAGTCAACCGAATGCACTTGATTGCAGCTGAGCGATTGATAGGTTCTTGAAACGCCATTCGGACCGAATACAATTACTGAATCAGCCTTTTGTATTTCGCCCATTCCGAAAAACGCTCTAGCATCAACACTGCTCAAATAACCCCTGCTGTGTTGGATGTAGCGTTGCTGAACTTTTCCATCAGCGTAAACGCGTATGCGTGCACCATTCGCTTTTTCCTCATTTAGTTCGAATACGAGCCAATTGTTCTCTGAGGTGTTTTGATAGACGAAAGCTTTTTCGTCTATGTTATTAAGGATCAGATCTAAATCACCATCGTTGTCCAAATCACCGTATGCCGCGCCGTTTGAGTTTACTTTTTCATTTAAACCCCACGTATCATTCATTCGCGAAAATGAATACCCATCTTCATTTTTGAAAACGTAATTGCGGAATTTCGAACTCGGAATTAAATTTAATATTCCCCCCACAGACACATCACTCCCTGCATCTTGAACATAGGAAGTCACGTTTGCTTTGAGGTCATTGTCCTTGGTGTCTCGTTTATATCCGTTCGACACGAAAATATCTTGTAATCCGTCATTGTCGAAGTCTGCGAACAACGCAGCCCACGACCAGTCTGTTTTATTCACACCAGAAACCTGAGCTATATCTGAAAAGGTTCCGTCAGCGTTGTTAAGCTGAAGGGTGTTGTTCATGTATTGGTAATGCCAGCCTAATTGCAGTCGCACTTCGAAACGTTCTGGATCCATGCTAGCCATGTTCCGCTTTGCTCGTTGATGGTTTTCGAATGCCATGTCTGTTGTCATGATATCTGGCCAGAGGTCATTGTTGAAATCCGCAATGTCACACCCCATTCCATAGTTGGAAGTGTGCTTCAGCCTAAGTGTGATTTCGTTTTCGAACTTTCCCTTCTTGTTGATGTAAAGCAGATCCCCTTCGTCAAAATCGTTTGAAACGTAGATATCTGGCCAACCATCGAGGTTTACATCTTCAATAGCAAGACCGAGTCCGAAGGCGTAATCTTGAATTCCGAATTTTTCATTCGCTAAAGCGTACTTTCCGTCAATATTTTCATAAAAAGCATCTGATTCTAATTCTCCTGAAGCCTTCAAAGCTTCCAGTTCACTCAACTTAACTTGGTTTTGAAAAACTCCTGGGTGCGTTAAGATGTAGCAATCTAAGTCTCCGTCTAAGTCGGCATCAAAGAAAGCCGCGGTAGATGAGTGTCCCACATGATTTAAGCCGAATTCAGCGCCAGCCTCTATGAATCCGCTGCCTGACTGATTAATGAAAAGCTGATTGGTTCTATTGTCATTGCTTTTTGAAGGCCCTGTTTTGCAGACATATAGGTCCATCCAACCATCTGAATTGATATCTACTGTCACGGCCCCGCTGCTCCAACCTTTTGAAGCGTTTATTCCAAATTCATCTGTGACATTTCTGAACTTGAAATCACCTTCGTTCAGGTACAATTCGTCTTTAACTTGATTTCCAGCGAAGAAGATGTCTTGCAGTCCGTCATTGTTCACATCAATCAATGCCACTCCTCCACCATTGTAGAAGTAATCATAGGTGATCACATTAAGAGAGTCATCTTCTGTTATTGTATTCGAAAAAGTAATTCCGGTCTTCTCACGATTCACCAGTTCAAAAAGTGGACCTTGAGTCTTCTTGTTCGTCTCATTTTCTTGTTCCGAAACATCAGCATTTTGCTGACAAGCAGTAACAAAGACAAGGAAAACCAAACTGAGGATTTGAATCGATTTCATACCGAACTTTTTGATGCAAATAGCGCTGTCAAAAGATAAGAAGACCTAAATACTTTTCATATTTGATTAAACAGGAGGTGACACTATTCGGCAATAACAAAGTTAGAATTGACATTGATCAATTACTCCCCACTTTCATTTCGTTGGTATCGCTGCATTGGGTTTTCATCTCCGCTACCGCGTTCTCCATTTTTGAACATTTCAAAACGGGTTGGTTGCGGACGAGCAGGCCAGCTATTGTTGTTCAAATCTGTGTCTGCTGTTTCAAGATAAGGATCTAATACAATGCTCGTTACCTCTTTTTCTGTGATCAATACTTTCGTTATTGTAGGTTCAGACATTCTCCATATTTCAGCAGGAATTCTGCGAATTTCTTCTGTACCATCTGTGTACGATAACTTGAAAATAAGTGGCATCACTAATCCACCAACATTTTCTACGGTCACTTCATAAAACTGCTTCGAACTATTGAGCAGACTTTTCTCTTCGTCAGAAAGGTTCTCCAAGTAATTCGCATATTCTTTTTCGTCCAAACCAATCACTTCAGAACGATTCCATTCTGTATAGAAATCTTTCAAACTCTCATCACCTTCAATACGTGTTTTAGGTATTCCGTCAGCATCGCGCATTTCGCTGATGTCCTCAGCACTGTTGTCTTGCTCTTCCTTTATAAATGCTTTTTCTACTGAAGGATTCTTGGTGTCAATCTGATACCATTTCACCTCTTTTAAGTTCATATCGCAATGGTCTGTAGTAAAGAACCATCCTCTCCAAAACCAGTCCAAATCTACCCCACTTGCATCTTCCATGGTACGGAAGAAATCTGCCGGTGTTGGGTGTTTGAATGCCCATCTTCGGGCGTATTCATTGAAAGCGTAATCAAATAGCTCACGGCCCATAACGGTTTCACGCAAAATATTTAAAGCCGTTGCAGGCTTGCCGTACGCGTTGTTTCCGAATTGGTAAACAGACTCAGAATTCGTCATGATTGGAGAGATTCTACTCTTATCTCCTCCCATGTATTCAGCGATGTTTCTCGCTGGCCCTCTTCGAACTGGATAATTTCGATCCCATTCCTTTTCAGTTAAATACTGACAGAAGGTATTCAACCCTTCGTCCATCCATGTCCATTGACGCTCATCACTGTTAATGATCATTGGGAAGAAATTATGCCCCACTTCGTGGATGATTACGCTGATCATACCATATTTCGTTCGCTCAGAATAAGTACCGTCTGCTTCTGGACGTCCGCCATTGAAGCAAATCATTGGGTATTCCATTCCAATTCGATCAGAGTGAACTGAAATAGCTATTGGATAAGGATAGTCAATGGTGTGCTTCGAATACGTCTCTAAGGTCTGCGCAATCGCCTTGGTTGAGTACTTCTCCCAAAGTGGATTTCCTTCTTTCGGGTAGTAAGACATCGCCATTGGTCTTGTCTTGTTCACTTGAACACCCATGGCATCCCAGATGAATTTTCTGCTTGAAGCGAAGGCAAAATCACGCACGTTTTCCGCTTTGAATATCCAGGTTTTTAACCCTTTCTCCTTGTTTTTCTCTTTTTCGCGGGCTTCGTCCTCAGTAATAATCATCACCGGCTCAGAAGCATTCTTTGCCTTCTCTAATCGGTTGATTTCCTTTCCGCTAAGGACTGATTTCGGATTCTGAAGCACACCTGTTGAAGCTACAACGTGGTCAGAAGGAACAGTGATTGCTACTTTGTAATCTCCAAAGTTCAAGGTAAATTCTCCTCTTCCTAAGAACTGCTTGTGTTGCCACCCTTGATTGTCGCAATAAACTACCATGCGTGGAAAAAACTGCGCTATGGTATAGAGGTAATTGTCTTCTTCTTCAAAATGCTCATATCCTGATCTTCCGCCAATTTTCATGCGGTCATTCACATTGTACCACCACTTCACATTGAATACAAACTTACCTCCGGGCTTTAACGTCTGCGGCAAATTGATGCGCATCATGGTCTTATTGACGGTATAGTTCAAGTCCGCTCCATTGGCATCTTTCACGTGATCTAGCTTAAAACCACCGTCAAACCATGGTTCCATGCCAATTACGTTGTCAAATGACATGCTTTTGTCCATTGAACTCTCTCTAATTTTATACGAGTCGCTATCCAACGCGCGTACATTTTGATCTAGCTGCAGCCAGATGTACACCAATGCATCTGGAGAATTATTGGTATAGGTAATGGTTTCGTCACCGTAGATCCGCTGTGTATCATCATCCAACACAATCTTCATGTCGTAATCAGCCTTTTGCTGCCAGTACTCATGTCCGGGAGCGCCAGAAGCGGTTCTGTATACATTAGGTGTGGGAATGTCAGTTCCAAGTTGACGGAATTTATTTGTGTTTTCTTGGGCGAAGACTGAAACACCGCAAAAAAGCAGCACTAGGACTAAAATATTTCTCATGGTTCTGATTAAAGGAGCCTAAAGGTAACCAACTATCTCTCTTTCGAAAATAGGAATTACTTAAACGGTCATACAATTCTATATATGGGTTAACAGAATCACTGAACACCCACTTCCATTTCGTATTTTAGCCCCTCAACAAGCACCCAACATGAAGGTTTTAGAAAATTACGCACTGGGACAATGGATTCCCGGTGAAGGAGAAGGACAAGCATTGTACAACGCTATTAATGGTTCAGTGGTAAGTCATGCATCTTCCAAGGGCTTGGATTTTGATGCCATGATGAAGTATGCGCGAACTACTGGCGGCGAAGTCTTGCGAAAAATGACCTTCCATGAACGCGGCAGAATGCTCAAGGCACTTGCCCTCTTTTTGATGGAAAAGAAAGAAGATTTTTATCAAACTTCATGGGCTACGGGTGCTACAAGAGTTGATTCATGGATCGACATTGAAGGAGGAATTGGAAATCTTTTCGCTTACAGCAGTTTGCGAAGACAATTCCCAAATGAAACTTACTATGTTGACGGCGAAACCGTGCCTTTGAGTAAAGGAGGAACCTTTAGCGGACAGCATATTATGGTTCCAAAGGAAGGGGTTGCAATCCATATCAACGCCTACAACTTTCCAATCTGGGGAATGCTTGAAAAGATTGCGGTGAACTTATTGGCGGGCGTTCCGGCGATTGTGAAGCCAGCCACGGTGACTTCGTTTTTGACCCAACACATGGTCAAAGAAATTCACGCCTCTGGTATCTTACCTCCTGGCGCGCTGCAATTGATTGTAGGTTCTGCGAGAGGCATTCTTGATACAGTTGAATCACAAGACGTTGTTACATTCACTGGTTCTGCGAGCACAGGAAAAATGCTGAAAGCGAATCCACGTTTGATTGACGAGGCTGTTCCATTTAACATGGAAGCTGATTCATTGAACGCTTCCGTTTTGGGCGAAGATGCTGCTCCTGGAACACCGGAGTTCGATCTCTTCATTAAGGAAGTTCGAAAAGAAATGACGGTCAAATGCGGACAGAAATGTACTGCCATTCGAAGAATTATTGTTCCAGAGAAATTTGTTGAGGATGTTCAAATCGCACTCGGACAAGCGCTTGGTAAAACCACCATTGGGGATCCACAAGTTGAAGGGGTTCGCATGGGTGCGATGGCCGGAAAAGAGCAAGTTCAAGATGTGAGAGATAAAGTCCAGGAATTGTTGAAGTCCAGCGACATCGTTTACGGTGATTTGGATCAGTTCGACGTGATGGGAGCTGACAAAGAAAGCGGATCATTCATCTCTCCTATCCTCCTCTTAAATAGCGATCCATTCAACCAATTAGGTTCACATGAAGTGGAGGCCTTTGGTCCTGTAAGTACTATTTTGCCGTACAAATCATTGGACGAAGCCATCCAACTCACCAAGCTTGGGAAAGGCTCACTGGTTTGCTCAATGGCCACGTATGACAATAAAATAGCACGTGAATTCGCTATAAATTCTGCATCGCACCACGGACGAATCTTATTCATGAATAGAGATTCTGCTAAGGAATCAACAGGACATGGTTCTCCAATGCCAATGCTTGTGCATGGCGGTCCTGGACGTGCTGGTGGCGGGGAAGAAATGGGTGGTAAACGCGGCGTTTTTCACTACATGCAACGCACAGCCATTCAAGGCTCTCCTACTACAATTTCTGCTGTAACGAATGTGTTTCAATATGGCGCGCAGCAGAACGAAAGCGAACCGCATGTTTTTAGAAAGCACTTTGAGGAATTGCAAATTGGAGATACCGTAACAACGGCAAAACATACTGTTACCGTTACAGACATTGTCAACTTCGCCAATGTGAGTGGTGACAATTTCTATGCGCATATGGATGAAACCAGTTTAGATGGTACCATCTTCGAACAGCGTGTAGCGCACGGATACTTCATTTTGTCTAAAGCCGCAGGATTGTTCGTTGACGCAAAGAAAGGCCCTGTTCTTCTCAACTACGGAATTGACGAAGCACGCTTCACGAAACCTGTTTATCCGGGAGCAACAATTGGGGTGCGTTTCACCGTGAAAGAAAAGATTGATCAAGAGAAGCGTTCAGAAGACGACATCGCCAAAGGAATTGTTAAATTTTTGGTTGATGTGTATGACGAGACTGGTGAAACAGTTGCACTCGCTACAATTTTGACAATGGTTAAAAAGTTAGATCAAAGCGCATGATGCGGAGTCTTCTAATTCTTTTCTGTTTGTTGTCAGTCCAATTATTTGGGCAGTTCAATGTAGATTCTCTTTTTCAAGTAAGTGATTTACATACTGATTTGGATCAGCTAAAACGGAAAATTCTAGAAATCCATCCTAATCCGTACGTCTATTGCTCAAAAGAGGAATTTGATGAGGCTTTTGCATTTACAAAAGAGGCCATAGATCAGCCTATGACTTATGCTGAATTCGGCGCTGTTGTGGGACGGGTTTTACGTGTGATGCATGACAGCCATTCGTCCATTAATTTCGGGAAGTTTACAAGTCCGTACAAAGAAAACAACGCCCGATTTATAGACCTTCGGATTTGGAAGACTGAAGATAAATTGGTCATTCGAAAGAGCGGGTATCCCAAGATTCCTGTAGGCTCAGAACTCATCCAAATCAATGGTGTAAACGCGGCAATCATACACACTAGACTCAGTGCTTTCAGTATCTATGAAGGACTTTCCATTACAGGATTCAATCGGGTAAACGACGCTCTGTTTTCGCTCTTTTCACCGGCTTTTACAGATTTCGAGAAGCAGAACAAAGCGTTAATCCATATTCCCGGCGATACCGTTTTGAGGCTAGTTCCCATGCGTGGATTCACGTCTGAAGAAATGGGTGAACGCGCAAAAAAGACACCTGTTGAGGACAGTGATGTTTATAGACTAGATGTGTATGAAGATGAAGATTTGGCCGTCTTAAAAATAGAAAGTTTTGCTTACAAAGGAGGAGGCAAGTTTGATCGTTTTCTAAAAAAATCATTCAAAGAGCTAAAGAAGAAAGGCATTACCAATTTAGCAATTGACCTTCGTGACAATGGCGGCGGAAGCTCATCAAGGGTTGAAGAGTTATTTACTTATTTAACAGACAAAAAGGACATTGTTATTCCGGCGAACATTGTTGCTAGGCAAAGTCAAGAATCCTATGATCGTTTTGCTGCAAGTTTACCGCCTTATCTCCGGAAACTCGTGTTGCTTTTTGCACGAAATGATGAGGACATTCAGAAATACACCGGCCTAGCTAACATGGAAGTTGGAATGCTCGACACGGTCTATTTCAAAGAACCTGAAGCGAATCCTAGAACCGTATTTCAAGGAAAACTATTCCTTTTCACCAATGGCTTATCTGGCTCCGCAAGTGCAAATTCTTCAGCTATCTTCCGTCAACTTGATCTCGGATTAATCATTGGTGAGCCTTGCTTAGGACCATTGAGTGGCACATGGGGAAATCCACTGCCAATTGAACTAAATCAAACCAAATTGCCCGTATTGATTTCATCTATCCGATTTAACACCAACAATTCTTTCGAATACAGACCTCAATCCGTGCTTCCAGACATTCAAGTAGATTGGAAGCAACAGGAGTATTTTGACGGGGTTGATGCTGATTTGGAAGCTTTGAGAAAAATGATTGCTAAATAAGGTTGACCGCTGAAGCTTGACTTCTTCTGGTTGTTAATACTTCACCGCCTTCACATTATAACCCATTGTACGCAGACGTTCAATCACTCCTTCTTCGCCTGGAAGGTGCAAGGCTCCAATGGCACAGAAAACCACATTTCCTTCTTCTATTGAGGCAGCTAATCTGTTCGCCATTCTCATGTTTCTAACATCAATGAGCAAGCGTTCAATGTTCGCAGACAAACTTTCATCAAGGTATACCTCATACATTTGGTCAAGGTCTCCAGCAATGTAAGCGGCTTTTAGCGCTTCGGTAATATCGGCTTGAGATTCAGGCTCTTTAGCAACATCCAGAAGCATTTCTGCTTGTTCCTCCATACTGATTCCATTGATCGCGTCCATTTGTTCCTGAATGGTTTCCAGCGCGCTAATTTTCAGCCCCTTTGACTCAGCATGTCGTTGCAGCTGATCATCAATCACTGCGCTGGCCTCCCCTTCTGTTTCCTCTGAATCAATCAATCCTTCCTCCATTTGAATCAATGTTGCCATGATCCAAAACGGCTTAAACATCATAATTACAGGAGCCATTTCGCCTAACTTTTCTGTCAAATAGGCATCAAGAATTGCAAGGTCTTCCTCTGAATACCATTTACTGAGTGGTTCTTTGGCCATCATCTGCATACTCATAGCCATGGGGTCATGCTCAATGTTCATGTCAAGCTCACCGCTGAAAACAGTACACTTATCAACGTAATTGAAAATAGCATCTTGGTGCTTAAAGATAGCCACATCTTGAGAATGCATTGTTCCATAGAGGAACGATACTTCTTTTGTTCCATCTTTCTGAATTTCCCAAAGTAGCGAAGTCTTTTGGGCGAAGCTATTGGCAGAAACCAACAAGAAAAAAGCCGCAAACACCCCTAGGGAGTGCATGCGGCTAAATATCATTTTTAAACTTAGAATCATGGTCTAAAAGTAAAGCTCTTTGGAGCAATACCAGATGCATACGTATCTGTTAATGCTCCTGTGCTGCTGTAAATATACACTTCATCATTGTTAACGTAATCAGGTGTAGAGCTTAAATACACTTCGCCCGTAATTTCATTTACACCAATGGCGTGGAATGGACCCGTTGCAAAATCTGCCGTAAACTCGCCTGTCGAAATGTTGAATACTTTAACATCTCCGTCCACAATGTACAACGCTGTTTTGGCTTGGTTCAATTCCATATAACGCGGATGGTCACCTACTTCACCAACTGGCAATACACCGGTTACAACGTGACTTTGTCCGTCGATTCTGTACATCTCCGCTGGGGTCTCATTCACAACATTCCAATCTGCATCATACTCTGTATTTCCTTTACAAAGAACCCAAATATTCCCTTGGTAATCTACTTCCAAAGCAGCGGGCAAATCACCTACTTCTACGGTTGCAACAACTGCATCTGATAGAAGATCAATAACTGAAACAGTGTTGTCAAATCCAAATCCTCCGCTGTTAGATACAAACAAGAAATTGCCATTCGAAACAATTTCTTCTGGTCCATTTCCTACTTCAATAGAACCGCTGATGCTGTATGTTGAAAGATTAATAATCTTAACATCTCCTGCACCAGAACCATTCGTCACGTATGCTTTTTGACTGCTTACGGCCAAAATATCACGTGGATAATCTAGGCCTGAGATGGTTCCTAAATAACCAAAATTTATAGCGTTTACAACCTCCACTTTTTGACTGTTGTTCATTACTAGGAAGCCATTTCCATTGAATTCGCGGTAACTCTGAAGTAAATCTCCCGGACTCACACCATTCGCAGATTCGTAAGCTGTTGTTCTGCTCGTTCCGTCATCACCAATCCAGTGTACAGAACCATTGTTCATGTTGAAGGTTCCTTCGCATCCAACAACCATCCCTGAAGTTACTGGAATAGGCGCTATTTCTTCTTCCTGCTCTTCTTTCTTACAACCTGTTACAGCCAGTAAAGCGATCATTCCTAGCGCCATAGACGCTCTTTTCATTTGTCTGTATTCCATTTCCATACTAAGTTAATGCTAAGCACCCTTCCAGGGCTAGCTACGTTTGTATTTCTGTAATCCATTATATCTGCTATGTTCATGCAAGAAACACTCATACTCAGTGTAGATTTCCGAACTTCAAAGTTGGTCCCTACAAATGAATCAAATAGCAGTAATTGTTCTTGATTTCCTCTAATCCTATTAAGGCTACCACTATTCAGAGTTGGTGCTGAATACCTTGCATTTATCCCTGCGAAGACCTTTTTAGAGTGCATCTGTAATGAATACCTCCCCATCAAATCAAAGAAGAAAGCATTTTCAATTTCACTCAGTCCGGTTTGGTCTTGATAGGAGACATTCACCAGTTGTTTCAGATTCATTTTCCCTATCGAAAACGCATGCTCAACTTTTCCTTCCAGACCAAAACTCTCTGTATTTGAGATGTTCTGTGCTTGGTACTCGTTGTTCACATTCACCCAAAGAATCAATTCATCCATTTTCTGGTAAAAGACTCTTGACGAAACACTTAAGACAGATCCCCCCATTTGTTTCGAAAGTGCATATCCTAGGTCAAACATGTTTCCTTGTTCAGGATTGAGTGAAGAAGAGCCCCCCGGTCTCCAATACAATTCATTCAAGTCTGCATAACGAAACGACCTGTTGTAACTCACAAAAAAGTGGGCGTTTTTTTTCTGAAAAGCTATACGAACATTAGGGATAGGAATGCCGCCAACAGTGCCTATATCATACCTCATACCTCCTGAAAAAATGATATTTTCAACCTGCTTTTTCGCATGAACTTGAACGCCATGGATAACGCGTAATGTATTTCCTGAATCATAATTTTCTGTTCGGGCGAACTCGTCTTGTTTTGTCAGGGCGAATTCAACCTTTGATCCCGAGCGCTGCCAAGAGGCGCTTGCTTGATGAAACCAACGAACAGTTTGAATCTCAGAATTAATTATAGGAGCCTGCTCAGGATTGTTAAAGTCTTTATAATGCTGTCCGTCAGACAAAAAGGCACTTCGCAGTTGGAATATCCATTCCTTCTTTGTGAATACAGCACCAATATTTGTTCGAAAGGAACTATCTCGTTGGTTGGCAAAGCTAGAACCATAACTCCCTAAAATCTCTGGCAGATTTAAATCGCTTCTTTGAAGCCAAATTGAGGCATCCAGCTTGAGGTTTTCGCCTGCGGTAATGAAGGCTGATTGAATAAAACTCAACCGATTGTAATTGTTGTGATTCTGCTTGCGTACTTTTCTATTTAGAAGCAAAGGGTCTACATATTGAAACTCATTCAGTGCCCGGTCTAACTGAAGGGTTGAAACAAGTTGGAGCCTTTGAGTTGGCTTCACACCAATCTTTAATGACGTTCGTGCGTTTCCTAGATTATCATAGCCCGCAGAAAAGCTGTTGTCTTTCGTGCCTTTTGAAAACAACTGAATGACCCCTGCTCCCGTCCCTGAGGAAATTCGGCTCACTTCATTGCCCCTCAAGTACTCCAAGGAAGAAAACATGCTTGCTGGAATGTTTCCGAGATCTGAACTCCCCAATGACGGACTATTAATAGGAACACCGTTCCATAAGACGGCCATGTGGTCAGAAGACAATCCGTTTCCGATGCCAGAAACCAAGGTTCCTTTCGGACCATAAGTTCGCATGCGGACTGAAGTGAACTGAAGGAGTATTTCAGAGAGACTGACGGCTGGCATGGCCAAATTCATTAGGCTATCAGGACGCTCAACGAAAGGGGTATCTCGGTCTATAGAAATAGACACAACTTCTGCTTCTGATAAGAATATAGAAACTCCCAGTGAGTCAGCTTGCGCCGAACAGAGGCCTGCTAAAAGCAAGCACGATATGAAGGTGATGACCTTTTTCATGAGCACAACATGCTTGCACCGAGCACGCAATAGCGTTAATGTTGTGGCAGGTCTTCTGACTCGTTCCACTTTCGCTCCTTCCCTCTTAAAATTAAGAAGTGGTTTAGACTGCGAAAGCTCTTTACTAGAACTTACAGCTGCGGGCACAGTTTCGGATTCTCACCGAATTCCCTTTTCATTCAATTAGATTGTTGGTCTAATTAAAACCGTCAACAGGACAAAGGTAACGGCAATTGACAAGAAGTTCCTATTATTCTTTGGTGATTGTTTTAAGAAACTTTTTCAGTATCCGATTGGCTTCGGTTGCTGTGCAACCATAGTTGTTAATAATCACGGCGAAAGCTACTTCACGTCCATCATGAAGCGTTGTTCTTCCGGTATAAGCCCTTACCCGATCTATGTACCCTGACTTTACAAGTAAGGAACCTCTGCCCTCAAAAGGGCGCAAGCTTCTAAGGTATTCTGCTTCTTTCGCTTCGCCAATGTAAGTACTAACGAAGGCCAGTTGCCTGGTTGAAATGTTATTTGCACGACTAAGTCCGCTCCCATCTTTAATTTGCAGCCCCTTGGTATTCATTCCTTTACTTTGCCAGAATAGTGTAATGGCCTCTGCTCCAGACTCAAAACTACCAACACCACTAACTTTCATCCCAATGTGCTTCAGCAAACAGGCTGCATAAAGGTTGATGCTTTTGCGGTTTGTGAAATAAATAATCTCAGAAAGCGGTGGACTCTTTTCAGAGTGCAGAAGGCTTTCGCCTGAAGTGATTGTAGTTTGTTCAGCTATCTCCCAACCATCAGCTACTTTAATTCCCTTCGCGTTAAGCAAATCAACAAAAGCTTGTCCGAGACTTTCAGCGGGATGAGACATTGCTGCTTTAATTTTAAATGCTTTTTGTCCTTTTGGAATGGTACCTCGAATGTATCTTCTTTGGTCAAAAGGCTGTCCGAATATGTAGGCATTGTCTTGCTTACTCTCACTTGCTTCAACTTCTGAAATGAATTCCATTCCTGGAATCTCTGGGAATATCGATGTGATTCGCACTGAAGAGCCTGACGTTGTTCCGCTGCTCAAAGTAACTTCTGCCGTATTGTCTAAGTAATTCAATCCGTGCACGCCCGCAGCATAATAATTCCCCCCATCTGCAATTGGTGTTGACCCAGCCAAAGGCTCACCTGAAAAGTATTCTTCGTCTAAAATGATTTTCCCGCTGATGGAATTGATTCCTGCCTTTTTCAAAATGAGCACCCATTCTGATAGTAGATCCTGCTTCTTAAAATTAGGAGAACCCAAAGTAGGATCGCCATATCCGCGGATAACAATGTTCCCATTCAATGTTCCGTTTGAAATTGTGCCTTGTTGCCAAACCTCTGTCTCAAACTGATGGTCTGGCCCGAACATTTCCAATGCCGTTCTGGTCACTAGCACCTTCATAGTGCTGGCGGGAGTAAGCAATAAGTCTGGTTGATGGGAAAATACCACGTCATTGGACAATACCTCCATAAACATGCAAGAAATGCTAGCTCCGGCGAGGTCTTCTGAGGTTGAAATAGATTTAAAAGCGTCCTCTACAGATGATTGAGCGTGAACGTTCACAAAGCTTAGCACGGTAATTGCGCCAGTCAAAAGTGAAAAACGTAACTTTGTTGAGATGATTGAATTCTTGAAATACATAGCAGTTGTTGTCTTCATTCTTGGGAGCAATTTCGTGAATGCGCAGGACTTAGCGTCGGTTGACAAGCGCAAACGTGACGCCATGGTTAAAGAGTTGGATTTGAATGAGCTCCAAGTTACCATGATTGATACTGTTTTCTTTCAGTATAGCAGACAATTAAATGAGCTGGATGCACAAATCCAAGACATCGAAACCAGCGGTGAATTTGCTGAAGAAGATGTTGTTGTTCGTGTAAGTGTAATGCAACAAGAGAAAAAAGATTTACGTGAAGTGCGCGAGTTGGACTTGAAAATGCTCCTCCGCCCAGAACAAGCTGTCATTTACGACGAAAAAATTAGGCCGTCGAAACCGCAAGTGCTCCACTTCGGTATTCACAATCGGGCAGATTGCAATGTGTGTAAGAAGTGATCAACTTCACCCAAACAAAAATAGGGCTTTCTTTCTTCCTTCATTTTATGTATTCTCCTCTACTTATGCATCCTTAAGACATGAAATCATTTAAATATTTCTTTTTGGCCCTATTGCTCCTCTTTGTTTTTTCAAAGAGTGATGCGCAATTTGGTTCTGCACCTAGAAATGAATTTTATGTTACTCCTTTCAATCAAATTGATTTAGAGATTGACCTTTATTTGGTGATTGAGGACCAAGCACAAGGATTCTATTCCTTAGCATGGGAAGTGACGAAGTCAAGCCCAAGAAAACTAGGCCCCATGGCAGAATTACATTGCTTCGTTTGGGAAGGTGATTCGCTAATTGAAGAGTACAGCGGATTGAGCACCCCAATGACTTATTGTTCATTTCAGTCTAACTCAAAGAAGGTGAAAGTCATTTTTGAGGTTCGAAATAAGTTATTCCCTGAACCAGTAAAATCGCCTGAACGTAGAGTTACAATACCCCTTCAACCCGTCCAATCGCCTCACCTGCTTTATATTGAAGCATGTGACAAATCTGAATACCGTCCTATCAGCTTAACGCTTCGTAAAACAATGGCAATGCGCAAAACATTGGTCAACAATGACCGCATTGTGCAACTTGATTATGTGAACAAAGGAGCAATGATTCCTGACGAAATGCCCCACCTTGGATGTAACTATCAAATGGTCTTGTGCCTTGACCGCTATTACATCAACCTGAAAACGGGCAGAATTCTGCCTGGAAGGCGCTGGTTGGCCCGCAAAAGTGTGCGAAACATCCTTCGGAAAACCGAACTCGTATTACTGCACCCCTCAATTAGCTATACAACCAATGCTAACTTGAAAATCTCTGGGCATCGTCTGGTTAAAAAAGCACGACTGAAAATGGAGGATTTCGACCTGAATCAATTCTATTCATCTTACATGAAAGCGCCTTACTAGGTTTGGCAAAACTAAACGAGGCCATTCGAATTGAATAGACCGCCAGTAGTTAAAAGCAATTTGACTCTTCCATTTTGAATTTTGGTTTAAAAACGAAGGACATTTGTTGTTAATGGGCTGTTACGGTTATCGCTCTCATTCACGCGCAATGGTTAACTTGCGAACCTAATTTCCCCTGCATGCGCTATTTTGTTATTCTAACCATGGTGATGGTCTTTTTTAGTTGCCAGACAAAGGACCCGATTCAACAATCACAAGAATTCACTCAAGATGGAATTCCGCTTTGTGAAAAGGTTAATCCGTTCATTGGAACGGGCGGCCACGGACACACCTATCCTGGGGCAACACGTCCTTTCGGGATGGTTCAACTCAGTCCTGACACGCGATTAGACGGTTGGGATGGTTGCGGAGGATATCATTACACAGATTCATTGATTTTCGGCTTTAGCCATACACACCTGCAAGGAACAGGCGTTTCAGATTACGGCGATGTCCTTTTTATGCCCACCAACAACCAAGTGCGCAAAGGCAACAATTGGGGCGAACGCTATTTGAGCGCTTTCCAAAAAGAGACAGAACAGGCACACGCAGGTTATTATAGCGTTCACCTAGATGACCACAATATTACCGCTGAACTTACCGCCACAGAAAGGGTTGGCATTCACCGTTACAGCTTTGATTCCCCTGATAGTTGTGTGCTTTTCATAGACATGGCGCACCGTGATGAGCTGCTGGGATATCAGCTAGAGCCAAGAGGAGATTCCATGATTGTTGGATTCCGTCAGAGTCAAGCTTGGGCAGAAAATCAATATGTATTCTTCGCTGCAAAATTTTCTAAACCGTTCGAATTCCTTGATCAAACCTATGAAGTGGTTTACACTGAAGATCCTTTAACGGGCGAAATCACACAGGAAATTGAACTCGTACCGGTCTTTCCATTGAATTTTCAAGTGGTTGATACCTTGATGGTCCAAGTGGCACTTTCCTCTTCTAGTATTGAAGGAGCCATTAAAAACCTCAATGCTGAAGCAACGCACTGGAATTTCGACGATTACAAAACTGACGCAGAAGAAGCATGGAACAAAGAATTGAGCGGGATTCAAGTGGAAATGGACTCTAAGGAAGACGAAGAAATCTTCTACACGGCCCTCTATCACAGTTATACTGTTCCAAATATGTGGTCAGATGTTGATGGAGTTTACAGAGGGATAGACAATCAGCTTTACCAGATGGAAGGTCACTTTCAATATACTGTCTTTTCATTGTGGGATACATTTAGAGCAACGCATCCGCTGTATACCATTACCCAGCGTGACCGCTCAACAGATTTCGTAAACTCTTTTCTGAACATGTATCGCCAAGGCGGAAAACTTCCAATGTGGGAGCTCGCTGGGAATTATACGGGCTGCATGATTGGTTACCACAGCGTGCCTGTTATTGCTGATGCTTACGCGAAAGGTATAACAGGATTTGACACTGATTTGGCATTGGAAGCGATGCTTTCTACCGCCTACTCGGGAGATGCAGATGTTGAACCAGAATTGGGAAAAGATTGGTTCGTAAATTACGGCTATATCCCTTCGAACGAAGAACATGAAAGCGTTTCTAAAACGCTGGAATACAGCTATGATGACTGGTGCATTGCGCGTTTCGCTGAAGCGATAGGTAATGACTTTATGGCCACTAAGTTCGACCAAAGATCACTGAATTACAGAAACATTTACAATTCAAAAACAAAGTTCTTCCAGCCCAGAAATGGTGCTGCTTTCCTCCCCAATTTTAATCCGGAAGAAGTAAATTTCAATTTTACGGAAGCGAATGCTTGGCAGTACAATTTCTTCGTTCCTCATGATGTTACGGGCCATATTAACTTGATGGGAGGAGAAGCGAACTACAGCGAAATGCTTGACTCTTTGTTCCACACAAACGCTGAAGTAGCAGGCAGGCAGCAGGCAGACATTACGGGACTCATTGGCCAATACGCGCATGGAAATGAACCAAGTCACCACATGGCCTACCTCTACCCTTTTATTGGTGAGCAGTGGAAAACCGCAGAATTGGTAAATCAGATCATGGATGACCTCTATACCAATCAACCAGATGGACTTTCTGGCAATGAAGATTGCGGACAGATGTCGAGCTGGTATGTGCTCTCCGCTCTTGGGTTTTATCCTGTTGCTCCAGGAGATGTGAACTACGTTATTGGAGCTCCACGTGTGAACAAAGCAACCCTTCACCTTGAGAACGGCAATAAACTTAATATCAATGTAATAAGAGGCTCTAAGGATGATATTTACATCGACAAAATTAGTTGGAACAATGCGCCTTATGACAAGTCTTACATCAGCCACAACATGCTCATGAGCGGGGGGTATTTAACCTTCATGATGCGTTCCACACCGAACAAAGAATTTGGCACAAAACCTGAAAATCGACCTGCAAGTAAAACCGCTGATGCTAACTTTGTTATGCCTCCTGCCATTGACGCTCCAGTTGTTTTTAGAGACAGCACAGAAGTCCGAATATACTGCGCAGACACATCAGCCACCATTCGCTACAGAATGAATGATGGATGGAAAGATTATTCGGCTCCGTTTACCATCTATGATCAAGTTCGCATCTACACCCATGCTGTTAAAAGTGACTATACGAGCATTGAGTTTTATGCTGAACCAGTTAAGATTACTCAGGATATAAGCATTGAGCTGCAAGCTGAATATGATAACCAATATACCGCTGGAGGAGATGATGCGCTCATTGATGGAATCATGGGCAATGCTAATTTCAAAACGGGCCTTTGGCAAGGCTATTATGGAAAGGACTTTGTGGCAATTTTAGATTTGAAGAAACGCACTAACATCAAAACCATTCGTTTACGCGCACTGCAAGACATCAAACCATGGATTTGGTATCCGTCAGCAGTTGAATACTACGCGTCTGCAGACGGAATAGACTTTCGCTTGTTTGAAACGGTTCTCAATCCGAATCCAGTGGACTCCTATGAACTGGGAGTATATCCTTTTGAATCTAAAAAACCTTTAACGACTCGCTTTATAAAAATTGTGGCGAAATCCTTCGGCACCATTCCTGATTGGCATTTGGGCCGCGGCAATGATTCATGGCTATTTATTGATGAAATACAAATCGAAGAGCAGAAATGAGCACTGAGTTTTTTGATCGGAAATTAGCGCAAACAACCCCCTTTCCCTTTGGACTTGAGATTGCTTCTGCCAAAGGAATTTGGCTCGAAGATGTGCAAGGAAAAAAGTACATGGACCTTATTTCAGGCGTAGGTGTTTCAGGCATCGGTCATGGTCATCCAAAAGTGATTGAGGCCATTAAAACTCAGGCCGACAAGTATTTACACGTGATGGTGTATGGAGAATATCTTCAAGCTCCACAGTCAGCACTTGCTCAAAAATTAACGGACATCTTACCTGATCAACTTGACTGTTGCTACTTTGTGAACAGCGGAGCAGAAGGAATTGAAGCCGCGTTGAAATTAGCGAAACGAGCAACAGGAAGGACCCGCATTGTTTCTGCCAGAGGTGCCTACCATGGCAGCACCCATGGCGCAATGAGTGTTAGCGGGAATGAGGCGAAAAAAAAGGCATTCAGACCGCTGTTGCCTGATGTGCATTTCATCCAATACAATCAATTTTCAGCACTGGAGGCCATCACTGATCAATCTGCGTGCATCTTGCTAGAGACCGTTCAAGGAGATGCTGGTGTGCGCATTCCTGACGCAGCTTGGTTGCAAGCCGTTCGACGGAAATGTGATGAAACAGGCTGTTTGCTTATTCTAGATGAAATCCAAGCAGGAATGGGGCGTACAGGGGCGCACTTCGCTTTTCAACACTTCGGCATTACGCCAGATATTCTTGTTTTAGGAAAAGCCCTTGGCGGAGGAATGCCCATTGGAGCCTGCATAGCAAACCGGTCATTGATGGAATTGTTTACACGGGATCCTATGCTAGGACACATCACCACTTTTGGCGGACATCCGCTTGTTTGCGCAGCGGCAGCGGCCGGGCTAGATGTGCTCACAGAAGAGATTCAGATGGCGCACGTAAACAAAATTGGTGCTTACCTAGCACAAAGACTTCGCGCTCATTCTCGTGTTCAAGAAGTACGGCAAATTGGTCTGTTCTTCGCCATAGACATGGAAAGTGGTGAGGTGGTTCAGCAAGTTGTAAACTTCGGTTTAGCCCACGGATTCATTGGTTTTTGGTTTTTAAGCTGTCCGAATTCATTTCGCATTGCTCCCCCTTTGAACATGACTATGACAGAGGCAGAACAAGCATGTGACCTTATCATTAGCGCCTTCGATGCTCTATCTTAAGAATTCCAAAGGAGACGCCGCTACTTCTTTGATTGAAGATATTTTCATTGAAGACCTCTTGAACAGGGCCTCTTGCTTGCAGTCTCTCCTCTCTGCGATACGCTCTAGTGGCGCTTCAACAGCGCATTTCATTAAAACAGGCCACGTAGCCCTAGAATTACTCATGGCCGCTGAAGGACTGGAAGTGAGCGTACTAACAGATTATCTCGATGTTTCAAGGACACTTCTAAAGCAACATCACACAGACCATCTGCTTCGCGAAGCACAAATTGAATGCCCTCAAGTACTGCTGTTTGATTCACTTTCAATGGCGCACCGTTCCCTCTCTGAATTTACCATTGGCAGTGCTTCGAATCAAACGAAGGTGCTGATTGTCTTCGACCTTGATTGGAAACGAAACGATTTGAAGCTGGTTTTGGAAACAGTTGATAAAAAGCATCTTCAGATCAAAACGTTGTATTTCGGGTGCTTCTCTAGGCTAACTAAAAGAGGTAAATTGGGACGATGGTTGGCGAGGATTGATCAATCTGTAGTTAAACACCTCATTCCAGCCCGTTTAAAACAAGGATTTTACCTAGAGATTACTCATGTCTGAACCACTTAAAAATCGTTATAGTCCCACTTTCGTCAAAGAAGTAGCCGCCGTTTTTAACACCGTTTCTCCTGAGTTTAATGCGAAGAAATTCCTCGCCTTCGTCCTAGATGACAAATGGGAAGGAAGGGAATTGAGAGACAGAACACGACACCTTACAGCGGGCTTATCCCTCTGTCTTAGTGATGACTACGCACAATCAGTTCAATGGATTTGTGAAGCTTCAAAACA
>JBLIGQ010000045.1:0-23366 GCA_047636995.1 Flavobacteriales bacterium | reverse complement strand
ACGTTGCAGAGGTAGACGTTATTTGGAATACAGGACAGTCTTCTAATATTATCTCTCCGCAGGTTTCAGGATTGTACAGCGCAACCACCAGTGCAGACGGGTGCAGCTATACAGACGAGATTGACGTGATCATCATCGAAGCCTTGTATTTCGACCTAGGTGAAGACCGCATTATCTGCAAAGGAAATGTTCTAACATTAGATACTGACATTAACGGCTTCCCCTACCCTGTTGATTTTGAATGGTCTGACGGAAGCAATCAAGCTACCTTAGAAGTTGCTGAGACCGACACCTATTCGGTTGTTGTGGAGAGCGAATGTGATGTAGTATCAGACGACGTTGAAGTTTACTTTGAGCAATGCGGCTGTCTGATTTATGTACCGAATGCTTTCACACCAGACCAAGATGGTTTGAATGAGTATTTCGCAATTCAATCGGAATGCACTTTCGAAAGGTTCAATCTGCTCATTTTCAATCGCAATGGCGAGGTCATCTTTACCTCTAGCGAACCTGAAACGGTCTGGGATGGCTCAAATAAAAACGGTGATTATTTCGTCCCAGATGGGGTGTATGTCTATCAGATCGAATATTCAACCACTACCTTGGAAGGACTGATTTCTGAGGTCTTGACAGGCCATGTAACGGTTTTGCGGTAGACAGCCCTTTTGACAACAATTCCGCTTTCTGTTCATTAAAGAACATGCGATTACAAAACAAGGCACTTCAGATACAAAGTCGGCTTTTATCATAGATCCTGTTTCACTATACTTACGAAAACAAGTAGGAATGAAGGAGTAAAGGAAACGTGCATAAAGCGAGGCGCTACGGCTACAAAGTTGCGGTAGTAAAATGGTGTTCACACCAATGAGGTTTCGTAGCTTCGACGGGCTGGATGGCTGGTGGGGGAGGGATTGGGAGGGCCCGGGACGGGCTCCAACTAATTCGATTTCTCACATCAAAATCATCTTCCTACCTTGCGCCAAATCGTTCTTAGTCTCTTACCTCCAATACCACGCTCAATGGAAAACCTTCCTCCTTGCCCGAAATGCAATTCGGAATACACCTACCCCACTGGCGAACTGATGGCTTGTCCTGAATGTTTCCATGAATGGAGTCCGTCAGAGGTGGAAGCCGAAGTGCAAGCTGAAACTGAGGAAGGACAAATAATCGATTCGCTCGGTAAAATTCTTCAAGATGGTGATACAGTAGTTGTTGTAAAAGACCTCCCGGTCAAAGGTGCTCCTAAACCAGTCATTAAAGCTGGAACAAAAGTGAAGAACATCAGACTATCAGACGGAGACCACAACATTAGCTGTAAAATTGACGGATTCGGATCGATGTATTTGAAATCGGAATATGTGAAGAAAGCGTAAGCCGATGATTCAGCTTTAATTCAGACTACTCTTTTGTTTCTTTCGCCCCCGTTTCAACATCCAACAAAAAAGCCTTCATCGGCAAGCCTTTACCCGACATAAATCGATTTGTGACAAGCGATTGGTAATGCTGATTTGCCGCTAACTCCACTTCAAAAGAAAATGATGTGCTATCTTGAGAAAACCCAATAACCTTTTCCACTCTCATTACATGTGCTTCGCCCAAAGGACCAAAATCGAAGCCGCGTGTTTCCGTATTCATCGGCTCTGAAAAATGAAGTGTGATGGTTTTTCGTCCCGGCGAAACAGATAAACTCAGGTTTTCAATCCCTTCAACTTTCGTGACAATTGGCCGAGACGTTTCATAATTGGAATACAATGAATCAAGTGAAACTGAAAAATAGCCTGACGCATCAACCAGCGCCTCTACCTGATCTTCATCTTCATACTCCAGCTCAATCAATTCGGCCAAGGCCTTTCCTTTCTCTTTCGCTTGGTTATAATATCCTTCCGCAATGCTAAATCCGATAAAGTAACCTAGATCCCGTGTTCCAAATTCGTTGTTGGCCGAATTCCAAAGCCAGTTGTAAACTATGTTCGGACGAAACATGTCAGCTTCAAATCGTTCCCGCAAGAGGTCGCCATTTTTCGCCCCGAAGGTAAAGGCATCAAAAGGCGATGATTCACCAGTTACTTTTTCCGCCACAAAATCTGCAATCCCCTCATAAAGTGCCAACGAAAGCAGATTATGGACCATGCCTTTTTGCTGTGTATGCACGTACTCATGGATCACAAGGAATTTGAAATGATCTACCGGATTGATGTCGTAATAGCTTTGCAAATGTTCTGGCAACCGTGAGGTTTCAGTTGTGCTTTTACCCAATGCAAATTCAGTCCCAATCATTACTAAACTATCTACACCCGTGCCGGGAGAACGATGTGTCCCCATTGTGTAATAAACCGTTGCTGTTGAAAGCTGAGGGTAAATCGCACGGAACGCTTCAACTCCCTTTCGTATCTCTGCGTTAAACCCTTGCAACTCCTGAGTTGTACTTCGTACCGAATTCCAAAAACTACGGTGTTCCTTCATCGATTTCAAATAATCTTCAACAGAATAGTTTCGCGCAAGCATCATGCGTTGCTGACCGGCAGAGGCACTATCTATGAAAATAGTCTGGATTATTTCGTGCTGAATAAGCGTGTCATTTGTGGCAAACACCTGGTCATATGCCTGCCAAAAGTGCTGAATATCTTCTGACACAATGGGATGCGCTACTGCTATTGCTGCTGTGTTCAGCGCTGGCTGGTCTTCAGCACAACCACAAAAGACGATTAGGAATAAAGCGAAGGACTTCCAGAGCTTAACCATGAGACAAACGTTTTAGTTGTTCACTAAAAGGTAAGCCATTAGTCTGGAAATATTTGAGCTTGAAAAATCGGTTTGTATTCGTGTTTCACGAAAACAGCATCACCGCAGCCATGGCTACCATTACCAAATCCTCAATAATTGTAACGGTACTCATTGGAAGATTAAACACATCCCCTAGACAGGCACATTTAATTTCGCGCTTGTCTAAGTTGCTTTTGATTACGCCAATACTGCTGACGCCTAGCACGATAACTGTCGTGAGATTCGTGACGAAAGGAGCAAAATTTATTAGATAGGCGATTCCTAAACCCAACTCAACAAAAGGATAGATGAACCCCCACCCTTTCCATTTTCCCGCAACGATGTCGTACATGCGATATGAATTCGCGAAGCCCTTCAGGTTGAGCAACTTAAAAAAGGAGAAGACAATGAAGAATCCGGCCATGAAATGCCTCATCCACATTTTCCCAGAGAAACCATCGAACGGATATTGTGCCAAAAGGCTAACGCCAGCTATAAACGCGACAATGAGAAAGAGAGGTTTGTAGGTCGTAAAGCTTTTTTCAGGAAGCGCATCAACCGTTTCCTTTGGAACAGCAGAGCGAAATTCCTCAATCACATAATTCCCATCTTCGGCAATACGTGCCTTTAACTTGCCCAACTCTGCCGGTGCGCTAAATTCAATGATTGCCTGCGGCGAAGTCAGGCCTACTTCAGCCACTTCAACCTCTTCGATCGACTCCAATGCCGTCTTCACCTTTGCTACACAATTTCCGCAGGTCATACCTGAGATGTTGTACTTCTTCACCATTTGGTAAAGGTCGGAATAAGAAACCATCAAACGAATGCAAATGGACGAAATAGAATTGTCTAATAATATGGACAGACAGAGCAAAACATCTGCTTTATTGAAATTCCATTCTTCATTTACAAAGTAATCAGTAACGTCTATAAAGTAGCTGTTGAAGGAAGCTATGAAAATGCTAATTTCAATTCCGAACTAAACATTGGGCGATGATGAAGGGATAAATTGAACAGATATGAACTGAGAGCTAACGGCTACAAAGTTGTTGTAGGCTACTGATGTTCAAGCCAAAGGAGTTTTGTAGCTTCGGTTTGCTGGTTGGAAGGCGGGGGAGGGAGGGCCCGTGAGGGCTAAACCCCTGAAGCTTAACCCGTCCTGAAATAAGTTGACAGTTTAACTCCTTATTACTTCGATACAGATACATGGTTGACTTATGCCCTAATTAAGTTGACAGTTAGACGCTCTATTCCCTCTAAAAAAATTAATTACCTTTAAGTCAATAGCTTACCTCTCCCATTAAACAATACTCTATGTGTCGCATAACTCTATTATTCATCTCAGCATTAATTTGGTTCTCAACACAATCTGATGCACAAGAAAACCTACCAAAAAGCCCTAAAAGCTCTCTTCTTATTGGAACCAATCTCGGAATGAGTAACAAGACCGTTGGCCTTAGATCATTTAATGATAAATGGTCCGCTGGATGGTACCAACAACTAAACTTAAAGCATCAATGGCAGTTAAATGAAAAATGGGGACTGACTGCGGGAATGGCTTTTCATGTCATCAGAGACAACTACGATACCGGAGACCTTTCTGAACAACAAGGTTATTTTGGCATCAAAATAGCAGACTGCAACGGAAACCAAACTACAATTTATTATAACCGAAGAGAATTAAGTTCATCTGACAGGTTCTTAGGTATATCAACTGGTTTCAAACGCTCGCTTAGCACAAAGAGTGCACGATTTATTCCTTTCCTTGAATTCAATATGGATGTTTTATTACTGACCGCCTCTCGCCGTAATTCAATTATACATCTCGACACAGGAGAACGTCTGACATATGACAATTATATACCCGCTTCTTCTGCAAAAGCAATATTTCTTATGCCTACACTTAACTTAGGAGTTCAATCTCAATTGAAGAACCAAATAAATATCATCTATGGATTGGGCGCCTTTGGACCTCATACTCCAATCAATAACGAATCGTATGAATTTCGGTGGTTAGGAGCCCATGCCTTTGTCAACCTTCAACTTCCGCTGTAAACAAAAAAGGCGGTGCATCACCTGACTCACCGCCTCCTTAAAGTTTCGCTAAAAAACCTACAATTACTTCTCCCCTATCTTGTATGAAAACAAGACCTGAATAACATTGTACTTCTGCTTGTAAGTAGCATTAGATGAAGCTATATCAGACAACGCACGTGTGTAGCGCAATCCCAATCCCATCGTCTCGTTCAAAGCGTACTGCGCTCCTAACGCAATCCCGAACTCAAATCCGTTGCGCCCTGCTGTAGAAGAACCATCAAAACTAAATGTTTCAGTAGATGTGCTCCCCGCTAAAGTTGTAGTTGTGGTAGACTCCCCTTTTTGCTTTGACCCGAGGAGGAAACCCAATGAAGGCCCAGCCTGAAGGCTCAAACTCTCATTTACTTCGTAATCGATAAGAATTGGGATGGCCAAATAGGTATCTCGGGATTTGAAGTCTGTTTCAGTTGTAGAAGTAGTACCAAAAAATTCAAAAGTATCTTCTGTTTTCTGACTTACACCTCTAAATGTGAGTTGCAATTCAGCCCGAAGTTTAATTCCCGCTCTCAATTCGTAATCTCCATATCCACCTAGAAAAAAGCCTAATCCATTTGGATTATCGCTCTCAAATCCTGCTGGCTCCGGATCTACATTTACCGATATGATTGAATAATTCAATCCGCCCAATGCACCGAATGTGATGCCCTGTGCATTTACTTGACTTCCTGCCATAAGAGCTAAAGCCGAGATTAGTAGTAGTCTTTTCATAATTCTGTTTGTATGGTTTGTTGTACAAACATAAACTTATTAAATCGGTGCACATTCAACCATTGAGCGGTTGAACAGGATGAGTGAGTGATGAGCAATTCTCAGGTTAAGTCTGTTTAATTTCCTTTACCCTGAATTGAATCAGGTGACCTTTTCATACTTTCAACATTAAGGAATAAAGACAACAATGAAAGACCAACAAATCATCGATGTGCTGCGCTCAGAATCTCCCGCCAAAGGACTCCAGCGTTTGTACAGGTACTACCCAAAAGTGAAAGGGCTGATTTGCGGCAAGGGCGGCCAGCCAGAAGACGCAGATGACATCTTCCAAGATGCACTTATGATTCTTTGTAAAAAGGCGCAAGAGCCGTCATTTCAACTTACCTCATCACTTGACACCTTCCTATTTAGTGTTTGTAAATTTCTTTGGAACAATGAAGGGCGAAAAAGACAAAAGAACAGCCATACCTCATTTGAAGGTGACTGGGAGGATGAACAGTGGAAAGAGATGGAAGCTGTTGCAGAGAAAGAACGAAAGTTCAAAAAGGCAGAAAAAATCATTGCTGAGCTTGGTGAACGATGCAAAGAACTGCTGTTGTGCTTCTACCATCAAGCAATGAGCATGAAAGAAATCGCAGTAAAAATGCGCTTCAGCTCTGAAAAAGTGGCTAAAAACCAAAAGTACAAATGCCTGGAACGCGCGAAGAATATGCTTCGCGAAGCCTAATCCTTCCTTTCTCTTTATTCCCTTAAAACAATCACCATGAGACCCGAACTCGAATTCATTGCGCGCATAGAGGAATACCTCAACAATACCCTCAGTTCAGAAGACCGAAAGGTGTTCGAAGAACGACTAGCGACTGACAAAAAGCTCCAACGTGAAGTAGAACTCCAACGTGAACTGATGGAGGGCATCCAATTACATGGTCTGCGCCACCATATTCGCTCGGCGAAACACAAACACTTTTTAAAGAAAAAACTTCTAAAGCTAGGCATCATCAGCTCAATTATTGTAGCTGTAACTGCCATCGGTGGTTTTCTTTTATTCAATCCTGTCAATCACGGAAATGACGAAAACCATCTTCCTGCGCCTATTCATCAGGATGGCGCAGCGAAAGAAACCCCATCAGTGATTCATCTTGATGCCCAGGAATTCAACATTCCAAATAATGCTGATCATGTCATTGAAACCGCAGAAGGTATCGTCTTCATCATCCCTGAAAATGCGTTCGAACGTGAAGACGGCGTAGCCGTTACCAACAGCATTCAGATTCAGGTAAAAGAAGCACTTTCGGCCGCAAGCATCATCAAAGCAGGGTTGTCTACCACATCGAATGGCGAGCTCCTAGAAACTGCTGGAATGTTTGAGTTCAAAGCCTACAATAAAGGTGTTGAACTGCAAATAAAAAGAGGTAAAGAAGTGCTTGTAGACCTCCCGTCGAACAGCCCAGCAATAAACATGCAGCTTTTTGATGGAGAACCTGACTCTACGAACAACATCAACTGGGTGAATCCGAAACCAATTGAAAATTTCCTCACAACGGTTCCCATTAATTCCCTTGATTTCTATCCGCTTGATTTCCTAGATAGCCTGGCCATGTTCGGGTACAACGTCAAAAACAAAGCGCTAACAGACAGTGTTTTTTACTCTTATTATTGCGGACTGAAGCTAGGTGTGCAGTCTCTAATATCAACGAGTGAAGTTCGAAATGAAGAAGTATACCTAAAATCAATGGTTGCCAAAGGATTAGACGTCACTGACGCAAATTACGATGGCATGAAAAATCTTCAAAGAACAGTTCAGAAGGAAAGGACTCAAAACTCGTTGGATAAAGCCATGTACCTCTGCGGCATAGAGCCCTCAGACGTCCGTGCCATCTGGAACGAAAAATTCCAAGATACTTTCATTGCAACCAAAGAATTTGAAGAACGCATCACTTATATGTATGAGACCTGTTCTGGCAATGCACTAGACATTTACATCAATCACTTAGATGAACCATTGTTTATCTCAGACTCTCTTGCTTCGCGAAGGTTTGATGCAGATGTAAGATCAGGCGAAGGATATAAATATGGAACATTCTACGAATTCTACCAACGCAAAAATGGGCGCGTTCGCCTCAATGATCGCTTGGCAGAAAAGCTATCAGATCATTACCAACAGAAACGAAGCCGATTTCTGAAAGCTACCAAAGATGCGAACAAGAAAACCTGGGACAAACAGCGTGAGCTAGACAAAAAAAACAATGTGGAACGCAAGGGGTTTTCGATCAAAGAGCAAGAGCGCATCAACCAAAACTGGAAAATAGAATTCGAGCTCAATTTAACAGAAGCATACAGACAATTGGGCTACTCACGTCCGAGGTTCAATACCAAACCAAATCAATCCTTTTCATTCCCAATTCGAAACACTGGATGGAAGAATGTAGATAAATTCGTTGGTGCATCAACTACAAATAGATCAACCCTGGATTATACAGATCCAAACGGAAAAAAAGCTGTCATCAAGTATGAACCTCTTTCTGTAAAATTAAGTGGACTGGAAGACGTTGCTCGAATTCACGTTTACCTCCTTGGAGACAAGCAGTCTAGTTTTAGAAGAATCTATGCCTCAAATGAGTTTTATATTGGCCGGCTCAATGAACTCATTAACTACCACTTTTTGGCGGTGGCTTACAAAGGAGATGAGTGCTTCCTGTGTGTACAAGAGAACATTACTTCTGGAACTTTCGAACTTAGCCTTTCAGCTACAACAGAGAGTGAATTGAACAACCGCATCAATTCACTCTCTGGAAAACAAACCCAAACCGATTTAACGGCAGATTTTGCCTTCAAAAAAGCGATGGTTATTGATGCTGCTAGAAGAGCAAAAAACAAAAAACTAAGAGAAGAGCAGATGTCTATCTACCAGACCATCTTCCCCTGCACAAAGCATTGGGTAAACTACGATGACCTATTTGAAAACGAGGTCTCTGCTCAATAGAGTGCCGAACGATGCTGATTCCAGGCCAGTGATCTACTCCATTAATCTGATAGGGCTGTCTAAAAAGATGGCCCTTTCTATGACCTGACCTTCTTCTTTAAAGCACCTTCCACCTTCATGAACAAAGCAACTACTCCAATTGCCAAGACCACCATGGCCAGCAAACAACCCGCAACTTCATGCACCTCCAAAGAAAAACCGGCAAGAGCTATCAAGGTATAAATGGCACCCAAAATGAATGACCAGCGCGAAGTCAGCAATTGAGCTTTGTCCCAGACTTCCTGATTCTTCATTGATGCTCTAGTCCGATACCCATAATACCAATTGATTTTCTTCGGGGGGAAGAAATGCGTAATAACTCCTGTGACGAAAAACACTAACCCACAAATCAACAACACAATTGAAAATGAACTCATGTGAACTTGTTTAGAATCTTAAGGTACATCTTTTTCAATGCACTGAACATCAAACTCATCCACCTCATGAATCAGATCCTAAACTAAGAATCTCCTAGGTACAAATAATGCCCAATAAGCTCGAAACGAAATAAGACGTCCTCAAGAACCTGTCCGCCTCCAATGTTGTGCACAACCAAATAGTTTCCAGATGTCCCTCGGGAAGAAGAAATCATTCCGATGTGTAAAATTCCGCCCCCTAAATCCCAGCAAACAATCTCACCGGGTCCAAAAAGCCCCTCGTTCGGAAGAACTTTCCCTTTTCGTTCGAAAAAAGTCATCAAATTGGGCACCCTTCGGTGATCGATGTTTTTGTCAGGACCTTTTAACCCCCATCGCTGAGGATAAACAGCGAAATTTGAGTTCATATCCTCATGAACAAATCGCTGCAGGTCAATCCCTAAAACTCTATAAGTACGTATCACCACATCGGTGCAAACGCCACGGTCTGATGGAACATCGCCATTCGGATAGGCCATTGAAAAATAACTCGGATCGTAAATAACCCGGTCATCAACGATGACTAATGCTGCATCTGCAATATCCAAAGCTCCAACTTGAGCGTAACCAATAGAAAGGCAAAATAAAAAGGAAAGAAAAAGGAATGGTTTAATCATGATACTTCCCATTTATAGATGCCTAAACAACGCCAGTTTTGATTAACAATTGTGAATGTGCCTCATTCGTGATACATCTACTGAATAAATCATAGACCTTGCTCTTCCAAAGCGAACGCATGAAAAACTACATCCAATGTGATCAGTATATGCACCAGTTAACCCAACTGCTTGCCCGAACAAATAAGGCTTTTCAAAGAGCAAAACCTGATGACAGCCACACAAATGTGTTTTTTGAACCCCTCTCAAATCGAATCTACGGGAGGCGCATGATGATCCCAGATAGCGGATTACAATTCTACCCTGCCATTGATGTAATCGAAAGTCTATTTCTAATCGTTGACTCCCATGGAAAAACGTCAGAAAGCATTCCTTTAACAGAAAAGTCATTTGAAGAGACGTTATTAGAGCTAGCCGCTTTGTGGCGAAAAATGGGATTAGACACGCTTCCATTTGAACAGCCCTTGCATTATGACATTCCTGTCTACCCTTTCGCAAATGGCGCCCTTACGTCACCAGCAAAAGAAAATCTTGAAACATGGCTGAAACTGCGCTCAATTGCCAATGAAGCATTGGGAACGTTGGAATCAAGCTTTCTCGCTGAGTCAAAGGTGCGTATTTGGCCGCATCATTTCGATACAGGCGTTTTCCTGCAAGTGACTGATGACGAAGGAATTGGCGCTGGGCTCGCTATGGCTGATGAAGTTTGTGAGACTCCTTATTTCTATCTCTCTGGCCAACTGACCAAAGGCGACTTCGACTATGGCACTCCTCAATCAAAAACAGGTATATGGAGACTTAAAGGAGATTGGAAAGGTGCACTTCTCCCTGCAACCAAAGAACTCATGATTGATTCACGCGAAGTTTATCTATGGCTGAATAACACCGCCAAATACATTCGGAATCGCATACTTGTTCAATCAAATGAGTAGTCCCAAAAATGTCTAAATCCATACCATATTTCAGGTGTTTTAGACCATTGACCCTCATTTTGTGAAAGGTTTTCAGTTCATTTTGTTGTGATTGAATGATTTGACCTTAAATTTGTACTCAATGACAAATCACGGACTCCCTACACAAGACACGCTTGTACGCTTCGGTAATCGAGAACAAGCTGCATTCTTTTCTACGTTGCGTAAGCGCGTTGATGGTTATTTTAAAGAGAACAAAATTTCTCGGCATGCAGATGCTAGAATGGTTAGTAAAACAGTTATTCTCCTTTTGGCCTATGCCCTTCCTTTTGTAGCATTATTGGTCTTCACTTTACCAATCTGGGGCCAAATGATCATGTGGGCAATCATGGGGTTAGCTATGGCTGGAAACGGAATGAGCGTAATGCATGATGCAAATCATGGTGCTTACTCTTCTAGTTCCAAGTGGAATAGATGGATTGGATACTCTGTAAATTTACTCGGAGGAACCGTTCATAACTGGAATCTTCAGCACAATGTTTTGCACCACACCTACACAAACATTGCAGGAAAAGACAACGACATTGAAGGTGCATTCAGTATGCGCTTTGATCCGCACCAAGAGCACAAGAATTTTCACAAACACCAGTGGTACTACGCATTTGCTTTTTACAGCATTTTAACCCTCTATTGGGGTCTTGCAAAAGATTTTGTCCAGTTTGCGAAGTACAACAAAGAAGGTGTTAATAGACAAACCACAAAAGAAAAGCGCATTACGCTCTTCAAAATGATTTTGATAAAGATGGCTTATTTTGCTATTATTATTGGTTTGCCTATAGCTGTAGGAGGTCTCTCTGTTGGAGTCGTAATCGTTGGTTTTTTGATAATGGAAGTCATTAGCGGATTAATCCTTTCTCTCGTGTTTCAGTTGGCGCACGTAGTCGAAGGTCCAGAATTCCCGCTTCCAAAAGCCAATGGTGAAATGGAAAACTCTTGGGCTGTTCACCAATTGCACACAACAGCAAATTTCTCTTATGGTCGCAAGATCATCAACTGGTATGTTGGCGGACTCAACCATCAAATTGAACACCACTTATTCCCAGGGATTTGTCACGTTCACTACAATGCCATCGCTCCCATCGTAAAGGAAACAGCAGAGGAGTTCGGACATCCTTACTACGAACACAAAACATTCATGCTCGCCCTGAAATCTCACGTGAGAATGCTTAAGAAATTTGGCGTTCCCCCGTTGGACGAAATTATGGGATAACAATTAAAGCTTCCCCACCCTTCTATTGATGAAAATCAGGGTTGTGTTCCGTGAAATTGAGTAGATTAGGGCCACCCTATAACCTTAATTGTATTTTTGGTGTAATATGACCAAGAATACACAACAACTTGAACACGATTAAATATGAAGCATTCTTTACGCGCGGTGACAACCCGAACAGTCGGCTTGTGCTCTCTCTTAGTTCTTTTTAGTCTTTCCTCATTCAATTCATTCGCCCAAGATAATTCTGTGGCAAGAGAATGGAATGAGGTTGTTCTAGAAGCCATCCGAAATGATTTTGCACGTCCCACAGTGCATTCAAGAAATTTATTTCACTCGTCAATCCTCTTGTATGACTCATGGGCAATCTATGATGACGAAGCAGACACATATTTCTTAGGGAAGACGCTGGGTGAGTTTGAATGTATCTTTGATGGCATTTCTGAACCGGAAAATATTCAGGATGCGCAAGAAGAAGCAATGAGCTATGCCGCGTATAGATTAATTCTTTACCGCTTTGCAGACTCTCCCCTTTCCGGAGAGACCGTTTTTTACGCCAATCAATTGATGCAAAACCTAGGATTCATCACTTCAGTTGTCTCAACAGATTACTCTGATGGAAATCCGGCTCACCTCGGTAATTACCTTGCTGAGCAAATGATTGCATACGGAGATACAGATGGCTCAAACGAATCAGATGACTATGGCAACTTAGTTTACGAAACCGTTAACGAACCTTTGAACATGAGTGATTTGGGTAACCCGCTCATGACTGACCCAAATCGCTGGCAACAACTTACTATTGAAGGAGCAATAGACCAAAGTGGAAATGCCGTTGAATCTACCCTCCCATTTCTTGGCCCCGAATGGGGAAATGTAGCACCCTTCGCCATGACAGAAGAAGATGTTACCATTGTTGAAAGAGATGGAATCAACTGGAAAGTTTACCACGATCCAGGAATGCCTCCTTTATTAGAACTTGGTTCTGGGGAAGGTCTTGAGTCTAATTGGAAATGGGGACATGTGATGGTTTCTGTCTGGCAGTCACACCATGATAGCAATGACGAAACGCTGGTTGACATCTCTCCGGCTAGTTTAGGAAACAATCCGGTTTTACCTGCGTCATTTGACGACTATGATACATTTTACAACTTCTCTGAAGGAGGTGACCAAAGCCAAGGCTATGCAATCAACCCTGCAACAGGAGCACCCTATGCAGAACAATTAGTTAAACGAGCTGATTACGCAAGAGTGTTAGCCGAATTTTGGGCTGATGGTCCTGACTCAGAAACCCCTCCCGGTCACTGGTTTAAAATTCTAAACACAGTTTCAGAACACCCACTGCTTGAGAAAAGATGGAATGGACAAGGTCCTGTGCTCTCAGACCTAGAATGGGACGTGAAAACTTATTTCACCCTAGGAGGTGGAATGCATGACTCTGCCATTAGCGCTTGGAGCGTAAAAGGACTTTATGACTACTCAAGACCTGTATCGGCAATTCGATATATGGCTGAAAAAGGTCAATGCTCAGACGAAGCTCTGCCGAACTTTCATCCAGACGGATTGCCACTGCTTGCAGGTTTTGTTGAAATGGTAGAACTTGGCGACCCACTGGCTGGTGAAAATGATGAATTTGTTGGTGAAGTAAAGTTATATACATGGAAAGGCCCTGACTACATTAACAACCCCTTTCTAGACGAAGCAGGTGTAGACTGGATTCTTGCAAAGAAATTCTTCCCTTACCAAAGGGCGACTTTCGTAACGCCGCCTTTCGCAGGTTATGTTTCCGGACACTCAACTTTCTCTCGATGTGCTGCAGAATTAATGACCCTAATGACAGGAGACGAATTCTTCCCAGGAGGTATGAGTGAATTCCTGGCAGAACAAAACCAATTCTTGGTGTTCGAACAAGGACCAAGCACAGATATATTGCTAGAATGGGCTACATACAGAGATGCATCAGACCAATGTTCTTTAAGCAGAATCTGGGGTGGAATTCACCCTCCTGCTGATGACATCCCCGGAAGAATGATCGGAATGGAACTCGGCCCTGAAGTTTTCACTTTCGCTGAATCTTATTTCTCTACAAATGCTCCAAGAGTGGATGTAGTTACAAGCTCAATTGATGTCATCAATGACGACGACGACGAATCTACTCTCGTTCTGAACGTGATCTATGAAGAGGAAATGAATCAAGCAATCGAGCCTCAAATTGCTTACACATTTGATGATCCTACAGAAAACTCTTTAACACTAGTAAGCAGTGAGTGGATTGATGGCATGAACTACCAAATCACGTATTCAATTGCTGACGTGAATGAAACATTCTACCAAGTTTTCCTTCAGGTATCTGGAGCCGAAGACATTGACGGATTCGTTCAATCAACGTACATTGAAGACTACGTATTTGCATTGGATACAGAAAACCCTTCTTCCACTCCAACGGTAGAAGCAGCTCTTGCGAACGACGAAACAGCAGTAAATGGAACCTTTGGGATTTCCATTGTGTATAACGAAAATATGCTCCAGACTACTGAGCCAATTATAATGCTTGTTGGTGCCGACATCGAAGGAAGTCTTGTCTTGAACGAAACATTAAGCGAATGGACTGACGGAGAAAATTACAACGCTGTTTTCGATGTGATTGATGCGAATGCTGAAATTGTAGACGTTGCAGTTGATATCTCTGGCGCTGTTGATCAAGCAGGAAACCTTCAAGTTCCTATACTTCTTGAAAACGCTTTTACTGTTGACACTCAAAACCCACAATCTACGACCACTGTTTTAGCAAACATTACCGATTTTAATACCGGTCCTGTTTATGAAATAACACTCGAGTTCTCTGAACCAATGGACCCAAGTTTCATTCCCAGTATCACCTTCTCTGGTGATGACCCACTTTTAAACACAATGACAGCCATTGATGAAATTGGAACATGGATTAATGAAACTTCATTCGTAGCTGGTTTCAACACTGTTGACGCCAACGAAACACTCACGGGCATTGAAGTTGCCATTTCCAATGCGTTCGATATGAACGAAAATCCAATGAATGACTTCAGTTCCAACGATTTGTTCATTGTAGACACTGAAAACCCAATGGTAACAGTTTTTGACTTGGAAGACACTGCCATCTCTGATGTAGATGCTGGTCCATACTCAATAACAGTATCGTTTTCAGAACCAATGGACACTTCTGTAGATCCTGATTTAATTTTCACTGGTGAAGACATAAGTGGTACTTTGGTCCCAACTGCTGATTCCGAATGGTTAAATGACCTCACTTACGAAGCCGTTTTCAATGTGATTGATGAAAACATTGAGTTAAATGGAATTGGAGTTAACATCTTGAATTCAATTGACGCCAATGGCAATCTGCAAATGGGCTATACTGACGAAAACGTCTTAACAATTGACACGAAAAACCCAACAGCTATTCTTGTAAATGCGAATGACTATGAAATCACCTTTAATGATGATGGTCCTGAGAACTTCTCTATAACCACAATCTTCGATGAGCCAATGAATACCTCACAGGCTCCATTCGTCTTGTTCCCTGATGAGAATCCATTGTCAACAATTACTGAAAGCTTAGCCTCGGGCTGGATTAACAACACCACTTACCAGAAGGTATATAATGTAAGTAATGCTACCACAGTTTTACTTCCAGATGTTGATGTTGTGATTACTGGAAGTGTTGACCTTGCGGGCAACCTCCAAACGCAAATTGCACTAGATGATTATTTCGACATTGATGTAACCCCTGTTGGAGTAGATGAAGTGAAAACATTTGTTTCCAGCATCTATCCGAATCCGGTAAATGCAGGAGATCCTTTGAAACTTAAGTTCGCTGTAAGCATGAGTAACATCCAATTAGATGTTGTTTCTATAAATGGCCAACTCATTAAAACAGTCTCTGTTCCTTCCTCTTCAGAAATATTCGAACTGAACACAACTGATCTATCTGCTGGAATGTACTTGATTAAAGTAAGTGCAGACCAAGGCCAACAGACTTTGAGAGTGCAAGTATTGCGCTAACTCTTTGAACATTGATTGGTAGGGTTTCTTGCTTTAAAATGGTCTTACCATTGGGCAGAAACCCTATCTTTTTGCCCTGATTTTAACCTGGAATATGAAATCACTTAAATCTTTTTTAGCAACCCTCTTTATCAGTGGATTCGCCCTAACCTCTGTTGCACAGGAAGAGTCTGTTGCACACAAATGGAATGAAGCATTGCTCGAAGCGATTCGAAATGATTTCGCCAGACCAACAATCCACGCGCGCAACCTGTGGCACACATCTATTGCCATGTATGATTGCTGGGCTGCATATGACACTATTTCTGCGCCCTATTTCCTTGGCAATACTGTTGGAGACTATACAATGAGTTTTAACGGTGTGGAAATCCCTGAAGACATTGAAGCTGCCAGAGAAGAAGCCATTAGCTATGCAGCATACAGATTGCTCAGACATCGGTTTCAATTTTCTCCCGGAGCAGATGAATCCCTCGCACTATTTGATGATTTAATGATTGAACTAGGCTACGACATCGTCTACGCCAATACCGATTATGAAAATGAACCGCCAGCAGCACTTGGCAATTACATTGCAGACAACTTAATTCAGTTTGGTTTGGACGATGGTTCAAATGAACAAGCTGATTATTCAAACCAATACTATGTTCCGGTAAATGACCCCCTAGACATGACATTACCAGGAAACCCGAGCATCGATGATCCTAATCGCTGGCAACCACTAGAACTTCCTGAATTCATTGACCAAGGCGGAAACCCTTTCACTTTCACCCCTCCTTTTCAGAGTCCTGAATGGGGAAATGTGGTTCCTTTCGCGTTAGCAGATTCTGTAAAAACCATATATGAAAGAGATGGCGAAGAATACATTGTTTATCATGACCCAGCGTCACCTCCTCAAATAGACACACTGCAACAAGCACGTGAATACGATGAAGCTTACCGATGGGGCTTTGAACTGGTATCTGTCTGGAGTTCACACAACAGTCCTGCCGATGGCGTCATCTGGGATATTTCACCCGCAACTATCGGCAACATTCAATGGTACCCCGAATCTTACGATGAATACCCTGATTTTTATGATCTAGAAAATGGTGGTGACACAAGCCTGGGCCATGATATCAATCCCACAACCGGCATGCCTTACGAACCACAATACATTCCGAGAGGTGATTACACAAGAATCCTAGCCGAGTTTTGGGCAGACGGTCCCGAGTCAGAAACTCCTCCCGGGCATTGGTTCACGATACTCAATACCGTCTCAGCCCACCCACTACTTGAAAAAAGATGGAGCGGAACAGGACCCGTTTTAGCAGACCTTGAATGGGATGTGAAATGCTACTTTACCCTCAGCGGTGCCATGCATGATGCGGCCGTTGCAGCTTGGGGCATCAAAGGGTATTATGATTACCTCCGGCCCGTTAGCGCCATCAGATTCATGGCTGAAAAAGGACAAAGCACAGACGAAGCTCTCCCCTCCTATCACCCCGGTGGCATTCAACTTATAGATGGATTCATTGAGCTTGTTGAAGAAGGCGATGAACTTGCCGGTGACAATGACGAGAATGTAGGCGAAATTAAGCTGTATTCTTGGAAAGGCCCTGATTACATAGAAGAACCAGACACAGATGAAGCAGGTGTAGGATGGATTCTTGCAGATAATTGGTGGCCATATCAGAGACCTACGTTCGTTACACCCCCATTTGCTGGTTACGTTTCTGGGCACTCTACCTATTCCCGCGCAGCGGCTGAAGTGATGGAGAAAATGACAGGAGATGCATTCTTCCCAGGAGGAATGGGCGAATTTGAAGCACCTATGAATGAATTCCTGGTCTTTGAAGAAGGACCTAGTTTTAATGTCACTTTGCAATGGGCTACTTATAGAGATGCCTCTGACCAATGCTCATTAAGCCGAATATGGGGAGGAATACATCCACCGTGTGATGACATTCCGGGAAGAGAAATTGGAGCAGAAGTTGGCGTAAATGCATTTACACATGCTATGGAATACCTTGAGGCAGGGCTTCCCCGTGTGATTGAGTTTAGCATGACTGACACTATAATTTCACAAGTTGACATCGGCACCACACTCACTGCCGCTTTCAAGTTCGACAGACCCATGAATACCGTTGAAATCCCTTTGCTTGATTTCACCGCTCAAGACCCTTCAGAAATGCTAGGTGAGGCAACTTCTGCATGGATTGGCCTTGACTCCCTTGAATTTTCATGGACGGTACTAGAAACAAGTGAGCTTTTCTCATTTATCTCCATTGAACTGAGCAATGGCCTCGCCGAAGATGAATTGATCATGGCGAATTTCACTTCGAGCCAAATTTTCATTGTAGACATGGTCTCTCCCTTTCTAATTGACGAAACCGTGAATACAACTCTTCTCAATGAAAGTGAAGTAGGCTCAACCTTCATAATCACCTTAGAATTCCAAGAAGAAATGAATGAAAACGTTTCGCCCTTGCTATCATTGCCTGATGAGGTCGAAAGCAGTTTGATTCCTATCAACGAAGATGACAACTGGATTACTTCTAAAAAATGGAGAGCTTACTTCGCGCTAGCAGATGCAGACATAGAAATTACAGACTTTATCCTCACCGTAGATCTTGGTCAAGACATTTCTGAGAATCCAATGAATATAGCGCAATGGAACATTCCAGTTCAGATAGACACACGTGCTCCAGAAGTCTCATTCTTGCTAGTAACCGAAAATGAATACGAATGGAACAATGACAACTACACAGATGAGATCATTGAGCTTATAGTCATTTTTGATGAAGAAATGGGAACTGAGGAAGACGTGGATATTCAATTATCAAACGAAGACCCTACAGATCTTATCGCTCTGCAAACAACTGAAAGTGGCTGGATCAGTTCTACAAATTACGTTTTCACATATGCTCCATTAATGGTAAATGGCTCTGCACTCAACATTGATGTAGACTTATCCAACGCATTTGATGTCAATGGAAATGAAATGGAAACCAGTCAGTCCTTAGATCTTTTCTCGCTTGACTTTCTACTCAACTTGACTGAAATTTATGAAAACACGTCCTTCTCTGTGCATCCTAATCTGATTACAGCTGGCGAAACAGCACAAATTAACCTCGCAGAAGTGGTTGAATCAACTACTGAATTGAACGTCATTTCCTCTGAAGGAAAACTCCTTCGTCAGGAAACAATTCCCCTAGGAACAAAAACCTTCTCACTAGACACAAACCTCAATGCTGGCGCATACTTCCTGATGATCACTCAAAAAGGAAAGGCGCCTTTGGTGAAGAAATTAATTGTTCAATAAACCATCAGTTCCACCCCTATAAGGATGGGGAATAAACGCAGACCTGATCTACAATTTAAAAAATACTACCGCACTGTTAATAAAAAGTAGTACCTTTGCGCAGCTTTTAGGAGAAAATGGAGCCCATCCGTAGCCCGGATGACGAATTCAGTTGTGTTTTTTCCAGTAACGTAATTTGAACCATTTTTTTAACCTGCATGTTTTCAACAGAGCAGCCTCCTCTTGAAGAATCAGTAGATTCCAACGAAGCAAAGCCAGACATGCGATAATTATCCTTTATGGCATTTCGCAGATATCGATTTTCATCTCGTTCTGACGCAGAATTTACAAAGACCTTAAGAAAAAGAGTAGATGCTTACTTCAAAGAGCATGGCATGAGTCGTCACGCGAATTATGTAATGGTTTTGAAGACCATCTTTGTTTTTCTTCTTGCCTTCGGACCGCTTGTTGTTATGTTAACAGGTGTGATAGAAAACATGTGGGCATTATTTGGAATGTGGATTGCTATGGCTATTGGTATGGCAGCGATCGGAACAAGTGTAATGCATGACGCATTGCATGGATCTTATTCCAAGAGTCCTCTTATTAATAAAATACTTGGTGGCAGCATCAATTTATTAGGTGCAAGCGGAAAAATGTGGCATATCCAACACAATGTGCTCCACCACTCTTTCACCAATTTACATGATTCTGACGAAGATATTAATGGCCCCGGCATTCTTCGTTTTCACCCTCACCAAGAGCGCAAAGGAATCCACAAATACCAGCATTACTATGCATGGTTCCTTTACGGATTGAGTACAATCTCATGGATAACAAATCAAGACTTTGCAGCATTATTCCGTTATAAGAACCTTGGTTTATTGAAAAGTGGTAAAGAATTTAAGAATGCTTTCACCGAAGTTGTGCTTTGGAAACTTGTTTATTACGGATACCTTCTAGCGCTTCCGTTGATTTTCATTCCTGCGCCATGGTGGGCAATCATACTAATGTTTATTACAATGCATTTTGTAATGGGCTTCGCATTAACGGTAATATTTCAAACAGCACACGTTATACCAGCAACTGAAATGCCAGCAGGCAACAGTGAAGGGAAAATGGACAGAAACTGGCACGTTCACCAAATGTTGACTACAGCTAATTTTTCTCAAACCAGAAAGTTCGGAGGAAGATTAGTTACATGGTTCACAGGAGGATTGAACTACCAAGTAGAACACCACTTATTCCCAAATATTTGTCACATACATTATCCTAAGATCGCACCAATTGTGAAAGCGACTGCAGAAGAGTTCAAGATCCCATACTACAACAGTGGATCCTTGGCGAAGGCAGTGGGCTACCATGCTTCTATGTTGCGACGTTTAGGTAGAATAGATCAGCCTGCATAATCAGGTAAAAGATCATTCGCGTTCAACAATTTTTATAGAAGTCTCGAAATTCTCGAGTACAACAACACAAGTAATGATAAAATCAAACAAGGCCACAGATGGTCGCGAGAAGAAGGCTAAAAGCTCTGACTCTGGCAATTGGAAGAAGAACAACTCATCTTCTTCAAACATTAAGAGTAGAGCCAAAAGGAAAAGTCTAATTCCTGAAGGTCAAGAAATCTGGAATCCTGTGTCAAAATCATGGGAAACAGAGAAGCCTTCTGCTCCTGCTCACTCAAAGCCTGAAAAGGACACCCGACCTGGATCTCAGAGAAATACGGATTCCTATTCAAGAGGTGGTGACAGAAGCGATAACCGCCCGTCTTATGGTACTGATCGTTCTTCAGACAGCCGTGGATACAATAAGGACCGCAGCAGAGAAGATAGAGGTGGCTACAACCGAGATAACAATCGCAGCAATGATCGCCCAGCTCCGAGAAGAGATGACGATCGCAGCCGTGGATTTAGCAATGACCGTCCTGCTCCTAGAAGAGAAGAAAGAGGTGGTTACAACCGTGACGACAATCGCAGTAATGACCGTCCGGCTCCTAGAAGAGAAGACGACCGCAGCCGTGGATTCAGCAATGACCGCAGCAGAGATGACAGAGGTGGTTATAACCGCGACAATGAGCGCAGAAACGACCGTCCTGCTCCTAGGAGAGATGACGACCGCAGAAACGTTGACAACAAAAGATCAGAAGGTGGTTTCGAAAACCGTCGTCCGAACAATAGCGAATACACTTCTAAACAACGCGATGAATCACCAGCTCCAAGAGGTGGAGATTCTGATAATGCGTCAACTGAAGGAAACACTGCCTGGAGATCTAAGTGGCAAGAATTTGAATTGAAGGATACAGAAACATCTCGTTCAAGACCAGAATCACGTGATTCACGTGATTCGAGAGATTCGAGAGATTCGAGAGATTCGAGGCCACGTCCAGCTTCAAATCGTTTTGGTAATGACAGAGGCCGTTCAAATGGCGGACATTCAGATAACAGAAGATCAGACAGCAGAGGTTCAGACAGCAGAGGCGGAGGAAATGACCGCAGACAGTCTAACAGCAGAAAATTCAAGGGAAGTGATATTAACATCTCTCAACTTGTACAAAAAGCTGTTCCAATAAAGGAACAACCCGCATACATTCCTGAAATTCCATTTGCTGATTTCCCTGTAGATAAGCGTATAAAAACTGCCTTGGATAAAAGAGGATTTGAAAATCCAACAGAAATTCAAGATCGTACAATCAAAGCAACATTGTCTGGACAAGACGTAATGGGGATTGCTCAAACAGGTACTGGAAAAACAGCTGCCTTTTTGATTCCTATCATTGAAATGTGCTTGAAGAATGACGAGCCGTTTACAGCCTTAATCATGGTCCCTACTCGTGAACTTGCTTTGCAAGTTCAAGATGAATTCTATGCAATTGCCAAAGGGATGCGCCTTTTCGCTGAAAAGTTTATCGGAGGAACAAGTCTTCGTACTGACTTCCAGCGTCTAAATAGACGTCCTCATGTTGTAATTGGAACTCCAGGAAGATTAGTTGACCTCACAAATAGAGGTGACTTACCATTGGCGAAATTCAGCGTGTTGGTACTTGATGAGTTCGACCGTATGTTAGACATGGGATTCAGTCATGATGTAATGTACATTGCTGACAAGATGACGAGCCGTAAACAAAACATGCTCTTCAGTGCTACCATTGATGGAAGCGTTAAGAAGCTCGTTGATCAGTTATTACATGATCCTGCTCAAATAAAAGTGTGCAGTGGACAGTCTACTTCTGAAAATGTAGAACAAGATATTGTAAGAACTGAGCAAGGTGGAGACAAACTTGATACTTTGGTTAACATGCTTCAGGATCCAATATATGATCGTGTAATTCTCTTTGCAGAGACACGTCACAAGGTGAGTAAGCTTGCTAAGCAATTAGCGCAACGTGGAATCACTTCGGATGAAATCCATGGAGACAAAACACAAAATGCACGTCAGAAAGCACTTGATAGATTTAAGCAAGGACGTGTTCAAGTTCTAGTAGCTACTGATGTTGCTGCAAGAGGGATTGATGTAACTAATGTATCTCACGTAATTAATTACGAGATTCCACGCACTTATGATAGCTATGTTCACCGTATTGGTAGAACTGGCCGTGCTGGGAAAGCAGGAATTGCATTGACTTTTGTTGACTAAAACTCAAAATAATATTTTTATAAAAAAACGACCGCACTTGTGTGGTCGTTTTTTTTTAAAAAAAAAGCTCATGCCTTATTCTAAGGCGAATTCGACTGGCTTAAACATTTTCTCCTGGTTGCGCAACACCCCAAAATCCAAAGTTTAATGTATTTCCAGCATTATTAGTGGAAGCAAAATGTCCGTGAAGCGCCTCAAAATTTAAAGTGAATGCAGGATCTACCCGTGGGTCATTTAATAAGACCTCGTAGGTGAAATTGCCCGTTCTTCCCAATTGTGCATTCGAACAAATCGAACAAATCAATAAACATAATGTTACTAAACTTATTCTCATTTTTAATTCGATTTAAGAATGATGAATCTAAACTATTTAGTAATCCCTACCTTCGTCAAAAATTCAGAATGGCGAAATTGAGTCCTGAAAAATTCGAGTCTGCACTTAACAACTCCCCCCTTTCAAGCCTTTGTAACGGAGATAGAACAAAGCTTTATGACATTCATGAGTTCGTTAAATTCAACCGTTCACAAGAGGTCTTTCGCTCCCATGCTCAAGGGAAATGTCTTTACATTGTAGAACACGGAACATTCACATTGTACCTTAAAGACGG
>JBLIGQ010000044.1:0-23784 GCA_047636995.1 Flavobacteriales bacterium | reverse complement strand
AACCCAAAAAGGCCTTCAAAGCCTTGCCTTGGGTGCACATTGCCATTAGCAATGCTAAGCGCGTATTCCTTGGAGTATACCATCATCTATCTGATCTGTGGCTTCAATTGCACCTAGAGGAGTTCTGTTACAAATTCAATAATCGCTTTAAACGGGATGAGATTGTAAATCAGCTACTTAAGACCGTAGCTTTGAATCGTCTATGTTGAAGCGGATATACATTAAGATCTATCAACTTACTTATGGATTACAGAAATCGCAATACATTGGGTCTTCAGTTGTTTTTTTATGCGGATACATTTCTTCTTTTTTGAAAGTGCATTTTTGACAGCTAGAAATAAAACTTAACGTAGAATTGGTGGGTGAACCGCACAAACTACATTCTAATCCTTTTTTTGAATCTGTAACCCCGAAACCCGGGATGTTGCATTGAGGGCAACAAGCGTTTATCTTATCTACCAATTTTTTGGCCGCATTTTCAATTACATTCATTCTACTCGGATTGTACATCGCCCTCATATCGGTTTCGGCGTAAACAGCACTGAACTTTTCAAGCATTAAATGAAATGATCTTTTTAAATCTTCAAGATTTGTAATGCCTTTGACTAAATCACTGTTGTCTGTTTTTGATTGACGAAGTATCAGTCCGTGAGAAGGAAATTTTATTAAATCAGCAAAGGCTAAAAGTTCTTGTTCATTCTTAATTTGGCTGCCGTTAAAATTGGTTTCTGTACTTAGTTCTCTGACTATAATCTCCAAATTATTTTTCTTGTCAAGAAAGATTAAAAACTCGTCGTCAGCACTTACAAAAAACAGGGAAGGATGCGGACCAAAAGAACCTTCACTTGCTATTCCTAGATCACAATTACTTGCTTCCATTGCCATCAAGCATTTTTGTCTTGCAGTAGATATAGGGTCAAGTTCTCTTTCAATTTCTCCTGTAAAAGTTCCAAGAGTATCTGTATCGAAATCTTCTTGTATGAAGCAAACTACACCTAAGGCCTCTTCCAATAGCGGTGCAATTACTTTTTCCTTTTCGTGTTTTGTCGCTATTACTAAGCCTCTACCTTTGAACATAATGGACTCAAATTTTTAATTTTAATCTTCCGTGGTAAAATCTATTGCTACACCTTTTTTCTCTTCATTCCAAAGGCCATCATCATAGACCAAATTTCCGTTCACGAATGTCTGTTTGATTTCCGTTTGGAATAGTGTTCCTTCCAAAGGTGACCAGCCACATTTATAAAGGAGATTATCTTTAGCTACTGTCCATTTGCTACTCAAGTCCACCAAGGTTAAATCTGCATGATATCCTTCTCGGATAAATCCTCTGTTTGTCATGTTATAGAGAATAGCAGGATTATGACACATTTTCTCAACTATTTTCTCCAATGAAATAAGCCCTCTTTTATAGAATTCTAACATACAATTGAGCGAATGCTGAACCATTGGTGCTCCAGACATTGATTGAAAGTAAGGTTGTTCCTTTTCTTCTAAAGTATGAGGAGCGTGGTCTGTGGTTATAAGATCTATTCTGTCATCAAGTAGCGCCTTTAGCAAGCCTTCTTTGTCATGTTCCGTTTTTATGGCGGGGTTCCATTTAATCAGCATTCCCAAGCGTTCATAGTCTATGTCAGAAAACCAGAGGTGATGTACAGACACTTCAGTGGTTATTTTTTTCTCTTTCAGCGGAATATCATTTCGAAATAAATGCGTTTCTGCTTCAGTAGTTAAGTGTAAAATATGTAATCGAGCATCATGTCTTTCAGCTATTTCAATCGCACGCTTTGTAGCTTCGTAACAACCTTCTGTGTTTCTAATTACAGGATGAAACTTTGCGGGAATATCATCCCCATATTGCGCTCTGAAAGCCTGTTCGTTTTTTTCAACTATCTCTTCTTTTTCAGAATGAATAGCGATGATGGATTTGCAGTTAGCAAATAGTTTCTCCATTTTTTCTGGACTGTCAGCAAGTAGATTTCCTTTTTTGGTAAAATACAATCCATCATCTGAAACCCCCATAAACTGACTCGTGTCCATGGCTATAACCTCATCAATATTATCCCCATTTACACCAAGAAAAAACGCATAGTTTGCTAAAGATTTTTTTGAAGCGATTTCATACTTTGCTTTTAGGCTTTCAACGGTTAAAACATTCGGAACTGTGTTTGGCATATCAATGAAAGAAGTTACCCCACCCGCAACAGCAGCCTTACTTTCTGTATACAAATCACCTTTATGCGTAAGTCCGGGATCTCTAAAATGGACTTGTCCGTCAATGATTCCTGGGAACAAGTGTTTGCCTGTTCCATCAATTAATTTATGATTTGGTTCAATGGCAATGTTTCCGATTTGCTCAATAAGTCCATCTGCCAAAAGTACATCTGTGACAAATGATTTTCCTTCATTCACAACCGTTGCATTCTTAATTAAAATTCTTTCGTTCATTATTCACCTTTTTGAATTGCATTTGAGTGCGCAGGCATTGCCGCTAGCGGATCAAACTGTCTGGCCTGTGGCTTGGAAAAACGTAAGTCCTTATTCGATCTGAAGTCCCAAACTTTTTTTTTAAAAGTTCACGATTCACTTCTGGCTCAACCTTCCCGTCAATTTCCAGCTTCCGAAGCAACCGATTCTCTTTCTCTGCCGGACTTAGCTCTTTGCGACAAGCTTCACCAGCTTCTATTTCAGACTTCAAATGTACTCGTTGAATTTTAAAATAGCACACCGAACTAATTGGGGGCTAAACTACTTCGGTATCAACCTTTAAGATGGAGGTTGATGTCGAATTTTGTTCTTTTAAAAGATCCTGAAATATTCAAATGATTTCTATCCGAATAATGATTCTGAAATTCATCTTGATACTTCATCATAGTATCTGGCATATTTCGATCTTCGAATCCTGATTGATTTTGACTCCATTCGTCCCTAGTGGACATAAGGCTTCTTCACATCACTATGCGCGCATTTCCAAGAAGAGTCTAATCATGTTTTATCGCGAACTTCTGGGCCGTTGAAGTGCGCTTTGATTTCGCCCTTAAAACCCTGCCTAAGTAATGGCGAAAAAACAGGGTTATGAAGCCTCCTAGATTTTAGGATTGAATACAATTAGAATAAACCGTTGCTATTCTTTTACAATCCGAAGGGTCGTGTTTTCATTTCCTGAAGACAGAATCACGAGGTAAAGACCCGATGCGCCTTCGATGTTCAGATTTAACAATGTTGTTTCTATTCCCGACTGCGCTTGAACAACCTCCCCCAATGGGTTGATGATCTGGTATTCTATCTTCCTTAAATGACTTCCTAAGTTGATAGAGAAGTTACCCGTTGTTGGATTCGGATAAAGCGATATCGCGTCTTTAAACGTACTAGAATCAATTCCAACCAGAAGGACATTAACACAATCTGATGTATATGTACAGAATCCATTGTTTGTTATTACGGCATAATTACCCCCTGCAATTGGATTAAAAGTTTGATTCGTTTCTCCATCAATCACTTCGAAATCAGCATCACAATCTACCCATTGATAATCCAATCCAGCCACGTCAGCAGTCAATGTATTGCCTGATAGCGTTATTGTTGTTGGCCCGTAGACGGTTAAATCTAGCGTAATCAATGAATCACATCCTACCGCATTCGGAATAACATAGGTAGCCGAACTGTTAGAAGCGTCATATACATTTTCATCAATCCATGTAAAGGGACCGCATGACGTTTGCACATCTGTAGAAGACGTCGATTGGTTGATGGTGAGATTTAGGGTAATCAATGAATCACATCCTGCAGCATTCGGAATGATATGGGTAGCTGTGGTGTTCGACGTGGAATAAACATTTTCATCTATCCATGTAAAGGGTTCGCATGCTGTTTGCACATCTGTAGAAGACGTTGATTGGTTGATGGTGAGATTTAGGGTAATCAATGAATCACATCCTACCGCATTCGGAATGATGTGGGTAGCTGTGGTGTTCGACGTGGAATAAACATTTTCGTCTATCCATGTAAAGGGTTCGCATGCTGTTTGCACATCTGTAGAAGACGTTGATTGGTTGATGGTGAGATTTAGGGTAATCAATGAATCACAACCTGCAGCATTCGGAATGATATGGGTGGCTGTGGTGTTCGACGTGGAATAAACATTTTCGTCTATCCATGTAAAGGGTTCGCAGGACATTCGCACGTCAGTGGCAAAAGAATTTTGAATGGTTAAGTTCACTGTGATCGTGCTATCACAGCCATTTACATTCTCAATAACATCTACATAAGTGCCACTAGCAGACCATGTGAAATCACCAGAAGGACTGATTATACTTTCACATACAGCAATGTCCAGTGTACTAGCAGTTCCCGGGCATACCTGAGAAAAAACGCGCACATGTCCGGAATTTGGTCCATTTTCGTCACTTCCTTGAGCTCCAATGGCAACGGTAGAACCATCAGCGCTTAAGCTTATGGCCTGACCTGAGAAGTCACCAATTGCTTCACCATCTATATCATCACCTTGTTGCGTCCATTCTCCTAATAAGAATTGAAAAACTCTGACATGACCTGAAAACATTCCGTTTCCGGTATTTTGATGTGCGCCAATGGCAAGTGTTAAACCATTAGCGCTAAGACTTACGGAGGTACCTGATTGGTCACCAGCTGCTTCACCATTTATATCTTCACCTTGTTGTGTCCATTCTCCTAATGAGAATTGATACACCCGCACATGTCCGGCATTTTGCCCGTTCCCATCATTTTTGTAGGCACCTATGGCAAGGATTAGACCGTCTGCGCTTAAGCTTATAGCATTTCCTGAATTATCACCCTCAGCTTCACCGTTAATATCTGCACCTTGCTGTGTCCATTCTTCTGACAAAAATTTATACACCTTTACCTCACCAGAAAATACTGCGATATCGGAGTTATTAATGGCCCCAATGGCAATAGTTAAACCATCAGAACTTAAACTTAGGGCCCATCCAGAAGCGCTTGTAGTAGTTTCACCGTCTATATCACTTCCTAATTGAGTCCATTCTTCTGATAGGAATTTATACACCCTCACATGGCCCGTACTTAGTCCGTTTCCCTCATTATCAGGAGCTCCTATGGCAACGGTCAATCCATCCCCACTCAAACTCACAGACCATCCTGACAAATCGTCTTCAGCTTCGCCATCCATATCTTCGCCAAGTTGTATCCACTCTTCTGAAAGGAATTTATACACCCGCACATGACCAGCATCTGGTCCGGTTTCAGAATTTTTACGCGCGCCAATGGCTACAGCAGAACCATCAGCGCTTAAGCTTACAGAGAAACCCGACTCGTCACTAGGAGCCTCACCGTCAATATCTTCTCCTAGTTGGGTCCATTCTCCTGCTAGGAGCTTGAACACCCGCACATGGCCCGCATTTAATCCATTCCCTTGATTGTAAGCCGCCCCGATAGCGAGTGTTGACCCGTCAGTACTTAAGCTTACAGTAGTGCCTGAGAAATCATTCTCTGCCTCACCATCGATGTCTATACCTAGCTGGACCCAGTCCTGAGCGCCAGTGGTTGATGGGAAAAAAGCTAATGCTATGAGTAATAAAATGCTTTGAATTATTCTTGAGTTGGAGAGGTTTATTGTGCGCATTGTGTTTTTAATTTGAATGTTAGTGGCTGTTTAGCTGAAAAAAGTAACTTTTAAATTCTCGTCAACAAAATAAACAACCAAAATAGGAGTACATCGAATATCATACAATTATTAAAAATAATTGCTGCAAACGATTTCTACAAATGATGTGCCAACTTCTAGAAAGCAAGGATGTTCTAGGGCTTGGAAAAAACAGAACGATTACTCCCCCCTTCGCCCTAAATTACCAATTCCAAAATGGCAAAGAACATCGGCCTTTTAGACGAATAAAAGGGCGTCTGGCTTTATGTTCTACTGGCCATCTACTCATGCATTGCCTGGCCTTCGTCTCTACTTCGTAAATGCCTTTTCGGTATAAATAAAACCGTCTTTCCGAAAGAACTCATGTCTGATTTTATTTTCAATTCATGCCCCTTTGCAACGAGAAGTGCAGTCTAACGGCTGTCAAACTATGCAATACCCTGCTTTTGCGTTAGTAGAAGCGTTGCTAAGAGAAAAATAGGTTTCATTGGGGTTTACTTCTTCTCAAGGTGAGAGTTAAATTGAATGCGCAACTCTTCCGGTTAGATTAAATACAGGTGAGACTGACTCTTTCAGATTTCTTCCAAAATGGAGCTCCCTTTAGATTTATCTCCTGAAGTCCATTGCCACTCTTCGCGAAGCCGAATTTTCCCATTCTCCATTCGCTCAGGTTTTGAGATGCAAATACCGGTCATGAGCTCACCTCTACTATTAATTTGATGGTACCTCATTTGTATGCGACCATCTTCATCAACCAAGCCCATTAATTGACCTTTTATGATGTGCTCCCCTTCGTAGGAACAGGTAAGAATAGCACCTAATTGCTTGTAATGAAAAATCATCTCAGCAGAAACCTCCCCCTTGCTAGAGTTGGAAATAGGTCTAAATTTTAGATTGTTATAATTTACGTTCATATCACGGGTCTACAATGGATTTTTAGACTTCGTCTTCAAGCAGTTTAGCCCTTGTTCATTTCCATTTGGATTGATCTAATTTGGCTGGCATCGAATACTCAGGAGGTGTCATATCAACCTCTTCTACACCTTCCAATTGCTTCAATAGTTCCTCAACTGCTCTTTCCAACTGAGGGTCTCTTCCTTCGCTCAATGACTTCGCATCTTGTCTGACTTGAATGTCAGGAGCAATCCCTTTATTTTCGCCAATCCATTCATTTTAAATTGGGTCGAAAACTGCATTATCAGTCGCGGCCATTCTACCACCATCAATGAAGGCGTAGTGCGTAGAAGATTTCACCAATCCACCCTACGTTGTTTGTCCAATTAATTTACCCGCAGTTTGATGTCTAAAAACTCAAATGGATTAATCAACTAAGGCTCCGACCCTAAAATCAGACTTCGCCAGGTGCAAAAGTTTCAAGAGATTCAGACTTCGACGAATGGCAAGTTAATCAACTATTTAAGAAGCGCTTTTCTCAAAACTACTGCCCCCAGTTTGGTCATAGAAGCGCCAAAAAATTCGTCGAAAAAAATATATTCTTGATGGAATTGAGTACTTCATGAACCAAAATCACAATCTTATTTTAATCCTTTAAGGTATAAAAGAGGTTCCTCAAAACAGCAGAATCTAGCCCCAAGTTTCAGTTTTTTGATATCAAAAGCACATTCTTGAGTATGAGTTCATCATTTCCTAAAATTACTGAATTTAAAACAAATGTTAAAAGAGTCTTGTTACTGTACTAGTTATAATCAAAACCCAAATATATGAACGTCTTAGACATATTAACAATTCCCAAAAATGACCCGGTGGCTTTTACATTTTTCATCGGTTACATGGCCATGTTGGCCGCATCTATTTTCTTCTTTTTTGAACGCTCCCGCGTAGATGACAAATGGAAACTGTCGCTTTTGATATCTGGACTTATCACCTTTATAGCTGCATTCCATTACTACTACATGAGAGATTACTATTTGGCAACGGGCGAGAACCCTACCGCTCTGAGATACATTGATTGGACGCTAACGGTTCCGCTCATGTGTGTTGAGTTTTACTTACTTACTAAGGTAGCAGGTGCAAAGAAAAGCCTCATGTGGAAACTGATATTAGCTTCTGTTTGGATGCTGGTGTTTGGATACATCGGAGAAGCATTCAACCCTGAAGGCGGAAGTACTTCTCACTCTGTGATTTATGGTGTATTATCTACGTTAGGATACATCTACATTCTTTACACCGCATGGATTGGAGAAGTAGCCCAGTTGGCGAAAAACTCTAATAATCCGGCCATTCAAAAGAGTGTACGCATTCTTGCATGGTTCATCTTGGTTGGATGGGCAATCTATCCTATCGGATACATGTGTATGGACGGCGGATGGTTGAACACAACCCTAGGATGGGAATCATCAAACGTTGATTTGTTCTACAACATCGCTGATGCTATCAACAAAATCGGATTTGGTTTAGTGGTATATGGCCTTGCTACATCAGAAACGATCAAATCGAAAAAGTCGCTCAAAACGGCTTAATCGCTTTCTGAGAATAGATTTCCTATAATTTAAGGAGCAATGAAGAACCAGATACTTCATTGCTCCTTTTAAACTTTATAAGATGAAATCAAACGTATTCATTTACATCGCCTCTAACTTTCTGTTATTATTCTTGTTGAGTCTACAATCAGAATTAATGGACCAAATCATCAATGCCGTTTGCGCACTGGGCATTTTGACGCTGGGAATAGCGCATGGGGCAATTGATAACATTTTATACGGCGCGAAACCGGGAAAATCTAATTCTGGCTTCATCTTCAGATACGTGCTGATCATTGCTATGATTGCTATCATTTGGCTGCTCCTTCCCAACTTGGCATTCTTGTTATTCTTAGTGGTTTCGGCCTATCATTTTGGCCAATCGCAATTCACAGAATATCAATTCAAACCGAAAATGCTATCTAAGGTTTTATTTTTAAGCTGGGGCAGTACAATAATTCTTCTTCTGTTGCATTTCAACGGACAAGAATCACTGACATTACAAGAGACCTATTTCAATTTCCCTCCGATATTAAATCATTTGATTGAGCATTCAACCATCTACTTAATCAGCTCTGCGTCTATTTACATGACCACCCTTTTGGTTATTTCCTATCTAAATAAATTGTCAGTTCATTCTTTTTTCAAAGAAGCCTACATTTTGCTTCTCATCATGGTTTCAATTTTTCTCTTCCCCGCCTTCATTGCTTTTTCACTGTTTTTTGTGTGGCTGCATTCTTGCAAAACAATCATGCAAGAATTCGAATACTGCAAAGAACACCTTCAGATTAAAACACTGAAGAAATTTATTCGCTTGTTCTTACCCTTGACAATTGCTTCAATTTTGGGCACAGTACTCATTGTCTTTGTGGCATTCAAGTTTGGGCAAACCCACCTGATTCCTTACATCCTGTTGATACTCATTTCCTGCGTCACCATCCCTCACTCATTTGTGATGGACAAGTTTTACAGCCTTCCTTTCACAAAGGATTGATTCTGGCTGCAAAAGGCACCTATGGATTGAAGCGATTAAAACAATTTTATTCTTAGCTGCAGCCTTCTTTATTGAGTTCTCTTAATAGAGGTAAAGTCCTTTAATTTTTCGCCATCATAACGATACAAAAGACCATACCTGCCGCCGAACCATACATTTCCATCCTTATCTTCAGAAATAAACCTTAATTCAACAAGTTTTTGATCTTCATCAAAAGGAACTGACATGAAATCACCCTGGTCAAACCAAGATACGGTGCTTCCTCTAAAACTGCCTATCCATAGTTTCCCTGATTTATCTTGATAGAAACAGGAAACCATATTGTTGTTTAGGCCATCATTCTCATTGAAGTATGAAAACAAGCCTTCACTGTAAGAAATCAAGCCTCCGTCAAGAGTACCAAACCAAAGCTGTCCATCAACATCTTTGAAACTTGAAAAAATCATGTCATCAGGAAGTCCATCTTCCTTTGTGAAATGGATAAATTCATTTCCGTCATACCTACTTATGCCTCCATGTGTTTGTGATGTGAACCAGATATTCCCAGAGTTATCTTCAACTACACTTTGAATGCAATTGTTATACACACTATCTCTTGGTTGAATTCGCCCCTTAAACTTCAAAAAGGAAGTGAATGTCTTTCCGTCAAAACCGTAAGCACCCCCTGAAATTGTTCCAAGCCAAAAATGACCATTTATATCTTGAATTAGAGATAACACTTCCTCCGTTTTTCTGCTTGGATAACCCGTTTCTGGAGAGGCACTCGGAATGTGTTCTTGTGGAAGCGGGAAATGAGCAAAAACCTCCCCATCATAACTGCACAATCCTTTTGAAGTTGCAAACCACAAAAGCCCCGAAGAATCTTCTATAACCGCATTCACTTTATTAGAGCAGAGCCCCTCTTTTGTTGTGATATTCAGAAAAGTAGAGCCGTCATACTTATAAACCCCTTCGGTTAAAGTGGTAAACCACATATTTCCATCTTTGTCTAAGAATCCAGAAGTAACTACATCCCCTGCGTAATGATCTGAGGGATCAATTCTATGGTCTATAAATAGCTCTTTGTCATCTAATTCTGATTCATTTTCGCTTGCTGATGTTGATTGGCTCTGGCCAATGCGACAAGAAGCAAAAAGAGCTAGTAAGATTAGGAGAGAATAGTTCTGTAGTAGGGTCATTTTATATTTTCTTGGTTACGACTAACAGTTGTTTACGATGTCGCCAGATTGCCTTCATCTGCTGTGTGCAAATACCTCAGATATTCTTTAAGGTCTTTATAAAGTTCTTCTCCTTCAGCATTGCTCTGCTCGATTTGCTAGTGAAAGTGAAAGCCTAAATACCGAGAGGAGCTCAGATGTCATCACCAACATCAACTTTGAAAACAGATGAGCTTAGATTGCAGTTATTGACTATTAGCAGCCCATCATTCCATAGTAAAATACCATCTTCTGTTCTACGTTTTCGCCTAGTTCGTTCTTGGCAGGTACCCACTGCGCAGGCATTTGCTCAATGAGCGTTACAAACTTACTATCGATCTTCGCGTAGCCCGAAGTAGAAAGAATACCTACTTGACCTACCGTTCCTTCTTTCGAAATCACAAATTGAATCATCCCTGATTTGAGCTTTTTAGCACGAACAGCAGCAACTTCATTCGTCGTATTTTCCTTTAGGTACGAAATCATGGCCTCCTCACCATCAGAATAAGCGGCCCAAGTGGTGGGTGAAATAGAAAGGTGATATACCAAAGTGTCTTCAGAAAAAACTCCGTTCTGATATTTGCGCAGGTAATCTCCATTGATGAAAATGTCTGAAGTGTAATCAAGAGAAGTGAGCAACTCCTTCTGCGCTTCAGTCAGGATATCGTCTTCTCCTTTCGCTTTGAATACCTCTTTGCCATCCTCACTGAACTGGCTGATTTCAATGTTCCAAAAGTTTTGGACCTGGTGCATTCTGAGCAACTCGATTAAATCAGTAACTGATTTTGCTGCAACGAGCTCATGCTTGTCTTTTGAATACACGAAACGTGAAGAAACTCTGTACTCAAAATCTACATTTGAAGGCTGCCCCCAGATGCCTTGTGTTAAACTAACTGTTAAGTCGTCTTCCAAACGGCCTATCTTTTCAGCAGTTGCAATGGCCTTCGCCTTCTTTTTGATCTCTGCTATAGCTTCTTTGCTTTCGCCTTTGCTGGCTTTTGCGCTGCTTTTGCATGCTGAAACAACTTGACTTTGTTCAATAGGTGCGGCAGTGCACTCTTTAGATATTACTTTTTCTTCAACTGCATTATCACTCATGTTGATGAATCCGAAAGCGGTAAGGCTAATGCAAATTGCACCGGCAGCAAGGAAAATTAGATTGTGCTTTTTCATATCTCTTATGTTTGGCTGCAAGCTAATGGAGGGCTTTTGACGGACGTGTTACTTAGTGTAAAGTAATGTAAAATGGTTCCACCTGCGCCAAAGCAGGGGCAGACGTTAGTCAGCAGCCAATAAAAGGCCCGCACGAAAAGAAGTTCTTCTCGCAAGCCTCCTTTAAAGCAAAAACCACTGCGTTTCCTCATTCATCACTCACTAATCCAAAGGTCATATTATCTTTAACTCAAAATAGAGAGAGGTGTATTTAGGATTCCGACGAACATTCAAGAAAACCATCAGGTGGGGCGGCGCTTTGCTCCTAATCTGGTTTTGGTTTTGTTTGCCGAAGACCTTATTCACAAAGCCTACCTCACCGGTTTTATTGGATCAGAAAGAACAATTGCTGGCGGCACGGATTGCATCAGACGGACAGTGGCGATTTGCTGCACCAGACAGTGTGCCTATTCGATTCAAAACATCAATCATTCAGTTCGAAGACCACCATTTTGAATCACATTTGGGCGTGCACGTTCCTAGTATTATCAGGGCGCTTTACCAAAACATTAAGCATTCAGATGTGGTCAGTGGCGGCAGTACCATCAGCATGCAAGTAATTCGGATGAGCAGAGACAATCCGCGCAGAACCTACAGTGAAAAGGCATTGGAAATGTTACGCGCGCTGCGTCTGGAAACAAAATATTCTAAAGATGAAATCATGGCGATGTATGCCACTCATGCGCCCATGGGCGGAAATGTTGTGGGATTGGAAGCGGCTTCATGGCGTTACTTCAAGCGTTCCCCGTTTGAACTTTCATGGGCCGAAGCAGCCATGCTAGCGGTCTTGCCCAATGCTCCGTCTTTAATTCACCCAGGAAGGAACCGCAATGCACTTCGCGAAAAGCGAAATAGACTACTCAAGCAGTTATTGGATGCAGGGGCTTTAGACCAGATGACATACGACCTCAGCATTGAAGAAGAGCTCCCTGACAAACCTTCGGCGCTGCCACAACTCGCCATGCACCTTTTGAATAAGATGGATAACAATGATGGAAAGCGCAGTAAGTCTACCCTTGACGGAAGTTTACAAAAGCGCGCTGAGGAAGTTGTTCAGTACCATCACGAAGCCCTTGCTGCCAACCTTGTGCACAACGCGGCGGCGCTCATCATCGATGTGAAAAACCAAGAAGTGATTTCTTACATCGGTAATTGTGGCACCCCAGGCATGGGAGATCACGTAGATATTTTGGAATCACTCCGAAGTCCGGGCAGCGCCTTAAAACCATTTCTCTATGCTTCTATGCTAGACGCCGGACTCATTACCCCGAAGCAACTGCTGCGTGATGTGCCTATCAATTACGGTGGCTTCCAACCCAAAAACTTCGACAAGACTTACCGAGGGGTTGTTCCTGCAGATGAAGCATTGGCCAGGTCATTGAATGTTCCTGCGGTAGAAATGCTGAGCACTTTCGGCGTGACCCCTTTTCATGAACGCCTGCTTGATTGCGGATTCCGTAACCTCAACCAACCTTCCTCCCACTACGGACTCTCCCTTATTTTAGGCGGCGGAGAAGTAACACCTATGCAACTTGCTTCGGCCTATGCTGAAATGGCTCAGACTTTGAATGTTTTTTATGCCAAAAACGGGAAGTATGCAAAAACCCATAGCACCTTCGGAACGTCGAAAAAGCCGAAAGCTTCAACCCTTTCTGAAGTATCGGAAACACCGCTGACCTTTTCAGCAGGAGCGCTATTCCACACCATGGAAGCTTTGCATAAAGTAAATCGTCCGGCATCTGAGGCCGGTTGGGAGCAACTAAGCACCTCACGACGTGTGGCATGGAAAACAGGAACAAGCTATGGTTTTCGCGATGCATGGGCGGTGGGTTGCACCCCAGAATACGTCGTGCTTGTCTGGGTTGGGAACGCAGATGGTGTTGGAAGACCGGGGGTCATTGGCTCCCAAGCGGCAGCTCCAATTCTGTTTGACTTGTTTGATTTACTGCCCACAACTTCTTGGTTTAAGACCCCTGCAGACGAACTCATTCCTACGGCCATTTGCAGGAAGAGCGGGTTCAGAGCTGGCAGGCATTGCACTGACAGAGACACGGTGCTCATCTCCAAAACATGCATTGAATCAGAAGGCTGTCCGCACCATCAATCCATCTTCCTCAATGCAGAAAAGACCTTGCGTGTAAACCGCGGTTGTGATCCTAATCCCCTTAAGGTGAATTGGTTCGAACTTCCCCCGTTACAGACCTGGTATTACAAAAAAACAAATCCACAACACAGACCCATACCCAATTGGAAACCAGGATGTTCAGGCGCCTCATCTCAAGTAGACTTCGCTATTCTCTTCCCCATTGAAAGTGGCACCATCTATCTCCCAAAAGATCTAGAAACAGGGCAACAACCCCTGGCAATGAAGGTGGTCAACAATGGCGATGGCCACTTGATGCATTGGCATTTAGATGATGAGTTCATTGGCTCTACTGAGGGCATTCATGAATTAGAATACTTTGTAGATCCGGGTCAACATGAGTTAGTTGTAGTGAATGAATTGGGCAACTTCAAACGGTGCACATTTAAGGTTCTTGGAGCACTTTGACCTTGTCCACTTTTGGTCTTTTTAAGAACCTGCTTAGTCGGGGCTCTCTTCGCCCTAATTCAAGCGTATTCATAAATGGAACGGAGTTATTAGAAATAACCTTAACCTTTTTTATTGGCAGGAGTATTAAAGGATAGATTACCTTCATGGTCTGATTTTTGTTCCATTTAGGAAAGGCAATTTACGAAATGAAAAATATTTTCTTTAGAGGTTTGGCATTAACCTTCTTGTGCGCATCGTTCGCGCAAGCAAATGCCCAAAAAGCAAATACTGCAGCAACCGTTGAGAAATTCAACACACTGCTTTACTACATAGAGCAGATGTACGTAGATTCTGTGGACAGTGAAAAGCTTGTTGAAGTAGCCATAACAAACATGTTACTTGAGTTGGATCCCCACTCAGTTTACATTTCGAAAGAAGACATTCAATCAGCGAATGAGCCTTTGAACGGAAAGTTCGATGGCATTGGCGTTCAATTCAACATCATGAAAGACACCATTTTCGTTGTATCAACGATTGCAGGCGGGCCATCAGAAAAGGTAGGTCTTCAATCTGGTGACAAGATTGTGACCGTTGATGGAGAACTAGCAGCAGGAATAGGCATCACCAACACAGACGTGATGGGCCTCTTGAAAGGTCCTAAAGGAACGAAAGTGGTGGTTGGTGTAAAGCGCGGGAAATCGAAAAACCTGCTGGACTACGAGATCATTCGTGATCAGATCCCAATCTATTCAGTAGATGCGAGCTTCATGATTGATGACGAAATTGGCTACATCAAAGTAAGTCGATTTGCGAAGACGACCATGCGTGAACTTCGCGCAGGGTTAACAAAATTAAAAGCAGAAGGCATGACCAGTTTGGTTCTTGACCTTCAAGGAAATGGCGGTGGATTGCTGAATACAGCGATTGACATGGCCGATGAATTCCTTTCTGACAACAAATTGCTAGTTTATACTGAAGGACGGGCTTTTCCGAAAGACGAAACCTTCTCAAGCCGCGAAGGAATGTTCGAGAAAGGCAGATTGGTTGTGCTTATTGATGAAGGCTCTGCAAGTGCAAGCGAGATTGTAACAGGAGCCGTTCAAGACTGGGACCGTGCTTTGATTGTTGGCCGCCGTTCTTTCGGGAAAGGATTGGTTCAACGTCCGGTTCAGTTACCAGACGGATCATTCGTACGTTTGACCGTACAGAAATACTACACGCCCTCAGGACGTTGCATTCAGAAGCCTTATGATGATGGCGTTGAGGCGTACCGCAATGAAAAGTATGAGCGACTAGAAAACGGTGAGTTGACATCCATGGATGGCATTGAGTTTCCTGACTCCCTCAAGTTTAAGACGAACATTAAGAAGCGCACCGTTTATGGCGGAGGAGGAATTCTACCAGATGTATTCGTATCCATTGATACAACACAATCTTCAGCTTATTTTTCAGATTTGATTCGTACCGGAACAATGAACCAGTTTATCCTTCAATGGGTTGATCAAAATCGCAAGAGTTTGACCAAGTCGTATTCGACCTCAAAAGATTTCATTGCTAACTTTGACGTGACAGAGAAGATGGTACAGGAATTCATTGCTTATGCAGAAAAGGAAGAAATTCCTTTTGTAAAAGAAGACTGGGAAACCTCAGAAAACGCTGTTAAAATTAGAACAAAGGCTTTGGTTGGACGAAACTTATTTGATTACGCTGTTTTTTACCAGGTAATTAACGACTTGAATCCTTCCTTCAAAAAAGCAATAGAGGTCTTGAAAGACGGAACGTTTGAAAAAGCGAAACTGGCGCATTCAGACTTTTAACAAGTCATTAACTAAAAGGTATCTAACGAAATAAGGCACTTACAAAGCAAATTCTTACTTTTGCGAGGCTACGAAAAAATAGAATTATGAATAACGGAATGAAAATTGGATTATTGGCAGTCATTGCCATTCTACTTGGAGCGATTGCTTACAACATGTACAGTAATTCTGATGAAGATCAGGTATTCAAGCCTATTGATGTTAATGCTAAAGCGGCTGTAAGTCAGATTGACAGAAAGGAGACAGGTAAGCCAGAAAAGTATGACCCAGCAAGAGACGTTGCGAAGAAAGAAGCTTCTGAACAAGCACCTTCAAAGTCGTCAATGCTTGCGCCTTCTACAATCGAATTTGTTGAGTACGAATGGGATTTCGGCACCATGGATGAAGGAGATCGTGTAGAGCATATCTTCAAATTCAAAAACACAGGGACTGAGCCTTTGATTCTTGAGAAATGTAAAGGATCTTGTGGTTGCACTGTTCCTGAATGTCCAAAAGAGCCAATTCTACCAGGAGCAGAAGGTGAAATTAAAGTTGCCTTTAATTCAAAAGGAAAGAAGAACAGCCAAACGAAACGTGTTACTGTAACATCTAACACTGATCCAGAGCAAACGATTTTGACCATTAAAGCCCAGGTAACTCCTGCGGCTGAATAACATTGAACATCACTGTTCTATATAAAAGGCCCCACTTATGGGGCCTTTTCTTTGCACTTGGCTTTTCTGCTCAAGTGCAGTCTCAGTCTGCTGCACCATTTCAAACAGGAGAATCACTAAGCTATGAATTGGTTTACCAATGGGGGCTCATCTGGACCAATGCCGGCATGGCCAACTTCACTGTTAGAGATACGGTTGTGAACAACGAAACGTATTGGCACTTTGTTGGTCATGGAAAAAGCTACAAAAAGTGGGATTGGTTTTATGCGGTAGACTCTAAGTATGAGTCCTACAGCAACTCCAAGCTCGAGTCACTGCGTTTTCTTCGCTACGGATCAGAAGGGTCTAACATTTATGACCGTGATTACCACGTAAAACAAGACTCCATCTATTACCGCATTAAAGACGATGCCCCGGAAAGCAGATATGGTGTTATGGAATATCGGAAGAATGCACTTGATGTAGTCACCGCCATCTATCATTGCAGAGCACTGGACTTCAAAAACATGACAAAGGGTGAAAAGGTACCGTTGAATTTCTACCTTGACGGCGCATTTTACGATAGTTATTTGCGCTTTGAGGGTAAAGTCACATGGACCGATCCGCGCACAAATGAAGAAATAGACTGCATCCTATTCCGTCCTTCATTGATTAAAGGAACTATTTTTAAAGAAGGTGAGCACATGGAAGTCTACGTGACAGATGATGAGTCACGCACTCCTGTTTACATTGAAACCGACTTAAAAGTGGGAAAAGCGAAGATTTACCTCTTGAATTAAGCCAAGATCAAATCTATCTCCATCGCAAATTTCCGGTCCTGTGTTGTAATGGTATGACCTGAATCATGGGTGGTCAATTCTATGCGCACGTAATTGTATACATTGTACCAATCAGGATGGTGGTTCATCTTTTCAGCAATGAAAGCCACTCTCACCATGAATGTAAATGCCTCTTGAAAATCTTTGAATCGAAATTCGCGTACTAGTTTATTGTCTTTTTCTATCCACATATCCAATGTGTTTTATGAAATATATGCAAATTCGGACAAGAATCCATGTTCTACAATTTAAGTCTGTTAATTTTACATCATGCAACAAATCACAGTTCCATTCTCACCTCCCCGAATCGATGCGCACACCATTGCTGCTGTAACCGAGGTGCTTCAATCTGGCTGGATCACCTCTGGCCCTCAAAATCAAGGATTTGAGAAAGACCTAGAAGCATATATCGGGGGCGCTCCCGTGATTGCATTGAATTCCTGGACCAATGCCTGTGAGCTTGTATTGCGCTGGTTTGGCGTGGGCGAAGGAGATGAAGTTATTTTACCTGCATATACGTATGCTGCAACCGCCAACATCGTGAAGCATGTAGGTGCCACCCCTGTGCTTGTTGATAGCAACGAAAGTGATTGCTGGATTTCACTAGAAGGCATCCGAAAAGCGATTACACCGCGAACGAAGGTCATTATGCCTGTAGACATTGCGGGAAACCCTATAGATTACTCCGGAATACACGCTATTATTGAAGCTGCTCGTTCTCATTTCCGACCGCAGGGAGAAAACCAAAAAGCACTTGGTCGCATCCTCTTCCTTTCTGATGCAGCGCATTCATTTGGCGCTACTTACAAAGGAAAGCCAGTAGGTATGCAGGCTGACATTACGGGTTATTCTTTCCATGCCGTAAAGAATTTGACCACGGCAGAAGGGGGAGCTCTGGCATTCAATTTGCCTGCTCCATTTGAAAACGAAGCGCTGAAAGGCCGTTTTAAGATAAGTTCACTGCACGGACAAACCAAGGACGCTCTGTCTAAGAGCAAAGCAGGCGCGTGGCGCTATGATGTGATTGAAGCAGGATACAAATGCAACATGACTGATTTACATGCTGCTATTGGACGCGTTGAACTGAAACGCTATGCTGAAACATTGGCTTTTCGCAAAATGGTCTGCTTACGTTACACTGAAGCATTTTCAAAGCACAAGGTCTTTGCTCCTCCCGTTTTTGAGGTAGACGGAAATGAATCTTCTTACCACTTGTACCTCCTGCGTTTAAATGGCTATTCTGAAACGCAACGTGATTCAGTGATCACTAAATTAGCTGAAGCCAACATCTCGGCCAATGTGCATTTCCAGCCTTTACCACTCTTAACCTATTACAAGAACTTGGGATACAAGATGGTTGATTATCCGAATGCATTTGCTGCTTATGAGAATGAAATTTCATTGCCCGTTTGGTATGGTATGTCTGACGAAATGTTGGACTATGTGATTGAACAGGTTGAAAAAGCGGTTTCCTCTCTTTGAAACGCCTGTTCGACATATTCGCTTCGTTGGCCGCACTACTGTTGCTATCACCCCTCTTTCTGGTGGTTTCAATTTGGATTTTAATAGATGACGGCGCTCCATTGTTCTTCACCCAAATTCGAATAGGAAAACACCAAACCCCGTTCAAACTGTACAAATTTCGTTCGATGTACAAGGATGCTGAGACGCGCGGGCAACTTACGGTAGGAGATTCTGACGCGCGAGTGACGAAAAGCGGGCTCTTAATCAGAAAGTACAAATTTGATGAGTTTGCACAACTTATAAATGTACTTAAGGGCGAAATGAGCATTGTTGGCCCACGGCCGGAAGTGCCTAAATATGTTGCCTTTTACAACACTGAACAACTTAAAGTATTGAACGTTCGTCCGGGTTTGACAGACACTGCATCTATCTATTTCATCAATGAGGATACTATTTTAGGGAATGCTAGCCATCCTGAAAAAGCTTACATCGAAGACATTTTACCTCAAAAGCTCGCATTGCAATTGGACTATGTGGATCAACAATCCTTCATGGGTGATTTGAAATTAATCATGAAGACCATCGGTAAAATTATGTCTAACAATTAATCTACCAGCGCTTTACTTCCCCAATTTGATTCTCAACACATTCTGTAGCGCCTTGAGTTCATTGGCCTTCTCTGGCTTGTCTTTTTGAATGTAGGCAAAGATTAGGTTGTTAACCATGCGTTGGAGAATATCAATGTTTTTACACGGACGGTAATACTTTACTTCTTGGGGCAATTTGAGGTGCATCAAGAAATCATCAATTTCTGATTTGTGCATGATAGAGCCACCGCTGAATGGATTAATGTAAAATAAGACACCGTTGTCTCCGCCATCTTGTGACATACCCAACCTGCTCTCATCCATGTATGCGAGAACAAAATGATTCGGTAGGTTGACCCCATAAATGGGAATACCCAAGCTATTAGCCAGCACTTGATATAAGATTGCGAGGCTGAGGGGATTCCCCTTCTTGGTGTTCAACACATCAGCGATGTAGCTGTTTTGTGGCGCAACGTAATTTGTTTTATTCCCTTCAAAATTATGAACGGTATAGAGAATATGGTTGATCACATTCACCTGTTCCAGCGCCGTAAGATTGTCATTGAGTTCCAGCCAAATATCTTGACGAATGGCAGTTACTTGTCTGCGCATTTCGGCTTCATCAAAGGAAGGGTATTGGTACTTATTGATAAGTATAGCCCCTTCTAAGAGATCATTATCTTCCTCTTCAACCCAGTTCTCAAGCTGAGAGCTGATGCAGTTGTATTGAATTGAATGAATAAGGTTTTCGATCCGTTCTTGGAATAAGTTCCCGAACTGATTGAATTCCCAATACCTTTCTAATTGAGGAATAATGCCTTCACCTCGGGCCACTATTTCAGAACGAACTTGATTAAAAATCTTTTCGTCTGGATCCTCGATGAGGGTAATCAAAGCTGATATTTCTGCTGTACTCATGCTATATTATGGGCGGTTTCAGTCAAAAATAGGTCGGCTTATCGGGTGTTAGAGACTCCTTCGCTGGACTTTTCCCCACGAACTTGTTACAATCGTTCCAAGACCGCGTCGATCAAGTGATCCACCGCTTTTGAAGGGTCGCTTGTGAATTCCTCGTTGTATCTGTTCGCGAGCACAACACAACAGGTTAACATTCGGTGCCCTAGAAGACTTCCCAGAGCGTACAAACCAGCACACTCCATCTCGAAATTACTGGTATTCAATCCATTATGCACAAAAGACCTTACAGTGTCCATTCGGTCCTTTTCCTTCAAAGGAAGGCGTAAACTTCTGTTTTGCGGACCGTAAAATCCATTTGCTGTGAGGGTGATTCCGTGCACCATTCCTTCACCAATGTTGTTCAACATGAGCTTATCTGCTCTTGCGCAATAAGGTTTGGCTAATTCTTCGGGCCAATTCGCATGCTTTTTGAAGGCTTCGGCGATGGCTAACTCCTGCGTTTCCATCTCCATATCGTAATGCCAAGGAACCCCATCATAACCGATTGCGTATGCCGAAGCAACTACAGTTCCAATTGGAATGTCTGCGCGCAATGACCCACAAGTTCCCAATCTGACCATGCGCAGCTGCCTGAGCTTGGCATGCGGCATGCGGGTGAACGGATTGATGTTCACTGCTGCATCAATTTCGTTCATCACAATGTCGATGTTATCTACACCAATACCTGTAGAAAGTACGGTTATACGCTTCTTTCCTACTCTGCCCGTATGAACGCAAAACTCCCTTCCTGATTGTTTAAATTCTATGGAATCAAATCGTTTAGAAATGGTAGGTACGCGATCAGGATCACCAACAACCAATACGGTATCAGCAATTTGATCTCCGGTAATGCCGAGGTGATAAACAGAATTGTCAGCATTAAGAATTAGCTGAGATTCAGGAATACGATGGGTATTGAGGTGGCGCGCTTTCATGAACGCAAAAGTACGGGGAAGAAAAAGGATTTAGTTAGAGCGGCAAGAATTTCTGCTCAATTTGTTCTTCACGTGGAATTAGGAATTGATCTGCCTTTGTAGAGTCAGCCTCTACAGCTTCTAATGTAAATAAATTAAAAAAAGAGAAATATGCTTTGGACAGAGAAAACGTATATTGGCCTTCCTTCTTTTTTGGTTCGGGATCTCCAGATGTATCAACATTGTTACTCGCCCAAGCAGTAGTGGCTAGGAAAGCAGTAAAAACCAATAAAGAGAACAAACGTTTCATATATTTCGTTTGCTGAAATGTACGCGATTTTGTTGAAGGTTAAAACGATTAACAATCATAAATATGGAAAAAGAAGATAAGAAGAAGTTGATTGACGCCCTTTTGTTCAACCTTTTTTTCCTTCTTATTATATGGGTCATTTGGTGGATTGAATATGAATTCGGCCATCGCTTATCTAAATGGGGCACCCAACCTAGAACCTTGCGGGGCGCAATTGGTATTATTACGACGCCCTTTTTACATGGCTCATTGGAGCACATCTCTGGGAACACATTTTCCTTTGTGACCTTGTCTTCTTTTTTGATTTTCTTTTACCGTTCCATCGCCTTCAAGGTACTCGGATTGCTTTACGTTTGTTCAGGCATCCTGTTGTGGCTTATCGCCTTCGGCGGAAATCACATTGGTGTGAGTGGTGTCATATATGGATTAGCTTCTTTCCTATTCTTTAGTGGTGTTCTGCGACGTGACCCACAGCTCTTGCGCGTGTCACTTGCTGTAGCCTTTATTTACGGTAGCATTGTTTGGTGGGTGCTGCCTATTGATGCGTCTATTTCTTGGGAAGGACATTTGGCTGGATCTGTCATTGGAATCGTTCTCTCTTTGGCTTACCGCAGAAAAGGTCCTACTCCTCGAAAATACCAATGGGAGCTAGACGAAGAGCGTGAAAGCGAGGAAGAGCGCCTAAGGCTCATTGAAGAATCTGCAGTTGACGCGCAAGAAATCAAGTCGGACGAAGACCCATTGAAGGGGTGGTATGAGAGTGATTGGACTTGACAACGAGTTTACAGGCGTGGAACGGTAGCCCAGTGTGCCAACCCAGCTGGTCTTCACTATTCTGATGGGGCGTAGAAAGGGTAATCCCAAAAAATTAGGGCCATGTCACCTTCACTTTCGCGCGGATGAAATGACCCTAAAAAACGTTTATGCTATTGATAGAAGCTTAGCTATTCAACATCACAGGCATGACCAACATCAGGATGTCTTCACCTGGATCTTCACGCTCAGCAGGAACCAAGATTCCTGCTCTATTCGGAGCACTGAGTTCAATCACGATTTCTTCAATGGAAAGATTTGAGAGCATGTCCATCAAAAAGCGGCTATTGAATCCGATCTCCATGTCTTCACCACTGTAGTTGCAAGTCATGCGTTCAATTGCTGAGTTAGCAAAGTCAAGATCTTCTGCAGAGATGTGCAATTCACTTCCTGCAATCTTCAGACGCACTTGATGTGTTGTCTTGTTTGCAAAAAGGCTTACACGGCGAATGCTTTGCAGCAACTGATCGCGATTAACGGTCAGCTTGTTTGGATTGTCTTTTGGAATAACTGCTTCGTAGTTTGGATATTTCCCATCAATCAGGCGGCACATCAGCTTAATGTTATCAAAGCTGAAGAAAGCATTGCTATCATTGTATCGAATTTCCACTTCTGAAGCACTACCAACAATTCCTTTCAACAAGTTCAAAGGTTTCTTCGGCACGATGCAAGAACCAGGAGAAGAAGAAGTTACGTCTTCACGTGTGTAACGAACCAAACGGTGTGCGTCGGTTGCTACGAAATGTAATTTATCCTCATGAATCTCGAGGAACAATCCACTCATTACAGGACGAAGATCATCGTTTCCGGCGGCGAATAGTGTTTTATTGATGGCATTAGCAAGAATGCTACCATCCATAACCACGGTCTTCTCCGTTTCAACTTCTGGAGCTTTTGGAAATTCCGAACCATTGGCTCCTGCGAGTTTGTACTTTCCTTGTTCGCTAGTCACCTCAATTGCTAAGCTCTTCTCATCGATTTTAAAATTCAACGGAATCGAAGTGCTTCCAAATGATTTCAGTGTATCAAGAAGGATTCTTGCTGGAATGGCAATGCTTCCTTCGTCCTCAGTCATCACCTCAACTTCAGTAGTCATGGTCGTTTCCAAGTCAGACGCTGAGATGGTGGCTTTTCCTTTCGAAAACTCGAACAGGAAATTATCTAGAATTGGTAATGTGTTGCTGCTATTCAGCACACCACTAAGCACTTGTAAGTGCTTGTAAAGCTTATCACTTGCTACAACAAATTTCATGCGTCAACCTTAAGGGTTTATGGGGATCAAATATACACTTTACGCGCTGGTTCCAAAGTGTTTTAATGGCACGAGTTTTTAACATTTTTCCGCCTACCTATAAAACTTCGGTGGATGTCCTCGTTTTACCATGTCGATTTCTC
>JBLIGQ010000043.1:0-24377 GCA_047636995.1 Flavobacteriales bacterium | reverse complement strand
GAGTCTGGAGAAAAGAGTACAGAGTTCAGAGCTTTTAAAACTCCCTACTCAATACTCAGATCTCAATACTCATTAGTGGAGCTGGCGGGAGTCGAACCCGCGTCCAAACAAGGAAAGTACAAGGTTTCTACATGCTTATCTAACGATTAGTTTTCGACTAGTGAGTGGACATTAGCACCCCCTCACTAGCTTATCCCAGTAGGTTTCGCTACAACAGTCGGGTCCTGCCTTCGCTAGATCTATTTATCGATGCCTTATAATTACAGGATAAGATCAGAACCTGTAAAAAAGACAGCTCGTTCGGTCACCTAGTGACGACGAATTTAGTTAATCAACTAAGTTGATTAAGCTGCGAGCGCAAAAGAAGTGTTGTCATTTCTGACGTTATACCCTCATATTAACGAGCGAAAGTACAAGTGCTCGGCATGCTTGCTCATCCAGTCATCTCGCTGTCAAAGCCATAATCAGCCCCATAAATCAAAGAACATTATTTGTCCACTCGCCGTGAAGCGAGCCATCAAAGATACATGTTTCTAATCAAAGATGCGCGTTAGAGGTTAGTTATCATGACCTTCTTATGCTTTTTTGGAACTTATGAATGTTGCAGATGAATTCTTCTGTAAAGGGCGGACATCGGTCTGCCCTTACTCACAAATTTCGCCGTAGGCACCTAAAAGAATCAACAAGTCACTTGTGTTCACAATCAGGTCACCATTTAAGTCTGCAACACAATTCTCAATACACGCATAATCTGCTAGCATAATCAACAAGTCACTGGTATTAACAATGCCATTTTGATCAAGGTCTCCGATGCACGTTGTAGGTGCTTCTTCATCAGGGTCTACTTGTCCGTTGCAATCATTATCGATTCCTTCATTGGTAGATGGCGCGCCATTGTAAATGGCACCGTTTGTATCGTCGCAGTCTAAATTGTTTGTTACAAAGCCAGTGAATGGATCTTCGCAAAAGAATAACGAGTTGAGCGGATCTCCGAATCCGTCTTCATCTTCATCAGCATACCACTGAACGGGGAATGAGCAGCTGCCATCATTAATAGTAAAAATGGGGTCATAGTTGCAGGCTGAGTTGTCTGCACATCCTACGCAGCTTTGAAACTCACACGTTCCATTGTTGCAAATGGCATTGCTATCGTAATTGCATGCTTCAGAATTGGTACACCCATCAGGAAGTGCGCAAGAGCCATCGTCTTCTGTGGCTTCAGCGTTGTAGTTGCATGCAAGCAGATTTGTGCAGCCGGGCACGGTGGTTGAAATACAGAATGAATGCGTTTCGTCAGAACCGAAATTGGCCGCACCCATTTGGAAAAGGACATTTCCATTAGGGTCTTCAAATGAATAGTCACCGTCAACGGCACAGCCTGAGGCGGTTCCGTCCATTCCATCACCAAAGCTATCTAAGATAAGAAATGTATAGCATCCGTTTTCAAGGCATACATCGATGTTGAAAACAGATTGATTTCCGTATCCATTTCCATTCGCTACAATTGACCCAAGGTCATTGGTGATGTTCCATGAAGTCTCACTGCCCCAGCAATCTGTGCTAATGGTTAAGACAGAAAGCGATCCATTGATGCAAGAGCTATCGTCGCAAATTGCATTCGGATTGAAGTTGCAGGCGGCAGCGTCAGTGCATCCGTCAGGCAACACACATGAACCATTGTCAAGCGTTGCTGTAGGGTCAAAATTACAAGCGGTTGGCTGCGTGCAACCAAGCACTTCGTTCACGATTTGGAAACTCTTATAGCCTACTGGTGCGGGCATCGGGTTGGTTTGAACTTTACCGTTCACGGCCGTTCCTTCTACATAATAATACACTGTTGTGCCGAAAGGAAAGGCAGGAATGGTTGATTCCCAATTGTTGCCGCCAGTATTGGTCATACTGAGTTCTGTATAGGACGAACCTAGGTCCGTTTTGTAGTGCAGCGAAGCACTAGCCACACCAGACCTGTGATTGATGTAGGCTTCCAGCGTGTAGTCTTGGATTTCATTGTCAGACAATGGAAAACAGGCATAAGAAATTAGCAGTGGATCTTCAACACCAACGCTTTGTGTAATGCAGTGAATGGCACCGCTGGCAGAAATGATGGCATTTCCAGAATTGTCACAGTCAATCGGAACGATATTGTAACCAGGCATTTGTTCTGCATAAATGCGAAGCGCCGTTGTATCATATTCAGTGTAGTATGTTGGAACGAGAATCGTATTGTTAATGAAAACAGAGTTGGTATAGGTGCAATACCAGCCGCCTTGGTCTGGGTAGTTTCCATTGGAGGCTTGTGGTGGCGCAGGTAGTTTCACAATGTTAAATGGTGTGCCAAATTTAGTAGTGAAATTGTTGAGCACATAGTTGATATTAGCTTCAATTTGTGGACCATCAGCAACGCCTTCTGGGTAGTCAGAAACAAGGATCGTTTCTTCATTGATCAGCTTCATGTGCATGTCAATGTGGTTGATTCCATCAAACGGAAGCGCGGGCATCTTGATGTAAGTATCAATGCCCATGAAGGCGTTCATAATGGCATCTATTTCGCTTTCACTTTGATTAGGGTATTGTGTTCCCCAGCCGGTGTTCCCGCCTTGATTTTCTTCCGTAACAAGGTCTGAACAAAACGCGGTACCGAATCCGTCAGACATGTAATTTCCTCCCGTGTTCATCAGGTCATTCGGAGGTCCCGTAGTGCTGTAGAGGTCTAGTCCGAGGTAATTTGCCACTGCTTCAGGTGACACATCGTCATCTGGTCTGGGACGGTTGTAAATCCAGTCTACCAAAAACAGGTCGTCTACTTCATCACCATAAACCGTGTTTGCGCCATAATCACGCATCCAAATGGAGTTGAGGGGAGTGGTAATGATGGTGACATTGGTGAGGTCTACTGGTCCGCCAAAATCAGCGTTGAGCAGGTAGTTTTGAGTTGTGGTTGCATTTTCAGTGAGTACAATAACTTCGCATTCATTCACTGCCGCGGCTACAATCTGCTTTAAAATCCCTGAATACCCTTGCCAAGAAATGGTGAGCGCTTGTATTTCTTCCCACTCAGCGGCGGTTCGAATGTTCGGGAATGCGGGTGGCGTTTCTATTCCTCTAGCTCCGGGCGTAACGTAGCCATCTCTCAGTGCGTCAGCTATTTCAGTGCGTGTAATACCTTTAGGTAGTCCTTGGATTTCAGACTGAGCGAACGGAAGGAAGGATGCGGATAAAAACATCCCAAGCAGCAATAGGTTCTTCATGGGTCAGATTATGGACTTCTAAAATACGAAGAATCTCCCTCTCAGCGAAGGTGTTTGATGTCATTGACTGGAATTATGCGCACTACTCTATGCGATTTCAATCACCTGCTTGCCTTTGAAGGGCGTTTTTGATTGCAGTCTTGAAACAGTGATTGCACCAAGTAAACAAAGAATGAGCAGTAGTTCCTTCATGTTTTCGAGGGATGAAAGAAGGTTAGCTTCCTATTTACTTAAAGAGCTGCATAATTGAGAATTTAAATATACCTCCTCATTGATTTTTCATGTTGAATTCCCAGCCACTCTTGAAGGGTGTTGAGCGGCAATCCTTCATGAATCATTCTTTCTGCGAAAGCATGTCTGAATGAACTCGCTCCATAACGGAGGTGAATACCTGAGGCTTTGGCCGCCTTCTTTGCTTCAAGCTGAAGTGATCGAAGGTGGTAAAAAGTACCCTTCTGATTGGCGAAAAGATAGCTGGATTCAAATAGTTTAGGTATTTGTTGGGCAATGGAGAGCGGTATGGGCAGTTGGCGAATATTCCCTTTCGGCCCCTTTATGGTAAGCAGTCCGGTATTGATCTGGATGTGTTGAACCTCAATACGCAAACATTCAGAAGGTCTTATTCCTAGTTGGTACATTAAGACAAGAGCAAGTTTGAATTGCGGGTGTTCACATCGTCTAATAATGCATTGGATTTCGGGGTTACCAAGACCTGTTTTCGGGGTGAATAGGGAAGAAGTCATACCCGAAAAGTAGCAGACTTATCAGTTCGCTCAACAACAACTTTGTAGACGTTGAACAAAAGTTTGTAGACGCAAAAAGCGCTTGCCGATTTCTCGCCAAGCGCTTTTTAAGTATTTGATTTTATGACTCTACAATCTCTATCAAAGAGATAGCGAACGTCAAATCTTTTCCGGCAAGCGGGTGGTTAGCATCAATAATGACATGTTCTTCAGTAACCTCAGCAACTTTAACTGGGATTTGCTGTCCGTCTGGCATTGTAGAAGATAACATCATCCCGGGCTCTGGCTTGAGCTCAGCAGGCAATTGACTTCTTTCTACTTTTTGCATTAGACGCTCATCTGTTTGTCCGTAAGCCTCATCAGCAGGGATATCAAATGTTTTGTCTTGACCAACTTCCATGCCCAATACAGCGGCATCAAAACCTGGAATTACTTGACCAGCTCCAACAGTGAATTCAAGTGGCTCACGTCCTTCGCTAGAATCAAACGTTTCCCCATCATTTAGGGTACCTTTGTAATGCACACGGATTGTGTTCTTTTCCTGTACTTTCATTAACTTATGTTTTCAAAACCCTTCATTATTCGTGTCTCGAATAATATTCGGAAGTACAAAGGTAAATGAATGGATTAACTTACTCAAAACGAGGGCTAATAATTCTTAAAGACGTGGTAAAGGGCATAAATAATTCCAGGAAGCCAGACTATTATAGTGAGTAGGAGTGAAATCCAAAATTCAGTTTCTATTCCATACATAAGGAAGACGGCCAAGGGCGGAAGAACGATTGCGCACACGATCATTAAGATAAGCTCAGTATCGTCTGTAGGGTTTTTCTTAGCGCTTTGATCAATGAGTGTTTTCATCTCAGTGAAAGGCTGTATAGTCAAAGGCGCACTCAACAGTGGTTCAGCCGCCTCGATGTGCCTTTCTGTTGCGAAAATTTTTTCGGTGTTTTCAATGGTCGTTTCGTTCTTTGACTTGAATGGAACGTCTCTTTGATCATGCATTTTGAAATGGTTGAGATCTGCGCTTGTGTCATCATTGGTGCTACTTGAAATGACCTCAAGTTCTTCGAAAGATTCTTTTTCTGGAAGAGGAGCAGTTGAAGCGTTCGCTTGGTCGTTATCAGCTTTTGCTTTTTTGGCTACATAAAATCCTTTGGTGTACTTCCTTTTCTGAATCCAATTACTTGATACAACGTCAGAAGATGTTTTGCACGCTCCTAAGCTGAATACCAGACTGGTAAGAAAAACGAGGTTAATAAGTTGAATTCTATTCATTTGAAGGAGATGTGAGTATTTCGGCAAAACTATGTTTAGTGCAATTAAAAGCTGTATATTAGTCGACGAATAAAGAAATTACCTTTCTTCCTTAACCAAAATACGGAATTAAAGAGCGTGCTATGCACGCTCTTTCCGTTTATGATCTTTTTTGGGTTTGGACTTCATCAAAAAGCAAATCAGGGTAATCAGTAATGATTCCGTCAACTCCAAGTTCAATCATTTTGAGCATGTCGCTTAGATTATTGACCGTCCAAGGAATCACTTTGACGCCAGCATCATGCGCAAAATTAACATCTTCGTGCGTGAGCATTTTATAATGCGGACTAATGATAGAGGGTTTAAAGGAGAGTGTCAAAGCATTTTCCATGAAATCACTTTCTTCTTCAATGAGCCATGTGGTGCAAACTTCAGGAGCAATTGTGTGCACTGCTTCAAGCGCTGTATTACTAAAAGACTGAATGCAACTTCGCTCTGAAATTCCCAGTTCGCGAAGCTCACCTATTAAAAGCGATGCAAATTGTTCTGCACTGGGGTGATAAACATCAACCCATTCATCTTTAAACTTGAGTTCAATGTTGTAGCGAGGAAGCGCTGAATCACCTTTGGTTCTTAGTTTCTCCGTTACCGAAATGACTTCCCACAACGCTGGTTTAGAGATGGCCATTTGCTTTTGAGAGGGAAAACCAGGATTTGCCTTGCTGCCGCAATCACAAGTTCTAATTTCTTCCATAGACATCTGGTAGAGGTTAGGTTCTTGACCCTCATTGAAATCATTACCGTCAGTGTCTTTACAAATGACGCTGTTCATCCATGGTTCGTGACTCAACACTACTTCAGCATCATTTGATACCACAATGTCCATCTCAAGGGTTGTAGCTCCTTGTTCTAGGGCAAGAATAAATCCGGGGATGCTGTTTTCAGGGAGATAACCGCGGGCCCCGCGATGTCCTTGAATATCAAAATCAGTGCATTTTTTAAATGGAGATGTTGAGTCAGCGCATCCAATGAGGAGCAAGAAGGGAATCGCCAAAATAGTCTTCATAATATGAAAGTATAAAAAACAATGGAGTGGAAAGAAAAAACAAGCTATTAGTTAATGTTTTCTAAAGTAGAACACTAATTTTTAAGGGTGCTTTCAGTGGCGGAACTCTTAACAAATGATGAAACTTAATCCTAAGACGAACGTAATACTCGATGTGTTACTTGCACGCTAACCAATTAGGAAATCTCGTATGTTCAGCAAAATCCTTCGGGTTTTGGTTTTATTAAGTTTGCATTCGCCTGTTTTTTCTCAATCATTGGAATGGTTGAATATAAATGACGGGGGAGGGGAACAATACTTGTATTCCAGTGGAGAAAAAGAGGTCTTTCTTTCAAAACATACCTCAGACGGAAGTCTTTTATGCTCCAGTACTGGAGGGAGTAATAAAATTGATGAGTTGCTATCTGTAGGCATATTGCCTGATGGAACACTTCTGGTTGGCGGGTACATCTCAAGGTCAACAGAACTTCAAACGAGCGAAGGACTTCTAAATATCAATACTTCAACTACTCTCAATAGAAAAAGAGCCTTGTTACTCCACATGACAAGTGATGGAGCTGTCATAGACTGCACGTTGCATGATGATGCAGAGGATTCTGCAATTATAGATATCGCCATAGATGATTCAGGTTACACACTTCTAATTCATCCTTCGATAGCCTATTTAGGACAGGACTCTGTTCGGATGGGTAGATTCTGGGGGGGGAGTGAAAATATAGATTTAGGAACGGTTCGGCTGTCACTGCCAGATAGCGCTAACAATCCATATACGGCGGGTTTAATAAGCACTGATAGCCTTTTCACTGAGCTATATGATGTCATCTGTTTGTCTTCCCAAAAGGGCAAACGTGAGGCTGAGTACAATGCTGTTTATCAGTCTTTCTTTCCATTTGTAACCACTAGTTTCACTGTTTTAGAAGACATTACTGACGTTTCTTGCAATGGGTTGTCTGATGGGAGTATCAACTTGAATCTTTTGGGCGACGGTCCCTTCAGTTTTGAGTGGGAAGGACTTGGTATTGACGAAACAGGTGCTCATGAAGTGAGTGGTCTTTCTGCGGGGATCTATACCGTAAACATTACTGATGGAATAGGTTGCTTATTGACTTTTGAATATGAAATTGCAGAGCCTGAAGAGCTCATTATCTCCACTTTAAGTATTGAGAACGTTGCTTGCCTTTCTTCTTCTGATGGCGAAGCGTCATTTGAAATAACAGGAGGAATAGCCGATTATTTATTTTCATTGGAATTAAATGAAGGAGAAGGTCCTGTTGAGCTTCATTCAGATGAAGTAGTTCCTGCTGATGGAATGATAGACCTTATGTCGCTTTCTATTGGTAGTTACACGCTTTACATTAGTGATTCACAAGGTTGCGATGTTTCTGTAAACTTCAGTATTTCTAACTCAGACACCACTGCTCCATTTATTCAATGCTTTGTTTCAATTACACGAGAAGTTGCCGAAAATTGCAGCTATGTGCTTGAAGATTTTGCCTCCGGAGCGCTTATTACCGAGGCTTGCAGTATTGTAAGCATATCTCAAAGCCCTGCTCCAGAGTCAGTTTTAAGTCTGGGGATTCATACAATTGAATTAAGCGCTACAGATGATTCAGGAAATACAGAATCTTGCACTTTCCAATTGACTGTTGAAGACAACACAGCACCCTTGTTAGTTTGTCCAGCAGAACAAGAAAGAGGAGTGAACTCACTTTGTAATTATGCGCTTGAAGATCTAACAAGCGCAGTTGTATCATCTGACAATTGCAGCAGCATTGCGGTAGCCCAAACACCAAGTTCTGGCACTTTTTTACCAATTGGAGTCCATACTATTTCATTCATTGGTATAGACGAGGCCCTGAATTCCTCTAATTGTTCATTGCAGTTGACCGTGTCAGATTTGACACCACCAACTATTACATGCATTCCAGATCGAATAGAAGAAGTAGGATATGGATGTGTTTATACCTTAGAGAGCTTTATTGCTTCTGTGAATTCAAGTGACAATTGCGGATTGGTTACACTAACGCAAATGCCTCTGCCTGGGACTGAACTCACCACAGGGACCTACATTATTGAGCTTATAAGTGCAGATGCTGCGGGCAATACTTCTGTTTGTTCATTTGAATTTGAGGTAGTAGATACGGGTTCTCCTATTCTGGTCTGTCCGAACGACATTACGCGCTTTGCAGATGCAAGCTGCAACTACATTATTGAAGACTTTACAAGTGAATTGATTGTGACAGATTTATGCGAGGTGGCGTCTATTCTTCAAATACCAGCTTCTGGAACTCCTGTTGGAGTTGGCGTTCAAGCCATTGGGTTTGTTGTGACAGATAACAATGGGAATACTACTTCATGCAGTTTCAATGTTACCATTGAGGACAATTTAGCCCCATTGATCAACTGTTTAGAGACAGTGGAGATTGAACTGGAGAACAGTTGCACTTATGAAGTACCCAACTATTCTTCAGTACTAAGTATTTCTGAGAGTTGTGGAATTCAACTTTTTGAACAGAGTATTCCCGCAGGAACAGAGCTTGGAGTGGGAACGTATGTTATTCTGGTAGAGGCTACAGACGTGGCGGGGAATTTCTCAGATTGCAGCATCACACTTGAGGTTTCAGATAATTATGATCCCGTATACACTTGCCTTCCAGATCAAGACTTAGAGCTTATTAGCGGATGCGGTCATGTTCTTGAAGATTTTACAACGTTGATGAATATATCTGACAATTGCGGGATTTCTAGCATTGTTCAGTCACCTTCGCCGGGGACCCTGTTGGCTCTTGGAAGTTTTATCATTAGCGTAGCGATCACTGATTTGTCAGGAAACCTTTCTGGTTGCAATTTCCAGGTGATGATCATTGATACGGTGAACCCAACAATTGCTTGTATGTCAGATCAAACGGTATGGCCAAATGCTGATTGCATCTATATGCTTCAAGATTTTACGGGGCTAGTAGCAACCAGTGACAACTGCGCAGTGGCATCAGTGGTTCAGAATCCGTCTGCTGGCGCACCATTGACCGTGGGGATTCACCTGATTGAATTAACGGTTTATGATGAAAGTAACAACCATACTACGTGTTCATTTGAATTAACAGTAGAAGATGCTGAGGCACCCGTTATTGCTTGTCCTGAGCCGGTTGCCATTGATTTGATTACAGGGTGCACTTATGCAATAGAAGATTTTATTTCAAGCACAATGGTCACAGACAATTGTGGCATTGATGAGGTTATACAGCTTCCTGCTGAAGGAACACTTCTAGGACTGGGTTGGCAAACAGTGACTATTTTGGCCACAGATCTCTCTGGAAACACCTCCAGTTGTAGCTTTCAACTTTTTGTTCAAGATGTCCAAGCTCCCGCGTTTGTTTGTATAACAGATCAGATTCGATCTTTAAGTACTGATTGCAACTATGTACTAGAAAATTTCACAGATGTACTTTCGATAGATGAGAATTGCAGTGTTGCTTCTGTAACTCAAACTCCAGCTGCTGGAACAGCATTAGATACTGGCGAACACACCATTTTAATTCAGGTGGTAGACAACTCAGGCCTTTCTACTTTGTGTGAATTCCTTGTGGATGTTCAAGACTCGAGTGCACCGGTAATTGACTGTGTCAACGAATTGAATTTTGAAATTACTTCTTGTGCGTTTCTGATGCCATCATTGATTGATGAAGTTGTGGTTGAGGCTGAATGCAGTGCTTATTCCATCATACAAAGCATTAACCAAGGGACTTCTATTGCAGCCGGGACATACGGTCTAGAATTTACGGTGACGGATGCTTTTGGAAACATGAATTCTTGTGCAACGACACTTAACATTTTAGATAGTTCTTCGCCTGTTTTTAACTGCGAAGCTATTTATGAAGTACTGCCTTTTGATGGGTGCGACTTTATTGCTGGAGATTGGGTGGGAATTGTAACGGCAACAGACAATTGCCCAGTGACCATTTCGTCTACCCTTGATGGTCAGACACTCAGCGCAGGGTCTTATCCAATTGAATTCACAGCGCAAGACTCCAATGGCAATCAGAGTAACTGCTCATCAGTAATTGAGGTCCTTATTCTTCAAGAACCCACGGTTGTTTGTCCTACTGAAATTGAAATTTCAATTGATGCAGATTGTACAACATTTGTTCCTGATGCATCAGACTATGTTCTTGCAGCATCGGAATGCGGGAATAGTGCAGATTTAATCTTTTCACAAGACTTGCAGCCAGGCATTGTTTTCGATTTTGATGCACCTTTGACCGTATCAGTTGAAGATGAATTCGGACAAATTGCTTCATGCACTACACAGCTGATTCGGTTAGATGATTCAGCACCGTTAATTGAATGCCAGGAAGTCATCATTGTAGAGTTGAATTCAGATTGTTCGGTTCCAACGTTGGACCTTGAGAATTTTGTGCTCATTGAAGATTGTTCATTAACCAGCACTCAAACAGATTTCAATGCGTCAGATATAGATGGTCCTGGCCTGCATCAAGTGATTTATGAAGTGATTGATGCTTCTGGATTAACAGCAACTTGTACTTCGCAAATTTCATTTCAGGATGTCGAAAACCCGGATATAGATTGTTTGACAGATCAGGTACAAGCCTTAGGTATTGAGTGCAATTATGTTCTGCCAGATTTCACAGAACTGGTAACCACCTTTGATGCCTGCGGTTCAGTAGTTGTGAATCAAACACCTTTGGCGGGGCTTATTTTCTCTTCGCCACAAGAAGTTGAGGTAACATTAATAGCAGAAGATGCATCTGGAAATGAGAATACTTGTTCATTCATGTTAGAATTGATTGATCAATCGGCGCCAGAGATTATTTGTGTTGAAAATCAGGAAGTTGAGTTTGAGGGGTGCGCATTAACCCTTCCGAGTTTTATATCAGGCCTTTCGGATGACGTATGTGGTGTCATTACCTATACACAGGAGCCAGCGGCAGGAACAACGATGTTGCCCGGGATTTATGCAATAGAAATTACAGCTACAGATGAATCAATGAATGCTTCATCTTGTGCTTTTGAACTGACCATTATCAAAACAGATGTGCTTCAATTAATCTGTGCCGAACCAATTGAGGTAGTTGGTGCAGAGTGTGAATTGGAAGTAGCAGATTACACGTCATTCATTGAATTTACAAACGCATGTGGAGAGGTTGTGTTAAACCAATCTCCTGCGCCAGGAACTTTTTTGATGGAGGAAGTATCAGAGATTACCATTTACGCTACAGATGATAATTCAGATGTTGCCTGTACATTTGAACTCACATATACCGTTGATCCTATTGTTAATGTTGTTTGCACAACAGACGTGGAGGTAGACAATGACCCGGGCCTATGTGGCGCAACGGTAACGTACCCAATGCCTCAGATTGACGTGTCATGTGGAACGCCAGAATTAATTTTAACTGAGGGTTTACCTCCAGGTAGTTTCTTCAATGTGGGTGAAACCGAAATAATTTATAACATTGAAATCAACAATGAAATTCATTCATCATGCACTTTTACTGTTACCGTTTTGGATGCAGAAATGCCAGAAATTGAATGTGCTTCAGAAATCATTTCTTGCGAAGCAACTGTGTTTTTTGAGCTTCCATCCGTTGCAGATAACTGCGGAGATTTAGAGGTCCTTCAAATAGATGGAACAGGTCTAGCTAGTGGAGATGAGTTTCCATTTGGTTCAACAGAACTGCAATTTATGGCCACTGATAATTCAGGCAATGAATCAATCTGTTCTCTAATCATTAATGTAGTTGAGCCTCCGGTTCTAGTGTTTACGGAAGAGAGTGTTTTTGCCTGTGTCGCATCAAGTTCATTCGATTTAAATGCTGCGCTGTTGCCGGTAGATGGAGATTTGGAATGGATTGGGACAGGAGTGAATTCAGACGGTATTTTCAATCCAGAAACACCAGGGACATTTGATATTGAGGTAGAATCAACCATGGGCGGATGCTCAACTTCGGCATTCATTGATGTGCTAGTTGGTGAATTGCCAATTGTGAATGCCGGAGAAAACGTTGAGATATGTGGTCTGCAAACGGAATTAGAAGGCGCTGGAAATGGGAGTTCTTGGGTTTGGACATCAGATGACAATGGAGTTATTCTTTCTGGCGAAAACACTTTGAATCCACTTGTAGAAGGGGATTTCTACGGTACGGTATCCTATGTTTTATTAGGCGTTTCAGATCAAGGATGTGTTTTTTCTGATGCAGTTGACGTGACGTATTTCGAACCTGTATCTGAATTGAATTTGGGCGAAGACATTTTGTTATTCTCAGACAACCCAATCACCCTTGATTCTGAATACAATGGAATAGGAGAACTCAATTGGATTTGGAATGGCCCCAATGACTTAAGTCAAACCGTTATTGATTTGAGTGCAATTGAAGTTTCAGGTTTCATTCCTGGGGAATATGAATTGATTGTTACAGTAAATAATGGCCCTTGCGCATCGCAGACAGACTCTTTACTTATTCGAGTTGATGACCTGCTAATTCCTACGGGCTTTTCGCCGAATGGCGACAACAAAAATGAGGCGTTTGTTATTCGCGGAGCAGCGCACTATGAACAAATCAAACTGAAGGTCTTTTCACGCAGTGGCATACAAGTTTACGGCGTTGATAATTATAAAAATGATTGGAGAGGAGTGGGTGCAAACGGAAATGTTTTACCGGCAGATACGTATTACATAGCGATGGAGCTCGATGACATTGTTTACCAAGGATATTTAGTAATACGAAGATGACCAGAGCGCAATCAGCATACCGCCATTTGGTGTTGGTTTTAGGAATTCTCCTATTCTCAACATCCATTGCTCGAGCCCAAGTGCCAGGCGTTGTGTCTCAATACATGCACAACGGATTGCCTTTGAATCCTGCTATTTCAGGTTCAGCAGGTTATTTAACCGGAACTGTAAGTTACCGTACGCAATGGTCTGGTTTTGAGGGTGCTCCTACTACAAGCGTGTTCAGTATCCACGCACCCATTAAAGGCGGGAATTTTGGATTAGGTACCGTTGCATGGATTGATAAGTTCGGTGTTTCGAATGCCTCAAGCATCAGTTTAATGGGGACTTATAGATTGAGATTTAGAAAAAATAAATTGTATTTCGGGCTTTCGGGAGGATTCCAACAGGGGCAAAATAATTGGCAAGATGTTGTGACCAATGAGGAAGGTGATGCGCTTTTTGAAAGCAACAAGTCAGTCTACCTTACCCCAGCCATTGGAGCGGGAATCTATTTTGTTGGAAAGCGTTATTTCGTGAGTCTATCTTCACCTGTTTTGATGGATTTAGTCTACGGTGGGGGGCAGTCTTATAGTGCTTCTTTTGATCTAGGAACAACACCTATTTACTTGAATTTTGGCTATCATTTTCCTTTGAGCAGAACTGTTGCTCTGAGACCATCGGCAATGTTGACGAAAGATCGCTATCAATCTATTTTTAGTGATGTGAACTTAATGGTTGAGTATCGAGGTCAAATTCAAATTGGAGCCTCCTACAGAACGAATAGGTCACTTATTGGTTTAATTCGGTTCCAGGTGACGGATCAATTTACCATTGCATATTCGTATGATTATGAAATGTCAGAAATAGGAAGTTATTCCAATGGAAGCCATGAGGTTTCGCTTCAATTCGACCTTAAAAGGAATGTTAAAGCACTAAACACTCGATTCTTTTGATGCGTCTTCTGGTTATCATATTCGCCCTGTTATCATTTTCTGTTTTCGGACAGAAATTCGAATTGAAAAAAATGAAATTCAATACCTCTAGCAATGAATTTGCTCCGCTTGTTGTAGACGGAGAAGTTATTTATTGTTCAGATGAGCGCTCAAATATGTGGAGGGCAGACATTGATTTAACCGGAAGTTATTCTATTTCATGGACATCAACTTCAAGTGCGAATTCACTTTTACCTGAGCTCGCTTTTTTAGCTGACTTCATGCATTTGGGTCCGTTAAGTTATTCTACCTCAACCAAGCAAATTGCTTTTTCAGGTGTTAGGCCAAATCGGTTTGCTGCTGTAGATAAACCGGGGATTTATTTTTGCAACATCCAAGCTGACGGCAGCTGGTCAAAGCCAGAGGCGTTTGATTGGAATTCAACAGATGGAGCATACTCATGTGCCCATCCGAGTTTTAGCCTTGATGGAAAGACCTTGTTTTACGCATGTGATATGGAGGGGGGGAATGGTCAGTCAGACATTTATTACTCACAATTGACGGGCCAGGGCTGGGGAGATCCTGTTCATTTGGGAGCTGACATCAATACCGGAGGGAGAGAATTGTATCCCTTTTCTGCGGATGATGGGAGGTTGTTTTTCGCGAGTGATAGTTTAGATGGCGCTCTAGGATTGGATGTGTTTAGCACACAGCTTGGAACAAAGGGGAAATGGGTTCGTCCAGAAAGACTTCCCGCACCTTTCAATTCTAAATTCGATGATTACGGTGTTTTCTTTGCTCCAGATGGCTTGTCAGGTTATATGACATCTGATCGCGTTAAAGGAGACGCAGATATTTATGATTTCAAATTCTCTCTGCCCACGCTTAAGGGATGTCCTGAGGCCTACCAGACCTCTTTTTGTTATTTGATTGAGGAAACAGAAATTCAGGAAACAGACACGTTGCCCATTACTTATGAGTGGGATTTTGGCGATGGCACGAAGGCTGAAGGGATGTCACATGAGCATTGTTATCTGGATTTTGGGAGTTATGACCTGGCGTTTAACATTTATGATACGCTGACCCAAATTCAATTTGCGCAGGTTTCTCAAGTGCACATCGACATTGAACCTGCCCGAATTCCCTTGTTTCAGATTCCTGATTCAGTGAATTTAGGAACCCAACTTGAATTGTATGTGAATGATTTAGAGCTAGATGGTTTTGAGGTAGATCAATACTTCTGGCAAATTCAAGGGCAATCAAGTATTCTTGGGGACTCTGCTAAGCTAGCCTTCAATTCAGAAGGAGTATTTGAGGTGTCATTGGGGGCAATAGGGAAGTCTGTGAATGGAAAAAGGCAGGTTCGTTGCGGAGCAAGAATGATTACCGTTTCAGATTTAATCGAACCTGATGCGCTTGTGTACATTTCGAAAATGGAAAGACTTCAGGCTCTTCGCCCTTCGCGTTTAGCAAATGATTTGAAACCAGCTGAGCTAGAACTAATCTATTTTATTGAGTTTCACGAATCTGATAGACAGGTTCCTTTTAATGATCCTTATTTTTCTGAAATTGACGTTGAGATTACTGAGCGTTTCATTTATTCTGACAGCTTGTTTCACTATAGCGTAGGAAACACAAATGATATTTTAAAACTGCATGCACTTCAGAGCGCACTTCTTGAAAGCGGTTACCATGAGGCGGTAGTGCGCGATGTATCTCGGGGGAATTACGAAGATGAAACTTTAAAGAGTGGGAGCTACTATTCAGATGAAGAGAAGGAAGTGATGAACTCCATGGTGCAATCTTTGGAGAATATTCAATTTGAGGTGAATAGCTCGCTAATTTCACCCTCGTCTAAAAAGAACTTAAATCAGATTGTTTCCATTTTATTATTAGATGAGGGGTTTAGATTAAAAGTTTCAGCTCACACAGACAACAAAGGAGGGATTGCTTCGAATCAGAAATTATCAGAAGAGAGAGCTGCAGCAGTGGTTGATTATTTAGTTGGAAGAGGCATTGCAGCCGATAGGATTTCTGCAAAAGGCTATGGAGCGTCCAGGGCCATGGCCAGTAATAAGAACGAAGCAGGTAGATTTCAAAATAGGCGCGTAGAGTTTACTTTGCTATTCGAGAAGTAATCTGAAACTTTTACGGCAAGGGTTCGTAAATCATCACATAAAACCCTTGAGATGATCCGTCTTTTCACCCTCGTACTTTGTCTTTCAAGTTCAGTCCTCTTGTTTTCTCAGGCTGTTCCTGCAACCGAAGAGAATATTCCTTTTTTGGTCACCTTCGGAAATGAAGCGGAGCCTTCATGGGGAGACGATGATTTTTGTCAAGTATTTTTCTTTTCAGTACCTAAGGAGCAAAACCAACCGGTTTATATACGTGTTTATGATCCTGATTGTGGTGGAGCGATAGACGAAATGAAGTCTAGTTTCAATACACTCACTCGTTTCTCTGTGTTTGGAGGTAAAGGCTGCATTTCTGATGATGACTCACGCTCTACCAATCCCATTGGGAATTTCAAAAGTGGAAACTTGATCGCAAGTAAAACATTCGGCCAAAAAAGCATTTACGATGAGGGCTGGTATACTTTTGGGCCACTCAATCCGAGTGAGGGCGAACTATCAGATGTATATGGTGGTTATATTTTTAAAATGATCTGTGAGGGAGTAAGAGGAGATGATGGAAATCTTTATCGGTATTTTCTTTCAACCAGTCCAGAATCAAACATCCCCGTAGAAGGCGGGAATGCCTTTACGTTTGAATACACGTTTAGATTGCATTCTGACGCATGGCAAACTTCACATGTCTACCCATACATTGATGAAGACGTTGTGTATTTAGCGCAGGCAAATTTCGATTGGGATGATGACGGCTTCATTCGAATTTATTCTGTGATCACGTTTGCCGCTGAATTAGAGACTTCCAGTGATGACAACTGGTCAACCAGTCAATACATGATAAAAAATGGGGAACGAGGCAAATCACTAGACATTCAATTTACGAAAGATGACCAGCATCATGTAAACAACAATAACGTGGTGTTCTATGTAACGAACCAATACGGAGAGTTGCTTCCATTTTACACCGTTCCAATTGGTGGCATTCCTAAATTCAAAGGGAAGGGACGCGCTGAACCAGTTCATAGAAGATGAGGGAACTAGTCATTCTTGGCTTGCTGATGGGCATAAGTGCATTTACCTCCGCCCAATCATTCAAATATGAGTTCATTGATGAAAGTCAAGGACTCTTTGAGCGATTCGTGTATTCTTTAGAGCAGGATCAGAATGGCTACATCTTGATTGGAACAACTGAAGGTTTATTTCGGTTTGACGGATTTGACTTTAAGCAATTTGATGTCCAAAGCGGACTGGCAGAATCTTTCGTCACATGTTCAAAGAAATTTTCTAATAAACGGATATTACTTGGTCACAATCAAGGCAGTATCTCTGTGTACACTGGAGAGGGGGTAGACTCTGTTTTTGTGAGTGCCGACAATCAAAGTAGAATCAAGTCTTTTGCTTTATGGAAGCAAGAGGCTTATGCTTTTTACCAAGAGGGAAAAGTAGTAAAACTAGATAGCTTATTGCAATCTGAAGTGGTTGCAGTGGATTTTGAAGGAGCACTTATCTCGTCTGCAGTTGAGTGGAATAATAAAATTGCAGTAGGAACTGATTTTGGTCTTGCGCTGATGGATCCCGCAAATGACTTTGAGCTTGTCTGGGATGAAAACCTATTGGGACAATCTGTTTCTGCACTTAACACAAACAGTGAGACAGGCGAACTTTTAGTGGCTTGTGAAGAGGAAGGTATTTATTTGGTTGAAGGGCTGAATAAAGAGCATGTTTTAGTGCAAGTTCCTTTTGAAGGGATAGAGCTCATGGTGATCAACCAAATGGAAGTGACCAATAGACGAGAACTTTGGCTGGCCACCAAGGCCAATGGTATGATCAGGCTTTCCAATTTAGAAAACTCAACGTTTGAACGCGCAGAATTCATCAATAAAGGAAAAGCGAAGAGGGTCGAAAGTGTAGCAACATTCCTTATCGATCGTGAAAATATTATTTGGCTCGGAAGCCAAGGAGAAGGTTTGGTGAAAATGAATGACAATATTTTCACGCATTTTAATCTAGGTGTATCCAAGATATCGAAAACGGTTCATTCCGTAGTATTAGAAGATAACATTGCTTGGGTTGGAACTACAACTGGTCTGCTGAAAATGACCAAAGATTTAGACTCAACACTTGCTTCTTTCAATTACTTTGATAATGAGAATAAGCCGTTGAATGTCAACAGTGTCCTCAAAGACACCAAGGGTGTGATCTGGTTAGGGACGAACTCACATGGCCTCCTTTACATAGATGAAAATGAATCATTGCGTTCATTGAAGCTAGAAGATGATTTGCTCAACCAACGCATCAATTGCATTGCCCAACAGCATGGGGTAATCTATGTTGGGACAGACTATGGACTCTATCAAATCAAAGACTTTATGGTAAAGGCGCATTTGTCTATGCAGTCAGGTTTACCCCACAATGTTGTGAATGCTTTAATGAAAGACACACATGACCGCATGTGGATTGGGGCGAATAGTGCGACCTTAACTTACATTGAGCAAGGTGAAATTCAGAACATCCCTTTGCCACTTCAAGGGAAAATAGTAGACATTATGTCTTTTTCAGAAGACAGACAGGGAAGAATTTGGATTGGAACTGACGGAGCAGGTGTTGCGATGATTGAGGGCAACAAATGGAGGCTTTTTGACCGAGATATGGGCCTGTTCTCTGACTATTGTTACTTGGTTCAATCTGACAATAAAGGAGATGTTTGGATAGGACATAGGGGGGGGCTGAGTAGGGTCAAACCTGAATCAGGATTCATTGAAAACTATAGCAATAAAGAGTTTGGTGAATTGAATTTCCAGGGAAATGCAGCAGCATTGAATCACTTCGGTGAATTGTTCTTGGGAACTGATAATGGAATTCTTAAGTGTTCAACTTCTGAGGAGATTTCTGAAAGTATGAAGCCGGTTACGAACCTCACTTCAGTGCTTATTTCTGATAGTTTGTATGATCACAATGAAGACATTACCCTTGGAGCAGGCACGTACAAGTTCGAGTTTAAGTTTCGAGGAATTCATTTCCGTGATGCACAAGAAGTAAGCTACAGATACTTTTTGGAGGGACATGACATTGAATGGTCCGAAAGCTCATCTTCCAATATTGCACGTTATACCAGGTTGAACCCAGGAGAATATACATTTAAGGTTAGAGCATACAATCAAAATAACATAGGAAGTGATGAGGTAGCGAGTGTTATGTTTATTATTGACTATCCTTTTTGGAAAAAAATGTGGTTCTATTTCTTGGTTTCAGGGATTATTTTTTTCATCGGCAGATTTGTGATTAGGAGACGAGAACGAATCATGATTCAGAACCAGGATTTTCTGCAGAAAGAACTCGATCTAAGAACACATGAGGTTGTTGAGCAGAATAAAGAGCTAGCCATTATTAATAAAGACATTACTGATAGTATTTTATATGCCAAGAATATTCAACGAGCCATGCTGCCCCATAGCTCAATGCTAAGCAATTCTTTTGATGAGTCATTTGTATTCCTAAAGCCAAGAGACATTGTAAGTGGTGATTTTTACTGGGTAGAGAAGTTCAATAATAAAATCCTGCTTGCCTGCGGTGATTGCACAGGACACGGAGTTCCTGGTGCCTTCATGTCTCTTATTGGAATTGTGTTGCTAAAAGATGTTAGCAGAAATCCTAATATTTGGTCTCCCAGTACCTTGCTCAATTCCCTTGATAGAGAGCTTACCGGGATGTTGAGAGGTGAGAATACTGATTTTAGTGTTCAAGACGGGATGGACATTAGCATTGTTGAATTCGATTTTGATACCAGAATTCTACGAACAGCGAGTGCGAGAAGACCAATAATCGTTTATCAAGATGGGGAACGAATTGAATTGAAAGGAGATCGTCATTCAATTGGTGGAGACGCTTTCGGTGAGGTTAAAAGTTTTAAATTGAGCGAAATACAGCTCAAAAAGGGAGATTCTTTCTATCAGTTTAGTGATGGAATAACAGATCAATTTGGTGGGCCAAATGGAAAGAAGCTAAAGAAAAGTGGTGTGCTACAGTTGCTTGATTCAGTGCAAAATCAGAGTTTAGAAGCTCAACGTAAAACCATTCATCATAAGTTCTTCCAATGGAAAGGACACAATGAACAAATAGACGATGTTATTATGGTAGGAGTAAAGGTTTAAAAGTGCTCAGCCAGTAAATTCAGTCTTTAAAATGCTGTAGATGCAAGTGTTTCTTCTGAAACCATCGCTCATGACCGTATGGTTCCTTAGCTCTCCTTCAAGCGTTGCTCCTAATTTCTCAACGGCCTTTCTAGAGCGCACATTGCGGCTGTCAATCTTAAATTCTACACGTTCAACTTTTAGTTCGTTGAAGGCATATGAAAGCATTATCTGTTTACAGATCCCATTGAATCCTGTGCCCTGGAATTCTTTTCGAATCCAAGTCCACCCAATTTCCAGTCGTTTGTCCTTCACTGAATATCCGGCAAAGCTGGTGCTTCCAACATAAGATTGACTCTTTTTGTCGAAAATGGCGAATGGATAGCGGGCTCCTAACTTTCGAGTGGCTAAGGCTTGGTCAAAATTTAGCCTAAGTGCTTCGGCGGAGCCAAAAGGAGAAGGGGAAAACTGCAACAGATCTGGCTGCGAAAGGGTGATTTCCAGCAAGGCATCGAAATGCTGATCTGATAAAGCCTCCAGACGAATGTGATCAGATTCAATTAGGGTTCTCATTGGTTTTAATTTCAGTAACGCGTGCCTGATATGCCACTTCACTCAGGCGCGGCCAGCGATTGTTTTCATTCTCAAGCATATCAGAGATGAGTAAACGTTCAGGCAGAATTTTCGCATGCAACTCATGTTTGAGGTAACGTGAACCTAACCTCTGGTATTCTGTTAATCTTTCATTGGAATGAATTACGTAGAAAGAAGCGCCACCGTTGATTTCACAATAAATGGGGAAGGTTGTTTCATTCACAGGTTGTAACTTTACCGCAATATGGAAAATATTCACTGGAATCAAGCGCTTGACTTGGGCAAGCAACAAAAATGGGCAGAAGCAATACCGCTTTATCAATCGGCGTTGCGAGAATTGCCTGAAAATCCAGATTTACTTCATGATCACGGAGTATGTCTTTTTCAATTGGGAAGAGGGTTCGAGGCCATGAATGAATTGAACAAAGCGGTGCTCTACCAGCCAGAGTATAGCTATAGGTATTCTTCACGAGCGTGGATAAAAGTGGCGCTGAAAGACTACAATGGAGCGCTAGCAGATTACAAAAAAGCAATTGAATTGGATCCGGAAGATGCCATTGCAATGAATAACTTAGGCATGTTGGAAGAACAAATGGGCTACCATAAAGAGTCCAAAGAACGTTTCCAAGTGGCTGATGAACTGCAAGGTATTCTGAACAAGAATGGAATTGCATTACCGGTGAATGAGGCAGATTTGGTTCTTCCTGCACGACCCGAAAAACCAGTGAATAAGACGGAAATTCCAGTTTCGAATCCATTAAAAATGCCAATCGAAGAGAACGAAATGACGCGTGGAAACGTGGTTTCTTCTGTGTTTACCAAAAATGGCTTCAAAGAATTCATTGCATTTGTTCGAAACGGGTTTAAATTGGGCGACAAAGATTAAGATTCGTGACTACTTTTCTCAGTGAACTGGCTGACTATTTATTAGACAAACATCAATCCCAATTTCGTGATGTAACCGTTGTTTTGCCCGGAAAAAGATCAGGAATATTCCTTAAAAGGGAGCTGGCGAAGAGAGGCTACCACGGATGGCTTCCAAAAATCACAACGCTTTCAGAATTATTCGCTGACATGGCGAAAATGAAGAGAGGAGACGCTCTAGACCTCACATTTGAACTTTTTATTTGTCATCAAAAACGCTCATCGAAGGAAGAATCTTTTGAGGCATTCTTGCAATGGGGAAGTACCTTGTTGGCAGACTTCAACGAAGTTGACCACTATTTGATTGGGGCGAAAACCATTTTTAAGAACATCAAAGATTTCAAAGACATTGAAGAATGGAGTTTTGGTGAGGATGACCTCACTGAAACGCAACAGAAATTCGCTGGGTTTTGGGAAACACTGCTTCCGCTTTACAACGCTTTTCACCTCCATATGGATCAAATTGGATTGCATTACGGAGGTGCTATTGCCAGAAAAGCCGCTTCTGATCCGGTGGGAATGTTCAAAGCTACTCAGTCTGAATACCTAGTTGTTGCAGGGTTAAATGCATTGACGAAGGCAGAACAGAAAGTGATTAAATCACTGCAGGACAGAGCGCTTTGTACCGTATTCTGGGATGCAGATAATTACTATGTACAGCAAAAAAAGGTTGAGGCTGGGCATTTCATTCGTCAGATGCTTGATTTGGGAAATGCCAAGCGTTTGCCCGCTAATTTCTTGGGAGCGAAAAAAACCATCAATGTGGTTGGCAGCAGCTCTACCGTTAACCAGATGCAATACATCTACAATGAATTGGCAAAGTCAGGCGGTGATGCCACTGAGATTGGAATAGTGCTCCCAGATAATTCTGTGCTCCCTTCATTACTGCCATCCATTCCTGAGCAATTTGACAGTATCAACGTCACCATGGGAGAGTCACTGGCGCATACGCAGTACAAATCTCTTTGCAACGCCTTTTTCAGGCTGTTTGACGTCAATGGGAAGAAGCTACGCTATGCAGCGCTACTGGGTTTCCTTAGACATCCGTTGTTAAATCAGAAAGCGGAGCGTCCGATGCAAGGCATTGAAAAGTTTATCATCAAAAACAATTTGGTATTCATTGGAGCACAAGATTTAAAGGCCGCCCGTTCAGCTGAGTTTGACAAAGGGAAATTCGGGACTTTTTTAGCCGGACTTTACAAAGCTGTTGAAAGCAGAACCATTGAAGATGTGTTAGATGCGTTCAAACTTTTGCTCGTAGCTATTCGTCCGTTCGAAGCGTTAAAAGAAGGTGACAATCAAGGCTGGAAAAGACGCAAAGTACAGTCATGGAATCTGATGCAATCTTTATTGGTGAAGCTAGCCAGATTGACATCGGTGTATCCCATGTTGGAAGGCATAGAAAAGAAGAACCGCATTCGCGCGTTGGAGCGCATCATGATGAAGTTGCTGGGCAAGCTGCAGATTGACTTGAAAGGAGAGCCGCTCAAGGGACTCCAGATTATGGGACTTCTGGAATCACGCGCTCTTGATTTTAAGAAGGTATTTATTCTGAGCGGCAATGAAGGGGTGGTGCCGAAGCAGTCATTCACTGAATCAATGATTCCAAGTGAGATCCGTTATGGGTTCGGACTGCCAACCCGGTATGACCGTGATGCCATTTTTGCCTATTACTATTACAGGCTCATCCAACGAGCTGAAGAGGTTCATTTGCTTTATACTTCTGGTGAGTCAAGTCATCTCACGGGCGAAAAGAGTAGGTACATTCAACAGCTTGAAAGTTGTCATTTACTTGCTGATGCAGGATCGAAACCCATCCCAAAAAGCATTCGCTCTTCGACCCCAAAAGAATTGCCTGTAATTCCTGAAATACAAGAAAGCGCGTGGGCGAAGAAAAGACTTGATCAGTTGCTTGAATCTGGGCTTTCGCCTTCAGCATTGAACAAATGGATTGCCTGTCCGGCAGATTTTTACTTCAGATACATCCTTGGGCTTCGCGAACAAGACGATGTAGAAGAAGAGATGGAAAGTTCCACCTTCGGAAGCATGATTCATGAGGTGCTAGAAAAAGGATTGCAAGCGGAAGTAGGAAAACAGCTCACCGTTGAGGCATTGAAGAAATTAAAAACGGAACTCATTCCACGCATGGATGATGCGCTCACAGAGGTGCGCTACAGGAAAGAATTAACAACGTCAGGCGTCAATTATTTGAGCAAGAAAGTAGCCATTCGCTATTTAGAAAAATTGCTGGACAAAGAAATTGAAGTGGTAGCGCAAAACAAGGTTGAATTGGTTGACCTAGAACAGTCATTTGAAAAAAAGGTGTCGTTTCAGGAAGGCACAAGAAAGGCTCTCATTAAAGGAAAGGCAGACCGCATTGACAGGTTCAATGGTACCCTGCGCATTGTTGATTACAAGTCTGGCAAGGTGAGTGGATCTGATTTGAATTTGGCTGACAATTGGAAAGATCAATTGCAGTCATCTAAGAAGAGCAAGGCGTTACAAACTTTGATTTATGCCATTTTAGCACGATTCAAATTCAACGAAGATGCCTTGGCAGGAATTATTTCGACCAGAAATTTCACCCCCGGATTTATGTCGGTCACCTATGGAAGAGAAAA
>JBLIGQ010000042.1:0-24772 GCA_047636995.1 Flavobacteriales bacterium | reverse complement strand
GTGGAACTGGATTTGTATGCGCTCGGGAGATGGCAAAAAAGGGAGCAAGCGTTATTTTACTCAACCGCAAAAGCGAACGGGCACAAAATGCATTGATACAATTGCGAGGTCAGGTTCCTAATGGACATTTTGAAGCCATTGACTGTGATTTGCAGCATTTCGAAAGTGTAAAAAATGCTGTTGAAATCATTAAATCAAAACACAGTGTAGTTGACGTGCTTGTAAACAACGCCGGAGTGATGGCCTTGAAAGATCAAGCAACAACTGACGGGTATGATGTTCAAATGCAAACCAATGTGATTTCCCACTTCATGCTTACAAAAGAACTCTTTCCACTCTTGAAGAACAGCAAGGAAGCGCGCATTGTGAATCACTCTTCTGGAGCCAGATTAGGCGGTCCGCTTGTTGCTGAATATTTCCAACAGAAAGGGGGTGATTTAGGCGGTGATGGAACAGAGGAAGAAAACTTAAGCTTTCAGGGACCTCGATGGGAACGCTATCATCAAACCAAGTTGGCCAATGCTGTTTTCACCTACGGACTTAAAAACAGACTGGACGAAGCCAACATTACGAACGTGATTCCACTCTTGGCGCATCCTGGTTTGGCAACTACTAACCTTCAAATAACGACTGCTGAAACGGGGGGAATGGACAAAAATGCAGATTTCATGAATCAGGCGCAATCTGCAGAAGATGGGGCTACGGGAATCATTCGTTCTTCCATGGATCCAAAAGCAACATCGGGTAATTTTTACGGGCCTTCAACTGGCTGGAGCGGGTATCCTGATCTATTAGAACCCGAAGCACTTTTAAGTGATGAGGAGAACATAAAGATCTATTGGGAAGGCTGCGAGAAGGCCGTTGGGAGATTCCAAATCTAGGGCCAGAACCCATATTTGTACAAAAGCTCGGTAGGCTGATGCCGGGCTTTTTCTTGCAACGGTATTTGCTGATGAATGATGAATATTAGTTTGAATTCAAAGCTATAACTTGCGAGAAATGAAAGATTATTTACTTAGAGAGGTTTTTAAAGCAAGAGTCAATTGCGAAAGACATGATGCGACTGTGCCTGAAATTAGGTTACCTTTTTGAAATAGAAAGAGCGCCAACAAAAACTTTATTGAAAATAGGAAAGGAAAAGACGCCTGAGAAATGATCGAAATACAAACTGAACGCACCAAATTAAGGTTGATTGTTTCTTCAGATTTAGAGGCCATCCATCAACTGCATTCGCTCCCCGAAATAGATGAGTACAACACCTTGGGTATTCCAAAAGATGTAGAAGAAACCTTGTTTATTATTACCCCTTGGATTGCAGAAAACCAGCAGCCTGAGCCTGCAAACTATACGTTCGCCATTGAGCAAAAGTTAACAGCGGAATTCATGGGTCTGTTCGGGTTCAAACTGGGCACGAAAAAAAATAGGAGAGCCGAAGTGTGGTACAAAATTCACCCTGATTTTTGGAACAAAGGTTTCGCAACAGAAGGGTTGAAAGCAGTGATTTGTTTCGGGTTCGAAACACTAAAATTACACCGCATTGAGGCCGGGTGTGCGGTAGAGAATAGGGGTTCTTTGAAAGTGCTAGAAAAAGCGGGGATGCTTCAAGAAGGACGCGGCAGAAAACTGCTCCCACTGAAGCACGGATGGTCTGACAACTTCATATACGCTATCCTGGAAACCGACATCAGGCGCTCATAGAATCTTTACTCTTTTCTGTGAATCCGAAGAAAAATCCTAAACTTAAGGAAAGACCTGATGAAGCATTTTACCGCTGTTCATCTGCCTGGTAATACAACAAATGTCTTATCAAGCTGGAGGGTGATAAATGCAGCTGGAGACGAATGTTATTTCCACTAAACTTAAATGGCATGAAAACAATGACCTGCGCACAACTTGGTGGTGCACGTGATGAAAAATTCAGCGCCAATACTTTCGATGAGATTGTAGAGAGGAGTACAAACCATGCAAAGAAGATGATGCAGAAAGGAGCTAAACTACACCTAGAAGCAATGAATAAAATGCAAGGCCTAATGCAATCACCAGCATCAATTCAGGAGTGGTATGAAAACAAAAGAAAAGCGTTTTTTGAGTGGGGCAACGTCTAGCCAAAAGGCGTCTTATTTTTTCATTCTTACACGAGACTTTATTTTCGATTCTGAGAGCAATGGATATGAACTTTGGGCTTTTGCAACACGATCCATCTGTGCGAGCAATTCTTGAATTCGATTTGAGATTGCATGAACTGATTTTGATGCTTCATGTTCATTGGTAGCCCATGTTTTTCCATATTCAGTCCAGTATGACTCAACGGCATGGTTGTAGTCAGCTTGAAGTTGACTAGCTGGAATCTCTACCGTTGTAGACACATCTAGCTTCTCACTATAGCGAATGGTTGTAACCCCTTCCTGGAAGCCGGTAAAAGTTTGCCTCAGTGATACACCAGGCCACCTCAATTCCATAGCGCCAAACTTTGGCTGGTAAACCGCGGTGTAGATGGTTCCGAAACCTTGTTTATACTTTCTATTAAAGAGCGGGGCTTTGAGAAAAGCATCTGCAATTTGTTCGCTACTAAATTCGCTTTTAACCAACATTTCCTGGAGGTACAACTCCCGTTCTATGGTTTTGGTGAACAACGCATGCTCTGGCCAGTCTACTTCTTCTTGATGGTTGGTTGATGCGCTCAAATCTGTTACTTTGGGCGCACGATCAGGAGCGATTTGAACTAAGCTATGTTCGCCAAATTGGTTCATCAGCATGATGTTATAACTCATGTGTGATGGGATACGTTTTAAGGCATCTACGGCTTGATTTAAGGTTGTGCAGAACTCCAAAACGTACCGAAGGATAAATGGAATTCCAAAACCTTCACCAATTACTCTTCTTCCACCAAAGGTCAGAGAAACCACAAGACCACTGTCATTCATGCCATCTACCACTCCAATGAGTGAATCTCCCATGGCAATTACTTTCTTTTCATTCCACGCGGAGTGGAGCAAAGTGCCTTCGCTTAAATTTGGATCAAAGTCATAGTTGCGTATGAGCTGTGCTTCCCGCTCATTAACAACTTGGGCACAACCGCTCATGTATGGCGGAGGCTGAAATCCTGTGAGGAAACGGTGCGCAACAGGATCTTTTCCAGCCAAATCACAGAGCTGTAAATAGGTTGGGTAGAACTCAGGCATGTGTTTCTTCAAGCGTGCCCTGCAGGTTCTTAAACTTGGACTTTTAATTCGTTCTTTCGAGAGGTACCAAGCCTTGTAGGACGGCCAATGTTGCTGAAAGCATTTTTGCCACTTTTTTCCGGGTTTATTTTCTGAGATAGAATGAAGATCAAGATGCATCAATTGCCTTTTTTGGGGTTGATGTGAATGGTTTTGGTAGAACCTTATTTCACGTAAATGGTTTTTCTATTTACGAATTCTAACATTCCATCTTTGGATAATTCTCGTCCATAACCAGAGAGTTTGGTACCTCCAAAAGGGAGACGCGGATCACTTTTTACGAGCTCATTAATGAAATAGGCTCCGTCACTAACGCGGTGCGCCATGGAAATGGCTTTCTCAACATCAGTTGTGCATACAGTAACGCCCAATCCATAACGAGATAGCTCAGAAAGCGCGAACGCTTCATCAATGCTTTTCGCTTTAATCATGGCGGCTAATGGACCAAAAGTTTCCTCTTTAAAAGCGGCCATCTCGGGCGTGACATTTCCGAGAACTGTTGGCTCATGGAAACACTCATTTTGCGTTCCACCTGATAAGAGTTCAGCTCCGGCATCAATGGATTTTTTAACTTGCGCTTGCAATTGGTCTGCTAGATCTTTTCGCGCCAAAGGCCCAACCTGAGTGTCTTCGCTAATAGGGTCACCAGCTTTCATTTCTTCCACTCCAGCTATAAATTTAGAGACGAATTCATCGTAAATTCCTTCAAGTAGAATAAAGCGTTTAGCCGCAATGCAGCTTTGGCCACAATTAAGCATTCGGGCAACCAAAGCCGTTTTGACTGCTTCATCAATGTTGGCATCTTCCCATACAATGAAGGCATTGTTTCCGCCCAACTCCAAGAGTGTTTTTTTCAGGTATTTACCTGCAATGGCGGCTACTGCAGACCCTGCGCGCTCGCTTCCTGTGAGGGTAATTGCTTGCACAGCGTCATGTGCGATGATTTGCTCCGTAGCGTCATGGTGTACAATCAAGTTTTGAAATGCTCCCTCTGGGAATCCCGCTTTGAGGAAAATAGCTTCAATCATTTGAGCAGAGCCAAACACATTTGGCGCATGCTTAAGCAACCCAACGTTCCCAGCCATAAGGGTAGGAGCCGCAAAACGAAACACCTGCCAGAAGGGGAAATTCCAAGGCATGACTGCGAAAACAGCACCAATTGGGTCATGGCGAACAAAGCTTTTTGTTGCTTCTGTCTCAATGAATTCAGGGGCTAAAAAAGGGGCTGCATTTTCTGCGTAGTACACGCAGACCGAGGCGCATTTCAATACTTCTGCACGCGCTTCTTTAATGGGCTTTCCCATTTCAAGCGTGATCATTTTAGCATATTCTTCAGCGCCCTCTCGTAAGACTTGCGCTGCATTCATCATCAACCTTGAACGTTCTTCTAATGATACATTTCGCCAGCTAGCAAAGACTTCAGAAGAGCGCTCTAGTTTCATGATCAATTCTGGCTCAGACAGCGCTGTGAATTGTCCAACTTCTTTACCGGTATGCGGATTGATGCTTTTGAATAACATTTTCGAATTTTGATTTATAGTGGGCAGAAAAAGAGAACTAGAGACGGGTCATTTGTCCAAGCGCCAGAGAGGTCAGCACACTGAAGGACATCCACCGCAAAGTTCTTCTTCAAACTGTGGTTTCTTAAGTGGAGTGAAAACAGGAATTAAATTGAGTTACCAGTGTGTTTATTTCATCAAATTAGAGCTCAGGGTATGGGCTGTAGCGCGTTTGTCTTCAACCAATGTAGATGCATACTGACCTTGAATGGCGGTGATCCACTTTTTTGCTCTAGCGTTCATCTGAAATCCGTCAGTCATCATTCTTCCACGTGTAACTAAAATCCCCATGTCTGCACCTTCATAGAGGTAATCTCCTTTTTTGGTGATACGTAAGAAAAAGCCTTCATTTTCGCTTTCCACAGCACGTCTGTGCGTGTCCATACGGTCGAATTGAATGTGTCCATTATCGAACATTTTCCAGATTCCAGATTTGGGCGCTTCGTTTACATATTCTATGGTGTCAGCGGTATGTTTGATGATCAGTTGACTCCAACTATCCACATTTTCTTGATCGGTCCAGCGGTCATTTAGCTCTTCCACGTTCAAATCATAATCAACATCCATCCATTCTAAGATGTGGAAGATGAATAATGGTGCATCAGCCAAGGCGAATACGGCATGATTGGTAATTGAACTTGCGCCCGTAACACGAGGGTTCAATTCTCCAAGATAAATTTCACCATTGTCTTGATCTATGAGATAATCCAACTCGAAGTATCCTTTGTATCCTTCTTTGCGCAGTTGATCTCCAAAGAGGCGTGTATATTTTCTTGCCTTATCTCGCAACTCAGGAGTGAAGGCTCCAGGATAAATCTCATTGCCACACCAGCCACCTTTATAAGGGGTCAGTTCTTTGAAGCCAACAAGCTCTGTCATGAGCGGGGCTACAACGGTTCCGTGTTTGGTCACGCAAGCTTCAATAGCTGAACCTTTGCAATTAATGCGCTTCATGATTTTTACTTCTTTCTCTTTCTCAATCTCTTGCGCATACTTCTTATATTCCTCTTCATTTGTGATGAAAAAAGTGGTGTGTCCGGAATCACCGAATGGGGTTTGAATCACCAGGTCAGTTCCAAGTTTTGCTGACACTTTTTTAAGATGGGCGAAGTTCTTTACTTGTGATAACACGTATGGTACACAAGGTACTTTGGCTTTTTCAGCTAGGCGATTGGTGTTTACTTTGTTGTCTAGGAATGTGCGCATTTTGGCTGGAGGAAACATGATTTCCAAGCCTTGCTTTTTCGCCAATTTCTCTGTTTGCTCATTGAACATCAAGAACATCGCTTTCCCTGCTTTTCGGCCTTTTGCTCTGGTTTTCAGATAGTCTTGTACCTCTGGGTGCATCAGTAAATAATTATTGATGTCTTCTATGCTCGTAAACTCATCATGAGGAATTTCTTCTTGTGGAGAAAACACGTTCGGATGGAGTCCGTCAAAGCATTCAATGTAGCTAATGAATTTGAAGCTTTTGATCCACTCATCAGCGCCAAGTAAGTTGAAGTTGGTGGCACTAATGAAATAAATGGGCACTTCATTTTTGTAGAAATAGCGTCGGATATCCGCTATGCCATTCAGTTTTATCGGAGGCTTTTTAACTACTTTTCGTTTTTTGGTTGCTGGGCGTTTCTTTGCAACAGTTTTTTTGGTGCCGTTACCTGATCCTACAGTTGTGGTAGCTGCCGACTTCTCTGGTTGTGCTTCTTTTGAGTCTATTTTAGTGGTAGGCTTTTTATTTGGGGTTGCCATTTCTTTTATGTGTTTTCGTTCGTATCAGCCTTGCTGTTCTTCATAGATATTCCCGGAAGGCCAATTGCTCCGATGGAAGTCGCTGTCATTTGTCGGTCTAACACACTTTGTTTAAATACGCGCAAACCTAAGTCGGCTCTGAAGCCGTGTATTTCTTTCACATCAAGCGCAAGCATGAATTTTATGATTCCTTCTGTAGCGATCTGGCCTGGTACCAAAACGGGAAACCCGGGAGGGTATGGGATGACGAAGGATGATGCCACTAGTTCTACCCCCTTTTCTAACTGGGCTAAACAATCGTTGAGTTGGACATAGGTGTAATTATCCTCATTGTATGTGAGGAAAAAGGCCTCACGTAGATTCCCTCCAGGAATTCCAGGGACTGCTTGAAAGGAGTGATGGAAAAAACTAAAATCGGGGAGTGGGGGCACATCGTGGGTAAGTGAATGGACTTTTTTGGAATGAATTTCACGTTCGCGCGTATCCAAGGCGTCAAAGTTTTCATCAAGCATTGCAGAAATCTGGAGCAATGCATTAATTAGGTAGGTAATACTTCCTCTACTTGTACCGATGTTGGTCATAAAGAGGACCGTGTTTCTTGAGGTTTTATTGATCTGGATACTGAATTTATCCATCAAAAACTTGTTCTTAAATGTGTCACCGTCAACGCCCGTTCTCCCAATATGTAATGTAACCTTCGTTGGGTCTAAAACGAACTCATCTTCGTCCCAGGCCGTCTCCATTCTATTCCAACCGGTATCTCTTGAATAGTATTCAAGGAGCTCTGAATGGCGGTATTCGGCAGGAATGAAATCTTTAACTGTAAGCACATCAAAGTACTTGCTCAAAGCGGGATCATCATTTATTTTCGCACGCAGTGACATGGCCAATTCAATGGCTCGTTCTACGAGTTCATAGCCCTCAAACTGGACTTGCCTTCTTCCTGCGTCTAGTGACGCCAGCATTTGGTAATTGGGAGAGGTAGAGGTATGCGTCATGTAAGCCTCCAGGAAGGTAGCTTGGCTTTTTCTACGGAAATCTTGGTCCCAGATATGAATCATGGAACCTTGGCGGAAACTGCTCAACGTTTTGTGTGTGCTCTGTGTGGCATAAACACGAATACGGACTTTATCAGGGTCTGGCATGAGCTGATGCTCGCCTTCAGCCAGGGAGTCCAAGTGTGCTTTATACGTCTTTCTGTACTCCTCTGTTTGATACTTTTTCTCAAGCTTTTTCGCCACAAACATGGCCGTACGTTTCTTGAAGGTATAAGTAAAGCTTGCAAATGCAAACCAAGCCTCATCCCACAGAAAAACCATGTCGGGTTTAATGGCCAGAACTTCTTCCATCATCCGTTCTACATTGTAAACCATTCCATCGAATGTACAATTGGTTAAGAGAAGCATTTTGACTTTTTCTAATCTTCCGCTTTCGCGAAGCAGAAGTAATTTATCAACGATTTCATGACGCGGAACAGCACCATACATTGAGTATTTTTCAATTGGATACGAGTCAAGATATACTGGGAATGCACCTGAAAGCACCAGTCCGTAGTGGTGTGATTTATGGCAATCACGGTCTACCAGCACCACGTCTTCTGGTGCTACAATTGCTTGCATCACAATTTTATTTGCTGTTGAAGTGCCATTGGTGACCATGAACGTATGCTTTGATCCATAAGCATCACGCGCCAATTCTTGCGCCTTTTTCAGGGGCCCTGTTGGTTGCAGTAAAGAGTCTAATCCACCTGTTGTTGCTGAGGTCTCTGCTAAGAAAAGGTTTCGTCCATAGAAATCTCCAAAATCACGAATCCAGTGGGATTTAAAGACTGATCCTCCCCGAGAAATGGGCATGGCGTGGAAAACACCTGTTGGCTTCTTGCTGTATTCCATCAAGGCCGTAAAGAAAGGTGTTTCGTATCGCTCAGCGATTCCTTGATTGATGCTGAGGTGAATCTCTTGAAAATCTTCTTTCCGATAGAAAGTTCTACGGAAGGTATTGATTGTGCTGTCTTTTAAATCTGCCAAGACATTGTCTGTCACATAATAAGTGTCGATCTCAGGTCTAAATTGATGGATTACCTGGCCCAACAGGGGTCCTAAATCTTCATCTTTTTGATTTGCAGGCCCCAAGTCTAGCGCGTGTTGAATGTAAGGTCTAATCAGTGGGTCAATTTCCTTTTTTGCGAAAGGAGGAGCATATCTTATGACAACAGATTGGATGTTGGGGTTGAAAAGAAGTGAAATGAGCGCGTCTTGAAACGAACGCTGTACCACAAGTTCATATCTGAAAAGATCATTATCTTGGCGTAAGCTTGCTACTCTTTTGTGCAGGGCTCTTTCATCACTTTCAGACATGTCTTCCACCAAAAGCACTTCGAAGTAGTTCTGTTTTCCACCGTCTGAGGGATCACGTGATTCATACTCATCATCCTGTTCATCTTCCATTCGACGTTCGTTCGAACTTCGGAAACCATCACTGATTAATTCACGCCGAACGTCAATAACCGTGTTTGTGAGCGCAACAAATTCGTGCCTGTCAAAGGAGTCTTTGAGCGACATAAATCTTCTCATTCCGGGGAAAGCAAAATGATGTTCAATGTGTGATAATTGGTCTAATAGAACCTCACAGTCAAGCATCTGAGATTCCCCTGAGTTTAATTTTTCTGTGGCATCTCCCAGTCCAACTGCTGCGGTTCTCAATTTGTTCCACAGATCCATGCGGAGCTGACCTATATTGTAATAGGGGGCGTTTACTATTTTCTTCTTTTTTATCATTTGGCAGCGTGTAGGGCTAACTTATTTCCTTCGCAGTCAATGAAAATAGCGAAGTATCCTGATTCCTTATTGATGAAAGTTTTGGGCATAATGATCCGTCCGCCCGCCTCTGAAACCCGTGCAAGAATTACTTCTAAGTTACTTCCGCCATTGAGATAAATCAGCGGACCCGCTTGACCAGGTACTGACCCTGGCCCATTTACTACAGCGCCGCCGATGCCTCCGTTGGCGGGGAAAATAGCCATTGAATGCGAAGCATTTATAACGCGCTCCATCTTGATGTCATAAATGTGATCGTAAAAGGCAACTGCTTTGTCAAAATTAAGAGCTGGGATCTCGAACCAACTCACAAAGTCTTTCAGTTTGATTGCTGTTTTCTTTTTTTTTCCGGTGGTTGAACCCATAGGTTTATTTTGTGTTAAACTAAAATAATTTTATTTCCTACACATGCAAATCATGAAGTAGGGGGCTTAGTTTGTACCATTTGGTGCTCTGCTAACTTTAACTCAGCTAACCGATCTATGCGCTCAGGCTTAATAAGTGGCCCTAAAGAATCTAGATAGCTTAAATCTGTGCCAGGCAGATAAACCTTAAAATCACCAATGTGATCTCTGAAGCTTTTCATTGGTTGACCGAGGTGCAAAACACCCATTTCACGACTTCTTCTTACCCTTTCAATGTTCAGTTCGAGGGGGAAGATTTCCTCGTTCCCTCCGGCTTCGTAAATCACTCGGCCGTCTGGTCCGCAGACAATTGACCGTCCACTTCCGCCAGTATCCAATCCGTTAACATCAAAGAAGAAACATTGATTTATGGCGGCCATTGCTCTTACAATTGAGAGTTCAATTTCACGATCAATGGTGCCTGTTAGGGTTGGATGGAGGATTACTTCAGCCCCCATAACGGATAAGGTACGAATAGTTTCTGGGAACCACATGTCGTAACAAATAGAGACTCCAAACCTACCGACTTCTGGAACGTCAAACACGCAGTACTCTTCTCCTGCTGTTACCCCCACCTCGAATGGGTAGAATGGAAACATTTTACTATACCGTTTCACAATTTCCCCTTGAGGGTTTATGACAGTAGCGGTGTTGTAGATCTTATCTTCTTTTTCTTCGAAAATAGATCCAGGTAATAACCAGATCCCGTGTTGTTTGGCAAGCGCTTGCATTTCTGCTTCAAAGTTATTGGGGATGGCTTGCGCCGTTTTGGCGAGCGGTCCATAAGGAGCTAACTCACTGAACACGATCATCTCTACCCAAGGATAGAGGTTCATTGTAATGTTAATTTTAAGCTTCATCATTTCCACATTGGAAACAATGGCCGATACTTTCATCTGAATTCCGGCAATAGCAAAAGGCTTCATATTGTTTTTTTAATTGATTCTTTTATAGCTGATTCAAGAATGTCTAGTCCCCGCTCAAGTTCATCATTGGTGATGACCAAGGGAGAGAGAATTCGAATTACGTTTTTATCCATTCCCGCACTTATGATAATCAGTCCGTTCTCAAAGGCTTGACGAATTATTTCAGCGCAAAGGTTTGGATCAGGTTGACTAGGGTCGTCTTGTTTCACGAATTCGATGCCAATCATGGCGCCAAGTCCGCGAACATCTCCAATCACATCATGCTGATGCTGAAGGGAGTTAAGACGTTTGTTTATGCGGTCTGCAACTTCATTTGCGCGTCCATTTAAATCTAGCTCTTCCATCAGTTTGATGGTAGCCAAAGAAGCAGCACAACACACTGGGTTTCCGATGTACGTGCCTCCAATGCTACCTGGAGCCGCAGCATCCATTACCTCAGCGCGGCCCAATATGGCAGCAATGGGCATTCCAGAACCCATTGACTTGGCATAGGTGCTGATATCAGGTGTAACTCCATAGTGCTGCCAAGAAGCCCAATGTCCGGTTCTGCAAAAACCACTTTGAACTTCGTCAATGATGAGCATGATCCCATGCTTGTCACAGTGTGCACGCAAACCTTCAAGGTAGCGTTGGGGAACCGGATTGAAACCACCTTCGCCCTGAACAGCCTCAATTATGATAGCTGCTACGGTGTCCGAATCCACTAAATTATGCGCGCTCATCTCAAGGTAGGCCAACTCCTGATCAAGAAATGCCTCATAAGCCATGCCCTTACCATACAGACGGAAATTTGGAAAACGCAGCCTGTAAACTTCGGGAGCGAAAGGACCGCAGCCAACTTTATAACCAATCTTACTGGTCAAGGTCATGGCCATCATAGTGCGACCATGATAGGCTTCTGAAAACCCAATTATGGCATGCCTTCCTGTTGCTTGTCGTGCTATTTTAACCGCGTTCTCAACAGCCTCGGCTCCCGTGCTCACCAACATGGCTTTGGTTTCTTCCCCATGTGGGAGAATCTCTGTGAGTTTTTCACATAGCTCAATGTAAGGCTCGTATGAAACCACATTAAAACTTGTATGAAGATATTTGGCGGCCTGATCTTGGATGGCCTTAACAACAGTTTCCGGACTATGCCCCGCATTTACAACACCAATTCCTCCAGCAAAGTCGATTAACTCTTTGCCTTCTAAATCTGTGATGATAGCACCTTTAGCATCTTTCACAGTGGCGGTATTGAATACCCCAACACCATTGGCCACAACCTTTTTTCTCCTTGCAAGGAGTTCTACAGATTTACTTTTTGTAGCAATCATCTTATTCTATTAATCTTCATTATAAAAAAGCTAAAATTTAATACTTCAACCAGATACCTTTTTGTGTAAACGAAGGATATTGTGTTTGCGTTGTTGAAATTGGTCTAAATCCCTATGAATTAGACTTATCAGCGTCTGGTGGAGTGGTGTTTCATCATCAATAAAGTGAAATAAAGGTATATATATTTTCGACAAAACATCTTCTTCGAAAAAAAAATAAAGAGGCAGAATTAAAATAGTTTGCACGTAGATGATTAGCCTATATACGGCTTATAATCTGCACTGTGTTTCGCTGTGTTTTGGAGTGATGTTGGGAATAGTGATAGAACGATTCGCGCTACTCGATTTCTTCGCGATTAAAAAGGAAAATTACCTTCAATTTTCGGAACGAAAATGAATACAATCAATGCTTAAAAATTCAAGAATGAGGATGGAAACGTATAAAACTCGAACACTACTTTTCAAGGAATTGATTGAACTCGAAGAATGGAAAATCAAAGTGCACCATTTCCAAATCGAAGTCATTTGACCACCCCCATTTTTACAATCAAGTCATCATCAAATTACTGGAGTGGTTAAAAAATGTCTTGGAAAAAGCACCTAACCCTGATTTTGATACCTATTTCAACAATGCAATAAACAGAGAGTTATGTGTCAGAAATGCACGATACGATTTGCTAAAAAGCGCGACTTACCACGTAGTATCGAACTTTGCGAACTGCACGCTTTGTTTGAACAATGTGCGTTTGATTCAAAAGGGAAAAGTGAAGCTTTAAGCACACAATTATTTTGTGACGACCCGCGTGTTTTTTGCCTAATTACTGAGCAATCTGATACGCTGATTGGGTATGCAACGCACATGAAGCAATACGCAACTTGGGATGCTGCATTTTACATGTATATGGATTGTCTTTTTCTGACAGAAGCGACAAGAGGAAAGGGTGCGGGCGAAGAATTGATCAATAGAATTAAGCGTGAAGCGAAAACAAGTAATTGTTCCCATATTCAATGGCAGACGCCAGACTTATTGAAGGCCAGGAAATCGAACGAATTCAAGTGGTGGATCATCGCGGTGCCCTGGTGGCAACAGTTGAAAACAAAATGCATATTGAAACCATCTCTATTGATTCAAGTAAATGGCCTTCTGGGGTGTACTTTGTTCGAACCACCACAGCTCAAGGAATTAGCACCGAAAAAGTCATAAAACCACATTAACCGTAGACTCGAAAGTTGGCTAGCAATGCATTCATTTGCAAAGATTTTTTCATCAAAAAAAGGACCGCCCAATTTGGACAGTCCTTTTTTTAAAATCTTTTATCTTCTATGGGTCTAGCTCTTATTGCCCTTGACCAAGTGAATATCCGCGCACGCCATCAAACTCATAAAGGTTCTCTGTTTTGATTACATCTAGACCCAATTCAATGGCTTTCGCTAATGCTTTAGGAATGCTTGATTTGGCTGCGTCTTCTCCTTGTTCAGCTTCGAACCGGCACCTCCAGTGATCAGTACAAAACGTTTCTTCGAAACCTTCTGGCCAAACTTTCACACCGCGGTTGGTGATCATGTTTAGCTTGATGTCGCTGTTTAAGTCTTTAAGCTTTTCTGCAAGTTCATCTGCTGATCCTGTAGACCAATCAACGAAAATATCTACCCCTTTCAATACTTTGGTAGCCGCTGCTCTGCGCTTGTATTTCGGCAATGTGAGCTTCATGTCTTTTCCGAAGACAGCCGGCTTAATTTGTTGAGGCATTTTCCCAAGACGAGCTATCACTGCATCTGCAAAAGTATCTGTACCTACCAATTGAGTGCTTACGCCTTCTTTGTAGATATCAGCAGTGTGAATTCCTTCTTCAATGGCACAAGACCATGCATTGATTACTTTCTCTGCAATATCTTGCTGACCGATGTGGTTCAACATCATTACTGCTCCTCGAAGCAATCCAGAAGGATTGGCGATGTTCTTTCCAGCGATGTCTGGCGCAGAACCGTGAATGGCCTCAAACATTGCACAGCTTTCGCCAATGTTAGAAGATCCAGCTAAGCCTACAGATCCAGAAATTTGAGCGGTAATGTCTGAAATCACATCTCCGTATAAGTTGGTAGATACCACAACATCAAAAATCTCAGGTGTATCAGCCAAACGCGCCGCGCCGATGTCTATGATCCAGCTATCTGACTCGATGTCTGGATATTCAGCTGCAATCTCCTTGAAAACACGGTGGAACAATCCGTCAGTAAGCTTCATGATGTTATCTTTCACCAAGCAGCTTACTTTTTTACGCTTGTACATACGTGCATATTCGAACGCATATCTCACAATTTTTTCACTTCCCGGACGAGAAATTAGCTTTAGGCATTGCACTACCTCGTCAGTCTGCTGGTGTTCAATTCCGGCATAAAGATCTTCTTCGTTTTCACGAATCACAACCACATCCATTTCTGGGTGTTTTGTGCGAACAAAAGGATGGAAGCTGTTGCAAGGTCTAACATTGGCGTACAAACCAAGTGACTTTCGCATGGTCACGTTCAAACTCTTGTACCCTCCTCCTTGCGGAGTTGTAATTGGGGCCTTTAGAAAGACTTTGTTCTCACGTATGCTTGTCCAAGCAGACTTGTCTATACCTGTTGAGTTGCCAGCGAGGTATACTTGTTCTCCGACTTTGATTTCTTCCCATTCTATTCTTGCATTAGCAGCAGTTAGAATCTTCATGGTAGCGTCCATAATTTCTGGACCGATACCGTCTCCTTTTGCGAAGGTTACTTTCGTCATGGTGTTTTAGATTTCTTTTTTGGGGCAAAGGAATGAAGAAAATCACATAAGTGCATATTTATGTGTTTAATCGAAAGTATAAGGGAATCAGTGAAGCGCAGATGTTTTTCCTCATTTTCACATGTAGAAGGCGTATTCCAAGCTGTTTCCTCGTTATTGATTTAACCATTAGATCGACGAAATGAATTTTAAATAAAGATGAAAGAAGCTAATCAAAGCCCAAAAACGAGTTTAGAAAACTACAATCTGCTCATAGACACAAACGGGCACAGTTGGTCAGGAAAAGGATTCAAGGAAAAGGAGCGTTATTTGATGGGTTGTTTGCCCGGGATTGGTAGTAATTTGATTCATTGAGTTCCTTCATAAAAGAGAACTAGTCTTGCTTTAATAAAAGGGCTAATAAATGTTCAAAAAGAGAATGCACATCACCTATTTCAAAAAGCTCGCCATACAAGAAACCTTGCTCAACAGCAATGTGCACCCAATGGCAGCGTATAAGCCTGAAGGATGCTCTGTTGTGGAGATTGACGCACTTGAAGTAAAAATGAAGGTCAAATTTCCTCAAGCCTACAGAGAGTATTTATTCTTGATGGGCGAAGAACATAAACTCTATTGGAGTGGAGTAGAATTTTCATTTTCCGTCATGGAGGAGCTTCAAGAACAAGCTTTAGCGGTTTTAGAAGAAGAGGGGTATTCGCTTGAACATCCTTTCTGGGTAATCAATGCATTGGGCTATGATCAATTCCACTTTTTCTATTTCAAAGATGGTGACGATCCTCCCGTTTACCACTGGTTAGGGAGCGATGAAAAAACGTATGAAGGTTATTCAAACGGCATGGCGAAAACCGCTGACTACTTCAGTGCATTCATTAAAGAAATGCTCCCAACAAGAGGTGAACGCTTCATTAATAGCTGGATGAAACGAACAGGCAAACTTCGGAAAATGTTCAGCCGATTTTGAGTGATTGGATGAGCTGTTTCACGCTCAAGGTCTTTTCATTCTTTCGATTGGTTAACTCAACTTCATACAAACAACTTTGACAAAGGTCAAGTCTCGACATGATTTCCCGTGGGACCCGCCCGCCCCCGCCCGTCCATCCAAGCACAGCAAAGAACGACGGCTCATTTTTAAATTTGAAGTAAACGACGGCTCTATTCCACGCGTAATTCACGGTTGTATGCAACTGGTTTGTATGCGTATGTGTTTTTGAAACCGAAGGGATGACATCGATGTAAACCAACAAAAAAACCGAGAAAATGCGAACTAAGGCATTAAACGGGTCGCACTTGATGACGCTAAAAAATCACTTTACATTAATTTACGTTTGAAGACGCAGCTCAATTTCATTTCGGCATACCTTCATTGAAAATTGCATTCTCATGCTCCATCCTATCCGCTTATTTTTGTTGATTGCTTTTCTATTTATTGCTGTGTTCTCCTCTTGCAATGGACAAGTGAATTCTGTTCGCGAAGCAAGTAACAAGGGGCGAAATAGTTTGGGCGAAATAGTTTCAACATTGCCCGAAGGCATTTCCACCATTTTTCAAGATGCCGGAGGGAATCATTGGTTTGGAGGTGATGGGGTCTACAAATATGATGGGGAGCAAATTACACGTTTTGGATTAGAAGATGGCCTCTGCGGATTGTCGGTTATAGGAATTCAACAAGATCAATCTGGTCATCTGTATTTTGACACAACAGAGGGCATTAGCAAATTTGACGGCATTCGTTTTACCACCTTAGAAATTGTTTCTGGTGACGCCGCTGAAGGGCAGTGGAAATTGAGCCCAGATGACCTTTGGTTTCGTGCGGGATGGGAAAGAAGTGGTCCTCTCCGTTTTGATGGGACGACGCTTTATGCATTGGAGCTCCCTAAGACCAACCAAGCGGAGTTGTTTTTTGCGGCCTATCCACACGCTTCTTTTAATCCGTATGGGCTGTATTCAATTTACAAAGACCGAGCAGGTAAGATGTGGTTCGGTACTTCGTCTCTAGGGCTATGTATGTTTGATGGCGAAAAGGTTTATTGGATGTTTGAAGATGAATTGACCACTATATCTGGAGGAGGGAGCTTTGGAATCCGTTCTATTTTTCAAGATGCAAACGAATCATTTTGGATTTGTAATACCCATTACCGCTATCAGGTTTCCCCTCAAATTGCGAGCCCTGAAGAATCTGAAGAACTTGTGTATACGAGGCGAGAAGGAGTTGGTGAAATAGACGGACATAACCCCAGAGCGCCGATGTATTTCATGGCTATTTCAGAGGACAAAAATGGCGACCTTTGGATGGTGACCCATGACGATGGCGTTTCCCGTTTTGACGGAACCAACCTGAGTCATTATCCCATTCAGCAAGATGGAACAGACGTGAACTTGTTTACCTGCTATACAGACAATGAAGGCGTGGTTTGGCTGGGTTCCCACAATGCCGGTGCTTGGAGGTTTAACGGAGAAGTTTTTGAGAAATTTGAACCCTGATTACAGGTTGTTTCCAATGGCAACGAAATACGCATACTGTGCTTTGTTGTAAGAAGCAATAGCCCTCAAATAATCTAGCCTAGACTTCATGAACATCTCTTGTGCTTGTAAAATCTCAAGCGGACGAACCATTCCGAGTGACTGCCTTTGCAAAGTTTGATTCAGCGCTTCTTCAGCCATTTGTGATCCTTCCAAAGCGATTTCTATCTGCTCTTTATAGGTAGAAATTTGCATTGAAGAAGCCATCACCTCCGCATTGATCTGTGCCTTGGTTTGGGCAATTTCATTTTCCTGCAACCCTATTTGGGTGTTGAATTTTTGCAGCGTTCCACCATAGGTCAATCGGCCCAGCGGAATCTTCCACATCAAAGCAGCATTGACCTCTGAAGTGGGATTAATTGGGTCGAAAACTCCTCCGAAGTAAGATCCATATGTGCCTACTTGGAGTTCGGGAAGCCACAATCCACTTGTGGTGGTCTTTTTGGCTTCATTGAGCGAGGCTAGCGTTAGCGTTTGGCTTTTGATTTCTGGCCTGCTCTGATAGCTGGTGTCGTAAATAGAAGTCGGTGCCACACCGTTAATCAAATCTAAAGGAACAAGAATGGTGTCTATGGCAATGAGTTTTTTGTACGGATCTAAGTTCAACAAACGCGTTAATTCGGCCTTCGCATCGTTCCAATTATTTCTGGCATTGAGCATTTCAATACGGAGGTGATTGTAGTTGCTTTTTGCAAGCAATTCATCTGACTGAAGTCGAAGCCCAATTTGCACTTGAAGGCTCATTTGCTGTGCGATGGTGTCTGCTTGAGTAGCCAATTCTTCATAGGCTGCATAGTAAAGTTGAGCGGCAAGAAAATCATAGTACGACTCAATGACGTCAAGGAGCGCATGGTTTTTCTCTGCTGCCGTTTGATGAAATGCGGCCTCAGATCTGAGTTCGGCTGCCTTGGCCATAAAGATGCCATCACCGAAATTCCAAGTGGCATTGAGTCCAATTCCACCCCAAAAATTCTGGCGATTTACATCGATGAAAAAATTACCATCTCCATTCATTGCACTCCCATTCAACTGATGGGTTCTAATGCCTGCATAGAGGTCAGGAAGCCACCATTCTTTGGACTTGGTTAACTCTGCAGCAGCAAGCTCTTGCTTCAGCTTAAACTCCTTAATGGTAAGGTTGTTTGCCCCGCCAAGGATTAACGCCGTTTCTAGATTGATGGGCTGTGGTTCACCTTGTCCTTCAACAGCATTGAACCAACAAATTGCAACTGCAAAGCACAGGACGAAAGGTTTTGTCATTACTGATTTCATAGCGCGTTGCTTTTGAGAATTGGTCGAACAGTTTGGCCAGAAGTAACCATGCCTTTCCCCTGGATAATTACTTGGGTATTCGCGTTGATTTCTGGATTGAGCACTTCAAAATAGTCTTTGTTCGAGATGCCCTTTCGCAAAGGAATTCGTTCAACAACATTGTCTTCGTTCACAATCATTACAAAAGGCTGGTTTTGGTAAATCCATTGGGCAGTAACAGGAAGAGAAAGAACACCCTCTCTTCCGCCTGTTTGGATTAAGACTTTGGCGTACATCCCTGGTTTTATAACTCCAGAATCATTTTCAATGTCGAACTCCACTTGCATAGTGTTAGATGCGGGGTCAAGAGCGCCCGCCATTCTGCTCACGTTCACATTGAATGCTTCTCCTTGAAGATCAGGGAACAACACATTTGCTTCCATGCCTATTGCAATGCCCGCAATGTCAGATTCAGGCAGAGGGATTGTAAGTCGAATTGGGTTTGTTTCTTGAATTTCTAGAATCCCTTGAGCGTTGGCTTGTGTTAAGCCACTTTGAACTAACGCACCATGGTCTATCATTCGTTTTGTGATAATTCCGTTGAAGGGAGCCTTAATGGTTAAGAAGTTCAGTTTATCCTGTACCGAATTGTAGGCTGCTTTTGCTGATAAGAAAGCAGATTGGGCATCTTCTACCATTTGAATGGACGTGAGCGCGGGTGTTTGTTCGTAGGTCGCATTCAAACGATTATAAACCGCCTCTTTCGCTTCAAATTGAGCCTTTTTTTCTTCGCGTTGTCTGGTCAATTCAGGATTCCCCAATTCAACAAGTTTTTGCCCTTTTCGAACTACGTCACCAATGTCTGCACTGATATTTTTGACGAAACCACTTTCCATGGCGTAAAGCATCACATGTTGATTGGGCTGTGCTTTGCCGGTAATCAATATTTCAGCGTCGAAAGAGCGTTGCTGCGGTTTTTCTACTTCAACGGTCTGCACCTTATTTGGGTTTTTTGCTGCAGGAGCATCTTCGGTTTTTTCTTGACCACAAGAAGCTAGGAACAGCGAACCAGCGAACAAAGTGACAACGGTGTAAATGAGTCTGTAAGTTTTCATCCTAGTTCGTTTTGGCAATGAGCGTGTAAAGAATTGGTATAATGTAAAGGGTCAAAAGGGTAGACATAAAGGTTCCGCCAATCACGGCAATGGCCAGAGGAACGTTTGCTTCTGTTCCTGCACTGGTAGCCAAGGCCGTTGGCAAAAGGCCGAAGATGGTAGTTCCAGCGGTCATGAGCACAGGTCTAAATCTGTCTGTAGATCCTTGTACAACCGCGTCATATTTGCTTTTTCCTTCCTTGATCAAACCGTTCATACGGTCAATGAGTATGTTTCCATAGGAGACCGCAATTCCCACCATCATAATGATTCCCATCAGTGATTGGATGTTTAAATTGGTGCCTGTGATCCACATCAGAAGTGCAACACCAATAATACCTAAAGGAAAAGCCATGATGATGATCAATGGTTGTCTGAAAGACCGGAACAAGGGCATCATGATGAGGAAGGCCAGAATAATGGCCAATCCCATACCCGCACCAAGTTCGCCAAAGGAGCTTTTCATGGTGGCTACTTCCCCTTCAAAAGTTACGTTGTAGCCTTTAGGGAAATTCATGGCGTCAATTCGTTTTTGGATTTCGTCAGAAACCCCGCCAATGTCTTCACCTTCTACATTGGCATATACATTAAACACCCTTTGGAGTTTGTAGTGGTTGATTTCAACGGGGTTGGTTGATTCGCTCACCTTGGAGAAGTTTCGGAAAGGAACAGGTTGATCATGGGTCTGACTGGAGACATTCACGTTGCTCAGGATGTTTTCGTCATTGATCAAGAATTCAGGATAGGTAACACCCACGTAATAGTGATTTCCGTTCCGCTCATCTATCCAGAAAGCTTTGTCGAAAGTAGCTGAAGAATTCAAGGCCGAAACAATGTTCTTTATAGCATCAACAGGTTTTACCCCTAGAGCCGCGGCCTTGATGCGGTCAATGTCAATGTCCATTGTAGGCTGGTCAATCCGCTGCAAGATGCGCACATCACGCGTTGTTGTAATGTCTGTGATGGTGTCTCTCAAGCGCTCGGAAATGAGGCGCAATGTTTTGAGATCATTCCCCACAATTTGGACATCAATTGGCGCCGGTTTCCCATCATTCAAGGCAGCTGTAATGAGGCCACCTGTATTGAAACTAATTTCGATCCCCGGAAAAGAGTTGGTTAATTTCGCCCTAAGACGCGCAGCATATTCAAAGGTGCTGACGCTGTGGTCTTCTGTGAGCTGCACGCCGATAAAAGCATCTTGCGTTCCTGAGTTCGGTGTATAGGCAGCAGGCAGGTCATATACCACACCAATGTTCGAGATGATTTGTTCTAAGTCGTTGCCCAGTTCTGCCCGGACCACAGCCTCCATTTTTACAATGGTAGCCTCAGAGGTTTTTAACGGTGTGCCAGACTCCATGCGCACTTGAATCTCTAATTGACCCACATCAGATTGCGGAAAGAGCTCATACCCGAGTTGGGTTTTCATGATGAAAAGGGAGGCCACAAATAACAATGCAACGGCTGCCAATACACCCCATTTAAAGTTGAGGGCTAGCGCTAGACTCTTTTCATAGCGTCTTCGCAAGGCTTCAATAAAGCGTTGGAAGAAACCAAAAACAGGCTTTTTGCTCTGTTCTTGCGGCAGTTGATCCTTGAATAAATAGGCCGCAGCAAGCGGTACAAGCGTCAATGAGAAGATGTAAGAACCCACCATTGCAGCTGCTACTGTAATGGCCAATGGGGAGAAAAGGAATTTCGCCATCCCGGTTAAGAATACCACAGGGATGAATACCACAATAATCACAAGCGTAGATGCCAAAACAGGCGTTGCTACTTCCAATGCCGCATCTAAAGAGGCTTGCCAAGGAGCCTTGTTCATTTTCAAATGCCGGTCTATGTTCTCCAAAACCACAATGGAATTGTCTACAAGCAGACCCAACACAAGTGCAATTCCTCCCAGCGTAATGCTATTGATTGCTTGTCCTGTGAACGACAAAACAATGAAAGCAAATAGCACTGAAAGCGGAAGACTGATGGAAACAATCAAGGCTGATCTGAAATTCCCAAGGAATAGAACCAGCACGATAATCACTAGAATCAATCCGCCTAGCCCTGCATTGGTCAAACCAGAAATGGCATTTCGAACGTATGAACTTTGATCAAAAATCACATTCAATTGCACGTCGTCAGGCATTCTTTGCTTGAGTTCTGGAATGGCCGCTTTCACCGCATTTACGGCCTCAATGGTGTTGGCGCCGGGACGTTTAAAGATGGGGAGGTACACTTGCTCTTTTCCGTCAACCCGGGCAATGTTGGTTTGAATGACACTGGCATCAGAAGCGTATCCAACATCTTTAACGTAGATAGGATTTCCGTTTTTGTAAGTGATAACGATGTCATTAAAATCTTCTACATCAATGATCATTCCTTTCGCATCAACGGCATAGTTGATGAGGCCTATTTCGGCTATGCCAGAAGGAATCATGGTTGTGTTTTCTTGAATGGCGGTGTTCACCTGTGTTTGAGAAATCCCGAGCGCTTCAAGCTTAATGGGATCAACGTAGATGTGAATTCGCCTTTTTGATCCGCCATAAGCGGCGGGAGCCACAATGCCTTGCACACCACTTAGCATTTGCCTCAAATTGTAATAGGCAATGTCGTAAAGTTCTTTTCCACTCTTCACATCACTGCTCACGGTTAAGAGCATCAATGGTTTACTAGCTGTTGGGTCGAAAGGCTGAACCATTGGAGGCAATGTCCCTGGAGGCTGGTAATACATATCGCTCATGGCATAAGCAGATGTATTGGCCATGGCTTCAGCAGGGTCAACATCTTCGCCATAATAATTGGTTACGATACTCACCCCCATCAGGCTTTTTGACAGCTGTTTTTCAATTCCTGGAGATTGCCCTGTCCAACGCTCCATTCTACTTGTGATATCCTTTTCAACCACTTCAGCTGGCATCCCTGGGTAGAGCGTCAGAATTTGCATGGCTGATTTTTTGAATTGCGGAAGAATATCCACTGCCATGCGCGGTATGAGCACCCATGAAAGAAGTGCTACAACTACAGCCAATACAATGACTAGGTATGGATTTTTAAACGATAATTTTATCATTGAGAGCTAAGGTTCGTCTTACTGTGACAGAAAATAGTTTCGGCCTTTGATAAAGGTGAAAGGCGCAATAGTGCGTGTAAATGAGCACTCATTGGCAAGTTGAAATGCGTCAGAAGGCGTAAGTTAGTTTAATCAGCCTAGGAAGAAAGGATGGTTGGCGTATTCTTTCTACTTCTCATCCATTTGCGCATTTAAATCAGGCAATGCTATGGCGAAAGACAAAAGCAAAGAAGTTGATTAAACGAGAGGTTTCAGTCAGTCGCAATGCTATAAATAAACCTCAAGTGAAAGAAGGGAGTGGTGCTTCCCAGCGTTTCATTTAGCCTTGTGCGGTCATCACCAAAGTTGACTAAAGGGAGGGCTAAATCTAGCTTGTCTCCCTTCGCAAAGAGACCGTAGTTTTTCGTTACTGATTTCCCTGCCCTTGATTCTAAAAAGAGGTTGTTCCAAACCTGGATTTTCGCAAAAAGAGAAACATCAATGGCCCTTCTTTCCACATACCGGTTTTCATTGAGTGTTTCGTCAAGGGCATAAGATGTAGTGAGTCCCACAAAATGAAGGCCGTAAGCGATGCGCTCGTTAGACTGAAGAAAGACCTTGCCATAGATAGGGAATAAGCCTTTGACCTTTAATTTTCGGGTTACATTCCAATCTAGGTAAAGCAAAGGCACCACTTGCGTTCCGAAGAATTCTTGGTTGTACAAAACACCTGCTCTCCAAGTGAAATCAGCATTTTTCTTCTTTTCATACATCACAATTCCACCCCATTGAAGGGAGTTAGAAAGTGAAGCGTTGAAGTCTGTCATGATCCTTGGCACCAACAACATCTGAAGTGATTGCTTGGCGTTGAAACGGTGAATGTACCCCGTGCGCAAGATGAGTCCATGCAGTTTGAACTGATCAATTGGAGCTGTTTCAGTAAACGTATTTCCAATAGAATAGTATTGATAATCTATGCTGTTGAACCAAACAGAACTGTCATTGAGCACAAGTGGAATACTCAAGTTTGAAGTGAGGGCAGTTTCGTTGTCCCCAAGGAAGTCGAAAACGCCTGGCTCTAAGTTGTAATTGCCTGTAATATTGAACAGGTCAAACCGCTTTTGTGCTGAAAGCGAAAGCGATAAGAGAAATGAAAGAAGCACAAAAGCAATGAGTTTCACATAGCACGTTTTAGCAATCGCCTTTTATTGGCGCTCTAAAAGAGGGGAAAATATTCGGTTTAAATAGGATGTAGGAGGACGAAAAATTGAAAATCTCTGCGTCATTTTCTGTCATTCAAAATAAGCTTGTAGCCAATCCCGCGGATGTTCGCTATTTTTATGGAAGGATCTCCTTCCAGTTTCTTGCGCAATTTCGAAACAAAGACGTCTAAAGTGCGACCTACATAGTCGCCCTCATCGCCCCAAACGGCATTCAAAATCACCTCTCTTTCTAAGGTGGCGTTTGCAGATGAATGTAAGGTTGCCAATAAATCAGTCTCTTTACTTGTAAGTTCTGTGGTATTGTTTTCAAAGGAGAGCGCCATATTTCGTTTGTCGAAAATGTACTTTCCAAGCTGAATCAAATCTGGGTTTTGAATGGTTTCAGGAGCTTTTTTTCGGCGAAAGAGATAAGCGAAGAGTCCAATGATGAACAACAAGGGGAAGATGATCTTGTAATTCATCCATCCAAATCCGGCTTCTTGTTCTATCGCCACTGGTGGGTCAAGTAAAGTGATAAACAGGCTGTAGCAGCTTTTGGGTTGAAGCCTCGGACCGCAGGGGATTAGGCTCGGTTGGGCTGCAGGGCTGACTTGAAAACTGTAAATGATTTCTTCTGTAGTGCACTCTTCCATCTCAACGCGGTAGGCTGAAGCGATGTCAGTTAGCGCAATCACACTGTCTACCTTAGCAATGAGCGTTTGTGCTTTGAATTGAAATTCTGTGTCGAACTGAATTTTATAGCGATTGCCAACTTTGGAAACAGGAAGAATGCGCGAAACGCTATCTCCAGTACTCAGTAATAATTCATGTCCAATCAAACGCATGG
>JBLIGQ010000041.1:0-25104 GCA_047636995.1 Flavobacteriales bacterium | reverse complement strand
AGTGAAACCATAAACATCTTCAGCAAAATGTGAATTGACCTTAGACATACCGTAAATCATGTGAAATAGCATCTAGGTATTTCTTTTTGATCCCTTTCAGAGATACCAGATCAACCTTGCGATTCAATTCTTGCTCAAGCTCCAACGCGAGATCAATAAAACGAGACCCCACAGCACCATCAAAATCAATTAGGATATCGATATCACTGCTACTGCTAAAATCTTCACGCAATACCGATCCAAACACCGCCATCGATTTTATAGGATAACGAAGCTTGAGGGAATTCTTAATTCGCTTCAAATGTTGAATAACATGCTCAGTGTGCTGCATGACTCAAATATACGAAAGTGAAGCCATTTAAGAATAACACACGTTTCAAACTCAAATAGCATCTAACATCAATTTCGTGAAAAGAGTTGATTCTATTTCAACCAATAATGTCGCATCCAACTTTTGAACCGCATGCAAGAATGATACGATGAACTTCGTAGGTATGCCTGATAGTGTTGCATTCATCTTACAATTAGATAAGCAAGCGCCAAAGCTTCAGAATTTGTGTCACACTTGATGAGTGTGAAGATTAATTGTTGTTGCTCTCATTTCTATTTTAATGCTAAAATAGCTGAAGATAAGATTTGCTCTTCCCGCTTAAACCCAGTCCAACTATTTAAGCGAATAGCAACAATGTCACCACCAAGCTAAGCCAGATCTTAAAATTCACCCAACCTTCAACCGTCCAATCCCCAGCATTCCTCCGGCCCTGCTAAAACCACTTTTCAATCGGACTAAGTTTACATTCTTAGCTGCATTTCTGTAGCCCCTCAACCGCTTAAACCCATTGGGCGACTGACGCAGCGTTTTCAAAATACTCAATTCCAATTCTGCTTTTTTGCTCGTTCCTGGTAACCGTGCTGTTAAAACAGTCGTTCTCTCTGAAATAGGGGCGGCTGCCTCAATGGCTTCAACCAATTCCATTACAACTATTCTACTCGCCAGCTCAGCTTCTGCTTCAACCATAGCTGTTCTCGCCATCGCCATTTTCATCTCTGCCAATTCAAGATCCATGTATTTTAAAGCAATTTCCTCATCACTCAATAGATTGTAACGGTAAGTAACATCGTGGATCTTGGCTTCACATTCTGTAATTTGTACACGAACCAATTCAACCGCTTTTGATTCCCCATGTGGCAGCAAGGCCTGCAATACAATCTTTGCGGTCGACAATAATTTATGTGTGGGTTCTAAAGATGCGTGTCGCTTTGCTTCACGCTCCAATCGTTTTTGCAAACGCGCTTTTAGCTTGTTCGCTTTCCAATTCAATTCTGTTGATTTCACCAACCACATGCCGCCAACGCGACGAAGTTGTTCGTCTGTGTAAAGTGTGATGTTTTTCATAGTCTTCTTTTTAATGAATAGAAGAACATTCCATCTTCGAAAATGCTGAGACAGATCCCTTTGCCCTTTCTTTCTATTCCTAATTTCTAAACGCTATTCCTAATCGGTTTACCAAGCACCAACGTCATTAAAGTGCACATCTAACAACGCTGGTGCGGGCAAACCTGGTCAGTTTCAATCATGGTGGATGGTTTCGATTATCCAGCGTTGTTCAAAATGGTTTCCACTTGGAGCACACGCTCTTCTTTCACGCCTTTTTCAGCGCCCAGCACATCGATGTTCATCAAGGCTAGCTGCACATCCTCGGCGGTGAGGTTACTATCGCCTTGCAACTCCTCTTCGTATTCGCTGGTAAGCGCTTCAACGGTGGCTTGCTGCAATACAATGGCAGATTCATCTACCGCTGCTTGGATCATGGCGTCTAACACATTCTGCGCATTGTTCAATGCTTGCTCTGCAGCACTAACCTGCTCTGTGTTGTCTTCCTGTCTGTCCAAACGGGCATCTAAACGTTTCTGTTCTTTGGCCATTTGGCGTTCTAATTCCGCTACTTCTGAATTCCATTTTTGCTTCAAGTAAGTAAGCGTGTCTGTTGTAAGTGATATTAAATTTGTCATATAAAGTGTATTAATTAATATTCAGGAATCAGTTCTGACGCCTGCTCATTGTTGTTGAACGAGTTCATCGTTCTGTTCTGAGGTCACGGCATTGCCGTTGGTGATGGGGTCTGTATTTAGGAAGGATGCTCCATCTTCATCAAGATTTCGACAGATACCAATTCCTTCCCTAAGAAATAACCCCGTTGTATGCATATGCTCTCATTTTAATTTAATACTCCCTGTGGCAAATGCGATTTACCGTTGGGCTCGTCACAAAGGTTAGAAGGAATATTGGATGGTCATGATTTGCCGATTCTAAACGTACTTCTCAAAATGGCTATTTTCGGGCTGTATCGCCCACTTTACTTTTTTACTTTTCCTCATTTTGAGTACACAAATCACTCTGCACCTATTAGTATCATTGCTTTCTTTACTGAAAACAAAAATATTACGTGTCGATTGCTCAACGTACATGAAAGTTTTTCTAAAACGGGGTATTTTGGAACCAAAAACAAGGCCTTTTTAGCGTTTTTGACCCCTTTTCACTTCATCCTACGAATGAAATTCGTGGCTACATTCGCCATCGATCTCATTTTTAGAAATCGGATGTACTTTTTAAATGGGACTACAGCAGGGTCGCCTAACTTGGCGACCATCCATACGGTTACCAACTTTGAAGTAGGTAAGAAATGAAGGGCTGACCCTACGATACGTCCACAAAAAAAAAGAGGCTACCCTCACTGGGTAGCCTCTTTCAAAAAATAGTATCTGTATTTTAGTTTACGCTTCAGGATCATTTCCGAATTTCTCAATAACAGGCTGTGTTACACCAGTGCTACTGAATCCGCCATCATGGAAGAGGTTTTGCATGGTTACATAGCGGGTTAAATCAGAAAACATAGAGACGCAATAATCTGCACATGCTAGTGCGTCAGCATTCCCAAGTGGCGACATCATTTCGCTGAAGTTGATGAATTCATCAAATCCTTTCACTCCACTTCCAGCAGTAGTCACTGTTGGAGACTGGCTAATGGTGTTTACACGTACCTTTTTCGCAATTCCGTAGTGGTATCCGAAGCTGCGAGTGATGCTTTCAAGCAACGACTTCGCGTCAGCCATGTCGCCGTAATCAGGAAAAATGCGCTGTGCTGCGATGTAAGTCAAAGCAACAACAGAACCCCACTCATTAAGTGCATCATTTTTCTTTGCTACAGCAAGTGTTTTGTGCAAAGACATGGCGCTAACATCCAACGTCTGGTGGTACCATTCGTACTTCAGGTCAGTGTAATGCCTTTTCTTACGAACGTTCGGTGACATTCCAATGGAGTGAAGAACGAAGTCAACGGGACCTCCTAAATGCTCCATTGCTTTTTTGAAAAGATTTTCTAAGTCTTCAACTTTAGTGGCATCAGCCGGAATCACAAGGGCATTTCCGCACTTCTCAGCTAGCTGATTGATCTCTCCCATTCGCATGGCAATTGGTGCGTTAGTAAGCACAATTTCCGCGCCTTCTTCGTAGGCTCTTTCAGCAACTTTCCATGCGATTGACTTATCATTCAATGCGCCAAAGATGATGCCTTTCTTTCCTTTTAGAAGTTGGTGTGACATAATAATTGTTTTAGAATTTGGGGGTAAAGCTAATCGTTTTTCACAGTCATTAACCAAAAAGTCCCGCACTTTTGCGGGACTCAATGGCTTAAACTGAAAAACTAAAAACTATAAATTACTCATTTGGTAGTTGAAGAATCAACTTACCAATCTCAACTAACTTAAAGTTCTCGGGCTCTCTCCTTCCCGAGTTAGCGGCTAATATAAAAACAATTATTATGGGCTACAAAGAATTTTATTAAACTTTTACACTTTTGCTTTCCAATAGTGTCCTGGGAAAACTTTCCCTGGGTTCAAAACCAATTCCGGATCAAACACTTTCTTGATCGCCCACATCAAATCTAAAGATGTTGTTGAAAACGCAATATCCATGTAATCCTTCTGTACCAAACCTATCCCGTGCTCTCCGCTCAGGGTTCCTCCCAACTGAACGGTTAAATCAAACACCTCCCGAATTGCTTTTGGAAGCATTTCTTCCCACTGTTCATCATTCAATTCTTCTTTGAGAATATTCACATGAAGGTTTCCATCTCCAGCATGTCCGTAACAGACCGTATTAAATCCATACGACTTGCCAATTTTCTTTATTCCTTCTAGCAAGTCAGGCAATCTATACCGCGGCACAACGGTATCTTCTTCTTTATAAATACTTTTCGCTTTTACCGCTTCACCTGCCCTTCGCCTCAAAAACCACAGCTTGTCTTTTTGTGCTTCATCATCAGCAAAGAGCACTTCGTTAGACCCATATTTTTCACAAGCTTGCATAATGCGTTCGCAATCAGACATCAAATCTGCGCTTTCGCCCCCATCAACCTCAATGAGAAGCTGGGCTTCTGTACTATCTGCAAGTTCAATAGGTCGTTCACCACAAAACTCCATCACCAATTCAATGGCCGTTCGTTCCATAAATTCCATCGCAGAAGGAACAACACCCGCCCTAAAAATAGCTGAGACAGCTTTACAAGCATCTGAAGCAGAATCAAACGAAACCAGCATCAGCAATTGCTGCTTGGGTAGAGGAATTAATTTTAACGTTGCCTTTGTAATGACCCCCAAAGTTCCTTCTGACCCAACCATGAGTTGGGTCAAATTATAACCCGTACTGTTTTTCAACGTATTTGCCCCCGTCTCAATAATTTCTCCACTGGGGAGTACAACCTCTAAATTCAAGACCCAGTCTTTCGTAACTCCATATTTCACCGCTCTTGGTCCGCCAGAATTCTCAGCCAAATTCCCACCTATATAACAAGTACCTCTGCTGGCAGGATCAGGCGCATAAAACAACCCCTCTTTCGCTACCGCTTTTTGCAATTCTTCTACTATCACCCCCGGCTGGGTAACCACTTGTAGGTTCTTGGTGTCAATCTCAAGAATGGCATTCATCTTGGAAGTAGACAGTGCAACGCCCCCATAAACAGTGAGCATTCCTCCGCTCAGTCCCGTTCTGGCTCCAACTGGTGTCACAGGAATTTGGTGCGAAGTGCAATACTTAAGCACCTCGCTTATTTCGAGCGCACTTTGAGGAAAAAGAACCACTTCTGGTGGGAAGCGAAGGTCTTCTGTTTCATCATGACTATATGCCTGGAGTGTCTCTTGATGCGTTGAACAACGGTCCGCTCCGACTATAGATGAAAAATGCCGCAGATGTGTTTCTGTAATTTTCGTGTACATGAACTTCCTAAATTGATCGCTTGCTGAAATGATATTAATATCTTCGGGCTCTTCAGACCAAAGATAAACCCTCTTGGAATATGAAAAAGTATTGCTTTTTTTTCTTGGCACTAATTGTTGCCTCCCTATCAAATGCTCAAGATGAGCAATTAACCGATGAACTCATCTGGTATTCCAGTGAATTCAGAATGGAATATGTTAGTGGACTTCGCTCTATGCAGGACGGAGAGCATTATACAACCATGGAATCTTCGGAAGAAAACGGATCGGAAATTGTCAAATACGCGTACCAAGGTGGTGAGAAAATTTCCATTCTGGCAAGTTCAATGAGCGTTTTCAAAGATGCTTCAAAAACCATTGACGATTACGAATTCAGTGGCGATGAACGCAAGCTTTTGATCAAAACAGAAACGGAAAGCATTTACCGCCACAGTTCTAAAGCGAATTATTATGTGCATCTAATTGAAAAACAACGCACCTTCCCTCTGGCTGATTTCGCGAAGGGAAAACAACGCTTGGCAGATTTCTCTCCCGCTGGAGACAAAGTCGCTTTTGTGAGAGACAACAACCTATTCGTAACAGATGTAGTGCAACGAGACGAAGTTCAAGTGACTACAGATGGAAAAGACAATGAAATCATCAATGGCGCCACTGACTGGGTTTACGAAGAAGAATTTGGTTTCGATAAAGGGTTTTATTGGTCTCCAAAAGGAAATAGAATCGCTTATTACCGTTTTGACGAACGCAATGTGAAACAATTCCAAATGGCCATGTATGGCGAACTCTATCCTGAACCTTATACTTTCAAGTATCCTAAAGCTGGCGAAGAAAACAGTCTGGTGAATGTCTACATCTACGACATCAAAACTGGAGATTCTCGTCCGGTAGACATCAAAGCGAACAAAGAGCAATACATTCCGCGCATTCAGTGGTCTCCAGACAATGACAAGCTCTGTATTATGCGCATGAACCGTCATCAAAACCACCTTGAATTTTTGATGACCGATCTTTCAATGGCGGAACAACCGTTTGAACTCGCGTCAAAAGTGATTTTTGAAGAGAAGAATGATACCTACATTGAAATAAATGACAATCTGATTTTCATGGCTGATGGAAAATCATTCTTGTGGAATTCAGAAAGAGATGGTTACAACCACATTTATCGCTTTGATATGAGCGGTAACGTTCAGAAGCAATTGACGAAGGGCGAATGGGATGTAATAGAATTCATAGGGTATGACGAAGCAGAAGGCAATGTGATCTTCACCTCTTCAAAAGAGTCTCCACTTGAGAAGCATGTTTATGCAACCTCTGTGAAGCGCGGAAAAACAACCAAGTTAAGCACACGAAAAGGAACCAATGATGGTGATTTTAGTGCTACTTATCAGTACTACATCAATTACCACAGTGATGCGAATACTCCTTATTACATTACCCTCAACAGCGCGAAAGGAAAAGAATTGCGTGTCTTAAAAGACAATGCGAAATTGAAAGAGACCTTGAAGAAGTACAACCTTTCAAAGAAAGAGTTTTTCACGTTCACCAATTCTACAGGTGTTGAGTTGAACTGCTCTATGATCAAACCAAGAGATTTTGATCCTTCTAAAAAGTATCCTGTTTTTGTGAATATATACGGAGGACCAGGGAACAATACCGTTTCAGATTCTTGGGGAGGCACAGGAATGCTCTGGCAAGAAATGCTGGCACAGGAAGGCTACATCATTGTAAGCTGTGATCCGCGTGGAACCATGTACCGAGGAAAAGAGTTCAAACATTCAACCTACATGCAACTGGGCAAATTGGAGACGGAAGATTTTATTGATTTCGCGAAGCACTTGCAGTCAATGACTTATGTTGACGGTGAGCGCATTGGAATTCAAGGTTGGAGTTATGGAGGCTACATGACTTCGCTGTGCATGACCAAAGGAGCAAAATACTTTAAAATGGGAATTGCTGTGGCGCCCGTAACGAACTGGAGATACTATGATTCAATCTACACTGAGCGATTCATGCGTACTCCGCAGGAAAATGCCGCTGGGTACGACGACAATTCTCCAATTAATTTTGTTGATCTGCTTCAAGGGAAATACTTACTTGTGCATGGAAGTGCTGATGACAACGTACATTACCAAAACACAATGGAGATGGTTTCTGCTATGGTAAAGGCTAACAAACAATTTGATTTGTTCATTTATCCGAATAAAAACCACGGTATTTATGGTGGAAACACAAGATTACACCTTTTCACAATGATGCATAACTACGTGAAAGACAACCTTTAATAGTGATTCAATAAGTGCAATGAAGACCAATTTCGAAGTTGCACTTCTTTTTTCATAGATTTACGATTCTCGATTTGAACCTTAATCCAAAACAATGAGTAACACTCCAACCACTGGGCATCCTAAAGGATTGATGACCCTCTTCTTCTCAGAAATGTGGGAACGTTTTTGCTACTACGGTATGCGAACGCTCCTCACACTTTATTTGGTAAAGTCACTAATGAAGGGCGATGCCGAAGCAAGTTTGATTTACGGTGCCTACACTGCACTCGTTTACGCAGCTCCTGTTTTAGGAGGAAAAATGGCCGATAAATTTCTGGGCTATAGATATGCCATTTTGCTAGGTGCCATTCTAATGGCCATTGGTGAATTCATGATTTTGGGCGGCACTGAACACTGGATGCTCCTAGGTATGGGAGCCATCATTGTGGGTAACGGTTATTTCAAAGCAAACATCTCAACCATTGTAGGTAAACTTTATGAAGACGGTGATCCCCGTAGAGATTCCGGATTTACCATCTTTTACATCGGTATCAATGTTGGAGCACTTGGTGCAACAACCATTGTTGCTTATGTAGGTGAAACATATGGTTTCGACAAAGGATTCGCATTGGCCGGTATCGGTATGTTACTCGGATTCTTTATTTTCTGGTTTGGACGAAGAACCTACGAGGCTGCGGCTGGACTAGATATTCGCGAAGCAGGAAAGAAAAAAGTACTGGGACCAATAAACATGGTTCACGCGATTACTATTCTTTCTCTACTCATCATTCCTGCGTGTTATTTCTTGATCAACGAAAACGAAATTCTAAAGTGGGGTCTTTTGGGACTCTTCATTATAGTAGCGTTCAACTTGATCTCTGCAGGAGCGAAAGCTGGAAAACAATGGAGAGACCGTATGATTGCGCTTGTGATCTTCATGGTAATCAACATTGTCTTCTGGGCATGCTTTGAGCAAGCAGGAACTTCTCTGACGCTCTTCGCAGATCGAAATGTGAGTCGTGACATCCTCGGATGGACCATGCCTGCTTCTATGACGCAGTTCTTCAACCCACTCTTCATTATCATCTTTGGTTCTATCTTCTCTGTGATGTGGATCAAATTGACGAAGATTGGAAAGAACCCTAGTATTCCAATCAAATTCGCGCTTGGTATCTTCCAACTCGGACTTGGATTCTTGGTAACGCTGATTGGTCTTTCAATGGAATCTCAATTCCAAGTTCCACTTTTGACGCTTGTTTTTCTTTACCTACTCCACACAACGGGTGAGCTTTTCATCTCCCCTATTGGACTTTCAATGGTAACGAAGCTTGCGCCGAAAAACATTGCTGGTACAGCAATGGGTGGTTGGTTCTTGAGTTTCGCGATTGCCAACTTCTTAGGAGGTCAAATTGCTGCATTAACTGGAGCAGAAGGACATTCTGAAGAAGAAGACAGCAAGAAGAGCGCTTTTAACATGGATACCACTGTAAGGGAGGCCATCGAAATGGAAGGCACACTGAAATTCGAAGAATGGGTTGGACTCGCAGATGAGCCCGTAAACCTCTCTTTGAAGAAGTATGTAGACGTTAAGGATTGGGTTGAATACAGACAGCAAGCTGCTTCTGGAACCTTCGCTGAATGGAAAGGCGGTAGATCAATGAACACTCCAATCCCTACTGCACAAGAATGGCTAGATAAAGCTGAATGGGCTGCTTTAGACCAAAAGTATTCTGCCATTAAACAAGGAGACAAAGACGCTGCGGAGGCCAAACTGGAGACGGGGTTGGATTACGACAGCTGGATTTACTTTAGAGACGGATTCGACCAGCATGCTTCATCAGATGCATCATTAGCTGGCGCATTTGGAGAGTACAAAGCAGTTGTATCAGAGAAAGGCTTAAATAAATATGTAAGCATCTTCTCTACAATCGGATACATTTTGATCGGATTCTCATTGCTCATTGTGCTTCTTTCAAAACCATTGAACAAACTGATGCACGGTGTAGTCTAACTGCATTAACATCTTTCAACTAAAAGGCGTCCAACTGGACGCCTTTTTTTTTGCATCTTTGGTACAACCTTTGTTTAACGGTGTCGTACACACAACTAATTGTTATGAAAAATCTTATTCTTATACTCTGCCTTTTTTGTTCTTCTGCCCTCTTCGCCCAGACTTCAAGTATCAATTGGATCTCAATTGAGGAAGCAGTTGAAGCACAGAAAACCAATCCTAAAAAAATCATCATGGATGTTTACACCTCTTGGTGTGGCCCATGTAAAATGATGATGAAGAATACATTCACTGATCCGAATGTAATTGCATACATCAATCAGAACTATTACGCTGTGAAGTTCAATGCAGAATCTCCAGACGATATTGATTTCCAAGGGCGTACGTTCACAAACCCAACCTACGACCCGAATAAAAAAGGAAGGAACGGTGTGCATGAACTATCAAGAGCCCTTCAAGTAAATGCGTACCCAACAATTGTTTACATGAGTGAGGAAGCTCAAGTAATTGCACCAATCAAAGGATATCAAACACCACCACAGATTGAACTTTACCTGAGGTTTTTCAATGAAGGAGACTATACTTCCCAAGATGATTGGAGTACTTTCTCAGCAAGTTTTAAACCTTCTTGGTGAAAACTTGTTCCATGATTACAAGAGGCGCTAGCGCCTCTTTTTTATGAGCTAATTTCGAAACAAATTGCATGCAATTCTTCGTATATTGCGAACCCGTTAGAAAAACATAAATAAATACGACAATGACCGAAACTGCCCGGATTATTCTAGATGGAAAAGAGTATGAATTACCTGTAATCACTGGCTCCGAAGGAGAGAAAGCTGTTGACATTTCAAAGCTTAGAGCAATGACTGGTTACATCACCTTAGATTCAGGTTTCAAAAATACTGGAGCTACGAAAAGTTCAATTACTTTTCTAGACGGTGAAAAAGGAATACTCCGGTACAGAGGATATCCTATTGAGCAGCTAGCTGAAAAGGCTTCGTTCCTTGAAGTTTCTTACCTGCTTATTTATGGTGAGCTTCCCAACAAGGTACAATTGGATTGGTTCACAGACAGCATTACAATGCACACTCTTGTGCATGAAGACATGCGCAGATTCTTTGAAGCATTCCCTACTGATTCTCATCCCATGGGAATCCTTTCTTCAATGATCAGTAGCCTTTCTACCTTTTATCCTGAATCACAGAATCCTAATCGTCCTTTCAAAGACATTGAAATGACCATCCACCGTTTGATCGCAAAGCTTCCAACATTGGCAGCTCAAGCGTTCAAGAACAACAATGGTCATCCTATCATGTACCCTAAGAATGATCTTTCTTATACAGAAAACTTCTTGTACATGATGTTCGGTTTGCCTTCAAGCAAATACGAAGTAGATCCTGTAGTTTCATCTGCACTGAACAAGCTCCTTATTCTTCATGCTGACCACGAACAAAACTGTTCAGCTTCAACAGTAAGAATTGTTGGCTCTTCTCAAGCAAACCTATACTCTTCTATTTCTGCAGGTATTGCAGCACTTTGGGGACCGCTTCACGGTGGTGCTAATCAAGCTGTGATTGAAATGCTCGAAACCATTCAAAGAGATGGTGGAGATCTTCAAAAATGGATTGACAGAGCAAAAGACAAAACGGATAGCTTTAGATTGATGGGCTTCGGTCACCGCGTTTATAAAAACTTTGACCCAAGAGCGAAAATCATCAAGAAAGCTGCTGATGACGTTCTAGAGAAGCTAGGTAAAGATGATCCATTGATTGAAATCGCTAAGCAACTTGAAGCTGTAGCACTGAAAGATGAGTACTTCATTGAAAGAGGCCTTTATCCGAACGTAGATTTCTACAGCGGAATCATCTACAGAGCACTCGGTATCCCTACTGACATGTTTACGGTGATGTTCGCAATTGGACGTCTTCCAGGATGGATCGCTCAGTGGAAAGAAATGATCGAAAATGGTGACCCAATTGGCAGACCACGTCAAATCTATACCGGAGCAAATAACCGTGACTACATTCCGGTTAGCGAAAGAGATTAATTTATTTCAAAAAAATACGGGCCTTCAATACGAAGGCCCTTTTTCTTTTCCATTATGAGCACTTCTGAAGGTTTCGTTAAAACAAACGTTGATCAACACATTGCAACCATTGAGTTCTTTCATCCGCAAAGCAATTCTTTGCCCGGACATCTATTGAATGAATTGGCAAACGCAATTACTGCCGCAGGAATAGATCCTGAGACAAAGGTCATTGTACTCAAATCTTCAGGAGAGCGTGCATTTTGTGCTGGAGCAAGTTTCGATGAATTGATTTCGATCAATGATGAAGCAACAGGAAAAACATTCTTTTCTGGCTTCGCGAATGTCATCAATGCGGCGCGTACCTGTCCGAAATTAATCATTGGCCGCGTGCAAGGAAAAGCAGTTGGCGGTGGCGTAGGAATGGCATCAGCTGTTGATTATTGCCTCGCAACAAAATTTGCAGCAGTAAAACTCAGCGAGCTCGCTGTTGGAATTGGACCTTTTGTTGTCGGACCAGCAGTAGAACGTAAAGTAGGAACATCTGCAATGAGCCAATTGGCCATTAACGCTACAGAATGGCAAACAGCAGAATGGGCTGCACAGAAAGGACTTTATGCAGAAGTGTTCAATTCAATCGAAGAACTTGATGCAGGCGTTGCAACTCTCGCTGCCAAACTAGCTGGAAGCAATCCGCAAGCCATGACTGAACTCAAAAAGATTTTTTGGACTGGTACTGAGCACTGGGGTGAACTGCTCAAAGAGCGCGCTGCCATTAGCGGTGAACTCGTTCTTTCAGAATTCACTCGAAATGCCATCAACGCTTTCAAAAAGAAATAAGCTTAATCATTGTAAGCTTCAACCGCCATCCACTTCTCATCGTTAATCGGATTGTCAAAAAGGAAACCTCCTCCTGTTAACAATGCCCCAATCAAAAGTCCTGGAGACATAATAAAGCCTCCTTGCATAGACCAAAGTCGTGTTGCGAGCAATGCGCCCCCACTTCCTATCATACTTCTTTTAATCCACTGATAACCGCGCATTTTTTTCAAGTGTGAAGTACTCACTGCATTTGAGCTTAAATCTAGCTTGAGGCTCTCGTAATTCGGCCTCTTCGCTTCTCCTGATTCATTCATGTAATAAGACATCCGTCCGCTTGCCATAAATCTTCTTTCTTGAGTAGCGTCAAACCATCTAGGAAGTTCATTTGCACCATAAATGCGCATGTCTACTGCTTCTAAAATTGAAATTTTACCATTGAGAACACGCATGGCAAATTGGTTCTTCCCGCGGTTCAAGGTACTTACATTGGCGAAGACTCCATGGTTATTTCGAACCAAGCGCACTTCTTGTAATTGAAGACTTTGATCATCTAATTTGAAAATGGGGTCTTTTAGAATCATGTCAGAATACAGCAGTTTTGAGCCTTTCAATGTGTCGCCCTCAATTTTAACAACATAACAGTCAGCATTTTGTGCTACAGAGAGAAATGGTAGGGAGAGTAGTATCAGAAAGAAAAATCGCATAACATAAGGGTTTATTCTCAATGGTATACGGCCAAATTAGTCCATTGTTTCAACCATTTGTTTTATTCGACAGTTGACACAATCACTCATTTCATCTGGTCTTTCAAAGGCCATAAAATGCCCTACACCTTCAATCACAATTGGCGCAACATAGACATGAATGAGACGCTGCCAGAGATGATGAAGTATTACAATGCCCACGGTCCTTTCGCTGTGCGAATAAACTTCAATACCATTCCAAAAGAGCGCCTCAAAGCATTGGAGAATGCACTGCTTTCAGATGAGTTCAAGAATCTCGTTCAAATGAACTTACTCATCAAATCAGGAGTGTTGCAATCCTACCAAGTAAAAAAAGAAGATTCTGAATTGATTTTCGAAGTGCTCAAAAAAGAACTGGAAGATTAATTTATTCGTTGAACAAACCTAGAAACATGAGCACGTCTAGTACATTCACTATGCCGTTGCCATCGAGGTCTCCAATACACTCTAAACCTTCGCAACCTAGATCTCCTAGTAAGATCAATAAATCATCAACGTCTAGATCACTATCACCATCAAGATCTCCTGCGCCAAACGCTTCACCGATCGATTCATAACAAGAAAATGAACCCCCTTCCAACATCACGATGGATTCCAAAGCAGTATCAGAACCATCAGCAATACTCAACCTGATGTGGTAGGTCTCTCCTACGGTCAAATTCTCAGCGGTTGCTGTTAAAACAGTGGTGTATCCGTCAATTGAAATGTTTTCGTTCGCGAAATTATCAATGTAATATTCAGCGTTAAGTTGATCATTTATAGAACTCACAGTGATGGGTAATTCTGGATCAGTTCCTGGCACAAAAGCAATGTTCTTAGCACCATTTGGAAATCCTGCAGGTGCGCTATAAGGTCCGTTGATTCCCGGGCCACTAATGAAAAAGGCAAACATGTCATTAAAAGAAGAGTTCACCCATTCAAGGTATTCATCACTCCCAAATGCGTAGTTAAAAGACAGGCTATCTGCTAATGGCACAAAATCGAATTCCAATGTACACATGTCGTTTGCAGTAGAAATATTGAAGTTTTGACCAATGTATCCGGGCACTAGGTTCGCAATCGTCAACATGTCAGCGTCACCAGCAATACCATCACCCCATGCTACATCACCACCTCCATTATTACTGGGATCAATGTTCGTAACGTCTGCGGAACTCAGCACCATCCCATCTGCCATGGAAACCGTTTCATCACCATTGATAAATGAACCATACTGCACGGCAGAACCTGCTACCGTTACATTGTCAATGAGCACTCCGGAACCTAAGAGGAAATTATTTACCAAGGTTTGAGCGTCCATGTCATTTGACACTTGAAGCTGAGCAAAAGAGGAAACTCCCATGAAACAACCGATTGACAGAGAAAGAATGCGAGAAAGAGCCAACATAAAATTTCAAATTTATTGCACTTCTAAGGCGCAATGGGTAAGCAATTTAAATGTAATGAAATAGAATGACCTCTCATTTTCCATGAATGAACAAATAGTGGAATCACAAGCGAGAACAAAACAGCAACCGCGCTCTTCAATAATCCTCACTCCTTCTGAAAGCCCCGAAAAAGGGGCATAAAAAAAGCCCCGATGGTGTTTCGGGACTTTGGCGGAGAGCAAGGGATTCGAACCCCTGGTGCCTCGCAGCACGCCGGTTTTCAAGACCGGTGCATTCGACCACTCTGCCAGCTCTCCGCGGCAAAATTAGTTAATTTTTTTTGTTGTGTCCAAGCTAAACTTGAAAAAGGATTCATCTTCCCTTAAATTCGCGGTATTACATTTGCTAACTTTAGCTCATGAGAAAGATGAAGATGAGAAGAAACCTTTTATTTATTGTCCTGATTTTGTGCACAATAGGATCAAATGCGGCGTTGAGAGCATCATTCGATTACAAGCAATTTCTGATTCCAGGAGAAGGTCCTTTTGTTGAGATTTTATTTTCATTCGAGGGTCAAAGTCTTCATTGGGCTGCAGCTGATTCTGCACAAGCAGAAGTAGCTGTTGAAACAACAATCATCTTCTCTCAAGGAGATCAAATCATTGATTTTAGGAAGGTTACGATAAAAAGCACGCCAGGATTAAACGGAATTATTGCTGATTTCATCGATATTCAGCGTTTTCAACTTGCTCCTGGAGAATATCAGTTAGACGTCACTTTGGAAGACATAAATGCAAAATTGGACGGAAAAGTTGAATTAAGTCAAAACATCAAAGTCAACCTAAAAGACGGCGAAGTTGGAATTTCTGACATTACCTATGTTGAAGCTTATGCAAAAGCAGAGTCCCCTACTGAATTAACAAAATCAGGAATGGACATCCTTCCATTTGTAGCAGACTACTTTCCGCCAGAGGCGAATAAATTGGTTTTCTACGCTGAAGTGTACAACGCCCAAACTATTTTTCCTGAAGGACAATACCTTCTAACCTATGCCTTGTATAACGAATACGGTCCACTTGAAAATACAAGAAGAAACATTCGTCAAGATTCGCAATCAGTAACCCCACTTCTGAAAAGTGTTGATTTAACTGATGTGCCTTCGGGGAAATATGATCTATTGATCGAACTTAGATCGAAGGAGAACGAGACCATGTACGTCCAATCAGCCACATTCTTTCGCCAGAATGAGCAGGAAGCACACTTCGCGTCAAAAGAAATAACCTACGTTGATGAGCCCGGATTGGCTTTCAATAATATTGATAGCATGCGCTACTATTTAGACAGCTGCTACCCAATTGGAGGAACCTTGGAACGAAGAACAATCGATGGTCAGGTTGCCAGTGGCGAACTTGAGGTACTCCAAAATGTATTCGAAACGTTTTGGCTAGATAGAGATGCAACCAGTCCAACTCAGGAATGGCTTGACTATTACAAGGAGGTCTGCTTTGTAAACAGAAAATACACTACCCAAGTGATGCACGGACACCGTTCTGACCGAGGAAGGGTTTACCTGCAATACGGAAAACCAAATACCATTGTTGTTAAGCACAATGAAACGGAAGTGTTCCCATATGAAATCTGGCATTATTACAAGATTCAACGTTTCAACAACAAACGCTTTCTCTTCTACTCCCGCAACGTTGTTAACGCAGATTTCGAAATGTTGCACAGTGATATGTTAGGGGAAATTCAAAATGAGGACTGGCTATCTATTATGAGGACAAAAAATAACGATCTTCGCCCGTCAGAAAGTGCATTGAATAGACAAGACGCCCGTGATACCAATTCACGTGATGAACTTGAAGATCTATTCTACAACCCGAGATAGAAGCGTGCAAGACATAGCAGTAGTTATTTTAAACTGGAACGGCATCCATTACCTAGAGCAGTTTCTTCCTTCAGTGGTTGAACATAGCTCCAAGCACGCAACAGTTTGGGTAGTAGACAATGGCTCTACTGATGATTCCATCTCCTATTTGCAACAGCATTGGCCGCAAGTAAAAGTTCATGATAACAAATTTAATCATGGTTTTGCGAAGGGCTACAACGAAGGACTCAAACACATTCGCGCAGACATTTACGTCTTACTGAACAGTGATGTAGAAGTCACTCCAAATTGGATCCCTCCGGTTGTCGCGTTCATGGAAAACGAAGACATGACCGCATGCCAGCCAAAAATCCGCGACTTCCATCGAAAGGAATGGTTTGAACATGCCGGCGCCACAGGAGGGTTCATTGATAAAGATGGATATGTTTTCTGCGCAGGTCGAATCTTTGACGGTTTCGAAAAAGATGAGCAGCAATACGATGAGAACAAAGAGGTCTTTTGGGCTTCAGGAGCTAGCCTCTTTGTGAAAGCAACGGCCTACCATGAAGTTGGTGGTCTTGATGAAGATTTTTTCGCCCACATGGAAGAAATTGATTTGTGCTGGCGACTAAAAAATAAAGGCATGAAAGTGGGAGCATGCGGCGGTTCTCATGTTTTTCACGTCGGTGGTGGAACACTTAACAAGCTCAATCCGTTCAAAACCTACTTGAACTTTCGGAACAATTTATTCATCCTCATCAAGAATTACAATTCAGGTCCATTGATTCCGCTTTTTACGCGAAGACTTATTCTTGACGGCGTTGCTGCAATGCGTTTTCTAACGGAAGGGAAACTCAGCTATACATGGGCTGTCCTCAAGGCTCATTTGGCCTTCTATGCCGCAGTTCCAAAAATGATGAAGAAGCGAAAGTCCATCATGAATCAAACGAGCAATCCGAATAGAAGTGGTTGGTACAAGCAAAGTATCTTGAAAATGTATTTCTTCAAAGGAAAGCGCACGTTCAAAGAGCTTGATCCAAAGAATTTTCTACGCTCGTAAAGTTAAAGGTACCGCGTACAAAGTTGTTGTTGAACCTGTCATTGGTTGACCTACTTTTTGGAGGTGAACACTCCCCTTTCGTATCCGCTCATCAAAACAGCCCTTGCTGTAGCAATAGGAATTTTACTGCAGCAATATAGTACTGCAACCATTTCTTGGACGTTCCTTATTTGGGGTTCGACACTCCTATTTCTTGTCCTTTTATTTCTGAGGAAATGGAACAAAGGGCTCTATGTAATTGAATCCATTGCCATTTGGATTTTGTTCATCGGCTGTGGCGCCCAGGCATCTAACGGGGTTACGCCTAAATCATACCATCCAAAAGAGGGCGAAATTAGCGGTACGTTCTATTGTGAAAACGTGCAGCTCAAAGAAAAACTGATTGTTGCTGAAGGATGGCTAGTAGATTCTATGGGCCAATTCAGAGCGAAAGTGATCTGCTTCACCACAAGGCCAGATACCATTTCTTTAAAAACGGGTCGTACCCATTTGTTCACGGGCAAACTCAATAGCTTTCAGCCGCCAAAAAACCCCTTTGAGTTTGATCAAAAGCGGTTTAACGAGGCCAAAGGATTCATAGCCCAAGTGATTTTATCAGAAATTCAGCTGCTTAACAATGTGGAATTATCCTCTCTGAAACAGACCTCCCATGCATGGATTCAACATCAATTCGCGCAGATAAAGAACCCGGAAGTAAATGGTTTGCTTGTAGCTTTCACAACAGGAGATAAGCGCATGCTTTCAACCGCCACCAAAAACGCATTTAGCAGAGCTGGAGTGATGCATTTGCTAGCAGTTAGTGGATTGCATGTGAGCCTTGTGGCAGGTCTTCCCTTGCTCCTCCTAAAGCGATCTAGAAAAAAAACAATCCGTCTGTTTTGGTTTTGTTCAGCATTGACCATCGTTTGGCTTTACGCATGGCTCACCGGTTTCCAAGCTTCAGTCCTTCGCGCAGCAACCATGCTCTCTTTAATTGGTTTGGCACAAGTCTTACAGGTCACAACAAGTTCTATCAATCAATTGGGGGCCGCCGGAACTTTTATTCTTTTGGCAGAACCCAATGCGCTCTTCTCGGTTGGCTTTCAACTTTCATTTGCCGCCGTAGGAGCCATTTTGATGTGGGCGCCCATCTTGTCAAAATTGTTCCGAACTCAACACCTGCAAGTCAATAAGATTGTAAATGGCGCTTGTGTTTCTACCGCCGCTCAGGCAGGAAGCAGTCCGCTTAGTATCTATTACTTCCACAACTTCCCGCTCCTCTTTTTACCTGCAAATCTCATTGCCATTCCCCTAGCAACGGTCATATTGTATGGAGCCTTGGTCCTTCTTCTTCTAGGCTCTTTCGGAATTGAATTTGAATGGATCTTCTTACTGGTAGAATGGCTCGGCGGCGCTTTAATCCTGCTGGCCACATGGACATCAGACATCTGGTTCTCCAGTGCTGAAGGCCTATCCCTTTCAACTTTCGAGGTTATTGTGCTTTACACTTTTTTGCTGGCCTTTTTCCACGTGCTAGGGACCCAGCGGAAGCGACGTTCCTACAAGGTTAGCATCCTTGCTTTGGCAATGCTACTCACTTGTGTGATCATGAGAAGAACACCCTTCTTAGAGCTGACGGTTTTTACAGGCTCAAAAAACCTGGTATTGGGGATTCGAAATGAAAGAGAAGCATTGCTAGTTGTTTCAGGAAAGTACAGAAACGGGGCTGTTTCAGGATGGGTGAAACGTTATGGAGCCAATGTTATAGAACTAAAAGCAGACACTTTAATACGGTCACCATTTCTGGTTTGGAAAAGAGAAGCAGAATGGGGCATCGAACATCTGGTCATTTCTGAATTAATGGAGCAAAAAAAAACCGTCGACTGGGACGGAATTATAGTTCGAAAAACACGAACATATGAAGGGTGGAGTGCATTGATGCCATGTGCAAATGCCGTTACTGATACGGTTCTTCAATATGGCAATGCTTCAACCTATCTCTTTAACTCAAATGGATTACCTGTCGCAACACACGGTCAACATAGCCTTCCCATTGCAAAAGATCGCTCAGAGGAAGAATAGCATCTACCTTGTTATTACTACAAGAATAGCGCGCTTCAACAAAAAACTCACCCAAGCTGAAAATACAAACGATGTAGCTGTTATTAATCAGACGTTGACCATGACATATACCGTTGTCCCACATGTAATTGGTCTTCTCATCCATCGGAAGACCACAAAATTCTTGAATTGTCATTTTATACTCATTAGGGTTAGAACTTTCTCCCACTCAGTTTCAATCAACCCCTCGAGTATACTTACGTTTGTTAGAACAAAAATGTTCCAATCATGCTACCATATTATGCGATCTATAGAAATAATTGTCAAGGATGTGCGGTAGATTGATGTAGTCAGTGCGTTTGCTGATGACCTTAATAGCCCCCAAACTCTCTGCTTCAATTCCTGTTGATGCATCATCATTCACGGTGAAAAATGCAAAAGGAACATCAATAAAACACTTTTTCATGATTTTCAAAACATCAAATCCTCCTAACCCATTCACTTCAGTATCAGAAAGGACCAAGTCATAACGAGATTGATTGATCAAGTCCAAAGCCATTTTACCTGTAGTAACTAAGTCAACGTTGTAATTAAAATTCTTGAGGAACTTTTTTGTCAACTCACCTGTCACGGTATCTGAATCGATAAGAAGAATGCGTTTCATACTTTTCATATTGTTCGTTACAAATCTATCTTTACCTTAACTTGAAAACTGTAGGAGTGGCACTAACTAAATCGTAAGATTGCTCCTACACTCAGAACGAAGCCCATGAAAATCATTGAATGTCCGAGGGATGCCATGCAAGGCATCCACGAATTTATCCCTACCAACGTGAAGATTGAATACCTCAATCAGTTGTTGAAAGTAGGATTTGACACCTTAGATTTCGGGAGTTTTGTTTCGCCTAAGGCGATTCCTCAGTTGCGTGACACGGCAGAGGTTCTATCTAAGCTTGAGTTGAATGAAACGAACACCAAACTGCTTGCCATTGTAGGGAATACGCGCGGTGCAATTGATGCTTGTGCACATGAAGAAATCAACTTTCTGGGCTATCCTTTCTCTATTTCAGAGAAGTTTCAAATGCGCAATACGAATGCAACCATTGAAGAATCACTTACGCGGGTAGAAGAAATTCAAAGTCTTTGCTTGAAGAACAGCAAGCAACTGGTCCTTTACATCAGCATGGCTTTTGGAAATCCTTATGACGAACCCTGGCATCCAGACATTGCCATTCAATGGTGTGAGCGACTCAAACGAGAATTAGACGTACAGATTATTGCGCTGAGCGATACCATTGGCGTATCTAATCCAGACAATATAAAATCAATCTTTGAAGCCGTGATTGAAGAGCTCCCTGAAGTAGAGTTTGGAGCACATCTTCATACGACTCCTGACACCTGGGAAGAGAAAATTGCGGCAGCCCACGGCGCTGGTTGCAGAAGATTTGACGGTGCGTTAAAGGGCTATGGCGGATGTCCGATGGCAGCTGATGACCTCACTGGAAACATGCCAACTGAACTGATGTTGAACTGGTTCGAACGGTCCGAAATTAAAACAGGCGTTCATAATGAACACCTGTCAGACGCTCTAAATAGCGCATTAAAAATATTTTCGTAATCCTAGTTCAAGCAATGGTTGAATACCTCGAAACCCAAATTCTTGTTGTACAATTGAATTGACTCGAACTTTCGGATGTTTATTCTAATTCGGCAGCGTTTCACAGTGTAAAGTAGTTTCGTTAAAGACCTCAGTCTAACTACATCATACGGAACTCACTTTCTGAGGTTACATCTCAGTTCAAATAATTAGCAAAAACCAGAATTCTTTTGTTCGTTTTCTTTTTGATGAAAATAAATTCCACCTTTTCATTGACGAGTTTTGTGCTAAACGTTTTCATACAAATCGATTTAAGCATTCATTTTGGTAGCTAGCCTTTCACCAAGACCTTGCCAAACCCTACCTATCTGTTTATCAAATTTTTAACTAATCAAAGACCTGTTCTTATTGCCATCTAGGGAGTTAAACTCCCAATATGAAACTTAAACAGCCTGTGTTCTCTTTGCTCTCATTATTGCTTCTTGCCAAGATTTCCGGTCGTCAACTACAAAATGAGTCATATCTCCGCTCTTCAGAAACAGGGTCAATCCATTTGGAATGATTGAAAGGGTCCGGAAAAAATCTACTTTATCAATCTCACTCAACGGCAAGCTGAGCTTGTCAAAAGTCCCCTTATCTTTAAATTCGAACGTGATTTTCGAACTGTGTAATTTCAAGATTCCCGCTCTCGCAATGAAACCTTCCATACAACTTGCACCTTCTTTACGCAGTAATTCCACTTTGCATTGGATTAGCTCTGTTAAAAATAGTACAATTTTGTGGATAAGTCCCCTACTTTAAGGAAGAACTTTATTCATCACAGAGTAAGAGCCGCCATTAAAATACCAAAAACAACCACGAGTAGTTTCGTTAAGTTAAAGTGATGTCCATCAGAAGTTTCGAATAATATTGTTGTTGAAATATGCAGAAGAATACCAATCAGCACCCCACTCAATGCGGTTATCAATATGTTCATATCGATCCCTGAATGGTTAATCAACACATCTGTAAGTAGCAGTCCAAATACGGGCATTAATCCGAATAATGCGATGAGCGTCCATCGGTAACCTGCTTTCAATCCGGAAGACAATAGCATCCCAGCAAGCACCATGGCGACCGGCAATTTGTGAATTAGAATTCCAATCAGCAGTGAATCTCCGTCTAAATTCACATGACCGTGGTCATGTCCGTGATCATGATCATGGATACCGCCTGTCAAAGGCATGGCTTCAATAAAAGCATGAATGCATAAGCTCACAAAAATCATGAGTGGAAATCGCTTCTTGCCTTGTTGTTCATGAAAGTGACCATGCTCAATTCCTTGGCTCAAATATTCAAGCAACAACTGCAGCATGAAACCTGCCAGCACATACCAGCCGGCTGTTTTTCCGCCCGTTGCGAAAACTTCTGGCACCAAGTGAAGGAAGCATAATCCAATAAGGTACGCTCCTCCAAATGAAAGCAGCAGCTTCAAATGTTTTAAAAGTTTCGCCCCAGCAACATGGATAATAGCACCACCCAACAAAGCTGTTCCGCAGAGGAGGATACTATAAGTTAACAATTCACTCATGGCTACAAATCAAAATTAATCTTGACGAATTTTGTTCATTGAATTCTTCCAACTCATATGAACCGAATACATGATCTAGGGTAAATCTAGCGTTCTTTAACAATGCCTTCATGTTCCTCAATCCCAATGCTTGAACTCGTTCTTCGAAATGAAACTCCTTTCCATCAGATTCAAAATCGATGGCTTTTACAATATGATCGCCTTGAATACTTCTTCGAATGTGAAAATTTATTCCTTCACGGACAATCGTCTCTTCAAGAATCAAGTCGTTTTTCACACAAGTTGCATTGAAAAAATCTAAGATGAATACACCTCTAGGTTTCAAATGCTTTTTAACCTGTTTTAAAACTTGGAGGTTTTCATCCATCGAATCAAAGTAGCCGAAACTCGTAAATAAGTTGGCGACCACATCAAAGGTTTCATGCAAGTCGAAATTGCGCATATCAGCAACATCAAAGCGAATCTCCTCTGCACTATTTATTTTCGCGTAAGCAATGCTTTCTGGAGAAAGATCTACTCCAAATGCATTAAATCCACTTCTGTGAAACACACGGGTATGTCTCCCTTTGCCACAAGCGAGATCAAGAATGTGCATTCCTGTTGTTAACTTCAGTTCAGAAACCAAGGATGAAATAAATCCAGCAGCCTCATTTTCATCACGTTGACCATACAAAATATGATAAAACTCAGAGTCGAACCATGAGGCAAACCATTCTTCATCAGCTTTTTCTGACATACTAATTGGATTCATCTTACGCTTTTGAATGCGCAATATTAGGAATTGCCATTAACTTTGCCACAAACCAAGTGACTTATTAACTTTTGTGTTTCCGTTCCACAAATTTAAAATTGTGAAACCATCAAACGAAATCTTCCATCAATTTGGAGAATTCTCAGATGACAGCGTAATGTTGGCATTTCGAGGAGCGGTCTCAGAGCAATTGTTAGATGCCTTGCTTGAAATTGCTGAACAAAAACTACTCGCCATCGGTTGCGAGACCAAAACACGAAAGAAAGCCTTTAACATCCTCGTTGAATGCCTCCAGAATTTATTTAAACACAGCAATGAGCACCCAAATCTGCAAAAAGGAGAGTCTACTGACATCATTATGATGCTTGCAGGAGATGATGGGATAAGAATTGCAACGGGCAATACGATAGATAAATCACAAATGCGGCCCCTTCAAGGACGCCTGGAGCACTTAAATCAACTGGAGACAAAAGTTATTCGAAAACAATACCAAGAACGGCTTGTTAATGGAAAGTTCTCAGAAAAGGGTGGAGCTGGTCTAGGATTTATCGATATTGCACGTAAATCCGGAAAGCAAATGGAATACTGTTTCTCTCCATTGGATGACGAGCGCTTATTTTTCACATTTAATGTAAAAGTTTCTTGAGATGGAAGACATCCGAATAGAAGGCACCCCGAAGACACCATCAGTGGTTTTTGAGACAAAAGGAGGATTACTAGAAATTAAGGGAAGATCCATTCCCGAAAATTCCATTGAGTTTTATAAGCCTCTGATTGATTGGATTGAGTCCTACTCACAGGCGCCACAGACCAAAACAATATTGAATATTCAACTGGAGTATTTTAACACCAGTTCCTCTAAATGCATTCTTGATCTATTCAAAAAGCTAGAGGCAATTAACAACGAAATTACCATCAATTGGTATTACGAAGAAGATGATGAAGACATGTTAGAAGCGGGCGAAGACTACGATGCCATCATCAACATCCCTTTCAAAATGATTGAGATTGAGGAGATGGGCTAAGTCAGAAAGTTGTGAACAGGATTTGGCCTATTGATGCCATAAAAAAAGGGGATGCGTTTGCATCCCCTTTTTTTATGGCATTTTTCTTCGCGCTTATTTCAACTCAGCGTTCAGTGACATTTCAACTGAAGACAAGGCTTGAGAAACCGGACAACCCTCTTTCGCGTTGTTCGCTAGTTCTAAGAATTTCTCTTTAGAAATCTCAGGAATGTCTGCTTCTAAATTCAACTGAATGTGTGTCATTTTGAAGCCACCATCTATATTTTCCATGGTAATAACTGCTTCTGTATTCAATGCGTTTGGTGTAAATCCGGCACCACCCAATTGAAAACTCAATGCCATGCTAAAGCAACCTGCATGTGCAGCCGCAATTAACTCTTCCGGATTTGTTCCTGCTTTTCCGTCTTCGCTTTCGAATCTTGCGCTAAATGAATAGGGCGTGCTATTGAGCACTCCACTTGGTGAAGAAAGTTTACCACCCCCCTCTTTACCTGAACCGTTCCATACGGCTGTTGCTTTGCGTTTCATGAACTATTTTTTAGGGTTCGATTAATCAGTTTGAAGCGGGAAGATAAGCAACGAACAGAAAGAAAGCTGTTTCTTGCTTGTCTTCTCCCATTGTGTTAACAAAGCGTTTCTTAAAATGTTTGAATAATCAAACAAAAAAAAAGGCTCTTACCACCCTTT